>CAJTWU010000017.1 GCA_910579975.1 uncultured Vampirovibrio sp.
TGTGTATCAAGATAATGGCAGAGCATTCAGAGCGAAATACTTTACTGACGACAGGGGATTTAGTGAGTTAGGATTTAATGGACTCTATTCAAAGCTTGGCATAGAAACGGTTTTTGCTCGTCCTTACAATGCGAGAGCAAAAGTCATTGAAAGATTTTTTAAAGAATTTCAGGAGGGTTTTGAAAAATTACTCCCAAGTTACATTGGTTCATCAATAAATAACAAGCCTACTTATATGATGAGAAATGAAAAGTTACGCAAGAGTTTGCATAACGAATATATCCCAACAATAGAAGAAACAATAAAAATGATTGACATATGGCTTAATTTCAAAAATTCACAACCTTGTCCAAATGCTCCTGATAAAAGTATTACAGAAGTTTTAGAAGAAAGAAAACGTCAAAATATAAACACTGATACTCTTGACGATTTAATGTTGGTAACAGGAGTTAAAACAATTCAGAGAAACGGAATCAGATTTTTGAATTGTGATTATTTTGATGAAAGATTGTATGGATTCAAGGGTAAAGTATTGATAAAATACAATCTCTTTGACCTTACAAAAATCAAAGTTTTTACCCCGAAAGGCGAGTATTTATGCACAGCAACAAGAGTTACAGAAACTCATCCGATGGCAAAAATATTGGGAGATGTGAAAGATTTTGAAGATTACAAGCAGAAAATTGTAAAGCAACGACAACTGAGAAAGAAAACGATTAACTCGGTAAAACAATATTTAAGTAATGAAGAAGTTAAGTTTATTGAGCAAAACTACCCCTCACCCCAACCCTCTCCCGCAAGGGGCGAGGGAGATAAAAAACATTTACCCCTTCAAACATTGTTCAAAAATAATTCAGAAAAATATGAATACCTCATAAAAAATAATCCGCAAGATGAATGGATAGAAAAATTTAAGCAAACAAAGGAGTACAGGCTATTATATGAATAAGATTTTGCGGCTTGCGAGCAGAGGGCTGAAGCGTGAGCGTGCCCGTTTAACGCGAGCAAGCCAAGAAAGGAAAAACGCATGAATAAAATGTTTATTAAAACTCAAAACATCAAAAACTTTATAGGTTTAGTTGAAAATCTACAAAACAAACCAAAGAATATTCCAAAAATGGGACTGGTTTATGGCGAACCGGGACTTGGAAAATCTCAAACGGCTTTATGGTTATCTTGTAAATATGACGGGATTTACTTAAGAGCATCAAACCTTATGACCGTAAGGTGGTTTTTGGAAGAAATGGTAAAAGAACTTGATGAAATTCCAAGATTCTTAACTTCGGATAATTTCAATATTGTGGTTAAAAAGCTGAAACAAACTCCGCAGATAATTTTTATAGATGAAATGGATTATTTGATGAATAACTATAAAACTATTGAAACCCTACGAGATATTCACGACGAAACCGATTGTCCGATAATATTTGTTGGCATGGGTTTGGCTCACAGAAAACTCGAAAGATACAAGCATTTATACGATAGATTTTCAGAAATTTTGAAGTTTGAAACATTTGAGGTAAATGATTTGTCACAGATTTTTGGTCAACTTTCTGAAATTCCATTTGCAACGGATGCGATTGAATATATCCATACAAAATACAACAGATTTAGGCAAATTGTTCAGTTAATAAATCAGATGGAAAATTTTGCAAAAGATAATAATTTAGCAGAAATTAATTTGGAGGTAATTCAACAGATATTATGAATATCGAAAAATTAGCACGACATTTAAAAGAATTTACACTTGATGAAATTGAAATGATTGCCGAGTGTGATTGTAAAATAGAACTTGAACACCTTTTGAACGAGGGTAAAATAGTTTTTGAACAGGGTCTGTATAAATATGTAGAAGCTTCTAAAGAGAAGACTTTTGAATTGTATCCAAAACCAGCTTTTAGAAAAAAGAACGATATTTTATTTAACGATTTAGCACAAGATTATCTTGCTAATAGAAAACTGACAAAAGATACTTTAAAGGGTTACAAATCACTGTTGAAATACAATATTTTGCCATATTTTGGCGAAATTCAAATTAATAAAATTACTTATGAAATGATTGTTGATTTTATGCAGAAAATGAAAGAAAAATACAAACCAAAGACTGCAAGCAATGGCGTGTCTTTACTTGGAAGTATTTTGAAATATGCGTTCGAACAAGGATTACTCAAACATAATCCGTATTATGGTGTTAAAAATTCAATGTGTAGATAAGGAGTTAATATGACTAAAATGAAAGATTACAAAAAAGCTGAAAAGATGTATATTTATGACAAAATCCCACTTAAAGAAATCGGACTCAAACTAAATATCTCTCGCAGGACTTTATTTTATTGGAAAAAGAAATACGAATGGGATGGAAAAAGATTTGAAGCTGAATGGAATCAAGAAATTTTTAGCGAAGAACTTTTAGAATTTGCAAGAAAATTGATGCAAAAAATTTCTAAGGATATGGATAATAAAACGCAAACTCCGCAATCTGAGATTTATTCGCTAATGAAGATTTTAAAAAATATTCCACAAGTTAAACAATATGAAAATTCTAACCAAAAATCCAAACAACCAAAACCAACAGGACAACTAACTCCTGAAGTTATTGAACAGATTGAAAGAGAAGTTTTAGGGTTTTAATATCTATTAGAATGACAATTTTTATGTTACTTTGAAGTAAAGGAGTAACAATGATTCATTTGATACTAAAATTCCTAAATTCACAAATGTTTGGTATTATTTTAGGTGCTATAATAACTGGTGGTTTTACTTTTTTTATTGATTGTTATAAATCTTCTAGAGAAGAGCGTATTTATCTAAAAAGAAAACGAGAAGTTTTATATCAAAAAATGTATGATTTTTCTATGCGTTTTGAAAAAGATATTCGTACTAAAAAATGTATAAATATGTCAAAAAGTACAAAAGATTTGTGGAATGAAATCCAATTAGAAAGTATTTTTGGCAAACAATCAACAATGGAATGCTTTTATGACTTGTATAAAGATTTACAAAACAATTTAGAATTATCATCAAATATTCTAGAAGTGCATAAACAAAATAATGGAAGAATCCTAGAATTTTATTCTGTTATCAAACAAGAACTGGGGATTAAAGATTAATATATGGATAAAAACTTTTCAAGAGAATGTGATATCGCAATTACTTCAGGTGATATTGAGAAAATAGATGAATTAATAAGTCAATTAAAAAAATTAGAAGAAAACACAGAAAGGAGTCCGCTTTTAACTCACATATGGTATTGTATTTCTAATTTATATTCTACAAAGGCAAGAATATTTTGCGAAGATATTTCAAATTGGCGAAACCAAACATTTCCAATATATACTGTTCAATCTACAAACTATATGAGGCGAGCATATAGGGAATATTTTAGAAATAATAATGCAGGTATGAGCTTTGAAATTCAAACAAATCTAGCAAATATTTATCACCGATTTTGTCGTGATGTTGAAGCTATTTCTTTATGGTCATTTGATTATTTTAAAGCAATAAACTCTGATTCTATGTTTGTAGCACCTTTTAATAAAGCAAGAACTCTCATAGTTTTAAATTCATATTTGGGATTTCCATATAATGCAGATTATTCTATGGAAGCATATCGATTAATTAAAGAACTTTCAAATAATAAAGAAAGCATTTTTCATAAGGGGATAAGAGAAGAAATTGATACAACTTCTTGGGTTGCTGATTTATTACAATGGGGAAACCAATTTAAGGAAAAACATATGACTCCTAAGAATATTTCTGAGCAAATTAAGTTTGATTGTATAAAGGAAAAAGAATACAGAAATTGGTGCTTACAAAATACATTATTTATTAATCCATTAAATGATATTACAAAAGAGGCAATTGCAGCAAAAGATACATTAGAATTTCCAAATTATATTGTTGAAATTGGAGAAGGTCCATTTTTAAATGTAGCATTCTCGGATATTAAAAATAGATTCTGTAAAGCTAGATACTTATTTTATAGTGGGTTGTATGAAAAATATCCTAATTGGCTTGAAAAAGATTTATATTTAACAAGTTCTTTAGACCTTGTTGATTTTTCAACCAATACTGAAAATATTAAAATGGCTTTTAAATTATGCTTTGGAATATTAGACAGTATTGTAGTTTTGCTAGATAAATATTTTAAAACTAACTATAATGGAAATATTTATTTTAAACCAACTTATTTACAAAAGATTTTTCAAAATATTCAAAACCCATATATTGATGCCTTATTTTGGCTATCTTGTGATTTAACTGATAGTTCAAGACTAAAAGATTGGCAAGTGCCAAATCCTGATGCATATATCCTTAGAATACTCAGAAATAATTTAGAGCATGGTTGGGTAAAGATTTCTGAATCAAATTCTAACATTTGGAAAGGGAAACATAATTATGCAATATCTATAACCAAAGAAGAATTAGAAGTTACGACGATGGAAGTTTTTCGATATACAAGATGTGCAATTTTGTATCTGGTTTTTGCCGTTACATACAATGAAAAACATAGGAATTTCGATAAAAACATAAAGATTGCAAAAATGGAAGTTCCTTCATGTATATCAATATAGAAATATCATATAACTAATGATTGAAATTCAAAAGAAGAATTTTAGATATTTTTTGAGCGATATTTACTCACAATCATTGTTATTAAAGTTAAGCAAATCTGCATACAAATTATCAGATTCACGTCTAAGATAATTTACAATAGGTGCAATATTGCTTAATTCTTCAATATCAGGTTGTTCATTGCAAAAATAAGATAATACGACAACAATGTTATAAATACGTGCTGCGTTTTGGGTAAATTTATCGATTTCTTTCTTTTCTATACAGTAACTATTAACTTTCATAATCTATCCTCCTTTTCGCAAGCAACACACTATCAATGAAGCTTGAGAAAAGCTAGTAAAAAAACGAAAGAAGTTACATTTGGACATAAAAACTTTTTAGCATGGCTTGTTTATTTATCTTGTGTGCAATAGAATAACTTTATGAATAGAGATGAGGCAACTGAAAAGTTACAAGAAATTATTGGAAAAGATTTAGTAGAAATCGCAGAAACTTGCGGTGTAACATTGTTTAAAGATGGGAAGAAAAATAAAGGTTGGGTTGGTCATGTTGTAGAATGTCATTTGGGATTACCCCGAAATTGTTTGCAATCGCCAGATTTTGGAGATTGGGAGTTAAAAACAGTTTCTATGAAAAGGTTAAAATCCGGTTTAATTGTCCCTAAAGAAACAATGGCTATAACAATGATAAATCCAGATGACGTAATTAATAATGATTTTGCTCATAGTCATTTAAAATCAAAACTAAATTGTTTATTAATAATAACAAGAATGTGGTATGCAACATCGGAACCTCATTCTGAATTACTAAGTGCATTTCAATTTGATATTGATGATAATCAAGAATTATATTCTGAAATAGAAGCAGATTATGAGGAAACGAGAAATTGCCTAAAAACAAAGGGATTTAATGCTCTTACAGGTAAAATGGGAAAATGGATTCAACCAAGGACAAAAGGACAAGGTAACGGTGCTCCCAAAACAAGAGCTTTTTATGCCAGAACCTCTTTTTTAAAGAGAATCTTGCAAGATAAAGATTAATAATTCCTAACTAAAACTTCTGTAATTTTACCTCTGCCGTCAGCATTTGCATTGATTTGACGGGAAGCAAAAACTTTTTTAATTTCATAATTTGCATATAATTCATTTACCAATTTAGTATCTGAATTAGAAAGCATAAATTTAACACCCATTGAATCCAACTCATCACAAACATCACGTAGTTTGAATTGCATATCAATATCAAAACCATCCTTAGTATATGATGTAAAACTTGAAGTCTCATTCAATGGAAAATAAGGTGGATCGAAATAAACAAAATCACCTTTTTGAACTTTTGTTAAAATTTCTGAAAAATCAGCACATTTAATTTCTGTCTTTTTTAGAAGTTCCGAACAATTCAAAAGATTGTTTTCATCAATAATTCGAGGATTTTTGTAGTGTCCAAACGGAACATTAAATTGTCCCTGAGAATTTACTCTGTACATGCCATTAAAACAGGTTCTATTCAAATAAATAAAGCGGCTTGCTCTTTCTATATTTGACAATTCTGCATATTTTTTAGTTCTATCAATATTACGAATTTCTAAAAAATATTCTTTTGAAACCTCGTGTTTGCTCAAATCTTCAATAAGTTCATAAACATTATCTCTAACAACTGAATAAAGGTTAATTAACTCCTCGTTCATATCAGAAATATAAGCATTTTCGGATTGTAATTCAAAAAATAAAGCACCACCGCCAATAAAAGGCTCAAAATAACGGTTGTATGATTTTGGCATGTTTTTAAGCAATTCAAACATAAGCTGACGTTTGCCGCCAACCCATTTAACAATAGGGTATGTTTTATTTTTTAATTGTTCTAAAACTACTGCCATGCTTTATCTTTCTTTGAAAATACTTGCTCAAACCTTTTGACAGAAAGGTCTAAGTATTCTTTCTCTAAGTCTATTCCAATAAATTTTCTATCTAACTCTAATGCCATTATACCAGTTGTTGAGCTTCCTGTGAATGGATCGAGTATTAAATCGCCATTGTTAGTTGAGGCAAGGATTATGCGCCTTAACAATTCTAAAGGTTTTTGAGTAGGGTGTTTCCCAAATTCTTTTTCTGAAGGTTTTGGAGTGTCTATTTGCCAAACCGAACGCATTTGTTTGTTTGGCTTTTTAAGAATATCATCGCCCCAATTGCCATTTTTCATTGTTTCATAATTGAAAGTATGTTTGCCTTTCGGAGCTTTTCTTGCCCATAATAAAGTTTCATGGCTTGCTGTAAAATACCTGCAACTCATATTCGGAGATGCATTAGGCTTAAACCAGCAAATATCATTTAGAATTTTAAAACCGGCTTTTTGTAAAGCAAAACCACATGCGTAAATTGAATGATAAGTTCCTGATATCCAAATTGTACCGTTTAGCTTTAAAACTCTTTTACAAGCATTAATCCATTTTTGATGGAACTCAAAATCCTCATCCAAACCTCTGCTTTCATCCCATTTCCCTTTGTTAACAGAAACAACTTTGCCTGATTGACAACTTATTCCACCGTTAGAAAGCATATATGGCGGATCTGCAAAAATCATATCAATAGATTCGGGAGTTGCCCGATTTAAAATTTCAATACAATCACCCTGAAACAAAGTTATATCTTGTTTTTCATAAAACTTTTGCATGGGTTAATTATAATATAAACAAGTAAACAAATCTTTGAATGTGAAGGTTTGTGTTAATTACATATCTCAAATATTCCTTTTGTAGAAAAATATTTAACTTTGGTATTATCCTTAAACTTATTCAATAATTCCTCAGATGGCTCTTCATAACAACCTATGTATACTTGGCTTATATTATCATTTTTATTTATTCTGTCAATTATATGATTATCACTGTCATAAAATGATACACCTAATGTCACAAGAACACCTGTTTGATTTTTAAAATTATCAAAACAATATTTTAAGTATAGATTTTTATTAATTTCGTCTTCTTTATTTTTGGCAGTTGATTCTAATATTGTTAGAGAGTCATAACCCTGATTCCATTCTTCTTGAATATTTTTAAGCATTGTAGTTGTGGGTTCGGCTTTAATTTTTATAATGGAATCGTCTTTTTGTAATATATGAAAAGCTCCATGAAGAAAATAGACATTTTGAGGATTTTTATTATTCCACTCTAATCTTTTCGTTTCTTTATTTGTTAAAAAACCATCGTTAAATTCAATTTTAATCCCATTATCAATTGCGATGATTTCTGCTTTTTTAGAATCAAAATCATTTTTAACATTTAATTCTATTTGTTCAAATTCTTCTTTCATATCAGTGTTTTCATCACACATTTTTTCCATATTTGAACATAAAGTGTTTGATATTTTGTCTATTGAAATAGTTTTATCAGCCTCTGCTTTTGATAATGTTTCGTCATATAAACATTTGTCCGCAAAATATACTTTCATTTTATATTTATCTTTATGAGCCTTCGTTACAAATATTTTTTCTCTTATCTTGGACATACAAGTAGTTACTTTCTCATAGAATTGTATTTTAGAAGTTTCTTTAGTTTTGCTTCCATCTTTTGCATTATTATATTTTTCTTCAGCTTTCATTACTGCTTGAACATCCTTATCCCCATTGTTAACAAAATGAAGCGACATCCAGTATAATAAGGGGTCATAATTTAGTGTATAAAATTTATTAAATTCTGCAAGAAAATTTTTATATGGCACTAAAGTATTTTCGTTATAATCATTTTTTGCTCTTACTGTTGGGGGCATTTTTGCAAATAATTTTTCAATAAATGCTTTATGTATTGTAGATTTTATCCATTTTTTTATGATTTCTCCAGGCACTGTGCAAGGGGAGCCTTCGGAAACCAATTCTTGAGTTTTAGCAATACATTCTTCTATATCGGAAACATCTGTAGAATTTTTTAAAAAATCAATTTCTTGTATAATGCTTTTTTGATTAAAATCATCAGCTTTATAACTAATTGAAAATCCATTTCCTAATAATAAATTCTTATTTTCTACTTCTTGAAGTTCGTTTTTTACTTCTGCCCACGTCATTAAATTCATTTTATACTCCTAACCAAAATCTACTATTTAATCTTCTTCTGCATATCTTTGCCATATCAGTGCTTCTTGCTCTAAGTTATATGGTATTTTTATTTCTTCATCAATGGTTGCTTTATACAAAATACCACGCCTTATATCTAAAATTGCAACTTTAGCTTCCGGAAAATCGCATTGTAACGCATCTTGCATTATTTTTTGCATTACTTTTACTTTCATACCGTTAATTGGAGGGCTTTTAAAATACAATTTAATAAAAAGAGTATCATTGTTTATTTTTAAACCTATCTCAGGATTAACTTTTAAAAGTAAACCGGAGTATTCAATAGTATTTTTAGGTGGTTCAACCCATGAGTATATTATCCCCTGCATAAAATTTTGTATTTGTCCTATTAAAGTTTCGTAATGAACGTGTTTCTGAGGATTTAGATTTTTTAAAATATCGTTTAAGTCTGTTAGAGACTTATTCTTTTTAATTATACTAACTAAATTTCTTCGTAATTTTAAATAAAAATCTGTTATATAAGAATAGGGTTCCTTATTAACTATTGTACTTACGTACTTTTTTCTTTTTTGAACTTTTTCTGTAACAAAATTTGCAAACCATTCATAAACAATCACATCACCTGGCATACAATCCACCTTTCTTTTCCATAAATATTTTGTAATAACTTACCTCTGTATATTTGACATGCCGTATTATTTTTTATATGATGTGTTTGGATTAAAAAACAACGGCTATTTCTGAAATATTCAGAGGTAGCTACTTTTATTATAAATACTATTTTCATTCTTATTCAAAAAATAAACAAAAAATTAATATTTTATGACGAATTGAATCAATAGACAAGTTATCTTAATCTCATAGTGAATTACATCTTGTTCTACATGTTAAATTACAATTTGCAATAAAAATTGTTAATGCTTTAGCAAATAAAAAAGTTTTTTTATTTTACATTTTGGTCTTTTTATGTTCTAATAAGATTGGTGGAAAGGTTTTCCCTTGTTATTTTATAGGAGAGATTATGAGAAGTGAAGAAAGAACATTTGTTGCAATCAAGCCTGATGGCGTAAAAAGAGGGCTTATCGGTAAAATTTTAGAAAGGTTTGAAAACAAAGGGTTCAAAATTGTTGGTATGAAGTTGTTGCAAGTAACACCGGAGCTTGCTGCAAAACATTATGAAGAACATTATGGTAAATCTTTTTATAATCGACTAATCCACTATATTACAAGCGGACCAATTGTTGCTATGGTTATTGAAGGATATGAAGCTGTTGAAAGCGTTCGTCATATTGTAGGGGCAACAAGTCCTATAAAGGCTGATGTTGGTACAATTAGAGCAGATTTTGCTCAAATTATGGAATACAATGTTGTTCATGCCTCAGATTCATTAGAAAGTGCAGCAAGAGAGATTGCTTTATATTTTAAGCCTGAAGAAATTTATGATAATTGGCAATCTATGCTTGAAATGATTACATTTGATGAGGAGCGTTATAACGGTTAATGGCTTCTGTATTTGATAATTTCAGTTATGATTTGATACATGTTGATTCCAAAACAGGTGCTCGTGCCGGAGTTTTGCATACTCCTCATGGTGATATTGAGACTCCTATATTTATGCCTGTTGGAACAAATTCCACTGTTAAGCTTGTTACTAATAATAATCTTTACGATACCGGTGCTCAAATAATATTAGCTAACTCTTATCACCTTTATTTAAGAGCCGGACATAAACTGATTGAAAAATTTGGCGGTATTCATGACTGGATGAATTGGGATAAGCCTGTTTTAACTGATTCAGGCGGATTTCAGGTGTTTTCTTTAGCGCACCTTAGAAAAATTACAGAAGAAGGGGTTGAATTTAGAGACCCTAAAGATGGTAAAAAACATTTTATTAGTCCGGAAATATCAATGGAAATTCAACAGGCAATTGGTGCTGATATAATTATGGCATTTGATTGGTGTGCCCCTTTTCCTTGTGATTATAAAACTGCTAAAGAAGCAATGGAGCGCACTCACAGATGGCTTGAAAGATGTATTAAAGCAAAAACAAGTACTACACAAGCATTATTCCCTATTTGTCAGGGTGCTTTTGAAGATGATTTAAGACGTGAAAGTGCTGCTTTTGTCTCTTCTATCCCTGCTGTTGGATATGCAATCGGCGGTTTGAGTGTTGGCGAAGATAAAGCAACTATGAACCATTTTGTTGAATTAACTGCGCCATTACTTCCACATAATAAACCTAGATATTTGATGGGAGTGGGTACTCCGGAAGATTTGCTTGATGGTATAAAACGCGGTGTAGATATGTTTGACTGTGTTCTTCCAACTAGAAATGCACGCCACGGCTCATTCTTTAGCTGGGAAGGGAAAAAACAGATTAAAAATGCACAATATTGGGATGATCCAAAGCCGTTGGATGAAAATTGCGATTGCTATGCTTGTAAAAATCATTCAAGAGCTTATTTAAGACATCTTTATAAATGCGGTGAAGGTACAGCACAGGCTTTGATGTCTATACATAATATTAAGTTCCTTATTGATTTTGCAAAAAAATCAAGACAAGCAATTTTGGAAGATAGATTTGAAGATTTCTTTAATGAAAACTATTCAAAATTTACAGGTACTTCATCAGAAATTTCTACTACTTCATAGATATCTTCAAGATTATTATTGTTGTTATCCAATGAACTATTCCAAATGCATGCTTTATTGCCTGTTATAACAATATTGTCATTAGCAATATTATCAAATTTACCGCAAAGCATAGAAAAAGGTATTCCAAATTCATCTAAAATATTAGCTATTTCGTTAAAGAGGTTAAAGCTGTCTTTGTGTTCTGAATGTCTTCCTCCAACAATAATACCTCTAATATCTTCTTCTAGATTTCCCATTTTTTCATGAAGTTGTAACAGACATTTTTCTAAACCGGATTTTAATGTTTTTGTTGATTGTTGTTCTGGCGAAAGGTGCATTAAACAGTTTCTATTGTTGCCGCCATTAAGATTGAGCATGGTACAGGAATTTGCATCAAAGCTAACAAGCGGATGAGGCGATTGAGAAAATCTTGATTTGTTTATTGTAAAAATTCTATCTCTTCCTACTTCATAATTTTTTGCTTGATATTTGATTGGTTTTGCTGATAATTGAACTTTAAATGGCATGATATCTCCTTTTTGAGTATAAGAATGTATCTAAATTTTAAATTTTGCTAATTTGTTAACAAAATTTAATAATCTGGCAATTTCTAATGATTTTAATACTTTTTAATGATATATGTAAGTTTTAAGGAAATAATAATGGCTGAAATACAGAATACATATTACCAGCAAAATATTCCAATGAGCAAAAGTATGCTAAAGGAGATGGTAAAATACGATAGAGCAAATCGTCCTCCTTTAAGTGCTCAAGATGAGTTTGTTCATCAACATAAGAAGAATGGTTTGATTGAGCGGTTATATAATGGCATTAAAAATCTTACAGGCTTAGGAGTTGGTTCTAAAAGAGTTAAAGAGGCACTTGCCGAAGTGGAAGCTGGTGAGCTTACGGATGAAGAAGCAAAACAAACAGTTGATAAATACAGAAAATCACAGGTCAATTCTGCTCAAGGATTTGGGGATGTGGTTTCTATAGGAGCTTCCGGGATAACATTCTTTGCTATACGTAATAAGTTAAAAATGTTGAGTGCAGAAATGCAAATCAATAAAAAATACTATGATGATATGGCAAAAATGGTTGGAGAAATGGGCAAAGAGTCCGGGAAAAGTTTCTGGGCTAACTTAGGCGAATCTATAATTAAATCAGGTCAATCAAATACTAAAATGGTTGCAGCGGCGACTGTTGCCGCGGCTTTTGCAGGTGGTTTGTCAAAATGGGGTATTTTGAAACTCAACCGTGCCGGTTCAAAAGAAGTCGATAAAAAAGATTTTAACGGAGCGAAAGACCGTTATGATAAGGCTGCTTATAAATACGAAAAGAAATTAAACAAAAAAGAACGTCCTAATAACTTTTTATCAGGAATGCTTAATGGTTTGATGATGCCAATAACTCTTATTGGAGGCGGTATTGTCGGTATACCGGCTTATTTTGCGGGTAACAGCCTGAACAGATATTTTGTAGCAAACAAAACAGAAAAAGACAAATCATTTAACGGTTATGTAGAAAACCTTAAGAGTGATGGTCTAACTCATGCAGCCTTTGCTGCAGCGGCTGCTGTTCCAATGGTTAAGAAAGTTAGATGGACTTCTGTTTATGATAAAAACCTTAAGTCTGCTACAGAAAAACTTGTTAATGCAGCTTTGAAAAAATCTGAATTTGAAGGTCAGACAACTTATCAGGAATTAACTGCGCTACTTCTCAGTACAAAAAATATTCAGGAAATTTTGGAAAATAAAGCAAACTTATCTATTGAAGAGAGAATAACCAAGCTTACCGAAGAAAATATTTTTGCAGTTAAGTTCTTACAAATCGGTAAAACCGGCGAATGGGCAGAAGCTTTGCGTGAAAATTGTCCTCGAACAAGAGATGATGCTGCGGTTCAGGCATTTATAAAAGATAAATTGGGTGACGGATATGTCTTTAAAAAGTGTTTAGGTGTTGGTACAATTGCAGAGACTTATCTTGTAACAACTCCTGAAGGCAAAGATGTTTGTGTAAAAGCCTTGAAAGAAGGAATTTCTAAGGAAAAAATCCTTGCCGATAAGCAGAAGTTTATTGAATTGATTAACGGTTTAGAAGGCAAAACTCAACAAGAAAAAGATTATCTCTTGAGAAATATCGATGATTTAGCTGAAGGTATTGCAAAAGAAGTTGATTTCCAAAACGAAGCTGAAGCTGCTAAAAAACTTGTAGCTTATACAAAAACTGCTAAAGTTGTAAAACCGATTGGGGTTAAAAACGGTGTTTATATAATGGAAAAAGCAGAAGGTATTAGCTTAGATTCATTGATTAAACTAAATCGTGAACGCTCTATGTTATCTTGGTATGAGAGTGAATTAGCGAAGTTAAAAATAGGTAAATTGAGTCAATGGGATGAAGAACGTATTGCAAGTTTAGGCGTATCTCGTGAAGAACTTATTAAAAATAGAATAGATACTTATGAAAGTTGGATTGCAGAGTCGAAAAAAGAAATAGCAAGAATAGAAGCTCGTACTCCTGATATTGGTAAAATTGATATGGATGATGCTGATGCAAAATACTTATTCCAAGAATATATGAAAGTAATGGTAGAGCAGTTCTACAAAGTTGATAAGGCCGGTAAAACATTGCACGCAGATATTCACCCGGGTAACGTATTTATTGACTATAATGCAATGAAACAGCGTAAAGGTCAGATATTTACTTTGATTGATACAGGTAATACAATTGATTTATCTGCTCAACATGCTATGAATTCTTTGAGATTTACAACTTATATTCAAAGAGCAGATGTCCCTGATATTGTTGAATATATGCTTGAAGGAGCTAATCTGGAAGCAAGCGGTTTGACTAAAGAAAAGGCAAAAGAAAAGATTTCTGCCGAGTTGGAAAAATGTTTCTTTGACAATCAGACTGCTTTAGATGAAGTAAATACAAGCAGTTTATATTCAATGGTTGCTAATATGATGAAGAAGTATAATATTATGCCAAGTTCTAATCAATTAAATTTAGATAAAGCAAGAACATCTGCAAATGAATCTTTTGATTCTTTGATGGAAATATGGTTTAGGCAGCAAGATCAAAAGCTTCAGCAAACCTCAGGTATATCACAAGTTGGTGCCGGCGCTGTAATGTTAAAAGATTTTCTTATGCTTCAACGTCAATACAAAAGTATGAAAGCTAAACAAGAAAAATTGAACTTGCTTCAATTATCCCCAAAAGATGCAGTCAAATATAAGAGAAATCCTAACTTGCTTTCAACTAATGATGAAAACTATTTGATTTATAAACTTAAACAAAAGATTAAGAAAAGTAGTTTAGATTAAATTTCAATACTCTGATTAATTCCTAAAACAAGCGGTGTTTTCCCCAGTTCTCTGATTTGGCGCTCAAAATCCTTAACATTAGCATTAATTACTTCAAAAGTATTGTAGTGCATTGGAATGATAGTATTGGCTTCAAGCCATTCAGAGGCTTTAACAGCGTGTTCAATATCCATTGTATAATGACCGCCAATAGGAAGCATTACAATATCAGGTTGATATAATTCTCTGATTGTTTTCATTTCAGATGTTAGAGCTGTATCACCGGCATGGTAAATAGTTTTGCCATCGATTTCAAAAACAAATCCGCAAGGACAACCGCCATTGAATTTATAATCAATTGAGCTTGAATGAAATGCAGGAACTGCAATTGTCCTTCCCCAACGGTAATTTATCCATCCGCCCAGACCAATTCCATTTGCAATAGCACCTTGTGCTGTGCAATAGTTAGCAAGTTCAAATATTGCAGTAATTGTCGCACCTGTTTTTTTAGAGATTTCGATTGCGCTTCCTAAATGGTCTCCATGAGCATGAGTTACAAAAATGTCCGTAATTCCTTCGGGTCTATAATCAGGACACATAACTAAAAAAGGATCAACTAAAATATTATTTATTTCAAATGCACTATGTCCTAAATATGTTATTTTCATCTGATTTTCTCCATTAGTTTGCGTAAACGCTTGTATTCTTTTCCCCACTTGTGCATTGCTTCGATTACCGGTCGTAAAGTGTAACCAATATCTGTTAAATAATATTCAACAAAAGGAGTGGAGCTTTCTATTTCTTCTCTTATTACAAGTCCGTCTTCTTCCATATCTTTAAGACAAGCTGTAAGAACTTTTGCCGTACATCCTAAATTCTTTTTTAATTCAACAAAACGCATTTCTTTTTTCAGAAGTTCTTTGATTATAAGAATTTTCCATTTAGCGCCTACAAGCTGCAAGACAACATTTACAGGATTGGTTGACAAATCCTTATATTCCACTTATTTATCCTCTTTATTGTTTTCGGCAAAGTTCCAAAGCTCTGTTAATTTTTCTTTTATTCCATATCTTCCAAACCATTTTAAGACATGTCGTTCTTCATATCCGAGCCCGCCATTTATACGAGAGAAGTCATTCAAAGAATATGTAGCTTCAGAAATTGAAATACGTATTACAACATGTTGCTCCTGGGTTTTGGAAGGATCCATCCAAACTTTTATATTATTGTATTTAGCATTGTTCATCGTCTTAATATTATGGGCATCAGATTGTTCTTGTATTATAAACTTTTTCAAGCTATCTTCCATATCTTTAAATGTTGTCATATTCTATCCTTAATTATTTAAACTATGTATAGGAGCTGGTATTCTACCGCCTCTATTAACGAAATTTGCAGAAGAAAGCCCGTTAACTTTCATTATTGGAGCTTCACCAAGAAGTCCTCCATAAATAACATGATCTCCAACAGTTTTGTTTGGTACAGGAATTATTCTTACTGCTGTTGTTTTTTTATTAATCATACCTATAGCCATTTCATCTGCAATCATTCCAGCGATTGTGGTAGAAGGTGTATCTCCTGGAATTGCAATCATATCAAGTCCTACAGAACATACACAAGTCATAGCTCCAGTTTATCAAATGTCAGATGTCCTAATTTTGCTGCTTCAATCATACCGGCATCTTCTGAAACAGGAATAAATGCACCGGAAAGACCTCCTACATAAGAACTTGCCATGATACCGCCTTTTTTAACAGCATCATTAAGCATAGCCAATGCTGCTGTTGTACCATGAGCACCGGCATGTTCTAAACCCATTGCCTGAAAGATTTGGGCTACGCTATCACCAATAGCCGGAGTTGGTGCAAGCGAAAGATCTATTATACCGAAAGGAATATTTAATCTTTCTGATAATTGACGTCCGACAAGCTCACCGGCTGCTGTTATTTTGTATGCAGTTTGCTTAATTTTATTAGCCAAAATTCCCATATCAGCCTCTTTATGCAAATCTGATATCGCAGCTCTAACAACACCAGGTCCTGAAACTCCTATATTTAAGACACATTCAGGTTCTCCATAACCGCAATAAGCTCCCGCCATAAATGGATTATCACCCACTGAATTACAAAAAACAACAAGCTTTGCAGCACCTATACCGCCATTGTTTGCCGTTAATTCTGCTGCTTCTTTGATTGTTTTTGACATTTTTAAAACAGCATCCATATTAATTCCAGCTTTTGAAGTTGCAACATTAACGGATGAACAAAGTCTTTTCGTTGAAGCTAATGCTTCTGGGATGGATTCAATAAGTCCTAAATCTCCTGATGTAAAGCCTTTTTCTACTAAAGCAGAAAAACCGCCTATAAAATCAATTCCCAGATTATTTGCTGATTTGTCTAGTGTTTGGGCTATTTTTACATAATCTTTATGAGAACAGCTTTCACCAATTAAGGAAATTGGAGTAACTGCAATTCTTTTATTTACGATTGGAATTGAATAATCATTTTCAATATCCCCGGCATATTTGACCAAATTTGTTGCATATTTATCCAATTTTCTTTGAATTTTATCACAAACAATATTAACATCCTCTGAAATACAGTCTCTGAGGCTAATTGCTAAAGTTACAGTTCGGATGTCGAAATTGTATAACTTTATCATATTAATTGTTTCTAAAATTAAGTTCTCATCAAATATTTTCATAGTATCCTAAGTATACCATAAATTCGTTTTTTGTGTATAATTATAACGTAACTGGAGGTAATTATGCTTGTTGTAATGAATAAAAACGCGACTTCAGAAGATATTCAGCGTGTATCGGAATTTCTTGAGGCAAAAGGTTTTGAAGCAAGGGTTTCATATGGTGAAGCCCGCATTCTTGTTCATGCAATAGGCGTAAAAGATGTTGACCAGCGTGATTTTGAACTTCTTCCCGGAGTAAATGAAGTCTTAAGAGTTACTACAAGTTATAAACTTGCAGCTAGAGTTTCTCAAGGATGTGATACTGTTATTGAAGTTAATGGAGTTAAATTTGGCGATAAGTACGCCGGTTTGATTGCCGGTCCTTGTACAATTGAATCTTACAATCAGATGGATGCGACTGCTCAAGAGCTTATAGATTCTAATGTTAAAATTATTAGAGGCGGCGCCTTTAAACCAAGAACCAGTCCTTATGCATTTCAAGGTATGGGCGAAGAAGGCTTAAAAATTATCAGAAGTGTGGCTGATAACCATGGAATGGCTGTAGTATCCGAAATTATGGATGCTTCACAGCTGGATATGTTTATGAAGTATGTTGATATTTTGCAAATCGGTGCAAGAAATATGCAAAATTTCAATTTGCTTAAAGAAATAGGCAAAATTCACAGACCGGTTATTCTTAAACGCGGGCTTGCTGCTACTTATGAAGAATGGCTTATGTCTGCTGAATATATTATGGCGGGTGGTAATAATCAGGTAATTCTTTGTGAAAGAGGAATTAGAACTTTTGAAAAATTCACAAGAAATACCCTTGATTTGTCTGCAATCCCTGTAATTAAAAAACTAAGTCATTTACCTGTAATAATTGACCCTAGTCATTCAACAGGGCTACGTGACAAGGTTGAACCAATGTCACGCGCTGCAATTGCAGCGGGTTGTGATGGTTTGATTATAGAAGTTCACCACAACCCGGATTGTGCTATGTGTGATGGTGCTCAATCGCTTTATCCATGGCAATACGATTTGTTATATAAACAAATTAAACAAATCGCACCTATTGTCGGCAAGGAGATTGTTTAGATTTCTTTTGCTGTATTAATTACCCATCCATCAGTTCGAAAGTGGGCATAATTGTTTTTGCCCACATACTTCGCTGAATTTTTACCTCCTGTTTTAAGCCAGTTATCAAACAGTAATAGTGATTTTTGGAGTAAATCATATCCATATTTTTCTAATAGTGAACCATATTGGTTTGGGGTAAGAATTACCAAATCTACACCCGGTAATTCAATGCGTATCTTTGAGTCTTGTTTTGGCCGTCCGCCTTTTTTTCCATTATTTATACAACTTAATCTTTTACTGTCCATTAATTTTCGGTGCTCCAAATCTTCTTACCAATTCAAAAACGGTTTTTTTCATTTTGCAATCTTTTAAAGAATAAATCTTACTAAGATTGCATTTAGAACATGAGCATCCGATTTGATAACAATCAATTGCTGTTGGAGTCCAAGTCCTATAAATGCACTCGCTGCTCGTAGTAATCCTTCTAATTTCATTTTCCCCCTTTTAAATCTTTTTCTTAATTCTCAAATAAGTAGTAAATATGTGATAATTTGTTTGACATTTGTCAATTTTTGTGATTAAATATCATACATGAACTAACTTCTTGTACATTATTGTAAGACGATATGATACAAATGTCAAGTGTTGTTTTATTGTGGTGAAAATGAGATTAGATGAATTAATAACGATAATTAGTCAAAAAACAGGGAATTATATTAATCAGTCTATGCTTGCAGAAAGCTTGGGGATTACTCGTCAAACTGTTAGTAACAGGATAAAGAATGAAAGTCAGGTTACTGTTAGTGAATTGAAAAAAATAGAAAGCTATTATGGTATTTCACTTTTTACTGATTTATCAAGTGCTGATGAAAATGTAATTCATATGGATTATTATACGGATATCTTTGCTAGCTGTGGAGCTGGAAGCATTTTGTTTTCAGAAGAAAAAATTAAACTTCCTGTTTCAACACTTTTAATTGGCGGGTTTTCGAAGCAAAAAACTTACTCTATGATAAATGCGGCCGGTGATAGTATGTCGCCTACTATTGATAATGGAGACAGACTAATCGTTGAACATTGGAATGGCGCTCAGATACAGGATAATAAAATTTATGTTTTCTGTTTTAATAATGAGTTTTTTGTTAAAAGATTATCAAAAAATCTTGATGAAATAATTATAAAATCAGATAATCCCGAGTATAAAGTAAAAACAATTAATGGGACAACAGTTAACGAGTTAATGTTAATAGGAAAAATTGTTGGTATAATCAAATCTTTAGCATAAAAAAAATCCGCTATAGCGGACTTTTTTGGTTAAATCTTATTTTGATTAAGCACGTTTGCTTCCTGAAATAGCAATTTGATGTCTTCCTTTAGCGCGTCTTCTGTTTAATACTTCACGACCGCCCGGAGTTGACATTCTTGCTCTGAAACCGCTAACGTGTTGTCTTTTAATCTTTGTTCCTTCTAATGTACGTCTCATTGTTCTATTTCCTTTTCAGCTAATTTTACTTATAATAATTTTATACTAAATAAAACATGGCTATTAGTCAACATGAGAGAGGTTTTAATTATGAAGAAATATAACAAAATTGGTTTTATTGGTTGTGGTAAAATGGCCGGAGCAATTATTAAGGGAATTGGAGGAGCTGATATTATGGCTTCTAAATCTTCGTCTGATAATTTAGAAGAGACTTCTAAGAGACTTGGGGTAGAAATTACCTTGGATAATAAATATTTAGTTCGGGTTTCAGATATTATATTTATTGCTGTTAAACCAAATCAGGTTGAGAGTGTTTTAGAAGAAATAAAAGAATTCATTACTCCTGAAAAACTAGTTGTTTCTGTTGCAGCCGGGATTACAACAGGATTTATTAAAAATATTGTAAATACTAATCGTATTGTAAGAGTTATGCCCAATACTCCTGTTCTGGTGGGAGAAGGAATGAGTGGTATTTGCGGAGGAAAATGTACTGATAATGAAGATATTAGTTTTGTTAAATCACTAATGGAAAAAATCGGCAGATGTATAGTTGTTGATGAGTCTCAAATTGATATTGTAACTGCAATTTCAGCTTCAGGTCCGGCATTTTTCTATAAAGTAATTAATGATATTGCTCGTGCGGGTGAAAAACTGGGGTTGGACTATGAAAAATCCTTATTATTAAGTATACAAACAGCAATCGGCTCTGCTAAAATGGCATTGAACCGTGAAATTTCTATGGAAGAACTTGTTTCTAATGTGGCAACAAAAGGTGGTTGCACAAGAGTTGGGGTTGATGTTCTGGAAAAAGTTGATACAGAAAAAATATTTTATGAAGTTATAAAAGAAACAGCCGAAAAAGCAAATGCTTTAGGAAAATAAAAAAAACGGGCTTAATAAGCCCGTTTTTTTAGTATCTTTCTAAATATTTATCCAGTTCCCATTGTGAAACATAAGTTCTAAAAGAGTCCCATTCAATTTCTTTAGCTGTAACAAATTCATCTACAATGTGCTGACCTAATGCTGTTTTGACAATGAGAGAGTTCTGCATATAGTAGAGAGCTTCTTTTAAACTTCCCGGCAAAGATTCTATTTTTAATTTTTTTCTTTCTTTGTCGTTAAGTTTATAGATATTAGCTTCAACAGGTTTTGGCGGTTCAATTTTATTTCTTACGCCATCTAAGCATGCAGCAAGAATTGTTGCAAAAGCAAGATAAGGGTTGCAGCTAGGGTCCGGTGAACGAAGTTCAACCCGTGTTGAAATACCGCGTTTTGCCGGTACTCTTAATAACGCACTTCTGTTAGCAAGTGACCAAGCCATATAAACAGGTGCCTCATATCCCGGTACAAGACGTTTATAACTGTTTACCGTAGGATTAAGGATTGCTGTTATGCTTTTAATATGTTTCAGCATACCGCCAATTGCATAGCGAGCGGTATCAGAAAGTTGATATTCAGAATTTTCATCATAAAAAGCATTTTTACCGTCTTTGAATAGTGAAATATTACAATGCATACCAGAACCGTTAATTCCATAAACAGGTTTTGGCATAAATGTTGCATGTAATCCGTACTGTGCAGCAATTGCTCTTACTGCAACCCTAAATGTTGCAACATTATCTGCAGTTGTAAGAATATCAGAATATTTGAAGTCAATTTCGTGTTGACCATCAGCTACTTCGTGATGAGAAGCTTCGATATCAAAATCCATTTCCTGAAGTGTACTTACGATTTCTGAACGCACAGTTTCGCCTAAATCATCAGGACCTACATCATAATAGCCTGCTCTATCATGAGTTTTAGTTGTTATTTTATTATCATCATCTTTTTCAAATAAGAAGAATTCAGCTTCTGGTCCAACATTCATTGAAAAACCAAGTTTTTGAGCTTCAGCCATTAATCTTTTTAGATTACATCTCGGGCATCCTTCAAAAGGAGAACCATCAGCATTGTATATATCGCAGATTAAGCGTGCAGAATTTTTGCCGTCGCGTTCTTGCCAAGGAAGGATTTGGAAAGTATTTTTGTCAGGATAGAAAAACATATCAGAAGTTTCAATATCTCTGAACCCTTTGATAGAAGAACCATCTAACATAATCTCATTATTAAGAATTCTATCTATATGTTCAGATGGAATTGCTAAATTTTTTACTTGTCCGTTAATGTCAACGAATTGTAATTTAATAAACTGAATATTATATTCAGCAATAAGACGCTTTATGTCTGCATCTGTGTAGTTTGCGCCATTTAACGGCATGTGATGAAATTCCATGTGAACCTCCGCTCTTCTAATAACTTTCTTACAATATATTATTTTAGCAGAAAGGTCAATATTTTATGGTATAATTTTACATAAGTTTGGAGGATAAACATGTTTAGTACAGAAATACATTATGAAGTGGTAACTTTTGCAATCGGGGATACAAAATCCGGTACAAAAATGGGTAAGCTCCAGCTTAAAAATCCGGAAAACGGTGAAACTTTAAACTGTATTATGTGGGAAGAAGCACTTAATCGAATGGATTTGAAACTGTTTAGGTGCGGTAATGTTTTAAGAATTGTATCAGCCTCTTTCAATGAAAAATTTAACAATTGTCTTATTAATGCTCTTGAATTAATCAAAGAAGCGAAAACCGGACTTGACGAAGCTCAACGTGAAAAAACATATAAAGAAATTTTGGGTTTTATTGAAAAAATTAAAGATGAAAAATTAAAAGATTTTGTTTTAAATATTTATAATGATAATAAAGATAAAATTCTCATAATGCCTGCAGCAAAGCTTATGCATCACAATTATATCGGCGGGTTGATGGTTCATATTTTAGAATGTTTAAAATATGCAGAAGTTAATATGGATAATTTTTTCCAGAGAGTTAATTGTGATGAAGTATATGCGGCTTGTCTTTTACATGATATTGGTAAGATTTTTGAATACACAATAGATTTAGAAACAGGTTTAATCGATTACGATGAAAGTTTTAGAAAAGAATGGATTTCTCATTCTCAATACGGATTTACAATTTGTATGGCTGCCGGTTTTAAGCGTGTTGCAAAAATGATAGCGGCTCACCACGCTAGAGCAGATTGGGGTGCAATTGTAGATTTGAACGAAAAAGACCTTGAGCCGTTTGTTTATTTAATTCACCATATTGATGATTTGTCTGCAAAATTTGGGATGACAAATGTGGCAATGCTTGGAGGAAAGGATGATTAATTGGAAAATTCCTCTTTTAATGACTGCAATTGCCGGTTTGGCAACTGTTTTAGGCGGATTTATAACTTTTTTTGTAAATAAAAACAATATGAAAGTTCTATCATTAGGATTAGGATTTTCTGCTGGTGTAATGATTTTTGTATCTTTTACAGAAATTTTAACTTCAGCTGGTGATTTGCTAAAGGCATATTTCCCTAATAATTATGCTTGGATTGTATTTTTTGGTTTTATTGCCGGTACGATTATTTCAAAGCTAATTGATATATTTCTTCCTGATCATATTGAAGAAGAAGATTTTGAAAATTCTGAAAAACATCTTAACAGTCATACTCATATTAAGAGAGCAGGAATTTTGACTGCAATTGCAATTGCAATTCACAATTTCCCAGAAGGATTAGGGACTTTTCTTGTTTCTTCTCAAGATTTGACATTAGGCATTACAGTAGCGTTAGCGATTGCATTGCATAATATTCCTGAAGGTATTGCGGTAGCGCTTCCTATATACCACGCTACAGGCAAAAAAAGATTAGCAATCTGGTACTCATTCTGGACCGGTATGACCGAACCAATCGGGGCTTTGATTGGTTTAGGATTGTTATCGTGGTTTTTGCCGCAAATGTTTGTAGGGTTTTTAATGGCGGTTGTTGTAGGAATTATGATATATATTGCGTTCGATACATTACTCCCGCTTTCCCATGAATATGGGGACTGGCATTATGCAATTGCTGGTGTAATGTCCGGTATTATTGTGATTTGGGCAAGTCTTCTGCTTTTGAATGCCTGAAAATCATTTCGTTTTCGATACCCCATTCTTCAAAACCGTTGAATTTATAGAAGTCTCTTGCTGATGCTGCTGTTTGAAGAACAATATCATTTTTAGGAAAAAGAGTTTTGAGGGCGTTAAGGATAGCTGTTCCTATACCTGTAAATTTGCGATTGGAAGAATGCATATTATTTTTTGGATCAGCTTGAAGGTATTTAAGTTTAATACGACCATTCCCTTGAATTATTTCGGCTAATCCAAGTATTTTTTTAGGTATTAGTTTGTCAAATTGTTTATTTTGCATGGTTAGTGCAAAGTACCTTTTATTTGGATTAAACATGAATATACTATTTTCCAAATCGCGTAAAATTTCTGTTGCAAAAGATTGACCTTCACCCCATTGTGATTCAACATCTCTAAGTACATTTCTGTCATTAAAGCATTTGCTTTTTAGTTCTACAAAAGAAGTGCGGATTTCTTTACAAGCAGAAGTTCTTATTTGACTAGGACTGATAAAATTTGCGCGAAAGGAAATATTATTATTCATAATCTTTTTAAACCCTCTAAAAATATTTTTTGCTGGTTTTCTTCATGATATAATTCTATCAAAAGAAGAAAGGAAGTTTTTTATGACAAACTTATCACCATTACAAATCGAAAGATTAAAATACCAGCCAAAATTACCTTCATCTTTGGCTAGCGGTATTAATCATTTGGTTTCTCAAGAGGGTGCTGCTACAGAAGCTGTTGCCAACAAAGAAGAAATCAAAGAATTATTCAAAAATACTTATGGAAAACCAACTGTTACATTTTCAACTTCAACAGAAGCTAAGCATTCTGAACAAAGAAATGTTGGTGTAATTCTTTCAGGCGGACAAGCACCAGGCGGACATAATGTTATTGCCGGGCTTTATGATGCTCTTAAACAAGCTAATCCTTCTAACAAACTTTATGGTTTCTTGGGTGGACCAAGCGGTATAATTGAAGGAAAATATGTAGAATTCAACGATGAATTCATTAATGACTATAGAAATACCGGCGGTTTTGATATTATTGGTTCAGGTAGAACTAAACTTGAAACAGAAGAACAATTCAAATCTTCTCTTGAAGTTTGCAGAAAATTAGATTTATCAGCAGTAGTTATTATTGGTGGTGACGATTCTAATACAAATGCTGCTCTTCTTGCAGAATGGTTTGTTGCTAATAATGCCGGTATTCAAGTAATCGGTTGTCCTAAAACAATTGACGGTGACTTGAAAAACGAACAAATCGAAATTTCTTTCGGATTTGATACAGCTACTAAGACTTATGGAGAATTAATCGGTAACATCGAAAGAGATGCTAATTCCGCTAAAAAATATTGGCACTTTGTGAAAATTATGGGTAGAAGCGCTTCTCACGTAGCACTTGAAGCAGCTCTTCAAACCCAGCCAAATATTACATTGATTTCAGAAGAAGTTGAACAAAAGAAAATGTCTCTTTCTTCAATCATCGATTATATTACAGATATCGTTGTGAGACGTTCAAATAATGGTAAAAACTTCGGTATTGCCGTTATTCCTGAAGGTTTAATTGAATTTGTTCCTGAACTTAAATCAATGATTGCTAATTTAAACGATATTATGCCGACTTTGGAAAAAGATTCAAAGTATTCAAATGGAACAGATGCTGAAAAAATCGCTATTATTGAAAATACACTTTCAAGCGAAAATGCTTCTGTATTCAAATCTTTACCAGCATTGATTAAATCTCAGTTATTGATGGATAGAGACCCTCACGGTAACGTTCAGGTTTCTAAAATTGAAACAGAAAAACTTTTAATCTCTATGGTTGAAGAAAAATTAGCAGTTCTTAAAAAAGAAGGTAAATTCAACGGTAAATTCTCAACACAATCACACTTCTTTGGATATGAAGGACGTTGTGCATTCCCTTCTAACTTTGATGCTGATTACTGTTATTCACTTGGTTTCAATGCATTTGCTTTGATTAACTTTGGTTTAACAGGCTACTTATCATCAGTAAGAAACCTAACTGAACCGGCTAATGATTGGATTGCCGGCGGTGTTCCTCTTACAATGATGATGAATATGGAAAGACGTCATGGTGAAATGAAACCTGTTATCAAAAAGGCTTTAGTCGAACTTGATGGTCCTGTATTCAAGAAACTTGAAGCAAACAGAGAAGACTGGGCAATGAACGACCGATACTTGTTCCCTGGTGCTATTCAGTACTTTGGACCATCTTCTGTTTGTGATATTACAACAGTTACTCTTGCTCTTGAAAGCGAAGCAAAACTTGCAAGAGTATAAAAACATAATAAAAAATGGCGCGGGTGAAACCCGCGCCATTTTTTTTATTCTTTAATCTTTCGGATTTGCTAATAATTTTTGTTTCATAGCTTCTAGTGATTTTTGGACATCTAAATCTGTTCCTATTGCGTTATTTATTTCATCGTCAACAGAAGTTTCAAGCATACTTGTTTCGGCGTAAGCTTCTGCTAAGTTTTCTTCTTCCTGAATTTTTGTTTTCATTTCTTCAATCATAGCCATTGTTGACTCTGAGTTCATTGACGATAATTGCTGGTTGATTTTTTTAGTTGTTTTAGCAACTGTAGCACGAGCTTTGAGTGAAGTATATTCATTTTCAGACTCTTTAATTTTATTTTTGAGCTGCAAAATTTTCTTTTCCATAACTCCAAGTGAAGAATCGTAATTCTTGATATTAGTTGTTAGATTTTGAATTTCTTTTAAGGCTTCTTGTCTTTTCTTGAGTGCTTCACCAGCTAATCTATCAGCTTCTGATTGCTCAAGTTCTCCTTTGTGAGCTTTTTCAAGAAGAAGCATTGCTTTTTGTTCGTAATCAGCTGCGATTTGTTTTTTTACTTCCAATTCCTTTTTAGCACCGATTGAAATGGCTTTTAGTTGAGCAACGCTTTTCATAGAGTCATCAAAATCTTTTTTAAGGTCTCTGATACCTTGCTCAATCAGTTTTACCGGATCTTCAAATTTTGAGACAACTGCGTGTGCTTCGGATTGAAAAAACTTGAGTATTCTTAAAAATAAATTCATAAAAACTTCCTTTCAAAATATGTATATGCTTCGTTAATTTGTTTTGTTACTTTCTGAGCTGTTTTGAGTTTTTCAGGTTCTGTTTGATATAAATCAGGGTGATATTTTTTTAATAATCTTCTATAGGCTTTTTTTATCTGATTAAAATCAGCACCATATTCAAGCTCCAGAATTTTATAGTATTTTTTATCTTCTTCATTTTCGTCAATTTTTGAGTCTTGATAATATATATCCTCATAGGAATTAATATCAATTTCAGGCTCATTATCCGACTGATTGATATTGCTTCTTATTATATTCTTAATTCTACTAAATAAACTCATACAAAAACCTTATATCCATGTTCTGCTGTTCTTAACTTTTGGAACTTCAAAAGTATTATATTTTGCTTTTAACAATTCTCTGTAACCTTTCTGTGATTTTGTGAATATTATCTCAAACATACCCAATTCTTTTTCAAGGTGTTGAACAAATAGTTTGACATTCTTTCCATTTTTACCAATTATATCAGGAACTGCAAGATATCTGGATGCTTGCTTAAGAATATATCTGTTGTCTGATATTTTAAACATATCTTCAAAAACCTGAATAAATATATGTCTTTCGTAATTTGTACATCCTATTAATGTGATATAAAAATTAGTGTCCAATTCTTTATTTATTTTTAATTCAAGATTTTCATAATCAGTTTTGATTACACCAATAAGATAAAGTGTGTCTAATAAACATCGGGCTATAGTTTCTAGAATAGCTTCTTCAAGGAAAATCTGTCTGTTTCTTTCCAGTGTTTTTTCATAATCATTCTTAATTAACCCGTAAAATCTGCATAGTTTTAAAAATAGATTATTAGATTTCTTTTTGGAGGAGGTATAAATACTGTTTTTATCAATCAAAGTTTCCATAAACTTACACCATTGTGGGATTTTATCGCTAACAATAATAGAGCTTTGAGTTTGGGTACTTTCAATTACATCATAAACCATTGGTGCAAGTTTTTGTTCAGTGATTTCACTTTTTTGGAAAACCTGTTCCCACATTTGTGGTAAAGTATTTCTTCTTTTTGCATAGTCAAAACACTGTTTGTTTAGTTCTTCACAGGTTAAACTTTTATCCAAATTCAGTCGTTTTAATCCGTTTTGGATTTTTTTAGTTTTATCATAGCTAATACCTTCAAAAGTATTAAACCTTTTTTTAATAGTATCAATATCAGTTGATTTGTACCCTAAAGAAACCAAATGCCAGATGTTTGAAGTTTTTTGAGGATTTTTTTTATTTATCCTTAAAGCTCTTCCCCTCATCTGATTAGATAACATAAAAGAGCCCACAATGCTTGCTATGATTAAAGTATTAACGCAAGGAGAATCCCAGCCTTCGCCCAACAGAGCTGCGGTTCCTATTAGTACATTAAGAGAACCTCTTTCAAAAAGTTCTGTGATAACAGATACGATATCAACTATACCGTAAGCTTCTACTCTCAAATAAAACGGCTTAAATTCTGCCGTCAGAACTTTTTCTTTAGGTATATTTTTTTCTTCCAGAATTTTATACAAATTTTCTTTTTCTGTTTCAGGTATAACAATAAGATTTCCTGTTAAAATTCCCAGTTTAATTCTTGTTGGATACAGTTCATCAAAAACAGAAACTATATTTAATCCATCGGAATCTCCAATCCCGATAAAGTCCAGTAAAATAACTTCTCTAAGTTCTTCTTCAAGATATTTGTATTCAAATTCAGTAATGTTTTTTATCGCATTTAATTTATTTTTGCTTCTTGCAAAAAGGTTTTTGAAATCGACTTTTCCTGTTAAATCAACAGTTTTACCTTTGGTTAAATGAAGGCGTCTCAATCGGTTTTTTATTAAAACAGAGTTTTTGAAATAATCTTTGAACTCTCCTGTTATCCCTTCAAAAAGGGTTTCTGCAATTTGATAATCAAATTGAGGTATATTAATTAGTTCTAACTCTAAAAATTCTGTTAAAATGCGTGCTTCGATATTCAAATTATCGACACTTAAAAGATATGAAATCAAAGAAATTGTGAAATTAGTGTTTTCATAAATTATTTCAACATTATTTTCTAAATCATTTACAAAAGGTGAAGACTTTACAGAATACAATAACTCGGAGTCTTCATTTATGTATTTGAAAAACTCATTTCGTCTTGCTTCAAAATCATCAACGATTTTTTGTTCTTCTTCTGTTAAATCTGAAAAATAAACTAAATCCTGATGCGGACATAAGTCTCCTGCTTTAACCAGTTCAGGAATCGAAATTTCGGCATCCACAGGGCCGCATAAAGAGTTATAGTTTTGCCATTCTGAAGGTGAGACATCATAAGGAGGCGTCCCTGTTAAAGATACAACTCGAAAAATTTCATTTTTAAGTTTTTTACAGATATCAATAAGTGTTGCATACCATTCTGTTCTTAAATGATGTGCTTCATCAAGAATAAGAGTCTGTATTCCATTGGATTTCAAATCCTTAATAAGTTTTGCTTTGCGTTCAGGTATTTTATAAAGGGAATGGATATTTTGATATGTAGAAATTGTTATTGTACCGATTTGTTCAATATCATCGCTTATAAAATTCTTTTCAGGAGCTTCTGCGAGAAAATTATCAATAATTCTTTGTTTCCACTGGTTTTTTATTGTAATAGTAGGTGTGAGAATAAGCACTGGATGTTTTAATCTTGTAAGAACTTCAATTCCCAGTGTTGTTTTGCCGGCTCCGGGGGCGGCAACAATATTGAGTTTATCATCAGCAAGATGAAAATTAAGTTCATCCAGTACTCTTTGCTGATATGAACGCCAGTTGCCTTTGAACTTTAATTCCTGTATGGTTTGCTGCATTTTAGTATTGTAGCGGATTTAGCTGGTTTGTTTATCGTCTGTTAATAGGAAATTTTCACAGCATAATTGACACGCGCCAAATGTTCCTCCGGCAGCTTTAAGATTTTTCCTAAAACAGCAGTATTTAGGGTCGTTAAAAAGTTCTTTTATCGGTTTATCTTTGACATTTCCTATTTTAATTGATAAACAGGGGTAAATAAAACCTTCAGGGTTTATCATCATATTGTTATAAGGATATGTGCAAGGTTTGTAAATCTCACTAACATGCTTGTTTTCAGGTGTTTGGAAGAATGTTTCAATTTCCTTAAGCGGGTTATTAAGGTATTCAAATTTTGGCGAGAACCTTAATTTAACTTTTGATTTTTTTGATAAACTTTCAATTTCTTTATAAACTTCTTTAAAATGTTCCATATCGAAATAAAGTTTTATAGGATAATTTTTGTTAAATTCAGGGATAAAATGCTCTTGTAAAATAGAGTTTTGTTTCCAATTATTGTTTCTTAAAAACGAAATTGAAAGAAAATCAAAACCCATTGTATCGCAATATTTATAAAGTTTAACCAAATCATCAAGATTATTCTCTAAAACTATTGTCTTTATATCGACCATCTGGTTTGGTTTTTGTGATTTTAAATTCTCTAAGTTTGAAACAATTTTATCAAAAATCCCGTCTTTACCCCTGTTTTTGTCGTGGTTTTCTCCCCATCCGTCCAGTGAAACCGATAGAAGAAGAAGCTTGTATTTAATGAATGATTTTATAATTTCGTCATTCATTAAAATCCCATTGGATACAACATGAACTTTATTCCAAACTTTTTTAGAAGTGTACTCCAAAATTTCAATAAAATCTTTTCTGATAAGCGGTTCTCCGCCAACAAGAGTTACGATTGAATAAAAAGGTATTTGGTCAATAACTTTTTTCCACTCGTTTGTTGTGAGCTCTAGTTTATTGCGCTCGTTTCCTATATAACAATAAGGGCATTGCAAATTACAGCGATAGGTCAACTCAAAAAAGTATCTGAAAGGTATTTTTGCCCGTCCGTATTTATCATTGTATGAAAGCAATGTATAAAAATTCCTAGCTAAATCAAAAAGATTAGAATAATTCATTTATTCTCCCTTATTACTAGCTCTTATATTAGCATAAAGTTTAATGATTGTTTAGCATTTCGCGTTTAATATAATAAAGAATCCTCATCGCTCAAATTTTCCTCCCTCTTTTCGTAGGGAGGTTTTCTTTTCGCTCCTTGCAAGCCATGAATTTCTACGAACAAATCTTTACCCCGGAACTTGTACCTAATCTTGTTGCACCGGCTTCAATCATCTTTAATGCTGTTTCTTTATCTCGTATTCCTCCGGAGGCTTTAACCCCTAGTCCTTTTGCTTTTACTGTTTCATACATCAATTTAACATCTTCAGTTTTTGCTCCAACTCCATTTTTTACAAAACCTGTAGATGTTTTAACGAAATCGGCTCCACCTTTTATGCATAATTCACAAGCATGTTTAATTTCTTCTTGTGTTAATAAATCTGTTTCAAGGATAACTTTTAAGTTTCTTCCCATACATGCACCTTTGATTGCAGAAATTTCATTTACAATAAAATTATCTTCTCCGTCTTTGAGCTTTCCAGCATTAAGAACCATATCAATTTCATCAGCGCCATTTTTAACAGCATCAATTGTTTCCAAAACCTTTGCTTCAGTTGTAGTTTGACCTAGAGGAAATCCAATTACTGTAACAATTTTTATGTCGGAGTTTTGTATATAATCACACGCAAATTTTACATAACAAGGATTTACACAAACTCCCAAAAACTTATATTCAATTGCTTCATCAAGAAGTTTTTTTATTTCAGCTTTAGTTGCCTCTTGTTTTAAAAGTGTATGTTCAATGTATTGGTTCATAGCCTATCTCCCCATAAAAAATATAACGGTAAATATTCCCATTATTAAACAATAATATCCAAAAACAGATAATGAGAATTTAGAAACAAATTTTAAGAAATATTTGATACATAAATATCCGGATATGCCTGAAACTATTGTACCGGCAATAATTGCCGTCCAGTTATAAGTTGCAGCTTCTTTTATATCAAGTGTCATCATAGGATAAAGCATTGAAGCGCCTAAAATTATAGGAATTGATAATAAAAAAGAATATTTTGCTGCTTCGGCTCTTCCAATACCGCTCAATAATCCAGTTGCAATAGTTAAGCCTGAACGTGAAAAACCGGGAAGCGCAGCAAGACCTTGAGCAATTGCAATTAAAATTGAATTTTTTAAAGTTATAGATTTTTTCTCTATAATTTTTTTGGAATACTTTTCACTAAATAAAAGCAAGCACCCTGTAAAAATTAAAAGTATTCCTACAAATGCTGGTTTGAATACTAAAGCACCGGCAATATCTTTTAAAGGAAATGCTATAAGTACAGAAACAAATGTTCCAATAATTATATAAATACCTGTTTTAAAGTTTTTATCCTCACGTTTGCCGGAAAATAATGCTTTTATAATTTCCCATATTTCTTTTCTAAAGAAAATCAATACAGCAATAAGGGTTCCTAAGTGCAGCATAATATCAAGAAAAATCTCTTGATTAGACTCTGTTACAATCTCAATTCCTTTAAAAACTTTGTAAAAATTTGAGGTAAGTACTAAGTGTGCAGAACTTGATATCGGCAAAAACTCACTTAACCCTTGAACGAGCCCCATTAATATTGACTGAATTAAATCCACTTTTATGCCTCATAGTAACTAGCGCAAGAAGTAGGAGTTTCCCAAACAGAAACTTTACTCACAAGACCGATTTTGTCTTTTAATTGATTATAAATGAATTGTGAAATCATCTCGCTTGACGGGCTTTCGTTTTCAAAATAAGGCAGTTCATTTAAATCTTTATGGTCTAATAAATCTAAAACAGATTTTAATTCATGCTTAAGAACTTTGTAATCAACAAGGATATTGCTTTTATCCAGCGAGTTTCCTTGTACATAAGCTTCTACTAACCAGTTATGACCATGTTGATTTTCGCATTCACCATCATAATTCAATAAATGATGCGCTGCTGCAAAATACATTTGTGCTTTTAATTCAAACATTTTTTATACCTCATTGGCGGAGTGCACCCCGTCTTTCTACAAGATTATAACAGACTACAAATTGAACGAGCGCTGAACATGCTCCTAGCAGCAAACTTCAGCTAGTCTGCACATTATTTTATCTGTTATTATTTTAATATACTCTTTATCAACCATGCCGTTAATTATACAATCAGCTATTTGATAAGTTGGACGAATGTATTGCTGTGCAGTTTCATTTACGTCTTTGAACTGTAAATCAGCAGCTTCTCCTGTTTTACCGCGTGATGCTGCACGTTTATACCAACGTTCTTTTATAACAGCAAGAGGAGTAAACACATAAACTTTTACATCCATAATGTCTCTGACTTCTTCATTTAAAACATAAAGTCCTTCTGTTAAAATAACTTTTGCCGGTTTTTTAATTTCTCCATTTGGACTGGAAACACAAGTTACAAAATCATAATTAGGTGAAACAATTGAATCACCCTCTTTTAATGATTTAAGATGTTCTTTCATTAAAGCAAGATTGATAACATCCGGAGTGTCAAAACTAAAGCCTGTTTTGAATAAAGCATCATAGCTTCCTGCTTCCTTAAGTTCTTTAGAAGTATCTTTATAATAATCGTCTTGACGAATAACGGTGTAAATACCTTCTTTTTTATCACGTACTACAGCTTCAATTGTATTATCAACAAATACTGTTTTACCTGAAGCGCTTTCACCTGTTATACCAATTAAGAAAGTTTTTTTCTTTTCTTGAACTACTTTGCGAGCAATGTTAAGGATAAAATCATCGGCAACCTTTAAAAATAAAGGCTGTTCTTGTTTTTTATCTTCTTCTAAAATTTCTTTCAAGGTATCAACGATGGTCGTAATAAGCTCCATGTCGAGTCTGCTTGAATAAAAATTATAATTTGTCAATTCAAAAGTTTCCATCATGAGTCAATCCTTAATTCGTCATGAACATTGTATAGTAAAGTATAAAAAAATGCTCGTTTTTGTTACGAAAAATTTACTTTTTATGATAAGGTTCAACCAGCTGATTTTTATTTTTTAAAGCCTACAGGAGTTCGATTATTAGCCCCGCTTTTAAAATTATCTATTGCATAAATAAAGTCTTCTGTATTTATAGTTAAATATTCTTTCATCAAAGGAGAATAGGCATTTTTTTTCATGCTTTCATAAATACCGGTTCTTTCAAGAGCATGTGAAAACGCTTCTTTAACCGTTAAAGCAATATCAGCACCAGTCATTTTCTTTTCATAAATACGTTTTGCAATATCATCTTTATCAACATCTTCATCAATTGGTTTACCTTTTGTATGAATATCAAGAATTTGTCTTGTTCCTTTTAAATCAGGAGCCTTAACCTCTAAAAGAGTTGAAAATCTTCCTGAACGTGTAAAAGCAGTGTCCAAGTCTTCTTTTCTATTAGTCGAACCGATAACGAAAACATTATCACCGCGTTTTTCTAAATCACTCATCAATGATAGAAATTGAGCTAGTAATTTATCCCCATATTTGTCTTCCCCGCGGGCTTTACCAAGAGCATCAATCTCATCAAAATAAATAATACTTGGCTGAGCGTCAACTGCTTTCGAAAACAGTTCACGACAATTCTTTTCAGACTCACCAACATATTTATCGGCAAGATCTGTTGCACAAAGTTCAAAAATAGAGGCGCCTGATTCTGCAGCAAGAGTTTGTGCTAAAAGAGTCTTTCCCGTACCCGGAGGACCATACAGAATAGCTCCTCTGCTAACCATAAATCCGTCAAAGACATCAGGATATTTAAGCGGGAATAATATGTTCTTTTTAAGAGCTTCAATTACGGTATCTTGTCCGCCAACTGCATTAAAAGTCAATCCTTTTGATTTTTCTTCCGGTTTATCAATTGTATTTATAAAGTCTATGATATTTTTATTATGTTTCTGTGCTAATTCAATAAATTGGGTTGTATAATCCAAAACTTGCATAAAAAGAGAAGAATGTTTTTCTAAATCAACATCCGTGTCTGGTTTTTCTTTAATTTCTATCCAGCCATCAGGTAATCTAAAATGGTCTCCGCTAAATACTTCTATAGCAGCACCTGGAGGTAACATTTCTAAATCACTTGTTATTATTGGACTGTTAGTTGTATTAAATATAGTAATAGTTTGACCCAATTTAGTAAATAACAAATTCTCTTTTATCTGTTCATCCGTTAAGATAATTAATTTTTTGACTGGAGCCGGCAAGTCAAGATATTGTGTTAGATTTTTAATCTCTTTTAAATTTTTGGCAATTAGTAAAAAATTTCCTCCGCCTTGGCTTCTTCTCAACTCTTGCAATCCAACTGCAAGTTTGTCTTCAAAAGGTGCTCTTGTAACGGCATTTTTAATTTTTTCACTAATACCTTTGAACACCAGAGCTCTTCCATAGTTGTCGGCAGCAAGTTCTAAGATAGTAGATGTGTCAGGTGATTTAGTTGTTTTATCAACTCTTTTAATATTTTGCATTATGCCAATGTTCTGCTGAATTGGATTAATTCTCAACGATACACTTCCTATAGTTGGGCTGGTACTTACTAATTTAATCATACTGTTTCACAATATTATTACAACAACCTCTTCATAAATGTTTACAAGGTTTGAGCGCTATGTTAAAATATTTTAGTACGGGAGAGGTTTTTATGAAAAAATTGATAATGTTATTTGCTCTGTTATTTATGACACCTGTGTTTGCAGATGAACAGCTTCCATTAACCGTTCCTCAAAATGTTAGTTTTGAAACCTGTACAAAAATGTTTGCAACTAATCAGGAAAAACTTTTCTATTTAACTCTTGGTGCGGTTTCTGCAAACAAATTTGCTGTTGATGAAATCCAAACAGCAAACGGTTATATTATTTTTACTGCAGCAAATAATAAATATCTTGCAACAATCGCAAGTATTGACCCGTTGAATTCAATTTTAAAAATTACTCCTTGTAATGATATTTATTATTTTCAACCCGGGATTATTGTTAATATGTTCAAATATGTTGATTTGAATTTGAATACAGAGGTTAAGTAATGAAAAAATTGATAATATTTTTTTTAATAGTTATATCTGTTTTAAGTTTAACGGCATGTTCAATTAGAAAAGATAACTCGTTGCGGGAAATAACTTTTTGGACTCTACAGATGGGTGACTATTCAGGTTATATGTATAAAGTTATCCGCACATACGAAAAAGAACATCCAAATGTTCGGATAAAATGGGTTGATGTTCCTTTTTCTGAAGGAGAAAAGAGAACTCTTGCAGCTGTTATGACGGATAATCCACCGGATTTAATTAACTTAAATCCTGATTTTTCAGCAATTCTTGCACAAAAAGGAACATTATGGAAAATCGATGAAACAAAACTTGCAGAATTTAATCCTGAAATTATAAATGCTCTAAGGTATAAAGATGAGATTTATTCAATTCCATGGTATGCAACGAGCGCGATTACTATTTATAACAAAGCTTTGTTCCAAAAATCGGGACTATTAAGGCTTCCAAAAACATACAAAGAACTCGCTTCTGTATCAGAAAAAATCAAAACAAACACCGGCGCTTATTCTTATCTTCCAACGATTACCGAAAATGATACCATGGTTAAAATTCTTAATAAATACGGGGTTTCTGAGCTTGAGGATTTGAATTCTCCTGAGAGTCAAAAAGTTTTTGAAATGTTTAAAACTCTTTATCAAAACGATTTAATCCCGCCTGAAACCATTACTTTTACTCATCGTGAAGCACTGGAACAGTATATGGCGGGTAAAATTGTATTTTATCAGGGTGGAGCAAATTTCTTAAATATGATTAAAGAAAATGCACCAAGTGTTTATGCTGAAACTGATGTGATTGAGCAAATAAAAGGTCCTGTAGGTCAGAATGATTTTTCAGTTATGAATTTTGTTATTCCTCTAAGAGCAAAACATAAAAAAGAAGCTCTTGATTTCTGCTTGTATCTTACAAATGCCGAAAATCAATTAGAGCTTGCTAAAATGACTAATATTATTGCAACTAATTCTAATACTTTAAAAGATAGTTTCTACAATGACTATTCTGATTTGACCTCAAAAGCGCGCTCAATAAGTGCAAAACAAATTAATAAAATCACACCGCAAGTTAAGCAGCGCAACAATCAAAAAGAAATCAATCTAATGATTAATACAACTGTTCAATCAGTTCTTTTGAATAAAGGCTCGGTCGAAGACTTACTTACTAGTCTAAGTCGTAATTTAACATTGAAATAACATTTACCCCTTTAGCTTCGATTTTTTCTCTGCCTTTTAGAGGGTCAAGCTCGATAACGAATGCTGCTGCAACAACATCTGCTCCTGCTTTTTTAACAAGATTGCAAGCAGCAACAGCAGTGCCTCCGGTTGCTAACAAATCGTCGATTACTACAACTCTATCACCGGCTTTAACGGCATCTGTATGCATTTCAATTGTATCTGTTCCATATTCTAAAGAATAAGTTTCTTTAATTGTATCAGCCGGCAGTTTGTTAGGTTTTCTGATTGGAATAAATCCGGCACCTAATTTGCAAGCAAGAGGTGCACCAAAAATAAATCCTCGTGATTCAATGCCGGCAATATAATCAACTTTTTCATCTTTGAATTTTTCATATAAAAATTCAATCATCATATTCATTGATTTAGCATCTTTAGTTGCTGTTGTTATATCTAAAAACAAAATTCCGGGTTTTGGAAAATCAGGAACTTGTCTTACTGTATTTCTTACATATTCATAATCTATAGTTGTTAACATGCTATCTATACCTCTACCTCTTGTAATTCTTGTTTTTGTTGTTCTTCCATAACTAAACCGTGAGCAGTTTTACCCCAGTTCATATCCTTTTTGCAGAATAAAATCTTGCCGCAAATAAATAATTCCATCGGGAACCAAATAATAAGGAAGTAAATAGTTGTTTCCAGTGCCTGTTTCATTGCACTTAATCTTGGAACTGCATCATATCTTCTTAAACTGTATCTTATTGTTAAAATAAAACCAATACCTACAACTGCTGATACAATAAGTGATGACCATAAAACATTATGAAAATCAGTGCGGTCAATTGCCAATTTTGATATTCTTGAAACTACTTCCATCATAAACCAAAGAGGCATTATGAATTGAGTAATGTAAATTCCCATATCCAGACGTGCTCTAAGGGACATTTTTTTTGAACGCAAAGCTTCGCCGGAATATTCCAAATAACGGCGGATTGTTCCTTCAAGCCAGCGTCTTCTTTGTCTAAACAGCGGGAATAAATAAATAATCCCTTCTTCATATACACAAGCTTCAGGACAAAAACGTACATCCCATCCTTTGATATGCAGTCTTGTTGACATATCCAAATCGTCAGTAATGGTGTAGTTATTCCATCCGCCAATGTCAATCAGAGCTTCCCTTTTAATTAATTCTCCGTTACCGCGAAGTTCAACAGCACCTTTTACTGCATCACGTCCGGCTTGAAGATGTGTATCCATTGTGTACTCGTTATTTTGACATTTAGTAAGGAAATTATAATCTTTGTTTCTAATAATTTTTCTTGCTTGAACAGCTCCGACATCCGCCGGTTCAAGATTTGGTACTAATTTATTTAGAAAATCAGGTTCAACGGTTGCATCAGCATCAAATACAAGAATTGCCTCACCTTTTGCAATTTCAAAGGCATCATTAAGAACAGCAGATTTTCCAGGAAAAGCCTCTTGGCTGCGAACGAGAGCAACTACTTTGTCATGTTTTGCTTCAAGTTCTCGGATAACTGCAGCTGTGTTATCAGAACTTCTATCATCTATAACTATGATTTCAAAATTAGGGTAATTAATTGCTAGAATGTTTTCAACAGTATTTGAGATAACATACTCTTCATTATGTGCAGGAATCATAATTGTAATAAATGGTTTGTAATTTTCATTAATTACAATAGGATGTTTTTTTAATTTACGCTTTTTGTACTTCATAGCTGCAATAGAATACAGTCCATAAGTGACCATACACACGCACAATATAACAAATCCGACTACTGTATTACAATAGTTTTGAAAAATAAAGAGGAATACCCCCAATAATGTTAATATTACAAATAATAGAATTCTTTCTCGCATAATTCTCCCAGCACCAGTCTATTATACAAAAAAAATATGTACAATATTACGATTTTCAGCTTTTTTTGAGTTGAATGTTACAAAACTTTACAAACGGGCATAAAAAAGGCAATTTTTTCAAAAGTAA
>CAJTWU010000018.1 GCA_910579975.1 uncultured Vampirovibrio sp.
GCCTAATTGAAAGAAAAATATATCACGCCCTATCATATTTGGTTTTGCTGCACCATTTACATCAATAATCACTTTCGCAGCTTCTTCTTGTAAACTTACACCTTCACGGTTTGCCTCTGCTTGAGATATTCTTTTATTTTCACCATGAGTTGAATCCCAGATATAAATAAAGTATGCAACACCACCGGTAGCTTTAAATCCAGCGTATAAATCAGTATCAAATCTTCCCATCGGGAAGATTTCATTATTAATACCCTTTAAAGGTAAATCAGTAGAATAAAAGTTTGTAATTGAACCCGAATAATCTGTAAGTTCCAAATATTCACCTATATTTCCCATAAATTTTAGAGCATTATTTTTATTAAAATTTGTTAATTCCCTGGACAACTCTTTCCAAGCTCTTGTATCATATAATTCTGTTACATCTTCTGCAGCCATCATAGAACGCATTGCAGTTTCAAAATTCGATACAGCCACCGAAAGTTTTGCAGCTTGCGTTTTTTTCTGATTTTCTGAAACAAGTAATGGCATAGTTAATGATGCAACTACACCAATTAATGCTAATGATATCAAAACCTCAGCAATAGTAAATCCTAATTTTTTCATTCTATAAAGCCTCACATAAAATTTATAAACCAATTGTAACATATTTCAGGCAATAAAAAAAGACCGAGCTATCGGTCTTTTTTATTATATTAAACTAAAAGAATTAGTTGCTTTCAAATGCCCATCTTGCAGCAGCACTGTTAGGAACAGCAAATCCGCCTCTAAGTCTAACTGCAAATTGGTCTTTGATAACCCTGTTTGTAGAGTTACAAACAGCTTGCAATTGTTCCGGAGTAGAAGTTGATGCTGCAGTTGCATCTGTATCAGTACCTGTTGTAATATGCATACAGTTTGATACTACGTTAGGACCTTTAATACCATTTGTATCAAAGATAGCTCTAATACCGTGAGGTAAACCATCCGGTTCAAGTGTGTTAGCACCAGCAACATTAGACATAGCTTGTGCTGGATTGAACATCAAAGCAGTACCGTCACGGAAGAACATAGTATAGTTAGCTGCATCAGCTTGACCATTTTTTCTCAATCTGTTCATACCTGATTTCTGCATATCAGCTTGTGTTCTATTAACCAACAACGCATATAGAGAAGGATTTGTAAGAAGTTCTCCACTAGTTGTATTGCTTGATGTTAATGAAGCGTAATCAATACCATCAATAGCTTGGCTCAACTGTGCTGCTTCAGTTAATGTATTAATACCTTTCTTCAAAGCTGTTTTAGCTTGTTGTTCTTGCGTGTTAGTCATCAATGCCGGTAAAGTCATGGTTGCGATAACACCAATAATTGTTAAAGTAATCAAAACTTCCGCAAGAGTGAAACCATTCTTCTTCATTGTTATTCCTTTCTCTTCTTATATTTTTATCTTAAGTGAATACTTCTTATATGTTCATTCTATCAAAATTGCGTGAATGTGTCAATTGTTTTTCTTAAATTTTTAAAAAATTTAAGCCACAATTGACAAGTTAATTATGCAAGAGCTTCAAAGTTCTTGCCACGTTTATTCACCAAAGATATAGATGCTTGAGAGTTTAAAAAGTTTAAAGCACCCATAAAAGAAGTTCTGCCGCCAAACTCAATACGAGCCTCGGACATAGTTTCTTCAACAACCTTTTCTGATGTTGTTCTATTGTGATAGTTTATTTGTGATTTTATTTCCTCCACTCTTCTTTTTGAAAATCCCACCTCTGCCTGTTCTTCAGGCTGAGCCGGCACAGGTTCTATTGAAAACGGATTTTTATTAGATACAAAAGTATCTCTTGCCAAATCCATAATATCGTTTTTTACAGCACTTGTATAAGTATCTTGAGTCTCTTTAGCTATTGAGTCTGCACGCTCTCTTGCACGCTTGAAAATCATCTCTTTCAATGCGTCTGCTTCTTGCCGGTTTACTATTGACTCAAATTTATAACTGTTCATAGCTCGTCCTCTTAATTATATAAAACCATAATTATTAAGAAAATTGACGTTCTTATATATAAACAGTATATAATCGTTACATAAGTTAATATTTCGTCATATTATTTGTGTTTTCAGAAAATTTAGTGTATAATAAAATTGCTATTTATATTTCGGCTAGTGTAAAATCTTAACAGGAAGGATTCAAAAACCGACCTGTTTTCTTTTGCCCCAGCACATACCAATTACAAGTTAGAAGAGCACAGGTAATTGAGGACTGCATTTAATGCTTTTGAGCGGTGAGAAATTTTGTTCTTCTCTTCATCAGATAGTTCCGCAATAGTTTTATCAGAACCCTTTAACAAAAATATCGGGTCATAACCAAAACCATGGCTTCCACGTTGTTCGGTTATAATTGAACCTTCACAAATTCCAGTATAAGTAAATGCAATTTCCCCATCAGGATTTAAAAGTGTCATGGCACATGCAAAATGAGCCGTTCTATCTTCTACACCTTCTAACTCTTCCAACACCCGTTCAATTCGTTTCTGAGGGGTTTCTGCATACCTTGCAGAATAAATCCCGGGTTTACCATCTAATGCATTAATACATAAACCGGAGTCATCAGCTAATGCCCAGTTTTTTGTAATTGCCCATGCAGCATGAGCCTTTATATATGAATTTTCCTCAAATGTCGTACCATCCTCTATCGGGTCAAACCCGTCGGGAGGAAGAATGAACTCTATTCCATATCCATTTGCTATTGAATTAATCTCTTTTACTTTATGCTCATTCGATGAGGCTAGAACAATCTTCATTTTATAACCTAATAATATTTTAATTCTTTATCTAAATCCAGCTTTTTACCTTCTCTATTAAACAATTTTATACCAATCCCCATTTTAGCAAGTCTATATTCCAAACTAACTCTCAAAACTTCCAAGCCATACTTGCATGAACGCATAAAATTAATAGAAGAAGCTTCTTTAAAATACTTGGTAGGACACGAAATCTCACCAATTTTGTAACCATTATAAAACAGCAGCGCAAGCATTTGATTGTCAAAAATAAAATCATCACTGCAATCTTCTAACGGTAAATGTTCTAAAACCCGTTTTGTAAAACCTCTGAAACCTGTATGATATTCAGATAGTTTTTGCCCGATAACAAAATTTTGGAACTCGGTCAAAAATCTGTTAGAAATAAATTTATAAAACGGCATGCCGCCTTTCAATGCGGAGTTTCCCAACATTCTTGAAGCAATAACAGCATCATATTCATCAAAAGCCATCATTGAAGCAATTGCAGGAATAAGTTTCGGTGTATATTGATAATCAGGATGAAGCATAATAACAATATCTGCATTGGCTTTGAGCGCGGCCCTATAGCATGATTTTTGATTACCGCCGTAACCTAAGTTTTTTTCGTGCACAATTGTAGTAATATTAAGCTGTTTGGATATCTCTTTTGTCTTATCAGAAGAGAAATCGTCGACAAGAATAATCTCGTCGACGAAATTTTGATAAATCTCATTATAAGTTTTTTCTAAAGTCTTTTCTGCATTATAAGCAGGCATTATAACTACAACTTTTTTGTTGTTAATCATGCCTCTGATTATGCCTCAACTTCTTCTTCTTTTTCTTCTGCGTTACGGATAGTAGCCTTGTCAGAAGACAAAGATTTGTCTTTAAATTTTTTAACCTGTCTGTCAAGTTTATCAGCTAATAAATCAATGCTTTCATACATTGACTCTGCGGATTCTTCACAACGAACAACACCGGTATTCATTTTGCAAGAAACTTCTGCAACATGTTTTCCTGTTGCTGCGGGGTTTTTGATTACTGATAAAACTACATCTATTGCTGTAATTTGATCATAGTGGTTTACTACTTTACCCAATTTTTCTTTTACATAGGCTTTAATAGCGTCAGTAATCTCAATGTTTCTACCATTTACATGTATATGCATTTACACCTCCTAATGTGCTACCTTTTAATTGTACAACATCTTGGAATATTTTTAAACCCTTAAGTTTTTAATCTACTCCAAAATTTGTGGTAATTCTACATTAGGTGTACCAATTGTTCTAACAAGCTCTAAAACAGCAGCTTTCATTTGACATTTTTGAGCTGTTGCACTGAAAAAATCACTATAAAAACATCCTACACAGTTGCAACCGCGTTTATAACATTCCAATGCCGTTGGTGTCCATCTTTTAACAGCTATAGCTCTTCCCATATCACGACTTTTAAACACTTATTCCTCCAAACAACTTAATTCAGTTGTTAAATCTACCCCAAATACCTAACTGATTTCTCAACTATATTTCTATTATATGAGTTAAGAATGCTTTTACAACCCATCAAATTCAATTGTAAAGACTTTTTTACATAATTAAAAAGTCTGAAATCTATTAGGCTTGGGGCATATCACCCATGCAAAACACCCATGCTTACATGGTTTGCAAGGTTCATAACCATGCAAACCCATGATTGAAGCATGTTTTCATGTAATTTTATTTAGATTAAGTTTTGTAAAAAAAGAAGCATGTTAAATTTTAATTAATAAGAATTTAGTATCTTTTTTAGCTAAGACTTTGTGTTCGTCTTCTTTTTTGAACATTATCAATTCACCTTTTTTAAGAGTAAATTTTTCTGCTGCAAAATGGAATTCAGCTTCTCCTTCATAAACAATCGCGCAAGCATCGCAAACAGAAATATGATTGTCAATAATTTCATCTTTCTTTAATGAAACAACCGCAAGACTTGAATCACCGCGTTCCATAAGGGTTTCCATTTCAAATCCTTCAATTTTCTTTTCTGGTAGTTCTTTCAATTCTAAAACATTGTAAAACATCGATTTCTCCTTTCTAATTAAGCACAATATCTTTCTTGAACGCATCCATAAATTCTTTTCGGTAAAGAAAACCTAAATGCGAACCGTTATTTAAACAAACAACATTGGATGGTGAATATAACTTTATTTGTTCTAATTGTTTTTTATTTACAAAAAAATCATCTAATGAATGATATATTTTATAGTTTTTGCCTTCTTTCAAATACCCGGCAATAGCATAAAGGCTAGCATCATATCTGATATCTTCAAGTGTACCGCCGGAGTCTGCAAGAAGATATTTCTCAGCATAATCTCTGTAACTTAAATTATTAATTGAATTATAGACCTCGCATTTTTGTGTTTTACAAGCACCTTCAATTGTAAAAATCAAATCAGAAAGCTTTTGTCTCAAAAGAAAACTTGTAATTAATTTGCCTTCTTCTTCAGTGAAAGGAAGCTCTTTGAAATTAAAATCCGGTTCGCTTTTCTGCTTGAACATTTGCAAAATTTTTGCTGCAGTTGTAGCTGTTTTATGCTTAACTTCAGGAGAACTTTTATCAAATTCTTCACTATTTTTATCCACTTGAGTCATAGCATAAACCAGTTCAATCGGAGGTGAAATCGCGATAAACTTTGAAATTCCAAGTGTATTGTTCTTACTTTCTTTTTCGCCAATAAACAAAGTTGCCATAGCGCCAAAGGAAGTTCCTACTAAAACCTTGTCTCTGAATTTGCAATCATGTTCTTTTTCCAATTTCTCAATAATTTTTCGGCTTACAAGCCTTAAATTATCAGCATCAACGGATGGAATACCCGGACAATATCCTTTTGGCATGCTTTTAGCAAATTCCCATTGAAAATGGTTGCCCTGAATAATAACCGAATATCCTTCATCATAAAATATTTTCGCAAACACAACCGAGTGGTGACATGTAATTCCTTCTCCTATAGAAGGATAAAGAATTACAACAGGAGCTGTTTTATCTTTTTGAAGAATATATTTAAAATTATAATCATCTCTATCAGGTATAATATTAACAGAATCCGTTTTAATTCTATGAGCAAAACTTCTGTTCCAGATAGAAAGCTCATGCCATATGGATTTATTTATATCAGGAACATCAAAAAGTGCTGTACGCATTGAGTCCACTACAGGTGATTGAGCTTTATAATCAGCAAGAACAATATCAGGTTTTAAATCGCATGCCGCACCTGTTTCAGCTCCCTCTATAAGTTCATCCATGCCGGCTAAAATTGCTTCTTCATCATATATTTGTTTAAGTTGTTCCATTATATTTGGAAGCTCGTTTTTATCTTGAACATTAGCAATAATTTCTTCTTCAAGAAGTTTTGCATCCGTACTCAATAAGTCTTTTCTATCCAAATCCGAAGTTTTGATATAGTTTTCCATACCATAAAGTTTTTTGGCTATATCATATGGGTCCGCATAAGCAGACTCAATCATTTTCGCTACAGGCTGCATAAAAGATGTTTTATTCACAAAGAACCCGAATTTAACCAGTGAAGTTACCGGAGAAGCAAAATATACTGAAGGGTCAAGTGCAGCCTCAATTAATCTACCAAGCAAAGAGCGAGGAGTACAAGTATTCAAAATCGGCATAACAAGGAAAGAGCCTGATTTAACCTTACACTTTGCAAGTGCCTGATCCATATTTTCTGTAGACGGTTTAATTTTAAAAAGCTTTTCAGCCGGGTCATATAAACCGCATAAACCGATTGTAGTATTAGTGATAAAACGTTTTGTTTCGTCTTTTGCGCCTTTGAAATCCTTTTGCAAAAGACAGCTTGCAAGACGTTTAGGGTATTCAATGTTCAAATAGGCACTCTGAATTCTATCCATGCCGTATTTTGGGATTAAGGATGACCACAAAATATGTACAGGACGAGCAACATACTTGTTAAGCTTACTATTCAAATGAAACATTTTTCTGTTGAAGTTTTCATATTTATCTTCTCCAACATACATCTTGCCCAAATCACAATAACGGCATTCATCCTGTGCCGCTAACAGCGGATTAAAGCTTAAGCAAATCAACAGAAATAAAGTTATAATTCTTTGCATAATACCCTCTCTTGAACATTATTCAACAGAGGGTAAATTTTTGTATTTAGCCGATTGGTGAGACTTACAAGTTAATATCTTTGAGATTGCATTTTTCTCACTTCTTCAATAATTTGGATAACAGGGACTTCCCATGCTTTTGACGTTGGAGTCTGAAATGGTCTTACGCTTTTATACCAGGCAATGTCATTACCTTCTGTTTGGAACCATCTCCATTCAGTAATCTTATTAAACAAAGCAAAGGTTTTAACGCCCAATGCACCGGCAAGGTTCATAACCCCGTTATCAGTTGTAACCATCAAGTCCATACACTTCATAGCAGCAGCCGTATCTTCCCAGTTTTTAAAAGTTTTACCAAGTCTAACCATATTAGCCTCGTCCGGTATTCTATCCATTTGATTAGTCAAATCATCTACCTGGAAGCTATAAACTTCAACTCCCGGCATCATCATTAACGGATGTAAAAACTCGAGAGGAATATCACGGTCTGTTTCTTTTGAAGCTAAAGTACCCTCATAAGCTATGCCTATTTTGAGTTTATTATTGTCATTTATATATTCTTTTCTATATGCATTGACCTTGGCTCTTGAAACCTTTAAATATCCACCGGCTAAAGGTATTGTATTAGGTTTTGTTTCGCAAAGAATAGGTAAATCCATCATAGGTATATAATAATCATAATTAATTTTTGACAACTCATTTTCTTGATAAATATCTACACCAAGATTTGAACCTTTGAATAACTCTATAAGCCCGTTCTGAACAACAAGAGAAACCTTTGCACATTTTTCTTGCAATTGTTTAACAAATCTCACAAACATAATTGAGTCACCAAAACCCTGTTCAAAATGAACAAGAACATGTTTGTCCTTTATATCAACCTTCATGTTCCAACGCTTCTTCTTATTATTGAAAATTTGAGGAAAAGAAGTGTAGCCCAAATCTTCTTTTTGAAATCTATGCTGTAAGAACTTGAACCCTTCTGAAAATCTCTGATGTTTAACCAGATATGCACCATAAGCGTGTAAATCCGAGTGAGTCGGGCTTAAGTACAATAATTTTGAATAGAATTCATCCGCTTTTTGGATTTCACCAAATTTGCCGTAAACATAAGCAAGGTTCTTAACAACAATTCTATTGTTAGGTGCAAGTGAGAATGCTTTTTCAAGGTACTCAATCTGCTTTTCTTTAAATTTGTCTTGATAACAAGTTGAATACAAGTGACCAAGCATGTTGTAAAGAGAAAAGTTGTTAGGGTTCTTAACAAGAGCTTTTTCATAGTATTCAATAGCTTTAACATTATCCTTAATATCTGAATAAGTAATATCTGCAAGGTATATATACACATCCTCTTTATCAGGTGATACTTCTTCAAAACGTCTAAGAAATTTAATTGCCAAATCAGCATTTCCAATAGCCTTCATACAAAGACCGATTGATTTATAAATAGTAATAGGAAATCCTGAAGATTGCATTAATGCGCGATATATCTCAATTGCCTCAATGTATTTTTTTTCTTGCATTTTAGCCTGAGCATATTCTAAAGAATAGGTAATGTATTTTTGAGTAATATTTTCAAACTCAACACCTTCAACTTGAGCTAAAATATCACGATAAAGTTTTAATCCCTTTTCATAATCTTTATTTTGGCAATAATATTCTGCCATAGCAGTATCCATTGAATAAAGCAAATCTCTGGCTGTATCAATAGGTATTTCTTTTTTTACAACAAGTCGTTTTGAAACCTGCACAATAAAACCTCTCTAAATCTATATCTAATATACTATATTATCCATTGTTTACGCAAGCGTGGTATAACATTCTTCTGCTGCATATCTCTTATTGCAAAGTCAATATTTTCTTTAAATTTAATAGTAGAATTTCCTTTTTTAAAAGCAATCCCGTAAGGTTCTCTTGAATATCGCTTTGGTAAAAGTTTTACAGAATTATCATCCACTGCAAATCTGCTTAAAATCGTATCATCAGATGTAATAGCATTAATTTTTCCGGCTTTAAGAGCTTTATAAGCATCGGGATAACTTCTAAAGCCCAAAAGATTAGCAGTAGGAACAAGGTTTTTCATATTTTTTTCAGCAGTTGTACCGAAAATTACACCAACATTTTGTCCCGCTAAATCAGTCAAAGATTTAATAGCACTGTTTGATTTAACCAAAACAGCTTGTCCGGCTGCATCATAAGGAATGGAAAAACTTACAACTTCTTGCCTTTGAGGAGTTATTGTAACAGTTGAAATAACAATATCAACCTCTCCGGTTGAAGCCATAATTAATCTATTAGAAGGAGTAACCGGCACAAACTCAATCCTGTCTCTGCTTTTTAAAATATATTGTGCAATATATTTGGCAAGGTCGGCATCATACCCTACAATTTCCCCTTTTTCATCTATAAAACCAAAAGGTTTTGAGTTAGTATTAATCCCGACTCTAATTTTGCCACGCTGCATAATCTCATCATACAAATCTTCTTCTACAAATTCATCACGTGAAGAAAACAGCATAATGTATACACCGGCAAGCGCTATCATAATAAAAAGAAACAGAATAGCAAATTTTTTCATTACTATTTCTCTCTTACAGGCATTCTACCGCAAGATTTGTCTTCATCACAAAATCCTAAACGCTGACACTTTGGAACTAAATAAGATTTTAGCCAAGGTTCTTGAGCTACAAGCTCATCACACATTGCTTTAACCATGTGTCTGATTTCATATTGAGCACGTGTACAAAGTCTCAAGTTAGCAATATGTATAAGTTCTCTTAAGTTCAAGCTTGCAACAATAGAAGTAGCAGCAGCATTAGGAAGTACCGCTCTTGCATCTTCTGCTGGAATACCCGCTTCTGTAAATTCACAATATAGTTTTGAAATCTCCGTCATAAAGTTTTCAAATTTTGCTTTTAATTCTTCATTTCTCTCGATAGTAGGAGGTATTAAATAATCAAATTGCCCCTTCTCTTTAACATATCTTTGTGATTTTTGAGAAAAAGACATATGTCTGTGTCTAACAAGCTGATGAGTACAAGCTCTTGAAACATTTGAAATAGCAAAAGTCACCTGAATATGTTCAATTGTTGAATAATGACCAGAAGAAATTACCCGTTCAATCAAATTTAACATTTTTTCTTCATCATCAGTGCTCTCATAAATTTCATACGGTGATAATGCACTATAACAAGTTCGACATGCTGTATAAATTGTCTTAAGCATATTTTCCGGTTTAGAAATTAAATGCACAACTGGTTTATTATTCTCGTTCATACTCTCTCCCTATATATTGACTAAACTGCTGTTGTAGAAGCAGTAGCAGCTTCCTCGTAAGGATTTTCCAATCCTGCCTCTTCTGCTGCTTTAAAAGCTAATTCAAAAATCTCATCAGAATTTTCTGCAATTTGAGGATTTTCAACAAGTGCCTTTAGATCATGGTTAACATCATCAGCACCTTTAAATAACATTGAACGTCCCAATGCTTCAGCTTTAGAATCAGAAAAGTCTGTTAATTGAGGTTTCACATCAATAACCTCAGGCTGCTCAGGTGCATTTTTTTGCACATTGTTAAAATTCATTTGACTAACACTAATCTTAGGACCATTAACTTCACTCATATTATATACCTCACTTTGAAAATTATTATATCATATCACTCGTCTATTCAACCATCCATTTACACTAAAACGCATAATTATTTTTTTTTGCTACCTGAAATAAAGATTTTCACAAAAGTTTACATTCACATTAAGAAATGTAAAGAAGACAAAAAATGTAAACATATTTCTTAACAATTGAACGATTTTCATTATAAAAATTTCCTCTTTAGTAAACATTTATTTCGTTTTGTAACAAAGTGCCGCAAACCCCTCAAGATTTAGCCCAAAACGCCGATAACACTTACATCAAGGGAATATAGTTAATTGGAGTAAGTATAATGAAAAAAGCGTTAGTAGCAATATTTGTATTTTTTGCTTTAACAATATCACAAGCATTTGCATACAATGTAGAAAGCTTCTCAAATGATACAACAATTATTTCAGCAATGAAGTTGTTAGAAAAAAACGGAGAATATGATGTTTTTGCTAACCTTAAAAAGAATTCTGTTAAAATTAAATTCTATAACTTAAGCGGTTATGGAACTGTTTATGCGGCTAACACTTACGATAATTATGGAAGAAGAGTTATACTTATTAATTCAACTTATAAAAACGCTCCAATCGAACAAATTGCTTGCTTAATCGCTCATGAAAGCTGCCATGTTCTTAGAAAAGCTACTCTTGAAGAAGAAACTACTGCTACTCAAAAAGAAGCAGCTTGCTGGGCGAAATTAAAAAACAATTCAGTAAGTTATCCAGAAACAAAATTAACTAAAAGATTAAACAAAATTTCAAACTTATATTTAGCTTCAAGTGATGGAAACAATTATATTCAAGACAAAATTGCAAGCAGCAGCTTCTACAAAACACAATTTGGTATGTAATACAACAAAAAGACCGGACAAAATGTCCGGTCTTTTTTAATTCCAAAAACCTGAATAAATTAGAATATAATAGTTAATTCTTCATCAGGATTTAAAGATGAATCGTTAGTTGTATTAGGAACGATTAAATATTTGCATTCATCAACAAATTCATAAAGAACGCCAAATGTGCCGCTTACAACATATTTAGAAAGGTTATATGCGCATTTACCGATTGAAATTACGCTGCTTCCTAAATCTTTAGCACCTTTCAACGGATGTAATGAGAATGTATCAGCAAAAGCATCTGACATATTTCCACCAAATTCTTCAACTGTATCAGAAACCATTACAGCACTTGCACCAACAGTTCTTCCAGCAACACCGCCAACTCGACCAGCCATTGAGAATGGTGCAGCAAGTAATCTTGCCAAAATATTAGGATTTTTCATTACATTAACCTGTGCACAAGAAAGCTTTTTAGGGAATTCTGCACAAGTATCACCGTTTTTAATTGTATCAAATTGAACTTCTAAGTAACCAGGGTTTTTAACTCCAGGTCTCGCAACATTGATAACTTTACCTTTAACAGTTGAACCAGCTGGGAATGATTTTCCAGCAAGAGTTAAGTCTTCTGTTGTTTTTGCTGTAAAAGTATCGCCAACAGTAGATGTTCTTGCGCTTAATCTTTCAGACAATTTAATTTTTACTGCAACAGGTTCGTATTTTGTTGCACAACCAATTGCACCATTTGATAAATCAATTTGGAAGTTTCTCTTCATAGCTGAAATAAAGTAAGCAACTTGTTCTTTTGAAAGGTATTCATCATTAATAACTTTATCTGTATTAGGTACAGAGTTTAAAAGACCAGAAGCTACTACTTCGTTTGTCGCTGCATAAGCCCAGGTAGGAATGTGCTTGATAGTTGTTCCATTTAAAGCTGGAACAGCAGTTTTGCTAGCATTAATATTCATCAATTTAGCAAATGTACAAAATACTTCTGCTTTAGTAATTGCTCTATCCGGTTTAAAAGTTGAGTCCGGATAACCAATCATAACATCAGCAGTTAATACTCTTTCAATTTCTGTTTTTGCCCAGTAATTTGCATCTAAATCGGTATATTTAGAAGAATCACCTTTTGATAAGCCTAAACCTTCAGAGATTAAAAAAGCCAATTCTGAACGAAGAACAGGCATTTTAGGGTCATATAGACCGCCTCTTCTTTGATCCATTTTAGTTTGCATATCACAAAGCATTTCTTTAGCTTTACGTCCTACAATAACATTTTGTTTTTTGTCAATTGATTTAACATGACAAGGTTTGTAAACTTTACCACCTACTACAACATCATTTTCTGCAGTAACAACTGTTTCTTTTTGTGTACCAAAAAGTGTAGGGTGAGCATAAGCCTGAACTGAATCAGCAGCCATAGCAGCACCTGATGACATTGCAATTACACCCATTGCCACTAAGAGTTCTCTAGAAATTTTCATACTTCTCCTTTCATACAACTTTTGTTTTCAAAAGCATGTTTCTACTCTAATATACCATGAATTATTTTTTACGTTTTTGTACTAAATAAGCCTGAGGATAACAATAATCTTCTCTAAAACCTATTTTTCTGTACATTTTTAAAGCTTTATAATTATTTGTTTCTGTTGTGACATTGACTTCTGAAAAATTTCTTTTGCCTAATTTTGTCCAATCAACAATAGTTTTTATTGTACGGTTTAAAAGTAATTCTGAAAATCCTTTTCCTCTATGATTTTTTTCAATAGCAACAAGAGGAATATTTGCAATCTTACCGCCTGTTATATTAGCAAATGCAAAACCGCAAGGCTTATCATTATAAAGCAAAACAGATGTCGCTTCAGGCAAAAACTCGCCATAAATATCTTCAACTACCTTGTTAACGATATCAGCAGTACCTTCAATTGATTTATAGCGTGTGTCGTAAACTGCATCTTGAGTATCCTTAAATGCTTCATGAATAACTTTAATTGCCTCATGCCTGTAATTATCATCATAGTTAACAATTTTGTATTCATCAGGCTTATCTGCAAGTTTCATGTTTTCTAAAATTCTTTCAGATGAAGCATTTCCCATAATAAATCTTAAAACTGCAAGACCTATGAATTTGAAACCATATTTAGCAATATCTGCCGTAAATACTGATTGATGTCCTAACATAGGGTAAGAAACGACCTTATTTTGACGTTCAGCTTCAGTCAATTCAAGAAATTTTTCAATAAGAACTTTTTGTTTTGCAGTTTCATTCTCTGTACCTAAACAGTGGATTAAATTTAACTCAATTGATTCTGAAATTGATGTTGTATAAACCAGAAATGCGGTTGGGATTTGATTTTCTTTTAAAACAATGCATTTCAAATAATTTTTTTCTACGGCATTAATAAATTCTTCGTGTTCAAGCGGTTCAAGCTCAAATTTATATTCACTTACAGCTTTTGATTTAAAATCATTATATACACCCTTAAAAATTTTGTAAGAGCTGCTGTCAAGTAATTCTGCTTCGTAGTTCGTAATGTCCGCCATAAAAATTCCTTTACATTATATGATGCATCTTTTCACGTTTAGTGTTGATGTATCGTTCATTATACTTATTGATTTCTGATTTAATATTAATATTCTCATTTATATTTAATCCATAGCCTTTTAGACCAATAATTTTTTTGGGGTTATTTGTAATAAGGTTAAAATTATTAAAACCTAAATCAAGAATAATTTGCGCTCCCACACCATAATTTCTCAAATCAGGAGCAAAACCCAGAGATACATTAGCTTCAACCGTATCCTGCCCTTCTTCTTGAAGCTTGTATGCTTTAAGCTTGTTAATAAGCCCAATTCCTCTGCCTTCATGGTCTTTCATATATATAAGGGCACCTTTGCCATAATCTTGTATCATTTTAAGCGCTTCATGAAGCTGCCAATTACAGTCACATTTCAAACTATGGAAGATATCTCCCGTTAAGCACTCACTATGAACCCTTACAAGCGGGATTTTATTTGACTTATCATCTTTTACAAGAGCAACGTGCTCACACCCTGTAATAGTATCTCTATAGCCTATAATATTAAAATCACCAAATTGAGTAGGTAAAAAAACTTCAACTTCTCTTTGTACAAAACGCTCTTTTTTCAGCCTATATGCAATCAAATCAGAAACAGTAATAAATTTTATATTATGTTTTTTTGCAAAACTGCTTAATTCATCACGACGCATCATTTGACCGTTTTCAGCCATAATTTCACACATAACACCGCTTGGTCGATGACCGCAGATTTTTGCTAAGTCAACAACAGCTTCTGTATGTCCGCATCGTTTTAAAACCCCGCCCTTTCTTGCTACACAAGGAAACATGTGTCCGGGACGCCTTAAATCAGAAGGAACTGCATCTGGAGCAATCGCTACTTCAATAGTTTTTGCCCTATCATAAGCTGAAATGCCTGTAGTAACTCCGTATTTCGGATGAGCATCAATACTCAAAGAAAAAGCTGTTTGCATACTTTCAGTATTTTTTTGAACCATTTGAGGCAAATCAAGTTTTTCGGCAATTTCTGAAGAAATTGCAAGACAAACCAATCCACGCGCTTCGCGCGCCATAAAATTAATAAACTCCGGTGTTGCAAATTCTGCTGATATAATCAAATCACCTTCATTTTCTCTATCTTCATCATCAGCAACAATAAGAGGTTTTCCTAATCTAAAATCCTCAATTGCTTCTTCTATTGAACTGAAATGATTTGTGCCCATATTATCCTTTACTTACAAGCTTGTATTTAAATCTTCTTAATGGATTTAATTTATCCAAACCCGTTTTCTTGCAGAAAATCCATGGTTATGTTTGATTTATTATCTACTGTTGATAAAAATTTTTCAACATACTTCGCCATCATATCGACTTCAATGTTTACAAAGTCACCTGATTTTAAATATTTTAAATTCGTGTTTTCCAGAGTATGAGGGATAATCGCCATAGTAATTTCATTTATACCGGTTTTTGCAATTGTTAAGCTGATACCGTTAATTGCAATCGAACCTTTTTTAATAACATATCTTGAAAGTTCGGGTGTTAATTCAAATTTTAACTCACAATTTTGATTTGCAGATAAAAACTTACCTTTTCCATCAACATGACCCGTAACAATATGTCCGCCAAAACGCCCATTTGCACCCATTGCTCGTTCCAGATTAACAAAACTGCCTATTTTTAGGGGAACCATTACCTTAAGCGTTTCAGGTGAAATATCAGCAGTAAAAGAAGCAGAAGTCAAATCAATTACCGTCAAGCAAACTCCGTTGACTGCAATACTATCACCCAATTTAGTATCTTCAAGTACTGTTTTACATTCAATAATAATTTTTTCTGATGTGATATTTTGGATTTTGCCTAGTTCTTCAACAATTCCTGTAAACATGATTTTATTCTACCATGGAAAATTTCATGACAAAAACCTGACCTTGTTTAATTTCTATTTCACAACCCTTATTTGCATAAGATAAAGGGGTGCTTTCATAAACAGAAACTACAGCTGATTTAGCTCTATTGCCTTGTTCATTTTTAACAGCACCTTCAACAAGGGCTACTCCGGGTCCGAAAAAACCATCTAAAAGTTTGTTGCCAACAACAGTTGCTCCCGATTTTGCAATAGATTTAGCATTGACATCACTTAATGAGCTGTATTTTGCTTCAATTTCATTTTCAACTTTGAACCACTGCTTCGTATTATAATCATAATAATCAGTAGGTACAAAAGTAAAGTTAGCATTCCTTTTAAGTCTTTTCGGGTCTTTTACATTTTCAATTCTTCCTTTAATAACCGAACCCGAATAAACAGGATATCCTCCTTTTGTCGTAAATCCTTCTACAATCTTTACACTCCAAACATCAGGAGGGTTTTCGGTTGAAAAATCCGATTGTGCTTCCACTTTAACATTCTTAGCAAAAACCGGCGAAGTAATTAACAATAATAAGATAAGAAATAACCTTTTCATATTAAATAATATAGCTGATTTTACCGAAAGTTACAATAGCTTAACAATAGCTACCGAAATGTTTTTTTTAGTGTAGAATGGGGAGGTATATTATAAAATCGGAAAGGATCAGCATCTTGCTGAGTACAGTTATATATGACAATTCAAGAATGGTTTGATAAACGAAAAGAAGCTCAAATTGAACGTCGAGCTAAGGAAATGAAAGGGATTGAAGATAGTAATCCAAGCTTATGGATTAAATGCGTTCATTGTGATTCTCAAATCCTTAAATCAGAATTAGAAGAAAACTTAATGGTTTGTCCACACTGTGATTACCATTTCAGAATAAACGCAAAAAAAAGAATTGCACAATTATTTGATGAAGGTTCTTTTGAAGAATTGTTTAAAGGTGTCTTACCAACCGACCCGCTGAACTTTGTTGATACAGAGTCTTATGCAGATAGACTTAAAAAAGCTCATGCAAAAACCGGTCTTGATGAAGCTGTTATAACCGGTTTAGCAAAAATTGAAGGTCATAAACTTGCTGTTGCAGTTATGGATTTCGATTATATGGGCGGCTCTATGGGAAGTGTTGTAGGGGAAAAAGTTACCAGAATTATGGAAAAAGCTCTTGCACTAAAACTTCCTATGCTTGCAATTACCTCTTCAGGCGGTGCAAGAATGCAAGAAAGTGCATTAAGCTTAATGCAAATGGCAAAAACATCTTGTGCTATAGGAAAACTTGATGAAGCCGGATTATTATATATCAATTTGCTTACCGAACCGACTTTTGGCGGTATCACAGCAAGTTTCGGCACCCTCGGTGATATTATTATTGCCGAACAAGGTGCAAGAATAGGTTTTGCCGGTAGAAGAGTAATTGAACAAACAATTCGTCAAAAATTACCGGATGATTTCCAAACAGCAGAGTATTTGCTTAAATTCGGACAGGTAGATATCGTTTCTAAACGTAAAAACTTGAGAAAAACACTTGCCAATATTTTGGACATGCATGGGGTATAAAAATGGCTGTAGTACTAGATTTTGAAAAACCAATTGTAGAAATACAAAAGAAAATAGATGAATTAAAGAAATTGAGCGAAACATCAGGTCTTGATATGGAACAGCAAATTCAGGATTTCGAAAAACAAGCTCAAGAACGCAAAAAGGAGTTGTATTCAAACTTGAAACCTTCAGAAAAATTACAAATCGCAAGACATCAGGAACGTCCTAAATTTCTTGATTACGTTGAATTAATGTGTACCGATTTTATTGAACTTCACGGTGATAGAGAAGGAATGGATGATAGAGCAATAATAGGCGGTCTTGCTAAAATTGACGGCAAACCTGTTATGATAATAGGTATACAAAAAGGAAAATCTACAAAAGAGAATTTGGAATACAATTTTGGTATGCCTCAGCCTCAAGGCTACAGAAAAGCTCTTAGACTTTTTAAACATGCTAATAAGTTTAATTTACCTATTATTACTTTAATTGACACACCTGGTGCTTATCCTGGTATTAAAGCCGAAGAAACAGGGCAAGGTGCTGCTATTGCAGTTAACTTGAGAGAAATGTCAAAACTTTGCGTGCCAATCGTAGCAATTATTACAGGTGAAGGCTGCAGCGGCGGAGCTTTAGGTTTAGGTGTAGCAGATAGAGTAATGATGCTTGAACACGCTTATTACACAGTAATTTCTCCAGAAGGCTGCGCTTCAATCTTATGGCGTGATGCAGCAATGTTTGCTGAAGCTGCTGAAGCACTAAAGATTACGTCAAAAGATTTATTGGAATTGGGCATTATTGACGAAGAAATTAAAGAACCTGTTGGCGGAGCACATGCTGATTACAAAGTAACTGCTGATAATATGAAACTTGCAATCAAAAATGCATTGAATGAATTATCAAAGCTTCCTGTAGATAAGTTACGTGAAGAAAGATACGAAAAATTCCGTAAAATGGGAAGATTTATTGAGGGTTAGAATTTTTACATAAACCCTCCTTTAACTAGTATGCTAGGTAACGCAACTATTATAGACTGTTGAAAAATACAGGGTGGCACTTGTCCAAGCTACCAATAGCTCTCTGTAGAGTTATAAATGGTTTTTACCCAAAAGGATAAGAACCATTTAGTAAAAAACATGCGCAGCACCTAGTTTTCGAAGAATAGGTTCATGAATTCAATATCGTCATAGTCGATATAAGCCGTTTGCATAAGATTTCTACCAGTTCTTATAGTAAGCTCGTTTACCTGATTTTTCTTCACCAATCCCGAAGGAACACGGATACGCTGTCCATCTCCATTTATCTGAATTTCAGAAATTTTATTACCGTTAAAGTACACTTCAGGAGGAGAAGCAAAGGCATTAGAAATCTTATTTTGTCCCATTTGTCGTGCCATTTCGGTATCTATTCCAATGATTGAACCTATCACAAGAAAAATCGGTTTATTGAGTTTTAAATTCTTTAAAGTAAATCTTTTGGTATAAAAAGGTCCGATTGTTTCCATTCTAAACTCGCCTGCATTAGCAGATAAATCAGAATAATTATTATCACCAAGATGATACATATTTGAGTCTATAACCATGCCATCAGAACTTGATTTTTCAATCCCAACAACAATCGGCGCAGAAAGAGTTTTGTCTGAAATAGTCATTGAATATGGTTTATAGTTTTCTTTTTGCACAGACATAATACTCGTACCATCAATATAGGTATCCAATTCAAAAAAACCATCAGCATCCGTTTTTGTTGAATATCTTTCTTTTGGCAAAGTAATCTGGGCTCCGCCAACACCAATACCGGTATTTTTATCAATAATTCTGCTTGAATTTCCCATCCCTTGAGCATCAACTCCGCCTTCCAATGTAGAAGCCGCTTGAGAAGCTAAGGAACATAATATTAACATCATTAAAATCAAAACTTTTTTCATAAAAATATTATTCAACTTTCTTTTATTGATAAAAATCCGTCTTGATAATATCTATAAGGCTATTTTAAAAAAAGTAAAAATAATAATTGAAATTTAATTATTTTTTTGATTTAATAGTTTTATTGACAAGTAAATATGCCGATGTGATGGAATTGGTAGACGTGCCAGACTCAAAATCTGGTGTAGGCAACTACGTGCCGGTTCGACCCCGGCCATCGGCATTTATAAAAACTCTTCTTAATGAAGAGTTTTTTATTTTTCTGTTGGAGAAACTTCACCCCAAATAATTGAACAATCTTCTCTTAAAAGACAAATGTATATAATGTCTTGTTTTTTGCATTTAGGATATTTTATATAGCCTGTTCCATAGGCAATTGCAGCTATTTGTTCGCCATTGATTTCCTGTTCATATTTATCAATGAATTCTTTTTTAGAAACAACTTTAACTTTCTGGTTACATTCATCTGAATAAACATTACACAAATATTTGCTGCATTCAGTAGCATTTGCAGAAAGTGCTGTGAACAATAACATTAAAATTAACAAAACTCTTCTCATACATTTATAATAACACAAAGTTTTTTATGCTAAACTAATAATTGTATTAGTTTTGAGGGATCCACCTCATGCGGGGATAAATAGGCTAACGGATGTTACTGTGTGCCATAATATTTACCCCCAGAAAGGATAAATATGGAAAAAAACAATGAAACTTTGAGCGTGCTTCGTCACTCTTGCTCACACATCATGGCACAAGCAGTGCAAAAGCTGTTCCCACAAGCAAAGTTAGCTATCGGACCAGCTACAGCTGATGGTTTTTACTACGATTTTGACTTAACTGATGGTCATGCGTTTACACAAGAAGATTTAGTAAAAATCGAAGAAGAAATGAAAAACATCATTAAACAAAACCTTACATTTGAAAAATATCAGGTTGAAGATGTTGAAGCTAAAATCGCTGAATTCAAAGCAGAAGGCGAAATTTACAAAGCAGAATTACTTGAAGAACACAAAAACGATAATCCTACTTTGTATCTAACCAAAGACAAAGATGGAAATGTGTTATTCAATGATTTGTGTGCCGGACCACACATTCCTAACACATCATATATAAAAGGTAACGCAATCAAGCTTCTTAAAGTTGCGGGTGCTTACTGGCGCGGTAACGAAAAGAACAAAATGTTACAGAGAATTTATGCTACAGCATACTGGAACAAAGAAGATTTGCAAGCTTATTTAACATTTATTGAGGAAGCTGAAAAACGCGACCATAGAAAATTAGGCACTCAGCTTGATTTATTCTCAACCCGTGAAGAAGTAGGCGGAGGTCTTGTTTTATGGCATCCAAATCTTGCAATTGTTAGAGAAGAAATAGAAAATTACTGGAGAAGCGAACATAGAAAACGCGGTTATGTTACAGTGCATACTCCACAAATTGCTAAATCAAAATTATGGGAAATTTCAGGTCACATGGACCATTACAAAGAAAACATGTTCTTTGTACAAAAAGATGAAGACTCAGATGAACAGTTTGTAGTGAAACCAATGAACTGTCCGTTCCATATTATGATTTATCAAGCAAACAGATACTCTTACCGTTCACTACCATTAAGAATGGCTGAATTAGGTACAGTTTACAGAAAAGAAAAATCAGGGGCTCTTTCAGGTCTAACTCGTGTACAAGGCTTCACACAAGATGATGCCCATATTTTCTGTACTCCGGAACAATTGGTAGACGAAATCAACGAGATTATTGATTTTGTTGCAGATACAATGGCAATATTCAAAATGGATTTTGAAGTTGAACTTTCTACCCGTCCTGAAAGTTATGTTGGTGAACTTGAAAACTGGGAAAGAGCAGAAGCCGGATTAAAAGAAGCCATGGATAGACGTGGTATGAAATACGACATCAATGAAGGTGATGGTGCATTCTACGGTCCAAAAATCGATTTCAAAGTTAAAGATGCTTTAGGAAGAACATGGCAATGTGCTACAATCCAGTTAGACTTTAACCTTCCAGCTCGATTTGATATTAAATATCAGGACAAAGACGGTTCTATGAAAACTCCGATTATGCTTCACCGTGTAATCTTTGGTTCAATGGAACGCTTCCATGGTATCTTAATCGAACATTACGCAGGTGCATTCCCAACATGGCTTGCTCCGACTCAAGTGGCTATCGTTCCTATCAGTAACGAAAAACATATTGATTTTGCAGAAGCTGTTTATAAGAAAATGCGTGCAGTCGGTATAAGAGTAAAACTTGATGACCGCTCTGAAAGTATGAATTACAAAATCAGAGAAAGTCTTCAAGACAAGAAAATCCCTTATGTTTGCGTAATCGGCGATAAAGAAATTGAAGCAAATGCAGTCGCTGTAAGAAAACGCGGTGTTGGTCAAGTTGGAACCATCAACGTAGACGAGTTTGTCGAAAATATTTTAAAAGAAATAAAAGATAGAACATAACAAAAAGGGCGGGTTCTTCGAACCCGCCCTTTTTAAATTATATTCATTACACTTCTTTAAATACTAAAGTTGCGTTATGACCACCAAACCCGAATGAGTTTGAAAGTGCTGCACGAACTTTTTTATCTCTTGCTTTATGTGGAACATAATCCAAGTTAGCAACGTGTTCGTCCTGATTATCAAGGTTAATTGTAGGAGGAACTTTGCCGTCTGTAATTGCTTTAACACAAACAATACCTTCAACAGCACCTGTTGCACCAAGCATGTGTCCATGCATAGATTTAGTTGAAGAAACAACAAGATTTTTGTTATGTTCTTTATCACCAAATATTTGTTCAATTGCCATAGACTCCGCTACATCGCCTAAACCTGTGCTTGTACCGTGTGGATTGATATAATCGATATCTTCAGGTTTAAGTCCGGCATCAGCAAGAGCTAATTCCATAGATTTGATAGCGCCTTTGCCTTCAGGATCCGGAGCAACCATATCGTGTGCATCAGCTGTTTGACCATAACCAACGATTTCAGCATAAATTTTTGCACCGCGTTTTTTTGCATGTTCGTATTCTTCAAGAACAACAACACCGGCACCTTCACCCATTACAAAACCATCTCTATCTTTATCATAAGGTCTTGAAGCTTTTTCAGGAGCATCGTTTCTCTTAGAAAGAGTTCTTGCAGCAGTGAAAGCACCAATACCTAAAGTTGTAATTGTAGCTTCACAGCCTCCGGCTACCATTACATCAGCATCACCGTATTGAATAGTTCTGAATGAGTCACCAATTGAGTGTGAACCTGTTGCACAAGCAGAAACCACAGCTTTGTTAACCCCTTTGTAACCGTGTTTCATAGATACACGACCTGAAGCCATATCAACGATTAGCATAGGAACTGTAAAAGGAGAACCTTTAGTAGGTCCTTTTTCAATCATTGCCATGTGATTTTTTTCAAATGTTTTGAAACCACCGGCTGCAGAACTTACCATAACACCAATTCTATATGGATCAATATCAGCTTCATCAATACCGGAGTCTGCAATAGCTTCATCAGCTGCAACCATAGCAAATTGAGTAAATCTGTCCATTCTTTTTGCATCTTTTGAATCCATATAATCTTCCGGATTAAAATCTTTGTCTTTAATTTCAGCAGCGATTTTAACTGTATGTCTTTCAGTATCAATAGCTTCAATTAATGAAACGCCGCTTTTACCTTCAAGCAGAGAGTTCCAAAATTTACCAACTCCGATACCACACGGAGTAACTGCTCCCATACCTGTTATAACAACTCTTCTTTTTGTCATTTTCATATTCCCTTAATAATAGAAAGAGGGTGAAAAAATACAATATTTCCACCCTCTTACATAAATCTAGTCAAACTTATTATGAGTGTGCTTCGATGTAGTTAACTGCATCTTGAACTGTTTGGATTTTTTCAGCTTCTTCATCAGGAATTTCGCAACCGAATTCTTCTTCGAAAGCCATAACTAATTCAACTGTATCCAAAGAGTCAGCACCCAAATCAGCTGTAAAGCTAGCTTCTGGAGTTACCAAAGCTTCATCGCAGCTTAATTGGTCTACAACAACTTTTTTAACTTTTTCTAATGTACTCATGTTTTTTTCCTCTTATTTATTGTGTAATACACTATTCTACTAAATTATACTACTTCAAGATAATTTGGCAATTAATTTAAAAAATTGTTACATTTCGCCATTTATAAAAAAAGGACCCTTGCGAGTCCTTTTTCAAATCTTATATCATCAAACCGCCGGCAACTTCAATTGCTTGACCTGTAACATATTCAGTATCAAGAGCTAAGAACTTAACAACCTTAGCAATATCCTCAGGAGTTCCCAATCTCTTCATTGGAATAGCTTTTAAGTATTCATCAATGTTTGGAAGCTCAGCAGTCATAGCTGTTTGGATAAAACCAGGACATACAGCATTAACTCTGATGTTTCTAGAACCAAATTCTTTTGCAAGAGTTTGAGTGAAACCAAGTAAACCAGCTTTAGAAGCAGAGTAGTTAGCTTGACCGGCATTACCATGACGACCAACAATACTTGACATATTGATGATTGAACCTTGACGAGCTTTTGACATATATTTAATAACTGCATTAGTTACACAGAAAGCTGAAGATAAATTAACCTTAATTACACTTTCCCATTGGTTCATATCCATTCTTAAGAATAAACCGTCTCTTGTAATACCAGCATTGTTCAATAAGATATCAATCTTACCGTGTTCAGCAATCATTTTATCTACATTTTCTTTAACTGCATCGTAGTTTGATACATCGAAACTATAGAAATATGCATTAACACCGCAAGCTTTGATTTCATCGATTGCCGGTTGAGCTTTTTCAGCATCACAAATATCGTTAATAATAATATCACATCCAGCTTTAGCAAGTTCTAAAGCACAAGCCAAACCGATACCACGTGAGCCGCCTGTAATTAAAGCAATTTTTCTTTCAGTCATTAATCTTTCTCCTTATACTAAACTCATATTTCCCTTTAATGCCTCAATTGTAGCATCTAATGAGGCTTTGTCAAACACATTATAAACTGCTGCTTCTGAAGCAATCTTTTTATTTAAACCGGCAAGAACCTTTCCCGGTCCAATCTCAATAAATGTATCAACACCTTCCTCAACCATCTTTTGAATAGTTTGTGTCCAGTGTACAGATGAATAAATTTGTTTAGGCATTTTTGCTCTAAAATCATCTGCATTAACTGTTGCTTGTGCATCAACATTTGTAATTACAGGAAGTTTTGCATTATTTAACTCAAAATCAGAAATAAACTCTGCAAACTCATTCCCAGCATTTTCCATAAACTTAGAGTGGAAAGCACCTGAAACAGCAAGTGGAACAACTCTTCTTACACCATTTGCAAGCAAATGCTCACTTGCAGCTTTAACAGCTTCATCAGCACCTGTAATAACAACCTGTGATGGTGAATTGTAGTTGGCAACATCAACATAACCTGCCTTTGAACCAACTTCCAAAGCCTCTTTTAATTGTTCTTCACTTGCATTAAGCACAGCTGCCATTGAACCGCCTTTTGTTGCACCCATTAAATCTGCACGTTTTTGGATAGCCTTTAAAGTATTTTCTAAAGACATAACTCCAGCAGCATACATTGCACAATATTCACCTAAAGAGTGACCGGCTGCAAAATCAGGTGTAATATCTAATTCACTTTTGAACGCTTCCATAGCAGCAATTGACATCGTAACAATTGACGGTTGAGTATTAACTGTTTGTTTAAGATCTTCTTCTGGACCTTCAAAACAAATTTTAGTAATACTTTTACCTAAAGTTTTGTCTGCTGTATCAAAAACAGCTTTTGCAGCCTCAAAATTTTCATATAAGTCTTTTCCCATGCCAACAGCTTGTGAACCTTGTCCAGGGAATAAAAATGCTACTTTTTTCATATTACACAATCCCTTCTCTTAATCTTACAATTGCACCACCCCAGGTCATACCCGCTCCAAAACCGCATAGAATAGCAGTTGAACCAAGTTTTACCTGACCTTTTTCAACACCTTCAGCCATTGCTAAAGGAATTGAAGCAGCAGAAGTATTACCATAATACTTAATATTAGTTACAACTTTCTCATCACTATATCCGAGACGTTCCTGAACAGCCTGAATAATTCTCAAATTAGCTTGATGCGGTATCAAGTAATCAATTTCTTCGGCTTTCATACCCGCTTTTTCAATCATTTCTTCAACATAATGAGGAAGAACTCTTGCAACAAACTTGTAAACCTCTTTACCGTTCATCTCAATAAATTGCGGCTGCTCATCGTTTGGCTCAACCAAAGGACAATTTTTACCGGCAAGAGGTAATTTAATTAAATCACCAATTGAGCCGTTTGCTCTAATATCAATAGAAATAATATCATCCAAACCGTCATCAGAAGCTGTAACAACCATTGCACCGGCACCGTCGCCAAAAAGAATAGAAGCTGAGCGGTCTTCCCAGTTCAATAATCTTGAATTGTTATCAGTTGCAACAAGTAAAATTGATTTGTACATACCCGAAGCGATAAAACCTCGAGCAATACTCATAGCATAAATCAAACCTGAACATGCAGCTGTAATATCAAAAGCCGGCACATCATTTGGAATACCCATATGAGCCTGTATTCTGCAAGCAATTGCCGGATATAATTCAGGCGGAGCTGAAGAAGCACAAATTACCATATCAATGTCTTCTACTTTCAAACCTGATTTTGAAAGAGCTTTTTCGGCTGCTTTGAACCCTAAATCAACTGCACTTTCATTACCTGAAACAAGTCTTCTTTCTTTAATACCTGTTCTGCTATAAATCCATTCATCAGATGTATCGTATAATTTTGTTAAATCATCATTTGTAACCACTGTTTCTGGCACACAATATCCAACACCTGCAATTTTCAATGGTATTGCGTTATCTATCATTTAATCTCTACTCCCATTTTATTGTTAAAGCACATTTTGCTTTAACAATAGTATAGCACAAGAGAGTGTAACTATTTGTAACAAAAAAGAAATTAATTTTAAGTTCTGAAAAACAAAAAAAAAGGACGGTTAAAACCGTCCTTTTTTTATGAAAGACTTTCTGCAATTTTACTGTTTACACCGGTAACAACTGCTTCTTTTGCAACCCTTACAGCATTTTTGATTGCATATGCCTTGCTTCTTCCATGAGAGATTACCGTAATCCCTTTAACACCTAAAAGCAAGCAGCCGCCAAATTCTTCATAATTAATTCTTTCGTAAATTCTTTTCATAAACGGTTTAGCAAGCATGCCAATTAACATACCAATAAAATCTGATTTAAATTGTTCTTTAATCATTTTAAACAACAATGATGAGGTACCCTCTGTAACCTTAAGAACAACATTACCAACAAAACCGTCACAAACAACTACATCGCAATGATTTAGGAACAGTTCTCTTCCTTCCACATTGCCCATGAAATTGAATTTTTCTTTCTCTTCTTCTAATAAATTATAAGTAGCTTGAGCTAGTTCATTACCCTTACCGGCTTCTTCACCGATATTCAAAACACCTACACGAGGATTTTCAATCCCCAAAACTTTTTCAGAGAAAGTTCTCCCCATAATCGCAAACTGTTTTAACATTTGTGGAGTACAATTACTGTTTGCACCGCCATCAATAACAACTATAGGCTTTTTCATTGTAGGAAGCGTAACTGCAATTGCCGGTCTATCAATACCCTGAATTCTACCTAAGCCAAACAAGCTTGATGCCATAGCTGCTCCGGTTGAACCAGCTGCAACAAGAGCTTCCGAACTGCCTGTAGCTACAGAGTTAACTGTTAAAACAATTGAAGAGTTTTTCTTTTTACGTATAGCTTGTCCCGGAGCTTCTCCCATTTCAATGATTTCAGAAGCATGAGTAATTTTGATATCCAAAGATTTAACATCGACTCTTACTCTTCTTTTTCTACCGGCTTTACCGCAATCAGAAAGAAAACCCTCGCTTTGAATTGTTTCAAGACATTGTTCAATCTGATCTTGTTTCCCAACAAGCTCTAATCCTACACCGTATTCCGCAGCAGCCCATACAGCACCTGCAACTATTTCAAATGGAGCATGATCGCCGCCCATCGCATCAACAGCTATTCTTGTCATTTTAACTCTTCCCTTTATCTGTTTTTAAGTAAGGTGCGACAAAGTCGCACCTTTATCAATTATTCTTCTGTTTTTTCTTCTTCAACAACTGCTTCTTCAGTTTTAACTTCTTCTACAGGAGCTTCAACTTCTTCCGCTTTTTTTGTTGATTTTTTAGCTTTTTTAGTTTCTTTTACTTCTTCTTTTGCTTCTTCAACAAAAGCTTCACCTTTTTTAGAAACTGCTTTGCCTTTGTAAGTTCCACAAGCTGTACATACAGTGTGAGCTAACGCAACTGCTCCACAGTTAGGACATTTAACTGTAGTCGGTTTTGTAGCCTTCCAGTTTGATCTTCTTTTTCCTTGAGCACTATGCCCTGTTCTTTTCTTTGGTACTGCCATTTTAGTTTCCTAAACCTTTCTAGTTATTTTACTACTTATATTTTGGGTTAATTTTCTTGGCGTTCTATCTTGATGTTCTTGAATACATCCATTCTATCATCATGGATTACCATGTTTTCATCAGATACAAACATTCCTTCATTACAATTTATACCACAAACCTTTTTATTTGGTAAAGCTAATATTACAGATTGATACAATAAGTCATAAACATCAATTTCTTTTTCACCGTTCAAATCGATAATAAACTCACCGCCACTAAGTTCCAGCTCTGTTCCATATTCTTCTTGAAGTGAATATTTTGCATAAGTCTCTTCAATATTGATGTCCAAATCGTAATCAAATTCTGTTAAACACCTATCACATGTAAGCTTAATTTTACCTTGTGCATTCCCGATTACTTTAATATAATCACCAAGTGATTCAAATTCCAAATCAGCTTCAATATTAGAGCCAAATTCTTCCATAAATTCATTAAATTCATAAGTAAGAATTTTATCCGCTTCTTTTTCGATATCTTCGATAAGAATTTTATTGTGCATAAGGTTCCTCTTGTAATACTAAGCCTGCCATTTGTGTTGAAACAAAACAAAGTTTTTTAATAGGTCCAATAGGTTCTTTTTCCACAAGCACAGGAGTCGGGCTTTTCATCAACTGTTTTAATTCGGCATAAACAGCTTGCGGGTTATCAAAATACATTACAACAGGCGTTGCAGAACCCTTTAGAAACAAGATTACTGCCTGTCTGGTTTTTTGAGGTGTGTTAAAATTTTGAACCATATCGTTCTCCTTCTATTTTAGACTGATTATATTATATTATAAAAACAAGAATAAAATATTATCCTTCAAATATAATTCTGCCTGTTTGATTAATAACGATTGGCTTATCGAGCTCCTTGATATATTGACAAGTCATTACATCTTTGTCATAAGGATAAATTGCCAAACAATCTTCTGCTTTACACAAAATCGGGAAGTCTGCACCATGTGACATCATAAACTCATCTGTAACAAATTTATATGTTTTGTCTTCTCTAGGGTTATCAATATCTATAACTGTTTCATTTCCATCATTATCAATAAACTTCATGAAAGTTAGCTTGCCTTCTTTTTCGTTAACTCCGTATTGAAGCCCTGAAACAGCTATCAATCCGGGTTTGTAACCATGGCTTGAATATGTTGTTTTAATATTGTCTTTGAACATATCAACGATTGCTTTTTCAGATACATCTGCTACCGAAATTCTATCAAAGAATGGAGCAATATCCTTAATATCACGAGAATCAATTGCACCCTCATGGAAGAAATTTCTTATACCAGCATTGTTCCAGATTGCAATTTCAGAATTTGTCACATGTTTCATTGCATCACAAACAAAGTTTGCATGCGGATTTTCTTCAATTAGGGTTTTTGGAGGTGCCGGTGCTTCTTTAATAAAACCTACTTTTTCAGGTTTGCCTAAAATTTCATCAAAAATATACTGATTAATCATGTTTTTGCTGAAAAGTCTGGTTTCAGCTATATTATTTTGAGCCTTTGTAATCACTCCATCTTTATCAAAAGTTAAATTGAGTTCTCCAAAATAAGCTCCGTCACGTCCGGCTTCAGTCATAATAACAGGCTCGCCTGATTTTGAATAAAACAGATTTTCACCTTCTTTAATATCTTTTATTAATTCATGAGTATGACCACCAATAATTACATCAATACCATCAGTATTTTTAGCAACTATTTTATCTCTTTCATGACCTAAATGAGAAAGAAGCAAAATTTTATTTACTCCTTTTTCTTTCAAATCGTCAATTTCTTCCTGAATATCTTCAATCGTATCTTCAAGCTCATCTACATAACAATCTGTATGGTAAGCCGGGTGAGTTGCACGTTCAAACATATCAATCGGAGAAGCACCGATTAAACCGATTTTTTCACCTTTAACCTCAACAATTGCCGAACCTTCTAACTCACTTTCCATATCATATCGACCGTAGTTTTCAAGATTATCATCCAAATCTTCCCAGTCATCTACTTTTTTGAAATTAGAAGCAAGAACTTTTGTTGTCATATCGTTATTTTTAGTATCAACAAAATCCGCCTGAGTTGTGTCTAAATCATGGTTTCCAAAAGCCGTTGCCTTAATATCTGCAAGGTTTAGAAACTTTGCTGTTGCTTTATGTACAGCCTTATTTTTTTCATCCCCGATATCATTATCACCGGCTGAAAGTCTTAAATCGCCTTTCAATCCTGATAAAATACGCATCATATTATTTGTTTGACCGTGAGTATCATTCACATAGCCGACAGACATTTCAAATGTATCATTTGGGATTGGCGGGGTTTTGGGATAAAAATTCTTGTTATCGTTACTCTTAAAAGCAACTTTTGGAATAATGTTATTAAATTGAGGAATATTAAAGTTCATACACAACCCTTTTCATTCACTTATATCAAAACTCCTCAAAATAAAAATTGCCCGATTTTAAGAAAAGTTTACAAATTTTTACATGGATAAACATGTCAACGCCTTTCTTAAAATTTCTTCCGGATTTGAGGTGTCTTCTACTGTTGAAATAACTTTTGCCAACGCCTCTTCAATCTCTTTATTGTCATAACCCAAAGACAACATAATGGATTGAGCATCAGCTATAGCCTGATTTTGAGGCAAAGTACCACTTGATTTTGGAAGTTCTGTTTTCATTAACTTATCTTTTAATTCAAGAATAATCTTCTGTGCAAGCTTCGGCCCAACTCCTTTTGCCCTGGTAAGCTCTTTGAAATTACCATCAATAACAAAAGAAATTAAATCACATGCATCAAACTCGTTTAAAAGTGCAATAGCCATTTTTGCACCTACACCTGAAACAGACAAAAGGATTTGAAAAATATCACGCGTTTCTTTATTAGAAAACCCATAAAGGTTCATAGCATCTTCACGATGTAAAAGTGAAGTATAAAACTTTTGCGTAGTTTCCTCCGAAGGATTATAACTTACAAAATCCTGTTCTGTAACTTCTAATAAATAACCTACACCAACAGCTTCAATAGTGATAAAAGCGCCTTTAGAAGTTTTTCTTTTATCCGTTAACAATCCTTTTACATAATCAAACATATTCTTTCTAACCCCGAAAAAATTATACAATGAAAAAAAGGGCTTTACAACAGAAAATGTTTTGTGTAATATAGAAAAGCAATCAAGTGGTACACCTTGGAGAAGTGCCAGAGCGGTTGATTGGAGCGGTCTTGAAAACCGTCGAACATGCGAGTGTTCCGTGGGTTCGAATCCCACCTTCTCCTCCATTTAAAAAGAGTCCTTTCGGACTCTTTTTTATTGCATTAAATCTTACACACTAACCTTAAACTCATTCCAATCCCTAACCGGATCCTTTGGAAACTCTACATCGTCTAAAGCCGCAAAATGTTTTTCACCACAATGAATTTTTAATCTTTCAGGAGTTCTTGTATCAAACAAATTTGTTGTTCCTTTGCTTTCCAGCACAAAGTAAAGCTTTTCTTCGCCGTCTTTTTCCAAAAATACCGCCCAATCAGGGTTGTAAGGTCCGATTGGAGTCTCAATTTTAAAACGACGCGGGATTTTAAAGAACATTTTCACATCCGGATCATCATCCAAACTCTTTGCAAAACGACTTTCTACTCCGCTATCATAGATTAAATAATCATATATACTATGCTCAACCGAAATAGCATTTCTATCTAAGTATGCAATAAATTCCTGACTATCAAATATCTCTTGAGCATAATACTCTTGACCGGCAAGTTTAACATATTTTATGCCGTCGATTGCAAGCTCATGCCTGTTTCGGGCTATGATTTCAAGAACTCTTTCATAAAACGCTTGAGGATTATTCATAAAATCCTCTTCTCGCCCGCTTTCTTCCAAAATCCTTATGATTGTTGAATGCTTCAAAAGCGTTTCATTTGCAATTAAACGTAAAATATCGGGAATACAAGTATAAGTACTCTCAAGCTCAATAGCTCTGGAATGTTTTTCAGTGAAAGATACTCCGGGATTTTCTACCTGAAGATCAGCCACTTGCGAAACAAGCCGTGCTTTAGGAATAAGCGGCATTTCCTTTAATTCTTTTACACAGTTTTCGACAAGTTTATCAACATCAAAATCTATTCTGTAAGTTGTTTTTTGCTTAATTCTATCCCAGAGTTCCCTGAATTCAGGAGAAATTATCGCCTGTTTTTTCAATCTAACAGAAACCTGTGTACTTGCATCACGCAATACAGGACGATTATCCGCCTGTTCAATAGCACTGATAATAGCTCTTTGCGCAGCCTTTGTATAACAATCATCCAAACCAAGCTTTCCTGCTGCAAGCTGAGCTTTCATGGTCTCTTTTACTCTTCCCTCTTTTGTAATAATTTTTCTTTCTTTTAAATCCTCATAAATAGCTTCTGCTTGTTCTTGAGAAAAAGATTTTTCTTCAACCTTAACCTCTGTATATTTAATATTCCTAATTGTATTAACGGTTACAGGCTCATCATGTTTTTTTGCTTTAAGCTGTTTTTTAATCTCTTTTTGCAATGGTTCAGCTAAATCAGAGAACTCAACTTTTTCAATATCAACCCCTTGATTTAAGTTCCCATTATTATCAATAACCCCTTCAACCTGAAGAGCACTGTAAGCCATTTGTGCTTCGAAATCATCCATCTCATGATGAATTTCAATTTGCTCTTGATAAGTTAAATCAATTAGAGCACTAAGCTGAAGCACTCCAAACTTCATTCCTGTTTCCTGTTCAATTTCTTTTTGAAGCTTATCTGCAAACTCCGAAAAACTCTCATTTGCCATTATATGCAGAACATTAATATTTCGGTCTTCTATTCTTTCACCATCCTGATTTACGCATAAACGTAAACCACGCCCGATTTTTTGACGACATGTAAAAGTGGACTTCTGGTCAATCAAAGTACAAACCTGAAACACGTTAGGATTATCCCAGCCTTCTTTTAGTGCAGAATGCGAGAAAATAAAACGCATTGGACAATCAAATGATAATAAATACTCTTTATCACGCATAATTGTATTATAAGTATCATCATCAGCTAAAGTATCGCCTTTTGTATTCTTGTAAATCCCTTTTTTATCTTGAGAAAAATAACCGTTATGTGCTTTTTCAACATCAGTATCAAACCAGGATTTTAAAACCTCAAACTTCGGTTTACTCAAAAGCTCATTGTAGCACTCTTCAAACATGTGCGCATAAATCCCTTTTTCTCCGGTTTCAGTTCTGTAATTCTCTACTTTGTCAATAAAGAACAGCGACAAAACTTTAATCCCTTTTTCGAAATATCGAAGCTCTTTTTCCAAATGAGCCTCAATAGTTCTGTAAATTTGGGCACGCTTAATAATTTTCTCATCAATACCACCAATTGCTTTACCCAGCATGAGTACCTCGGAGTTGGAGAACTCTATACACTCAAAATCTTTTGTACAATCAATTCCTTCAACCACATAACCCTCGTAAAGCTCACGTTTACCGGATTTTCTGTATAAATCGTCACCGGGCTTAATAGTAATCGTTTTACGCTCAACTTTCTCATCAGTTCCTTTTATATCAATTTCAACCTTTGCAGAAAAACCATTTTCCTTGGAAACTGATTTTAAGAAAATATACGGTTTGTTAAAATCATTTGAAACAGAGTTTGAAGAAACACAGATTTGTTTTACTAAACCCATTTGATAGGCATCAACAGGAGTTAATCTATAGAGCAGATTAAGCTTTTCCCTATGAGTAGCAGAATACCTGAAAACCGCAAGCGGATTAAGTGATTGTATTGCCTCTTTTGATTTTGGAGTATTGTCTACAGACTGTGGTTCATCAATGATAACAATAGGATTTGTGTCCTTAATATATCTCATAGCAGTCTCGCCGTTAAGCTTTTCTTGCTGCTGATTAATGATGTTTTCAGCTTTTTTGAACGCATCGATATTAATAATCATGATTTCAATATTGCTGGATGTTGCAAATCGGCGAACATCAGATAATTTAGATGAATTATAGATAAAATAGTTATAAGGAACGCCGTCATAAAGGTTTTTAAAATGGTCTTGAGTTATTTGAAGAGACTTGAAAACCCCTTCACGAATTGCAACAGAAGGAACAACAATAATAAACTTAGTAAATCCGTAGCGTTTGTTTAATTCTAATATTGTTTTGGTGTAAACATATGTTTTACCGGTACCTGTTTCCATTTCGATAGAATATTGTCTTTGTTCAAAGTCGCGTGAAATCTGGAGTTTGTTACGTCTTTGAATTGAATGCATATTAGCTATTAACTTATCAGAATCAATCTTGCGATTATTGCCTAATCCGAAATCATTTTGGATTAAACGCATTTGACCGTTATCATTGTCAACAGAAAAAGTTGTAGTTAGCTTTTCTTGTCCTAAAAATAAATCTGCTACAGCATTAACTGCATCTGTTTGAAAATCTTGATTTTTAAATTTTAATTTCATATGCATCCTTTATAATAATTTTATCTCGATATTCCTGTCTTTCAGGATGTAATGCGCATTTGATAGGGCTACGTCATCCTTGAATGCTTGTTGTGTAGATACGATTTTTGCTGGAAGATATTTACACATTTCTTCGATATCTTCCGGTGTTATACCGCCTTGACCGTAATCTATGCATACAAGCACAAGACAATTGGTGCCGATTGAATACGCTTTTTTGTCGTTTACCTGTAGTTCTTGGATAGGATAGTCAAGAGGTATGCCAA
>CAJTWU010000019.1 GCA_910579975.1 uncultured Vampirovibrio sp.
ATTTAAATTATCACTGCTATGGTAACTCAATGAACATCTCTGCTGATGAGATGGGCGAGATTACTAAAAAGTGGGAAAGCAAGCTGAACTCTTGGCAAGCAACTGTTTCCAATGATGAAAACCAGTATGAGTTTGATGATAGTGATTATTCTTCATACAAAGATAATGGTAAAAAAGCAGCACAAGACCAAACAGGTTATGAAGGCGGCAAGGGTAAAATGATTGGTCGTGGCGTTGGTGATGCAGTATTTTCCACAGCTAATGCTGTAGGACAAGTAGCCGGTAAAACGGTTTTTCAAAAAGTAGGTACAAAAGTCGCTGGAAAAGCTATGGAAAAAGGCGTTGAAAAAGTAGGTGAGGGCGCTGCTATAGAACAAGTTGGTAAGACTGCTGGTTTTGTTGTTGGTTGTACCTTAGGTCTTGCTACAGGTGTAGCATATATGGCTAAAAAACCAAACAAAGATCAAAAGCAGGCTTGTGATGAACTTCAGAATGTAATGGCAAATTCAAAAGCAGCTTTATCTGAAACTCAAGCTGATATGGAAAATATGGCTAATGAGATTATTGATTTATCAGATCAGGCTAATGAAACTAATGAAGATGCTAATGAAAATCTTGAAGAACAAAAAACAGAATATGATATGTACAAAGCTTCTTATGAAGCACTTAAAGCTAAAGCTGAAAGCGGTGAACCTTTAACAGAAGAAGAAAAAGCCTTATATCAGGAACTTGTTAAATATATGACTGAAACAGGTGAAGGTATTGCTGAAACCCAAGAAGAAACTACAGATTTAGTTGGTGAAATCTATGAAGATATGGGTTCTTATCAAGAGGGCTATGACTATGCAGCTGAAACAATGGGTGAAGTTGAAGGTTTGACTGACTATGCTGAAAGTTTTGATGAAAAAGTCAGGGCAAATTGTACTGCAGCAGAGACTGCACTATATACGAATGTAGCCGCTTCTGGTATTGTTGCAGCTAAATTAGCTCTTGATGGAAATATTTTTACCAAAGCAATTAGTATCGGCATGGGAGTCGTAGCCGCAGCTGCTGGTGTAGCAAGTGGAATTGCTGCAAAAGAACAAAATGATTGGGCAGGACAAGTTGGTACAGAAATAGACCTCCGCAAAGAAACTCAATCTTTCAACACCGAAACAATGGATATGTATGATGAAGAAATCGATGCTTACGATGGTCACATGACCGGAGTTGAAGACCTTGAACTCGAAATCCCTGATGATGTTAAGGCGCCGGAAGATACAGCACTTCCTCCTACGACAGGTGACGGACTTCCTGAAGAAACCCCTGAAACTATTAAACCCGATAAAAAAGAAGATGAAGAATAATGAATAACTTGGAGATGGTTCTATGAACCATCTCCTTATGTTATAATATAGCTATGGGAATGGATGAAATAGAAAATTTACAAGAAACTCTTCAAAATGATCCTTCTAACTTTCAAGCTAGAAGAGAACTTTCTATTCTACTAGCAGACAACGGTTTTAATGAAGAAGCTTTATCTAATCTAAAATATTTAGAAAAATATTTTCCTGAAGATGCTGAACTTCAATATAACATTGGTATTCTTTACGAAAAAACCAAAAGTTTTGATAACGCAAAAAAATCCTACCAAAAAGCAATCGAAATTTCTCCTCAAGATGATTTTTATTACAACCTTGGAGAAGTTCTTGTAAGCCTCAAGGAATGGGATGAAGCTATAGAAGCGTTTAAAACCGTACTCAAAAACGACCCAAATGACGGCAACTGTTATTTTAATCTAGGTTTATGCTATCTTAACAAAGACGAAAAAAACATTGCGGCTGATAATTTTCAAAAAGCTGTAGAATTAAACCCTCAAGATATATTTGCATATTTTTACCTTGGAAATATATACCAAACAAACGGTTTAACAAATTTCGCTCAGGAATGTTATGAAAAAGTTCTCGCGATTTCTCCGGATTACAGCTGGGCATATTTTAACCTTGCCTCAATTGCTTACAAAAACAATAATCTCGAACAAGCAAAAGAATATCTTTTAAAAACAATTGAATATAACAAACAGGATACCGAAGCTTATAAACTTTTGACAAAAATATGTATTAAAGAAAATGAGATTGAAGAAATTATCTCTTTGTTAGAATCCACTTTAGACAATGAAGATAACGGGGATTTATTTTATGCTTTAGCTCAGGTTTATAAACTTACAGGTAATCTGGAAGCTTATGCTGAAAATTTAGACTCCGCTCTTGACAGCCCGACTCTTACTTATTCACGTGATATTGTAAAACAAGAATTCGACGCTATTACTTATAAATTGGAGCAAGAAAAATAGTGTTAAGCAAAATCTTTATCAAAAATTATATCCTAATAGATGAACTTGAACTTGAATTTTCAAACGGACTCAATATAATTACCGGTGAAACAGGTGCCGGTAAAAGTATTTTAATCAATGCGATTGATATTGCTTTTGGCGCAAAAACAGGCAAAGAAGTTATTAAAACAAATGCAGATAAAGCAATCATCGAGCTAACCATTCTTGATAAAAAAAATCTTGCCTCTAAAATCCTTGAAGAATTTGATATTGATAGTATTGGAGAAGAAATTATTCTCTCAAAAGAAATTACCCAAACAGGTTCACGCTCCAGAGTTAACGGATGTCTGGTAAATCAGGAATTTATTAAACTTTTCAAAGAAATCTTCCTTGATATTCATTCACAACACCAGACATACTCGTTTTTGCAGCCAAAACTCCATATAACACTTCTGGATAATTACATAAAAAATCCAGTTTTATGCGATTATAAAAATGATTTTGAACACTATAAAAACCTTTTGAAAGAACTTGATAATCTCAAAAACATTTCAGAAAAAACCGAAGAACAAATTGATTTTCTAAAATTTCAGGTAAACGAAATTGAGGAAGCTGCACTTATTTTAAATGAAGATGAAGAATTAAACAATGAACTTTCAGTTTTAGAAAATGTAGAAAAGCTAAAAGAACTCACAGGTTCATCATACTGGACCCTTTCTGGAGATGACGGCTCCATTATGGAAGCACTTTTCCAAATAAAAATGTCAATTTCAAAAGCTGTTGGTTTAGATAGTTCACTTGAAGAAACCGAAACCCAGTTAATAAATGCAATTGAAATATTAAAGGATTTGTCATCATCTTTGAGAGATTATTCTACATCTTTAGAAAATGATACCGAACGCATTAACAAAATTCAAGAACGACTATTCTTAATTGAAAAACTCAAACGCAAATATGGAGGAACAATCGAAAAAGTTCTTGAAACAGGCGAAAAGCTAAGAAAAGAACTTGATGGTATTGAATTTTCAACCCAAAATATTGAAGCTCTTGAAGCTGAAATTGAAAAATACCGCAAAGAACTTTTTACAAAAGCAAGTGAAATTTCAGCAATAAGAAAAACACATTCAAAGAAACTTTCAGAACTAATAGTTGAAAAACTTGAAAAATTAGAACTACCTAAAGTACGTTTTGAAATAGGTTTTGAAGAAACTGAACTTGGAGCAAATGGTATCGATAAAATAGAATTTTTAATCTCAACAAATATTTCAGAAGGATTAAAACCACTTGCAAAAGTTGCTTCCGGCGGTGAAATCTCACGTGTTATGCTAGCAATAAAAACCATTTTTGCTCAAACCGATAACATTGATACAGTAATATTTGACGAAATTGACACCGGTATTTCGGGAAAAACATCGCAATCGGTTGCCGATGAAGTTAAAGAACTAGCTAAATACATGCAGATAATTATGATTACACATCAAGCAATAATCGCTTCAAAATCTGATAAACATATTTATGTTCGTAAAACTCAAGATGACAAAACTTGCGTAAACATCTCAATTTTGGATGAAAAAGAAAAATTGAATGCAATAGCTGAACTTGCCTCAGGAGAAATTACGGATGAATCTTTAAAACTTGCAAAGCTATTAATAAAAGGGGCGGTTTAAAAAACCGCCCTCTTCTTTATTCTTTAAATGGAACTGTAATAATATATTTATCACCCTTGCGTTCTTTAGAAATCTTATCTGTTTCTAAATCCTCATCTAAATAGTAGGATTGAGAAAAATTAACAATTTTTTCACCGGCAAAAGATTTTTCATCCAATTCACCAGAAACAGTAATAATATGATCCTTAATATTTACATTCACATCTTTTTCGTTATTTTCTAACGGTTTAAGGTCAACAATAACCTTGTATTCATTATTTTCCTTAACAAGATTAACGAGCATTGGACGCATTTTTGGCTCAAACGGGTTTTCATTTGTCATTTTATCTTCAATTCTCTGAAAACTTCTTTCCTGTTGACGCATAACTTTCTCAATACGTTTTGCATTGTACATAGGGTCAGTCATTCTATGAAGCATAAGTTCCATTACACAATAGAACGCAATAAATGCAATAATAAATGTCATTAGAGCAATTGCTCCAATTCTTAACCAGTGATGTTTAGTACTTTCATTTTCAAGCATATAAAACTCCTTTCTTAAAGTTCTTAGAATATTAAACCCAAGAAAAATCACCTAAACAATAACCACATGGAGAGTATAAAAGGATAAAAAATGAGGCATAAGCCTCATTTTTAAAACTTAATAAATTTCATATTATGTCTTTCCAGATAATCCCTTAAATCTCGCTTAATTTCAGGAGCAAGAATATAAAGAACAATTACATTTGGAATACACATTGCAATCATCATTGCATCAGTAATATCAATAATTGATTTAACATTCATTGCTGAACCAATAATAATAAACAAGCAATAAATCAAATTAAAAGTTAACACTCGTTTTTTACCTTCACCCAACAAGAATGTCCAAGCTTTTTGTCCATAGTATGCCCAGCTGATTAAAGTTGACATTGCAAATAATACTGCAATTATTGAAAGAATTATCGGGAAGAAAGGAATAACAGATTGGAACGCATTAGAAGCAAGTTCTATACCTGAAATTTCTTTTGCAGCGTGTGTGCAAGCGCCCGAAAATACAATTGCAAAAGATGTGAATAAACAAAGAACACCTGTTAAAAATGTTTCTAACAAAGCCACAAATCCTTGTGAAACAGGTTCTTTAGTTTGAGCTGTAGCATAAACAATAGCAGCAGCACCTGTACCGGCTTCATTAGACTGAACAGAGCGTCTAAGTCCAATAATAATAGTACCAAACACACCACCGGCAACAGCAGTCGGATGGAATGCTTCTTTTATAATTAACGCTATAGCGTGTGGAATATTTGAAAAATTAGCAAAAATAACAATTAAACCTGAAATTATGTACAACGCACACATTGTTGGAGTTAAAACAGTTGTAACTTTTGCAATACTTTTAATACCGCCCATTACAACCAGACCGATAAGAACAGCAGCAACTGCACCGATAATCCAGGCATAACCATGGAAAATACTTCCTTCACCACCTGTAATAAAGATAATTTGGTGAGCAGTTTGGTTAATTTGTATCATATTCCCGCCTGTAATACCACCGCCGATACAAAGTATGGCAAACAATACAGATAATGGCTGTCCTAACCAGCGCATTTTCTTTCTGGTTAAACCATGAGCAATATAATGCATTGGTCCGCCGGATACAGAACCATCAAGGTTAAATCTTCTGTATTTTACAGCAAGAGTTGCTTCAATAAACTTAATTGACATTCCTAAAAGAGCTCCGAAGAAAATCCAAAACGCTGCTCCCGGACCACCGATTGAGATAGAAATCGCAACACCCGCAATACTGCCAATACCGATTGTACCTGATAAAGCTGTTGCAAGAGCCTGAAAAGAACTTACTTCACCACAGCCGTCTTCAGATTTTTCAGCCGGTTTCATAACAGTATCAATAGCGTGTTTGAAACCCCAAACAGAAATACCTTTGAAATAAATTGTAAAAAATATACCGGCAAAAAGCACCCAAAAAATAATTAAAGGAACATTGTTGCCTGCAATTGAAATAGGGAAGAAGATAAGCTTGGCGACTTTATCCGTATATGGCGCAATATTCTGGTCAATAAAAGCATCGACATTCATTGCGTGAGCTGATTGTAAGCTCATAAACATAGCAGATAGCATCATCAAAAATTTTTTCATAGTCTTCTCTTTTCCTCAATTCGTCTAATGTAATAATCTCGACATTATTTTATTGTAGCAAGAACATGTCAAGTTTTTTAAAAATTGTTACAAAGATTTATAAATAAAAAAGGAATTAAAGATTTTCTCTAATTCCTTTATAAAACGGAGTTTAACTAAAGATTTGTTTATGGGTTGACACCTCACCCTCTCCTCAAGGAGAGGGAAAAGAAAATTTGTTATTGTGTTGCCATTTCCATTGCTGATTGCAACAGGTCTTTGTTGGTTTTAATCAAAGCTTTAACAAGCTCCATTTGAACCTTTGCCATCTGGTAATCAGCCATATTATTTTTGAAATCTATGTTTGACTGTTCTAATAATCCAGAACGGATTTCACCGCGACCTACAATCGGTTTTCCCGACTCTTCTGTTTCTACAAACATTCCTTGCTTAACTTCATACAACCCGCTCGGATTATGGAAATTAGCCGTCGCAATTTTATATAAAGGAACAGAACGGTTACCGCCATCTGCTTTACCGTAAATTGTTCCATCATTCTTGATTTCATACTCATCATATTTACCAAGGAATTTACCATTATTCGGGTCAATCCACAACTTAATATTTGTTGTAGGAATACTCATCGCGCCGCCTTTTAGAGCTGTTTCTTCATACAAATCAGCACTGATAGATTTTGTACCGGACATAATTTCGCCTTTGTCGTTCAAAATATAACCCTGAACTGTTGCACCATTTGTTGCGCGATAAACACCTTCCGAGTCAAATGTAAACTCGCCTAAACGCGTATATGACACACTGTTATCCGGATTTCTTACAACAAAGAAACCTGTGCCTTCAAAGAAAAGGTTTTCATTAGATGTACCCGGTGTTGATTTACCCTGACCATGGTTTTTAACATTCTGGTCAATCACCGCCCCGCCAAGGAAGGTTTTGAAAGTAACTTTGTTTTCTCTAAACCCCGGTGAATAAACATTTGTCAAGTTATCAGCAAGCACATCCATCCACTGAATAGTTGCTTTCTGGGTATTAATCGCGGTTGTATAAATATCATTCATCTCTGCGACCTTTCTTTCTGTTGTCTTCTTTTTGTTCTCTTCGCTCACGTCGGTTTAATTCTTCGTATTCAAGATTTTTTTCATCAAACCTTTGTTTTAAAAGAGGTAAGTTTTCTTTTAGATATGCTTCAGCAATCTGTGTTGAAGGAAGGAAATCTGCCGAGACTTTTCCATCCCTTGATATTTTTATAATGACCGAAATTCCATTGTCAAAATCTATTCTTAAAGGCTGCTGTGTTTCTTTTGCTTTAGCAAGCATGTCCGCCAATGTTTTTGAGACCTGAACTGATTTTTGAGCTGCTTCCGGGGCAAGATTATCCAGTTTCACTTCACCTTTATCAGCTAATGCTGCAAAAACCTCTACATCAGCTTCATTCATTATTATATTATCGTATTTAACAACATGTTCTATGGTAATACCTGATTTAACATCAACTTTTTTTATTCCTTCTTCACGGTTAACTACTTTCTCTTCAACGAAAGTATTTTGACCGGCTAAAGCAATGTTTTCAGCCATAGTAGAAAGAATTGCGGCTTCTTCTGCTAATTCTGCAGCTGTAGAAACAAGAACATTAGTTTTGTCCTGATTTTCATTACCCATAAAAGACGAAAACGGCTGCCCATCACCCGAAAAATTCATATTTGGGTTCATCTGGGGTAAAACATCTTTTTTATCCGGGATATTAAAATCGTTATTAATCAAGTTTTCACCTTTTTCATTATTATCGGCTTGTTTAGGAGGAAGCTTTAATTCAAAATCCGGCTTATCATCTATTTGGTCGAACTCTTTTGAAGTTTCTGTTTCATCAGCTTTAGTATTTTCCAGCTCCTTTAATTCATCTGCAAACTTAACAGACGAGTTTTTTTGAGTTGTATTTGATGTTTTTTGTTTAACCTGAGCGGTTTGATTAATATTTGATGAGTCAATATTCATAACTATTCTTCCATATAATCTAATTCTTCTCTACTCAAAAGCTGTTCCTGTTCCTCTTCTTCTTTTTCACGTGACTGAATAAAGAACCTTTGGACACCGATTTCTGAAAATTGTCTAAGCTCAATTGCTTTTTCCTCTTCAAGGTAAGCTTCTTTTTGTTTTTCTTTATGTTTTTCGAGAACTTTAACAGCCTGTTCCAACTTAATCAATTTTTGTTTTTCTTCATCAAGAATAGCTTGTAACCTTTGTTTTTCAGCTTCTAAAGCTTCTGCTTTGTCCCAGAGGTGATGAAGATATTTATCATAATATTCCATCATTCTGAAATCTTTTTCGTTACGTTTATTTTGAATAGTTTGTTGGATTTCGAGCTCGTTTTCCCGAATACGCTGTTCTGCTTCATATACAGCCTGTTGAGCTTTCTGTACTACCAGAAGCTGTTCTTCTTTTTTCCTTATACGGAAATCCAAAACTTTTTGCAGTCTGTATCTAAAGGGCATACTATACTCATTCTCGCATGTATATTATGACAGATTTATTTAAGCCTTAATACATCTATATGGATGATATGTAAAAAGTCAACTCAAACCCTCTAAAACTCAATAATAGTGTGGGTTTTACACTTTAAAAATAGTCCTTTAGAGTTAGTTACAAAACTTCATCTTTGCGTTACCATGTGGGAGTATTAAGAGAAAGAAAGTGTGTGCGTATGATTCAACCTGTAAGCGCCTTTAGCCCTCGGGCAGGATTCAGAGGGAACAATGGAACGTACGGTAAAAAACAAGCTTTATCCAACCAGAATATTGCCCTGATTAATGCTGGTGGAGTTGCACTTGCAGCCGGTGGTTTAGGAACTGCTCTTGCAAGAAGTCAAACCTCTTCCTGGGGACATGCCGGAGTTCTTGGACTCTGTGCAGCGTTTTTGACAATGTTTTTTATGACTCCTCAAATTATTGACAAAAGTGGATTACACAAAATCAGCAATAGTTCAGATATTGCCAAAGAAGATGCACCAAAATTCATGGATGCAGTAAAGGAGCACCTTAGGCCGGCTAAAAAACTTGTTCAATTCAGGCAGCAAGCTTAATCCATAGGATGTTTTTTGCCCATACCGTAACCGCTTCGTAAAACATTATAACAAGCGGTGAGCGCTACTCCTGTTGCGCCGATTTTGGCAAATACATTTTTGGCGGTAAGTGCAAGAGCAGAACTTCCCACTAAAAACAAACTATTCCCCAGAGAATAGAGAGTACCTTCAACTCCGCCTTTGAGCCTTCCCCAGAGAGCGGGCAAAGGGTTGCGGGTTCTGTAGTCAAAAACTTTATCCTGAATAATTTTATTAGAATAACTCACTGTATCAATTGTACGTGAGTCAAAATAGGCTTTTTCCAAATATTTTGCCTGTTCTTTTTGGGCACCGTTTTTTGAAAACTGATTTGCAACATTAACAGCATCATATAGGGCAACGCCCATGCCTGCCGTTCCTAAAGTTCTACAAACTATTTTTGCTGCAAGTTTCATTATTCTGCCTTTTGTTCTTCAACGGGTTGAGGTGTATATTTTACCTCTGTATCAGCCGACATTTTTAATAAAATGTTTGCTGCTTCTACAACATCTTGTTTATCAGAGTTTGGATTTTGCTGAATATTATTCAAAAGCTGTATTGTATAATCGTTGCCGCTTGCAAGACCAGATGACAACGCGCTCAAAGCTGCGGTTCTAATAATTTTTTGCGGGTCTTGAAGCATTTTATTTAATAAAGCATTTAAAGCCGCATCATCAAATCTTGATTTATCTTCATCCAATCGAGTTAAGACTTCTTTTGCAGCCATCAAACGTATGTCTGTATTCTGATTATTCAAATAATTCTCTAACGACATAATGTACTCATCCGTAAGCGCGACAATACGAGTTTGTTTGCCGTTTTCTTCCAACTCTTTCTGCTTGGCATTTTGAGTATCTAAATCATTTATGATATCGGTTGAAGATGATAAGTCTTCTTCTTTTACCTGTGGTTCAACAGCTTGTGCAATTGGTGCTTCTAATTTCCCGCCGTTTTGCTGATAGTTGTAATTATTCAGATAATAAGAAGGATGATACGCCTGTGGTAACGCCTCTTGCGGCTGAAGCTGTTCTTGAGTTTGGGGCGTTTGTACCTGGATTTGCGGCACACAAGAAGTTTGAGACGGAGCCGAAGCATTAACAGTCGGATTTGAAATATTGATTGTCACACCTGAATATGACGGGATTTGCGCATTTGTCATAGTTAAACCTTCATTTCACACTAATATATTAATATAAAGGTAAAAACAGGGTAAAAATTGCTCTAGTGTGAAGTTATGTAACGAAACTAATCAGTTAAAACTTTCAAATACTCATAAGCAAGATTGAATTTTTCAATGTCATTGTTAACAATCTCAAGACGACGATTGAAATCTTCTTTTATAACGTTGGGGTCGATAAGAGTATCTACCAATAGGGCACTATAGGAAACATTCAACTCTTTGGCTATTTTCTCCAAGTTTTCAGGTCTTGGAAATCTTTTACCACGTTCAATATCACTCATAGATGATGGTTCAATCCCAATAGATTCCGCTAACTGTTCTTGGGTCAATCCTTTTATATTTCTATATTTTCTTATATTTAAACCTAATATAGCTTCTAACTTAGTCATAATATTATGTTAAATTTCAATGAATGTTTTTATAATAAGCAAATATCAGATATTTTCGAAAAATATCTTGCGAAACTCTAAGTAGTATGTTATTATAATTTTGGAGGTAATATGAAAATAAATCCAATTTAATATCTAACTTTTAAATGAAGCAGTGATTTTATACAGTAAAATAAGTTCATCTGATGTGAAACCTGACAATAAGCGGTTAATTTCTTTTTTAAAATCTAAGTCTTTACCAGAATGTTCAATAGGTTTTTGTTTAAAAAAGTATTCAGGTTCAACATTGAAAAAATTGGCAAGTTTAGCAAGTGAGTCCGATGAAACAAATGAACGACCTAATTCAATTGAAGAAATAGATTCTCTATCCATATCTACTAATTCGGCAAGCTTTTCTTGAGATAATTTTTTTGAATTTCTCAACCTTTTTAGATTATTACCTACTGTTTTCCTAATATCACTACTTTTAACCATAACAAAATATTATGCTATTTTTTTTGGCTTTTCCATCAAAGATAGATACATAATACGTAGTAAAGTTAATTCATATAATTATTTTAAATACACAGAAGGTAATTTCATGACTACAGACAAATACCAAATTAAAAATGCAAAAGAACTACTTCTCAAAGCAGTAACATATAGTGAAGTACTTGAAGAACTTATATTAACCAAGAAAGTTGATAAAGAGCATGTACAAATTTACTGGAGGGAAGATGTAACAAAATTTCTCTATAGACAATATCAAAAACTTGAAGGATTTAACTATGAGTCTTAAAAAAATAATAATAAATCAATTTGAAAAACTTCTTGAAACATTAACAGAAGCAGAGAATGAACTATTAGGGATAGACAACACCAAAATAAAATCCATCAAAGCTGATATTGATATTGCAAAAAACCGAATTACAGAATTTAAAAATACAAAAGAACTATAAACTCCAATACGGAGTGCCTGTAGGAAATTATTCTCCATATTAATTCCTACAGGCTTTTTATAACCTATGTATTATAATTTTTATTGAATTTTATAACTTATATGTTATAATATTATTATAAATATATAATATATAGGTTATAAAATGACAAACCAAAAAATCCTAAGACGCTCATATCAAAAGAAATTTGATGCATTTAAAACAGTTCTGATTAAACAACCGACTCAAGGATGGTTAAAAACAATTCGTGAGATTTTGGGCATGACAACAACCCAACTTGCAAAAAAACTTGGAATATCACAACCAAGGGTTGTTTGTCTTGAAAAAAACGAAAAAAATATTAAAATTTCTACAATGGAAAGAATTGCCGATGCTCTAAACTGTGATTTTATATATGCAATTGTTCCTCGTGAAAAAATTGATAATATTATTTATAATCAAGCAAGGAAAAAAGCTTTAAAAATTTTAAACAAAGTCAATCAAAATATGGTATTAGAAAATCAATTATCAAATTCTAATGAACTATTAGAAGATATTATAAACGAGTTGTTAGATAGCAGCACCACAAAACTTTGGGATGAAGAATAATTATGAATATTTTTGAAACAGATGATAATTCCACACCATTAACAGAAGAAGAAAAGCAACAATTAAAGGCAAAGTGGATAACAACAAGAGCAGAACTCAATGAAATTGAAACAAAAGGTATTGCCAATGCTGAAATCTGGCTTTTGAAAAACAAAAAAGATATTTTAACAGAAGATTTTATTAAACTATTACACAAAAAAATGTTTGGTGAAATTTGGATGTGGGCAGGAAAATTCAGAACTACAGAAAGAAACATTGGAGTTGCACCATATCAAATTCAACCTAAACTAAGAATATTATTAGATGATATTAAATTTTGGATAGAAAATAAAACATACCCTGAAAAAGAAATTGCTATCAGATTTCATCATAAATTAGTACAAATTCACCCATTCCCAAACGGCAATGGTAGGATTTCACGTATCATGGCGGATTTGCTAATGCGGCAATTTGGAGAAAAAAGTTTAGATTGGGGTTCTGGTAATTTAACAGAAATATCGGAAATAAGAAAGAATTACATATCAGCACTGCAAAAAGCTGATGGCGGCGATTATACTGAACTATTAAATTTTGTTTAGTGCCCTGATTTCTTTCTGAAACGTCCGCCTTCAACTTCGTGGACATCTTCGGTTACGATAAATGCGTTAGGGTCAACATTGTGCACAACTTCCTTGAGTTTTGCCATGTCAAATTTATTAACAATACAATAAGTCAATATCTTTTCTTGTCTTGAATATCCGCCCAAAGTTTTCATATATGTGACACTGATATCAAGTTCTTTCATTATTGAGTCACCGATTTCTCTTGAAAACTCCGAAACAATTCTTACAGATTTAGCTTTATCAAGACCTTCAATCACCGTATCAATAACTTTGGAAGCAACATAATATGTCAAAACAGAATATAATGCTCTATCCCAACCAAACAGCAAGCCCGCTCCCGCGTATACAAACAGGTTCATACCCATTAAAAGCTCACCCACAGAAACAACTTTAAGCTTTTTAGCAAGTTTTAAGGAAACCATTTCTGTACCATCTAAAGAAGCATTGTTTCTCAAAATCAAACCCACGCCAAGTCCCAGCAAAATTCCGCCGAAAATAGTTGCAAGCAGTAAGTCGTCCGTAACGTGGTCAAATCTTAAAACAATATTAGTCGCTATAGAAAGCATTGTTATTGCAAAAAAAGTATTAAAAACAAATTTTCTTCCAAGGGTTCTGTAAGCAAGGATTACAAACGGGAAATTGATTGCAAAAATAATTGCACCCAGATTACCTTTTGTAATATGCGATACCATCATTGAAATCCCGATAACTCCGCCGTCAATAATTTTGTTAGGAAGCAAAAAGAGTTCAAGTGCAGCTGCAACAATAAATGCACCGACTATCAGAAAAAAAGCCCTTTTAATATACTCTAATATAATCTCTTTTTTTGTCTTAACCCTTACAGAAGGCTTTTTTCTCTGAAAAAACATTCGTCCTCTATTTACCTCTTAATATATCAAAAATATTCTTATGTTTTTCTGTTGTTGTATCAACAGGTTTTATACCTAAAATTGATTCTAAATCAGTTTTCAAAGTCGTCAAATCTTCGTATTTTTTAAGCATTCCATCCATACAAATTGATACATCACCTGTTTCTTCTGAAACTACAAGGCAAGCAGCATCAGAAACTTCAGACATTCCAAGTGCAGCTCTATGGCGTGTACCATATTTCCAACTTAGCTTAGGGTCTTCTGTTAAAGGCAGCAACACGCCGGCTGAATGTATTTTATTCCCGTCAATCACCATAGCACCATCATGCAAAGGTGTATTTGGATGAAAAATTGTTAAAATAAGTTCTGCTGAAACTTTTGCATCAATAACAGTTCCAACATCTGAATAAATTATTGTACTCAACGCTTTCTTAAACACAATCAAAGCGCCTGTTTTTGTTTTTGTAAGATATTTAACTGCTTCCAAGACTTCTTTTATAACGTCTACGTCATCTTCACTTGCTTCTCTGTAGCACCCGCAAGTAAAAAATGTTCTTTTAATAAATCCTGGTTGACCGAGATAGCCGAGAAATCTTCTTAATTCCGGTTGGAAAATCACAATCAAGCTTAGTGCAATAAGAGTTACAAGGGATTTGAAGAAAACACCTATAATTCTTAAATCAATCAGAATAAGAATTTCACTGAAAATCCATGCAAAAACCAGAAAGAACAAGCCCTTCACAAGATTTTCCGATTGAGTGTTTTTAATAAATTTACGATAGAAAACAAACAAAATTAATCCGATAAAAAGGATTTCAAGAATATTTACCCAGTTGAGCGAGCGCTGCAGCGGGCTTAAAACACTTTGAATAAGAGCAATTAGACCTTCTATCATCTTCTTAACCTATCGGGAATGTTTTCTTTGTACACTAAATCTTCAAGAGACTCTCTATTAACTATAATATCAGATTGTGAATTATTTACAAGTACCATTGCCGGTTTTTCTACACGATTATAATTAGAAGCCATTGAATAGTTGTAAGCACCTGTATTGTAGACACAAATTATATCGCCTGTTTCAAGTTTAGGAAGTGTAATATTTTCTATCAAAACATCTCCGCTTTCACAAAATCTGCCGGCTATTGTAACCTCTTCTGTTTCCTGAACATCCGGTTTATTAGCAGCTTCTGCTGTGTATTTTGCTTTATACATAGCCGGTCGGGGATTATCAGCCATCCCTCCGTCTACCGCTATATATTTTCTGCCATTTGGAACCTGTTTTGAACTTCCTACAGTATAAAGAGTTACGCCGGATGTTGAAATAATACTTCTTCCAGGCTCTATATATATTGTTAAGTCATCAGGAAGAGCGCTTAAGGCTTGCGCAAGCTCCTCTACAGAAGGCGGACAATCTTCTTCTGTATATTTTACGCCTAAACCACCGCCGATATTTAGTTCAGTTAAATTAAGTCCAAATTTTTGGTTAATTCTTTTAAGTTCAGAAACTAAAATATCAACTTCATCTCTATAACTTTGAAGTTCAAATATTTGAGAACCAATATGGGCGTGAAGTCCTTTAATATTAAGATTTGAATACTGAGAAGCAATAACCTCATCGACTTGAGATAAGTCAAAGCCAAATTTTGAATCCAATTGACCTGTTTTGATATATTCATGTGTATGGCATTCAATTGCAGGAGTAACACGCAGCAGAACATCCGCACTTATACCTTTTTCTTGAGCTATTGTGTTTAAAAGCTCTGCTTCATAAAAATTATCTACTGAAAATCTACCGACTTTCAAATCAATTGCAAGCTCCAGTTCACGACGGGATTTGTTATTACCGTTAAACAAAACCTTTGACATATCCGCACCGGCTTTATAAACCGTATAAATCTCACCAATAGAAACCGTATCAAAACCAAAACCTTCTGAAGCAATAATAGCCGAGGTTGAAAGAGTACAAAGTGCTTTTGAAGCATACATCATATTTATATTCTTACCTTTAAAAGCGTTTTTATACTCACGGCAAATCCCGCGCAAAGTAGCTTCATCAATTACATATAAAGGGGTGCCGTATCTCTTTGCAAGCTCAACTAAATCACATCCTCCAATAGTAAGATTATCCTTAACTTCAGTTGTAATCGGTTTAATTGACTGGTTAATGCTCATAAAGTTCCCTTTCTGTGAGTATTTTAGCAGAAAATGCGAGCACTTACAAGGGTAAGAAAATCCCCCAAACAGTTGATAACAAATGACAAAAAATGTATAATAATGATATTGGATAACTGGGGGGATTAGGGTCTCATGTTTAACAACATAAACGACAACAATAAAGATTTCTTATATAACTCACAGCTTGAAAAGCAGAGCAACATTATTAATCTTGCTTCGGTCAAAGCAAATATGAACAAGACGCTTTTCAACAAGAGTTCTAATCCTTATGTTGACAAAACTGAAATCTCATCCAATGCACTTCAACTTTTTCAAAAAGATTTAGACATCAAAAAGTTCAATCAGGTTGCAATGAGCGATAAAGAAGACTTAAGCCATCTTGAAAGAATGCAAGAACTTTTCAAAAGCGGTGTAACTGATGTTTTTGAAGATGATGTTTTAAAAGAACTTGTAACAAATTCTAAACTTTGGGATGATTTAGAGCTGTAAATATGCTAAAATACAGCCATGGCAAATTCTGATTATTATATTCAGGATAATTCCGATATAGAAGATAAAAAACTTGAAGCAGCCAAAGGATTGTATGTCTCAGGTAATTTTGCCGGCGCTTTGAAGCTTTACCTTGATATGGTTAATACGAGTTATTCTTATAAACTGTATTATGAAATAGGTCGCTGTTATTACAAATTGAACGATATCGACAATGCTGAATTGTATTTTACCCGTTCAGTTTCATTAGAAGGTTATAAAAACCCTTCTTACACTTTTTTAGGAAACATTTTCCACAAACGCGGCAATGTTGAAAAAGCTATCGAAAACTGGGCATTAGCATTTTCATATAAGCCGGACGATGAGGCAATATGTTTAAATCTTGCAACTTCTTATTTTACAAAGGATATGAAATTTCAATCTATTTTCTTTTATGAAAAATATTTGAAATATGCCAAGGATAAGAACTCATCGTACTATTTGGATATTAAAAAAAGCATTGACAGTTTTAAAACATTCAGCAATGATTTTTATCAAAAAGCCCGGCGTGCTATAGTCGTTAATGATAAGGAAACAGCTATTCAGGCACTTGAAATTGCTGTAAAAAATTATCCCTTAAGCTTTGATACAAACTATCAGCTTGGAAAGCTTTATTTCCAACAAAAAGAATACTTGAAAGCTTCAATGTATCTAAAACAAGCATTCTGTATTGATAGCAAATCTCTGGATGTTCTTGAACTTCTTTCAAATGTAATGATAAATATAGGAGACTACACCGGCTCCTATTGTGTTATGAAAAGGATTTTGCCGCTCGTAATGAATAACCAGAAAGAATATCTGGAAATTCTTAAAACAATTAAACCTTTGGAGGACAGCTTTAATCAGCTTAGCATTGAAGGGCATAAAGAATGGGCTGAAAAATATTACAGCTTTAACAACTATCATTTTGCACTGTTTGAATATGAAAATTGTTTAATAATGGATAAAAACAGCTCTTCAGATTATAGTACTATTGTACAAGAGTTAAAATCTTTTATTAATCCTGAAGATAGAATTATAAAATCGTGTTTCGAACGAGGCGGATATTCATATTCTAATGGAGATTACAAGCAATCAAATAAATATTTTACAAAAATAATGAAGTTATCAAATGATAATTCACCGGAATACAGACTTGCAAAGTCACGGATAGTCAATGTTTAAAAAAATAAAAAAACTTTTTTACCTTCATATTCTAAAACGCAAATACTACAGAGTAGGTCATTGTCTGGGCTGCGGCCGCTGCTGTAGAAAAATTTATGTTAAACATAAAGGTGTTATTCAAACAGAAGAAGAGTTTAAAAGATTACAGAAACTACATCCATTTTATACTTATTTAAAAATTATTGATAAAGATGAAACAGGGTTGGTTTTTGAATGTACAAATTTAGATAAAGAAACCAACAAGTGTAAAATACATAAAAAACGTCCGGGAATTTGCAGAAGATACCCTCAGGAAGAATTATTCTCAATGGGCGGTACACTTGCTGAACATTGCGGATACAGGTTAGAGCCGATTGAAACTTTTGAAGAAGTTTTTAAGAAAGTGTCAAAGAAAATCTAGTATTTTGCAAGCATTTTTTCTACATACCTTACACCATTGTCAAATGCGGTACTTTCAAATAAACTTTTTGCTTCCAACAGCATAGGATAAGCCTCTTTTGGTCTAAGCATTTTAGCAATTTCGACTTTTGTTCTTGCTAGTTGTATTATGTATCTGTTTAGCGAAGAGCTTTGTTTTGACACTGTTCTATATTTTTCTTTTGCTTGTCGAAAATTTCCTACAATATCAGTCAAAGCACTTTCTTCTGCAAAAAGCATTTTAAATCTGGAATGAGTATCTCCATTTTTTTCATATAATTTTTTCAGATCAACTATTCTTGCCAAAATATGAATAGGGTCACGTTGTTTTCTTGCAACTCTCAAACCTCCGCGCAAAAATTGCTCTTTCATTTCATCAGTTGTAGGAAGCTTTGCTAATTTAGAAAAAACCATTCCTGCTATATCAAGAAGTCCTGTCTCTTCCATACCAAGAGCAAAGGCTTCTAATCTGACTAGGTAATCATTAAATAAACCATTTTTATTATACTGGGTCTGATAATGCTTCAATTGAGATATTACATAATTTCTATCAGGGCGTCTTCGAGCCATTGTATTTTGAGCAAATTTTGAAAAGTTGCTGTCTAAGGTTGATATTAATCGAGTCATACCAAGATAAAACCTGAACAAATTAATTTTTGCTATTTTCATGTTTATTCTATAATTATGGATAAATAGTAGAAGTTAAAAGGAATAGATATGTTAAAAGATTTTTTCTTAAATGAAGTTACAGCTGGAATTAATAAAGCAATTGAAGAGGGTAAACTTGGTCAAATGGAAGTAAATGATAAATATTCCCTAATGATTGAAAAGCCTAAAAATCCTGAATTCGGCGATTTTGCAGTTAATGTTTCATCTTTAGCACGCTCGGCAAAAATTGCACCTCCTATGATTGCAAACGCTATTGTTGAAAATCTAAAAGGAGAATATACAACCTCTGTTGTTGGCGGATTTATTAACTTCAAAATCAATAATTCTATGCTTGCAAATGCTGTAGCAGAAATCCTGACAAAAGGCGAAAACTACGGTCGTCCTGAAGGTGTTCCAACAGAAAAAATCTTATTGGAATATGTTTCAGCTAACCCTACAGGACCTTTCCATATCGGGCACGGGCGCTGGGCTGCAATGGGAAGTGCTCTGGCAAATCTTTTAAAATTCTATGGACATGATGTATATCAGGAGTTTTATATTAATGATGCCGGTTCTCAAATCCAGAAACTTGGTAATTCTTTAAAAATAAGAATTAAACAAGAATTGGGTGAAAATATTGATTTCCCAACCGATGAAATCGAAAGAAAAAATTATTATCCGGGAGAATATTTAATTCCTGTAGCTAAGAAATTTTTGAGCGAACATGAGCCTACAGAAGATGTTCAGGTTCTTTCTGATTATGCTAAAAAAGAAATGGAATCTTGTCAAAAAGCTTTGTTAGAAGATTTTAGGGTACATTTCGACAAGTTTTATTCAGAACTTGACTTGCACAACTCCAGCAAAGTGGAAGAAAGCTACAAAGAGCTTATGGCAAAAGGTATGCTTTATGAGAAAGAAGGTGCAATGTGGTTCAAATCTTCAGAATTTGGTGATGATCAGGACCGTGTAATTAAAAAAGCAGACGGCTCAAACACTTACCTTACAGCTGATATAGCTTATCATATTGACAAACTTCGCCGCGGATTTGATAGAATGATTAACATCTGGGGTGCAGACCACCACGGATATGTAGCACGTGTTAAAGCCTCAATAGAAGCTTTGGGCTATGACCCTAATAAATTAGAAGTGCTTCTGGGACAACTTGTTAACCTTGTTATTAACGGTGAAGAAGTTCGTATGGGCAAACGTAAAAATATGGTTACCTTAGATGACCTTATTGAAGAAGTTGGAATTGATGCAACACGTTATTGGATGGCAATGCGTAATATTGATATGACTCTTGATTTTGATATTGAGCTTGCTAAGCGTTCAACTGACGAAAACCCTGTATTCTATGTACAATATGCTTATGCAAGAGTTTGTTCAATCTTGAGAAATGCTGTAGCAGAAAAACTTAATCCTGAAACAGGTGAAAAATCATCTGCTCCAATGACTGAACAAGAATTAGATGATTTAATCAAAAACTTTGATAAAGATTTAATCTTAAAAACAGCAGAAAGCGCGAAATCATTGATTTTAAAACTTGAAGAATTCAAATCAGTTATTGTACTTTCTGCACAAAATAGAACTGTTTATACAATTTGCAGATATGTTCAAGAACTTGCTCAGGAATTCCATTCATTCTACAACTCAAACCGTGTAATCGGCGAAGATAAAGAATTGATGAAATCAAGATTAGCATTGATGGTTGCTATTAAAACAACATTAAAAAATGCGCTTGATATTCTTGCAGTATCAGCACCTGAAAGGATGTAAAAATGAAAAAACTTATCTTATTCTCTTGTTTATTACTGGTAATGATTTCAACATCAGGCTGTGTTAAATATGAATACACAATTGATATTGATAAAAAAAATAATATTGCATTCTCACAAGTAACAGCTTGTAATACGGAAGTTATAAAAGAATTATCCAAAGAAGTAACAATTCAGGGATGTTCTTATGATGAATTAAAAGCAATTGTTGACGAAAACAGTTTTATAAATAAATATAATAAGGACGGTTTTGACGGCATAAAAGCTGATAAAAAATATGATATAAAATCTTTTAAACTACCCGGCGGGTTTACAAGCAATACCGAAAAACCTTTTGAAATAAAATCTGCAATGGGCGGAGCAAAAAAAACATATTCAATCAATTGGCAGTATAATATAAAAAATACAGAAAAAGCTAATACTGACAAATTATACGGACAAGATACCAACAGTTATGAAACAGGATATGACAGTGAAAATGATGAATATAACAAACAGTCAATGGAATATGCATCACAACAAATGTCTAATATGTTTGCAAAAATGATTGACATTAACCCTAAATTAAAACCAAATGCCGATTTAATTATTAAAATTCCTGCCAAAAAGGCTAATAAACATAATGCAACAAAAGTAGTTAATAAAAATGAATACCATTGGAATCTTATAAATAATTATGAAGAGCCTGTTTCCATAGAACTCGAATACTCAATGTATGATTTTTCACTTTTTGGTATTTTGGGAACAATGATTTTTCTTTTAATTGGATTAGCATATGCTTGGATAAAAATAAATGAATAATATAGATCAAATTGTTCAGAATTTGAAAGATGCAAAACAAAAACGCAGTGAGTTTGTAGATTTAATGGACTCGTTTAGTGACCCGTATCTTGTTCTTATTGCGTGTATTTTATCACTTAGAACAAACGATAAAACTACTTATCCTGCAACATTAAGGATGCTTGAACTGGCTAGAACACCTCGTGAAATGAAAAGCGTCGAAGTAAGTGAATTAGCAAAGGCTATCTATCCGGTTGGATTTTATGAAAACAAAGCCAAACAAATAATTGAACTTTCACGCCAAATTGACGAAGAATTAGACGGCAAGTGCCCTTCAGAGATTGAAGATTTAATCAAATTTAACGGTGTTGGCAGAAAAACCGCAAATCTTGTAGTTGCACGAGGTTTCAACAAACTTGCAATCTGTGTGGATGTTCATGTTCACAGGATTTTTAACCGTTTAGGCTATGTAAAAACCAAAACTCCTGAAGAAACAGAATTTGCGCTTCGTGAAAAACTACCCGTTAAACACTGGATTGATATCAATACACTTATGGTAACGCACGGACAAAACGTTTGTTTCCCGCGAAAACCTAATTGTTCTGAGTGTCCGATTGCTGAATATTGCATGCGTCTAATTTAAATCTGTCATCCCTAGTATAAAGATAGATAATACCAATCAATGCAACATAGAATAACAACTCTGCAATCTCTTCAAACACAAAATTATGTGTTGCATGTTCTGCATAAGTACCCAAAGCCATACCTGAAAGCATTAACAAGATATTCCAGAACGGGAATTTAATCTTGCGTACTATATCCCACAGTGTTAAAAACAATTTATTTTTCAGAAAATAAATTCCAACCCAGGCCATATATGCACCATAAATCGGATGAGCTAAATATCCGTATTTAATTTCTTTCCATGAATAGAAGGTGTTCTCCGTACCGGGTACGGAGAAGAACAGGGTTCTTCCACAATTTACTTCTCTTAATATTATTATTACTAAAACCATTGCAACAAAGTTGAAAAACTTTTTATTAGAATCAACTTTTAGTGATAAATACAAACCAATAAACAAGATTAACATTTGTATGTTTTCTAATACACCATTTTCCCAGCCCCATTTTTCAGGCAAAAACATAACACTTGGAACTACAGCAATTGCAGCAGCAATAGCAAACCAGGTAACTTTTTGCACTCCAAAATCAAAATGTGCACACACAAAATCTTTAATCTTTTTCATTCTTACTTCCTATACATTAATTGTCATAAATTTGTTCTTATAATCATTAATTGTATTCATTAACTCAACAAATTCAGCATATTTAATACTATGAAGAGCTTTCGATAGTTCAACTGAACCTAATGTTTCAATTATATAACAATCTTCATCTCTTTTTGTAATTCTAATCATACCACAATCAGAAAAAACTTCCAAAAGGGTTTCAACAGCTTCTTCGGTAATACCAAGAGCAGCTGCAGCACGTAAAAAAACAAATTTGCCTTCCAGATTATTACAGCAATATTTAATCATACTGGCAAAAGATTTCAAAATGCCTTCATAATCAGTTTTCAAATTCTGATAATTCATATAATGTAATGCTTCTGCACACACTGTTTGTTTTAAATTATCAAAAACATCTTCTTCACAAGGATAATCAAAAAACATCAAAACATCATTCTTGCAAGCATTTTGACGGTTAATAATACATTTTGAAATATCTTGATAAGGTTTAAGTGACTCAAGAATTTTTCGGTCTTCCACAAAAACAGAAACACCTAGTTTTGAGTTTTTGATATAGTCATTAACCTGTGCAAAAATATTTGTTTTTTTTCTATGGTCATAAACCTTAATTTTTGATTTTTCTTCTTCCTTAAGCGCCTCGGAGTGAACATCTTTAACTACAAGCTGTACACTTGTAACCCCGTTAAATACATTCAGCTGAGGAGCAAACGCAACATCAAGTTTATCACCTGAAATAAGAGGAATATCTCCCCTTGACCACCAAACACAATCTTTTGTACCATCAGGAGTATTAACAATAAGTTTGAGATGGTCTTTTGTTGAACCCATAAGCATTTTTTGTTTCAGGGTTAAATTCTTAACAGCAAATGTTGGGGAAGGATTTGACATACCAAACGGCTCAAGTTTGCTAATTTCTTCAACCAGAGAAACATCAACATCTTTTATATCAAGTTCTAAATCAATATCAAGAGATGGTTTAAGTTTTTCTCCGTTTAGCATTTCATCAATTGTTTTATTCAATGCTTTTTTAACTGTTTCAAACGATACTTTTTCTTCATTGAATGCAAATCCGCCCGCAAGCTGGTGTCCGCCAAATCCGTCAAAATAATCAGAAATATTTGACATAATATCATACAGATTTAATTCCTTTACACCACGGGCAGAACATCTGAATTGTTTTGTTTCTTCTGAATAAGTCATAATAAATGCCGGCTTATAGTATTTATCTACAAACTTAGAAGCAACAATCCCGATAATTCCAATATGCCATTCTTTATTAAACAATACAACAGCATTATCTCTCATGCCTGTTGCTTTCCAAATTTCATCCGCCTGAGCAAAAGTATCAGAACAAAGTTCTTGACGAAGCTTGTTATAATTTTCTAAGGTAATAATTGACATCTCAATTTCTTGCTTATTTTCTGATGTCATTAATTTAATTGCAGCATCAACTGTATCTAAACGTCCGGAAGCATTAATTCTGGGAGCAATCGTAAATGCAACCTGTTCTGAAGTTAACCCGTTATCTACCCCGACACCCGCTACATCAAGCATACGTTTTAAGCCATAATGTTTTCCAGCAGCGATAAGTTCCAAACCTTTTGTTACGAAATATCTGTTTTCACCAATTAAAGGAACTAAATCTGCAATTGTACCAACAGTTACATAAGGAAGCAATTCCATACTGAATGCTAACTTATCATATCTTTCTAAAACACCCTGTGCTAATTTAAACGCAACACCTACACCAGCAAGAGAAGTCAAATATTCAATCTGTAATGCAGTAAGTTTTTCATCTAAAGCATTCATTGATTTAGGGTTGATAATTGCATAAGCCTCCGGTAAGATTTCAGGAGCTTCATGGTGATCTGTTATAATAATATCCCGTCCAAAACTGTTGATAAATTTAACTTCATCAACATTACTAACACCGTTATCAACCGTAATAATCAATTTAGGCTGTTTTTGACTCATTAGTTTAACAAGCGCTTTTGAGTTAAGTCCGTGACCTTCTGTTTCACGATTAGGAATATAAAAATCAACCTTAGCACCTAAATACTGAAAAGTTTTTAATAATACAGAAGTAGAAGTAACACCATCAGCATCAAAATCACCATAGATAAGAATATTTTCTTTTTCATCAATCGCCTTAACAATTCTATCAACTGCTTTATGCATATCAGTGAATGCATTTGGATGAGTTAAAGTAATTTCAAGAGGATGCAAAAATTCTCTTTTTGCACCCTCTGAAATAATACCTCTTACTTCTAAAAGCCTGTCAATCAAAGACTTTTTATTATCAATATTACTTTTTAAATTCCATTCTTTTGTACAAGACATGACATTTGTTCCAATACTTCTATAGCTTTTTTCAACTGAACATCATCTTTTGCTTCGACATTCTCTTTAGTCAATTCTATCACAACATCAGGCGTAATACCTTTTTTGTGAATATCCGTTCCTGAAGGAGTCAAATATCTCTGAATTGTAATATTCATGCCTGCTTCATCAGGTAAACGATTGATTTCCTGAACCAAGCCTTTACCAAATGACTGTTCACCGATAATTGTAGCTCTGTGATTATCTTTTAAAGCACCTGAAAGAATTTCGCTGGCTGAAGCGGAGCCTTTATTAATCAAAATAACAATCGGCTTAGAAGTTACCTGATTATATCTTGCTCTTGTTGTGCTTTTATATCTATCTCTATCAACTGTACTTACAATAACCCCGCCTTTTAAAAGCATATCTGAAATATAGATTGCGTTGGTCAAAAGTCCACCGGGATTTGAACGTAAATCAATAATAATACCTTTTTTATCACTTGCTTTATTTAAGATTTCTTCAATTTCTCCAGCGGCATTTTTACTGATAAAGGAACTCAATCTTATATATTGAATATTATTAGGAATTACACTTGTTTCAAAAGGAGGTTTGCAAGAAACCGATTTAACTTCAATTTCATCTCTTACAATACTGTACATCTTATTAGGACATCCTTTTCTTTGAATTAAGAGATTAACTGTTGTCCCTTTTTCTCCTCTTATTTTATCAGCAGCAATATCAACACTAATACCCTTCGTGCTTTCACCATTAATTTCAAGTATCAAGTCTTCAGCTAAAATTCCTGCTCTCTCCGCCGGAGAGTCTTCAAGCGGTGCAATAACAACAAGGTTACCGTCTCTTACACCAATTTGTGTACCAATGCCTTTTAAAGAACCCTTAATTGATTGAGTTTCTTCCGAGAACTCTTTTGGCTGTAAAAATCTTGTATAAGGGTCATTCAAACTTGCTAACATTGTATCAATTGCAACATATGCATCTTCTGCTGTTTTTAGTTTATGGTCATACTTATATCGCCATTTTGCCCATTCCTGATGATTATTAGAAGGGTCATAGTATTTCTTATTAACGATTTTCCACACATCATCGTATAATTCAGCCGGTGTAGCAGCAAATACTCCTCCACATGAAACGTATGCTGCAGCCAAAACTACCAAGCCTGATTTTATAAATCTATTCATTAATCACTCCTCTATTCAAAAGCGCTTTCTATTATAGTACACAATATTGAAAAATTTTTCAAATCTATAGCAAAAAATTTTTTTACAAGATTTTACATGAATATGAATTTAACATTAACACCTCTTAATACAACGTCGTTTCAAGCACAGCGACCAAAAATTAAATATAATGAAATAAGAAATATTCCCAATGTTCCTTGTGCAAGCTGCGGGGAAAAAGTTCTTATACCGGAAACTCTACACAAAATTTTTATTTCAATTTCAAGACCTTTATCCTCAATGATAAAGATTGGAAGCTTTAGCAACTGGGAAAATAACTCTGCAATAATGGAATTATTAAAAAAATTAGCAGAAGCAAATCCTAAAAAATCATTCCATAGTATTGTAGAAGAAGAAGAGAATTATAAACAGGTACAAGAAATTCTGCAGCCGATTGCAAAAAAAAAGGCAAAAAAGCAGCCTGAAGAAACAAACCGATACAAACTTAACCTTTTTAAAGATTTATTAAATAATTCTGAAAGCACACTTAGAAGCTCCGGTGTTGTTATGAAAAAACTTGCCCAGCTAAAGAGTTATATAGACGGTACACCTCTGGAAGTTTTTGAACAGCTGGAAATTTATTCCCGCAAATATCCGCGCAAAACATTAACAGAAATTATTAATATGGATGAAATTGCCCGTTTTCATAGAATGAAAAATCTGCTCCAGCGTGCTGAAACACGTGAAAAAATTGACTTTCACTTTGAAAACATCCAACAAATAATAAACAAAGTTATTCCACATCCTCAAGAATACTATAATGAACTAAAAGAAAATGCACTTGAAATTTTTGCAACAGAAAAGGACCCGATAATACGTATCGCAAAAATTAAAGCTTTTTATATGGAATTTTTACGAAAGAACCAGTGTGAGCAGCTAGCTAATAAAATAAACAAAGAAATAGACCAAATGCCAATAACTTACACTACAAAAGACTCTTTCTTTGTTTTCGCACATGACCATAATTTTGATGACAGACAAATCATATCATCTATATTCTCACCAATAATAAGTACTTTTGAGCACGTAGTTCCTAAATCACAAAAAGGTGCAAATAAAATGAAGAACGGTCTTGTAATGCACAAAAGATGTAATTGTAACCGCTCTAACATGTCTTATCGTGAATTCTTTAGATATCACCCTGAAATGCCTAAAAACATTCAAAAACAGATTAATTTTATTACAAGATTAATATTAAAGGGCAAACTTGACGGAGCTTTCCGCTTCTGGCCAATGACAATTTCCAAAACTCTGTTTGATTATACAGACGGTGCCGTTAATCTTGATATTACTAAATATTGTGAAAAAGGGTTGGAACAAACCACAGAAAGAATAGAAACAAGACAGGGTGCTATTGATAAACTAAAAAACGACAGAGACGCGAAAATCAGTCAAAAGCAAGAACTCCTAAGACAAATTAAATCTCTTGAAGGAGAAATTGAAGGAATTGGGAACACAACAAAAGACCTAATTCAAGAAAATCAAAATGAAAAAAATCTGATTTCATCATACGAAGCTTATATTAATAAGAAAAAACCTAAACAGGAGTAGATGTTGCAAAACATACGATACCAGAGGCTCCGGAGGCTTTCAAGGTTTTTATCATTTCTTCAAATGTTGAACCGGTTGTGCAGATATCATCCATTAATAAAATCGGTTTATTTGAAAGTAAAGTCTTATTGACCTCAAATGCTTCAGATAAATTTACCAGTCTTTCTTTTCTTGAAAGTTTATATTGAGGTTTTGTATCTTTCACTCTTTTGATTAAATCAAAACAACACTCAAGCCCGCTAAGTTTTGAAAACTCTTCACAAACCAAATCCATATGATTGTATTTTCTTTTTTTAATCCTTTTTTCATACATAGGAGTAGGAATAACTAAAAAATCTTTATCTAAACCAAGTTTCAAAAAATACTCATACATAAACTTAGCTTGATAATACGCTAACACTTTTTGCCGGTGATATTTAACTCCTCTAATTAGTTTTTGCAGTTCTTTTGTATAAACACCGGCACAGTAAATATCAACACCGTTAATAATCCTGTTTGCATTTACATCCATAAACTCCATTTTGTCATAACATTTTGGACACATCCTTAAGGAATATTTAGAATTCCCGCAAAAATAACATTTTTTGCGATAAATTAAATCTAAAAAAGAATTTATTAATTTCATCATATATATAATTTAGCAAAAACTTACCGGTTTGTTAATGTAACAATTCCTTAATATTCCCTAAAGTTTTATTTAATCTATGCCGTTAACGATATTGAGTGGAAATCTAGGAAATTATTAATGAATAGCAACCAATTTAATGCTTCTGAAAATGAAGTTCTAAATGAGATTTTACAAGAAATTCGTAAAATCAAAGAACACACTACAGCCGATGACGTAATAGAGTACTTACAAACAAATTATGGAATTGAAACAACAACAAGAAATTTCTATATTCATAGAAATATTCCTGTAAAAATCAGCAATAGCCATAATTTTCTGGCTATACAAATTTCTTTTGCAGATAGAGAATTTCTATATTGCTATAACAAAACATTCTAAACAGCAAATCTGAAATGGACTATATCACCATCTTGAACAACGTAGTCTTTGCCTTCAAGTCTGGTTAAACCTTTGTCTTTACAAGCTGTATAAGAACCACATTCAACAAAATCTTTATAAGCAGTAACTTCTGCTCTAATAAATCCTTTTTCAAAATCAGTGTGAATTACACCTGCAGCCTGAGGTGCTTTCGTACCAACCGTAATTGTCCACGCGTGAACTTCTTTTTCTCCGGCTGTAATATAAGTAATTAAGTTTAATAACTCATAAACAGATTTAATCATTCTGTTAATACCGCTATCTGTAATTCCAAGCTCTGCAAGATATTCTTTTGCACCTTCTTCACCAAGTTCAACAAGCTCTTCTTCAATCCTTGCACAAATAATAACAGTTTGAGCACCATGAGTCTTTGCATACTCTTCGACTCTTTTTGTGTATTCGTTACCATCTTTTAAATCAAATTCTGAAACATTCGCACAATAAATAACTGGTTTTACAGACATTAGATTAAGCGGTTTAATAGCATTAATTTCTTCATCAGTAAAGTGTTCAGAAAGATTAATAAATGTACCGGCACTTAAAAGTTCAGTAAGTTTTTCCAATGCCTTATTCTCAATAACCGCTTCTTTATCACCGCCTTTTGCCTGTTTGGAAATTCTCTGCATACGTCTTTCTACAGAAGCCAAATCTGCTAAAGCAAGTTCTGTATTGATTATTTCAATATCGCTGATAGGGTCAACTTTTCCTGCTACATGAATTGTATTTTCATCATCAAAACATCTAACAACCTGAATAATTGCATCAACTTCTCTAATATTATGCAAGAACTGGTTACCAAGACCTTCACCTTGGCTTGCACCTTTTACAAGTCCGGCAATATCAACAAACTCAATAACAGTAGGTATAATGTCTTTTGCCTTACATAAATCAGAAAGAACATTCAATCTTTCATCAGGAACTGTTACAACCCCGACATTAGGCTCGATTGTACAAAACGGATAATTTGCACTCTGTGCATTTTTTGTTGCAGTTAACGCATTAAACAAAGTTGATTTACCTACATTTGGAAGCCCTACTATTCCAGCTCTTAACATAATAATTCCTTTCTGATGTGTAATAACTTTCTTTATTGTATCATTAAAATATGAAAAAAGTTTTCTTATTTATAATAAGCACTTATCAAAAAATATCTGCACTCACACCTCCAAGATGCAGATTTTATCCAACCTGTTCTGAATATACAAAACAGGCTATTATAAAATATGGTATAATAAAAGGCGGATGGTTAGGAGTCAAACGCATTTGTAAATGCCACCCGCTAAATGAAGGCGGATATGACCCGGTACCGGAAAGGTTAAAATGAATAAGCTCATAGTATTTTCAGGAAAACAATATTCAGGTAAAGATACGGCAGCAAAAATTTTAATGGATGTAATGCCTGATTATAAACGCTGTGCAATGGGCGATATAATTAAGCTTGAATACGGTAAACAGCATAATTTAACTTATGAAGAAATAGAAAAAAATAAAACTATATACCGTCAAGGATTAATTGATTTAGGCAACTGGGGAAGACAACAATCTCCTGATTATTGGTTAGAAAAAATTATTGCACAAGAAGGAAACATCGTTGTTACTGATGTTCGAATTAAACATGAATACGAAATTTTCAAAAAAGCAGGCGCAATCACAATACGTGTCGAAGCAGACCGCGATATAAGAGAAGCACGCGGCGGCAAGCTAATCGGTGAAAATGATGTTACTGAAGTTGATTTAGATAATATTCAGGATTGGGATTTTGTAATCGACAATAACAGCGATTATGAAACATTAAGAAAAAATATTCTAAAAATCGTTGAAAAACTTTAACCATTATCAGCCTCCTTATTACCTAATATATGTTTGTTTGTAAAACTTCCTATCATATTTAATAAAACCCCGACTCCGGCACCTGATATCATACCTACCGGACCTGAGATTAATCTCGCCGTAAATATCATCGAAGCTCCAAGACCTCCAACAATTGGAAATACACCTGTTAAAAGTTTAGATATTCTTTCATCATTATTTTCAGCTGTTGAGAGAGCAACACCGCTTAATCCAAGTCCGGCTAAAGCAGTCACAATATCTGTAGGTGCACTTCCAAGCATTAAATCACGTTTTTTACCAAAATAATCTGTGCACTCACTTTTATTTGCTTTCTTTAAAGAAATTGAGGCCTCTCTTAAACGCCTAGAAAAAAGAACATTTTCTTCCATTGAAAGATGCGGTGCAAATATATCTATAGCTTCTCTATATGCACCTTTTTCTCCGGTAAGTTTTGAAACAGCTTCAATACCGTTTGCTTCTATTTTGTTTTGCACCGGCTGTAAAATCTCTTGTGCCCAGAAAGATAAATTTTTACTGATATGCTCTCCTTTATTCTGCCATTTATTAGTAAAACCGCTTCTATACATACGATATCTTGCCCAAAAATCACGTTCTAAATTGCACATCATCTGCTCTTGCGCAGAAAATCTTTCTCTCGTTTGAGTCTCATCAAAATATTTTCTCATCTTCTTAATTTCTGTAAGTTTAGTTTCAAGTTCTAATCTTTGAGACTCCGGCAATCTATCTTTATGCATAATAAATAATTCTTCCAATGCATCCATTTTTTTAGAAGCTTTAGAATAATTAGTTATTACAGTATGTTTACTAACATTATCGAAAAAATTAGTAATAGCTTTATGAGGTTTACTAAGAACCTTACGAATTCCAGCATCTGTTTTTTTAAGTATATTTCGTGTGGATTTATTATGTATAGCAAAAAAATCTTTTTTCTCCGTACAAAAATATTTAAACGAAGCATCTTTTGCCGAGTTAAAATTATTCACAAACTGAATAGTTTTAGCCGTACCATCCACCGTTTTTTCACAAGTTTTATAAAACTTATTTAAGATATTATCATTTTTGTTCTTATTAGCCTTTTTAGCAGCTTTATGAGATAAGTTTTTCAATTTCTCTATTACTTTAGGAGAAATTCTGGGGTTCAATAGTGCAACAAGAGCAGATAAAACAACAACACTTGAACCAACTGCAATCGCATTTCTTGCTTTATGAGACTCTTTTGGACTCACAAATGTGTCTACAGAAGATTCAATAGTTTTTTGCACTGTTTCAATAGGCTTCGCAAGCGGAGCACTAATAGCCGATATTTGGTTATGATAACCTATTGACATAATTATATTGTCCTACTGAAACCTTACCTACATTAATATAAAGTAATTTTTCATTGAGAAATTGCCAATTTATTAAGAGTTGTAACTCTCTTCTATTTTGCGTTTTATCATTTTCATCTCTTCTCTGGTAAGAAAAGAAGAAAATCGCATAAACTCATACATAGCATCTTCATAAGAATATTGTCTTTTTTGAACTTTTTCCAGCCATTCACGGACTTCTCTTGTTAACATAACGTGAACCTCAAAGTTCCATCTTTATCAACAACCTCATTCCACATATATTTTGGACGAACCCAAATATCACCGTTTTTAACAGACTGATAAACAATCATATCTTCAACTGTTTCAGAATGCTTGGCTAAAGCGATTATTTTATATATATTTCCTTTGTAGTGTTTATAAGCTTTTCCAACAGTTATTTCCTGCATGTTCTCTCCTAAAAAAGGAAAGTCTTGCAGAATGTGCAAGACTCAAAAATATACATTTACCCCACTAACTTTATACCACACTTTTAAATCATTTGTCAAGTGTATAAAATAAAAAAGCGGGAAAACTTTCCCGCTTTTTTATTTTTACTTTTTCTCAAGTTCTTCGATACGTTTTTCGAGTTCTTTGATTTTCTTTTCTTGAGCAGAAGTTCTGTTATCAAGTTCTTTAACGGCATTAATAACAGCATAGAACATATCTTCCATTCTTATTCTCAAGAAGCCGTCTTCACCTTTAACAACTGCATCAGGGAAGATTTTTTGTAAGTCTTGTGCCATTACACCAACATGTGGTGTTTTGTCTTTATCTGCTTTGTAAGTATAGTTATATAAATCAAGTTTTTTTAGTTTCTCAAGTCCTGATGTAAATTCTTTACCGACATTTTTTAAGCGACGATCTGA
>CAJTWU010000020.1:0-28365 GCA_910579975.1 uncultured Vampirovibrio sp.
CGCTTCAAAATTTATTGTCAACATCTATTTTTTTGAAGTTTTACATTTCGTTACATTGTATGTTTAGAGAATTTCAAAGTTCTTTAGATATTGCTATCTTTATATTTCGGCCTATTGTGTAAACCATTTTCTTCACGTGCATTTTTCAGCGCGTTCCATCATTATAAAACAGAAAATATTAAAAATCAAGTGCTTTGATTAATTTTTTTTCGATTAAATAAAAAACACCTGATATATAAGGATATCAGGTGTTTTTTATTTTTTTAATCTTGATTATTTACCAATCATGAAATTAAATCCAGCTTGGAAACCAACACCAGTCCTACCTACATTTCTCAATACTGCTTGTAAGTAACCTGAAGCTCGGTCGGTAAAGCGCTTATTAATACCCAAACCATATTGAATATAACCGCGTTCCATCTCAACTTGCGGTAATCCTACATTACCAGCTCTACCACCGCATGCTCCATTAATATTATACATATATTGCAGTGTACCGTATGCACTGAAAGTATCTTTTTCCCAAATTAAGTTTAATCCCGGTGCGATATTAACACCATTTAAATCTCCAGCCATCATGCCCATTTGACCAAACTTTGAGTGCCAATTCTGCTGCCCAAAGTAGTTGTAAGAAACAAATAAGTTTGGCTGCAATACCCAATCTTTATGTAATCTTATATTATAAGCAGCTTTTGTTGCAGCACCGGCAAAATAGTTGAATGTATTATCACTAAAGCCATGAACATCCATTGCATTGTCATAAATACCACCATAAGCTAACGCACCTAAAATCACATTATCTTTATACCATGTGCCAAGGAAACCAGCCTGTCCACCATTTTGATATTGTCCCATGTGTGCAAAAGTCTGGTGCGCTCCATTGTAACCAACATAAGCTGTAGGCATGAACTTCCAACCATTTTTCAATTCTTTCAAACCAAAATCTGCACCGATTAATGCTCCATAAGCATTATTGCCTACTCGGCCTAAATTGTTATTCATCTGAAGGTTTTCAAATGTACCATACATCTTGTACCATAATCCACCATCTTTTCTTGAATATTGGTATGGAGCAAACAATGGTGATTCAGCAGCATATCTGTTAGCCATCATGCCTCCATCTTCTTCTTTGAAGCTTGGGAGCACCATTGAATGAGTAAATAACATGTCACTAATATTTAATTGGTTCATCCATTGTGCAACTGTTGCAACCTGACCTCTAAATACTTGCGGATTATATTTAACCAAATCTAATGTATAGTTGCTGCCAACATGATTTTTCATAATCATGCCTGTAGCTGGATCTATCATAGGAAGTCCGGTTGAAGGATCAATAATATTTTCATATTCCTCATTTTTATTCAATTGATACCAACCAATTGGAGTAAAGGTTGTATCTTTTGTAACTTCAATATTATTTAAAAGGGCATTTCCATCTTCATCCAAGAAGATATCTTTCAATTTAATATGTCTATCAATTGGCGCATCCCAACCATAAACATCACCGCCTAAACCCCATTGATTTATGTAAACGGTTGCATCTTCAGAAATAGAATTAATTCTGAATGTATCATTATCTTTTTTCTTATTACTTCGTGCTAAAACATCAATATTGAAGTTAGCCTGATTAATTTTACCATCACCTGTTGCAAGAACAATTGAACCTATTTTTGATTCACTAATTTCACCATTCATAACATCTACTAAAGCTGCTTGAATAGTACCATCAGGATTTTGAATTGCAGTTGCAGAAAGTGTATCCAGAGTAAATTTACCGCTACCAAGTACAAATTTAGAGTATTCATCGATGGTCATGTTACCACCACTGATTACTTCATGCTCACCATCGCCATAAACTGTTAATACTGAACCTGTTGTACCGTCATCACCTTTAGTTATACTAATATTACCGCCGCTAATAGAACTTTCAGTACCCAATATTAGATTAGAATCATTATAAAGATTTAAATTACCGGTGCTTTGTGTCAAAGTAGCTGTATCCGATGATTTAGTAAGATGATTTGCATTAATGGTACCGCCATTATTAATAATATTACCGTTCCATTGGTCTGCACTATCAAGGTTCAAAGTAGAACCTTCTAATTTCAAATTAGCATCTTTTTGTATATCAATAGCTACAGCATCAGCAATACTACCTTCTTTAAATGTAAGATTAGAACCGGCTAATAAGTTCAAATTACCGGCATCAGCTTTAATAATCAAACCTGAATCAACAGTCTTACCATAATTTAAAGTTCCGCCTTCTGATAATGTAACAGTAGGTGCACTACCAGTCATTTTATCATTATCATCTATTGCAACTTTACCGCCATTACTAACTTTAATATTACCGCCAAGTTCCATTGCAACAGCTTTTTCTATATAGCTTTCTCCCTGAATATCCAAGTCTTTATCACCCAGAAGTAATACACCGTTATTTGCTAATAGTGTACCGGTCTGATCTAAACCTTTAACATCAAGAATTGTAGCATTAGCGGGTATATTATCTAAATCTTCAACTTCTGTTGGTCCAGCTGTACCCAAAATTATTTTACCATTCCAGGTATCACCAGCATTAAGCTCTACTTTACCGCCATTTTGAATATTTAGTGTTGAATTTTCTTGAATATTTGTAACAACGGCATCTGCAATTGAACTACCAGAACCAATATTTAAAACTCCTCCATTTTCTGCAAGAGTTAAATTACCAGCAGTTGCAATAAGCTGACCATTACTTCCAACATTATCAACTACTAATGAACCTGAGTCTAAAGTTACAGAACCTATCCAAGAATCATTGGAATTTAATGTAACATCAGCTCCAGCAATATTTAATGTAGAAGTATTTGCAATTGAAACTTTTGCTGTTTCATTAATTATACCGGATATAGTTTTTAAAGTTGTTAAAGGAGATTTATTACCAATATTAATTGTACTTTCTATATCAGCCCCATTAACACTTAAAATATTAGTATCACCATTGACATTAATAGTACCGCCTAACACATCCTGTTGAGCTGTTACTGTTATAGTAGAACCATTGGACATTTCAACAGTTCCCTTGTTAATAAGATTTGCTGTTTCCAGTTTTGAACCAGCACCATTATTAATCAAAGTTTTATTGTTATTAAATGTCTCGGTTTTAATAGTTTGATTATTTGTTAAAGTACCGTTATTTGTAATCGTATTTTGATTTATTGAACCGTTATTAGTACCTGTTGTATTAATAGTAATATTGCCTGTATTTTTAGTATCTGTAATTGAACCGTCATTATTTAATGTTCCGGCTATAATTACTCCGGTATTATCGAGAGTTCCAGATGTGATATTTACAACGGACTGTGTAATATTCCCAGCATTTATACTTCCGCCGCTAATATTAATTTTTCCGTTTGCACCATCAATAACACTACCGGCTGCATTATTAATAACAGCTGTTATAACATTATTATTTGTAATGGTTCCATCATTCTTTAATAGTTCTTTAACATTTAGGGCTGCACTATTAGTAAAGTGACCTGAAATATTAACATTATCCTGAGTGATACTTCCTGTACTTGAACCGTTATTGATATTTAAAGTTCCTTCTCCTGTAATAACTGAAGAATTCGTAAATGTACCAGAAGAAGTAATTATACCTGAGTTAACCAAATTATTGTTCAGTTTAACGTCTGATTGTTCAATTTTACCGGTATTAGTACCTCCGCTAATTGTAATATTACCAGAACCTTTAATATCAGCTGTATTATTAATAACTGCTGCTATAATTTCATTTGTATTATTAATAGTACCTGTATTTGATAACGTTCCTTTTGTTTCCAGTTTTGCTCCATTATCAAAACTTCCGCTTATTGTCACATTATTCTGCGTAATTGAACCGGTACTGGAACCATTGTTTATTGTTAAACTTCCAGTATTACCTATTATAGTTCCTTTATTATCAAAATCATTCTTAGAAATGATACTTCCAGTATTATTGAGAGTTCCGGCATTAATCTTAATATCATTTTGTTCAATAGTACCTGAATTTGAACCACCATTATTAATTATCAAACTTCCATTATCACCTGTAAAAGAATTACTATTTGTAATTGTGTCTGTAGTTACAGAGCCGTTATTGGTAAAACTAGATTGATTATTAATTGAACCGGCAATTACAGATGAACCTAATTTATTATCAAAAGTTCCTTTATTAATAATAGAGTTTGCAACAACAGATTCATTATTATTTAAAATTCCATTATTTGTAATTACAGAATTATTATCACCTAAAGTTCCATTATTATTAAGTGTCACACCAGTTTTATTTTCAATAGCAGCAGCAATAATAGAACCTTGATTATCTAAATTGCCTATAATATTTACTGTACTTTGATTTATAACTGCATTATTAGTACCGCCTATTTCCATAGAACCTTTACCATTAATTGTTCCATCAGTCGTAGTTGAAACTTTCAAAGAACCATTGTTAGTTAAAGCATTTGAATTAGTATTTAAGGTACCTGTTTCGATTGTTTTGTTTTCATTATTAGTAAATGAACCTGTTAAGGTAACAGATGATTGGTTTATGTTTCCAGAGTTTGAACCTCCGGCAACAGTTAAATTACCTGTACCGCTTATATTTCCGTTATTAGTAAATGATTCTGTTACTATTAAATCAGAATTATTTGCAAAATTACCATTAACAGAAACATTATTTTGTTCTATTGATGCATTGCTGCTTCCACCGGCATTTATATTAAGATTACCATTGCCGCTAATTAAAGCTTCATTTGTAAATACTCCATTAGCTGTTAAAGTTCCGTCATTAGTAAAGCTATTTTCTAAATTTACAGCATTTTGAATTATTGAACCTGTATTAGAACCACCTTTAATTGTAATGTTACCGTCACCTTGAATTGTTGAAGTGTTTTCTATTGCTTCTGCAATAATATTTCCACCTAAATTATTATTAATAGTGCCGTTATTTGTTAAATTAGTATTTGCAGTAATACTGCCTGTATTGTTTAATGTACCGTCCACAGAAACATTATTTTGAGTAATTGTTCCAGTGTTAGATCCTCCTGAAACAGTTAAGTTTCCACTACCTTTAATTACAGACTTATTATCAAGTTCAGCTGCGATTATATTAGAAGTGTTATTAATTGTTCCACTATTAGTCAATTTCCCTGATGCTTTTAATTGTGCACCATTATTAAAATTACCTTTTATAGAAACATTGTTTTGTTCGATTGATGCATTACTGCTTCCACCAGCATTTATATTAAGGTTACCGCCTCCGGTAATTTGAGCATTATTAGTAAATGTTCCATTTGCAGTAACATTTCCTGAATTATTTAAAGTATCATTTATCGTAATATTATTTTGAGTTATATTACCTGAATTAGTATTTGTTCCACTAATTGACAAATTACCGGTGCCTTCAATTTTAGCTCCGGCATTATTTGTTAGACCATTACTTACTGTTAAGTTTTTATCATTAGTTATGGTACCGCTATTTGACAATGTATTTGAAGACATTGTATCTTTATTAGTTATTGTTTTGCCGGCTCCGTTTGTTATTGAATTTGCAGTTAATGTCTTATTATTTACTATTGTACCATTATTGGTAATATTTGATGTTGTATCACCTATCACATTATTATTTGTTAAGACTGCATTATTTGTTATTGTATTACCTTTTATCGAACCAGTATTTGTTAAATTACCTGTTACTGTTACAGAATTCTGTGTTATATTAGCAGAATTGTTTCCTGCAATCTCCATTGAACCTGTTCCATCTACTGTTCCACTTGTTGATGATGTTACTTTTAGATTACTGTTATTTGTTAGTTTATTAGTTGCAGTCGACAATATTCCTGTTTCAATTTTATTAGTATTTGTTAGATTTCCATTTAATGTAATTGACGACTGATTAATCGTACCAGAATTGGAACCACTTGCGGTTAAGGTACCAGCACCTGTTATAGATGCCTTATTATCTATAGCTGCTGCGACTACACTTGAAGTATTAATAATATTACCATTATTAGTTAGCTTTGTTGAAGCATTTAATGATGCAGAATTGTTCAAATTACCACCGGTAACATTTACTATTCCTTGAGAAACAGTACCTGATAGAGTTGAATTACCACTACCTACTTGCAAAGAACCATCCCCTGTTATAGAGGTTGAACTTTCAATTGCATTTGCAATAATACTACCATCATTATCAATTGTTCCATCAACATTTGTTAATGTACCTGAAATATCCCAAGTTTCACCACTAGCAATAGATTCACTCCCTGTGGTTGCATAATTATCAATCGACATTGCCGATACTGTAGACATAGCACCTATCAATACAGCAGTGCACAAAAGTACACTAAATCTCTTTTCCATAAATCTAACTCCACATATATAATCTTAATTCTAACTATATTTAAGATTAGCATAACTGCAAGAAATTGTGAAGTAGTTTTCACAAAAAAAATGGTACAATATCTGTACCATTTTTTTTAAAATTTTTCAGTAAATACTTCAAAATATCCTTGAGGATGTTCACATACAGGACATTCTTTCGGAGCACATTTTGAGATTTGAATATGTCCGCATTTTCTACAAATCCATTGCGTTTGTTCTTCTTTACTAAATAAAGTTTCAGCTTGTAGTTCATCAGCCAAAATTTCAAATCTATGAGAATGATGTTTTTCAATTTCCAAAATCCCGGAGAATAAATCAGAAATTTCATCAAAACCTTCTGCTTTTGCAACTTCTGCTCCATGTCTATAAACACTTTCCCATTCTTCACGCTCTCCTTTAGCAGCTGAAATAAGATTTTCTAAAGTTGTTCCTAATGAAAAAGGATAACTCCCTGTAACTTGCCAGTGTTCAGCTTCAGGAATATGCTTATAAAAAAGTTTTGCATGTTCTTTTTCATTTTCAGCAGTATCTAAAAAAATTGCTGAAATCTGTTCATAGCCTTCTTTTTTAGCTTTCTTTGCATAAAAAGTATAACGATTTCTCGCTTGAGATTCTCCGGCGAACGCATTAATTAAACATTGTAAAGTTTCTGAATTTTCAAGTTTCATAACAATCTCCTTTTGTTAACTCAGATTAGTATTAATTATAAATTTTTTCTATTCACCAGCCGGAGAAAAATAGCAAAAATTTTATTCAGGTGTTTTAAAAATAATATGCTTAATATTTTTTAAAAAATACTGTTAGAAAATGTTAAATTGTAGTAAAATATACCTATCATAATTTAATATACGAAAGGATTTTTTCATGGTACTTGAAATGACTTATCCGCAGCTGGAAAGAGCTGTTAACCCTACGCACGATATCAGGTTATTTGCAGGTCGTTCGAATCCGGCTCTTGCACAGGAAATCGCTGATTATTTAGGAACAACAGTGGGTCCAATGGTTATTAAGAATTTTGCAGATGGTGAAATTTACGTTCAAGTAAAAGAAAGTATCCGCGGCGATGATGTATTTATCGTTCAACCGCTTTGCAATCCTGTTAATGAAAACCTTATGGAATTATTAATAATGATTGATGCATTCAAACGAGCAAGTGCTAAAACAATTACTGCTGTTATTCCATACTATGGTTATGCAAGACAAGATAGAAAAACATCCGGACGTGAAGCAATTACAGCTAAGCTTGTAGCTGATCTTTTAACTACAGCCGGTGCTTCAAGAGTTTTAGCTATGGATTTACATACAGGTCAAATACAAGGTTTCTTTAATATCTTAGTTGACCATATTTTCGCAACACCAATAATAGTTGATTATGTAAAAAGTTTAAACATAAATCCTGATGAAATGGTTTGTGTATCACCAGACATGGGCGGAGCAAACAGAACAAGACACTTTGCGAAGAAACTTGACTGCCCGATTGCAATCATTGATAAACGCCGAGACAAACATAATGAAGCTATTGCAGCTCATATTATCGGAGATGTAGAAGGAAAAGTTTGTTTAATGTTTGATGATATGATAGATACAGCCGGAACAATTTGTGAAGCTTCAAAACTTCTTAAACGTAAAGGTGCTAAAGCTGTTTATGTCGGAGCAACTCATGCGGTATTCTCAGGTCCGGCAATCGAAAGACTTAAATCAGCACCGATTGAAGAATGTATTGTAACAAATACTATTCCTTGGAATAAAGAAGATTTACCGGAGAATGTAAAACAATTATCAATTGCGCCTTTATTAGGACAGGCGATATCAAGAATACATGATGATGAGTCTGTAAGTTCGTTGTTTGGTTTCGAAAAAGAAATGAAGGTGTAGTTAAAAATAAAATAATAAAAAAAATAAACTTTCAATTGTTGAAAGTTTATTTTTTTTATTATTATTTTTATTACGATTGTTGCAATCCGCGTTTTAATTCTTCCGGACGGCTAGAACGAGCAAGTGCATCCTCTAAAGTAATTTTCTTTTTCAAATACAAGTCTCTAAGTGACATTTCTAATGTCTGCATACCGAAACCGGAGTTTGTTTGCATTGTTGAATAGATTTGAGCAGCTTTAGCTTCTCTAATCAAGTTTGCAATAGCCGGGATTACCAACATAACTTCCTGAGCCATTACACGACCTTGTTTAGTTCCATCAGGCTGTAACAAAGGAATAAGTGTTTGTGAGAATACAGCTACTAATGAGTTTGAAAGCTGTACACGAACCTGTTGCTGTTGACCTTCTGGGAATACGTCGATGATACGGTCAATCGTTTGTGAAGCAGAAGAGGTGTGCAAAGTACCAAATACTAAGTGACCTGTTTCTGCGGCTGTCAAAGCCAATCTAATAGTATCTAAGTCACGCATCTCACCAACAAGAATAATATCAGGGTCTTCACGAAGTGCTGACTTAAGAGCATTTGCAAAACTTCTTGTATCTTGTCCCAATTCTCTTTGGTGGATAATAGAACGTTTTGACGGATGAATAAACTCGATAGGGTCTTCAATAGTCAAAATATGTTCAGAACGGGTTTCATTAATATAATTAATCATCGCAGCAAGAGTGGTTGATTTACCTGAACCGGTTGGCCCGGTTACAAGAATAAGTCCTCTTGGTTTTTCAGCCATTTTTCTAACTGTATCCGACAAACCTAATTCTTTAAAAGAAGGAACTTTAGATGTAATTACACGGAATGCAGCCGCGTAATTTCCTCTATCTTTGTAAATATTAACCCTGAAACGGCTTAATCCTTGAACACCATAAGAGAAATCTAATTCCCAGTCTTGTTCCAATTTACGTCTTTGTTCCTTATTCAACATAGGAAATAAAAGCAACTCAACTTCTTCTGGTTTAAGTGCTGGTACATCCATCCTCTGTAAGTTACCGTCAATACGAACTACAGGCGGCAAACCGGCAGAAATATGTAAATCGGACCCTCTTTGTTTTACTACAACTTCCAAATATTTTTCAATAAGCATTTTTAATTCAGCCCTCTTATTCTACATTCTCTCGTATAAATATTAGCATAAAACAATATAATTGTAAACATTTGTAATAAAATTTGTTATTATGTTAAAATATACTTATGGATGGTGTAAATCAGGAATATTTAGATAAACTCAAAAATGGAGTTCGTGAAAAAATAGAGAGTGTAGACCTATATCAGTTCAAAGGTAGTGTTTCAAAACTACTTGGTTTAACTGTTGAAGTTAAACTACCAGGACTTAAAATAGGTGATTTATGTTACATTGAAGCAGCAACAGGCGAAAAAAAACCGGCTGAAGTTGTTGCGTTCAAAGGTGATGTTGCTCAATTACTGCTTCTATATGATGGATCAGGAATAGGTCAAGGAAGTCTTGTTACAACAACAGGAAAACCTATTATTATTCCTGTAGGCGATTTCTTATTGGGAAGACTTATAAGTCCAATGGGAGACCCTATTGATGGCAAACCTTTAAATATAGACGGTGCTGAATGGAGAAATGTGGACGGACCTCCACCCGGTCCTTTTGAAAGACCTATTATTACAGAAATGTTCTCTACCGGTGTTCGTGCAATTGATTCATGCTTAACATTTGGTTGCGGACAGCGTATGGGCTTATTTGCTGGCTCTGGTGTAGGAAAAAGTACTCTTCTGGGCATGATTGCTAGAAACTCGGATGCTGATGTCAACGTTGTAGCATTGATTGGAGAACGTGGAAGAGAAGTAAAAGAGTTTGTTGAAGATGCTCTTGGACCTGAAGGCATGAAGAAATCAGTACTTGTGTGTTCAACAGGCGACCAACCACCGCTAATCAGACAAAAATGCTTATTAACCGCAACTGCTGTTTGTGAATATTTCAGAGATCAGGGCAAAAAAGTTTTTTTAATGACGGATACAGTAACACGTTGTGCAATGGCTGGACGTGAAGTTGGTTTATCTATTGGCGAACCTCCTACAATGAAAGGTTATCCTCCTTCAATATTTTCATGGCTGCAAAAAGTCCTTGAACGCGCCGGGAACAGTCCAAAAGGTTCAATTACAGCATTTTACACAGTTCTTATGGAAGGTGATGACATTAATGACCCTATTGTAGATACAGTTCGTGGTATTACAGACGGTCACATTTTCTTGTCGAGAAAAGTTGCAGAGTCTAACCACTATCCAGCAATAGATGTTCTAGGAAGCATTTCAAGACTTATGTCTGCCATCGCTGCTCCGGAACATAAAGAGGCTGCTGCAAAAATGAGAAAAATTCTTGCTATGTATCGCGAAAATAAAGACTTAATTGATGTCGGCATGTACCAGCCGGGAACGAACCCAAAACTTGATATAGCAATTGAAATGATACCTCAAATTAATGCATTTTTACAACAAAGAACTTCTGATAGTGTAAATATGCAAAATACAATCGATACTTTAATAAGCATGATGTCCGGTGTTGATGTTTAACCCTAAACAATACCAAAATTAATTCCCAAACAGCTTAATGCTTCTTCAGGATGTTCAATAAAGAAATTATATCTTTTCATAATTTCTTTATAAGTTAACGTAGGATTAAATTTAGCAGCATCTTCAGTAGCTTTTGCCATTTCTGCTACAAGCAGTTTAATAATAGCCTCTCTATCAACGGCTTTAGATAAATCATAGTTACAAGCATCGGCTATATTTTTTAAACACCCTAAATTTGAAATAATATAAGTTTCTTCTGCTTTCATTTGATTAATATGGGAAGCATTTGGAATAATATTTTTCTTCTGCATAAAATCCAAACAAAAACTATTTACTGTAGAGAATATTTTAACAGGATTATCAACATCAATCTTTGTATCAGGATTATAGATAGAGTCTTGCAGTGCTTTTGATAACTCTTTTACAACCTCACTTTTACTCTGTTTGCCAATATTAGCTCCTTCAAGCATTGCCTCTGCAATTGATTCTGTATTACCTACAAGGTAATCTAAATGGTTAAACAGGTTTTTAATCGCTTGAACTTGTTCGGTTTGTGTTGTATTACCGTAATCAATTATTGTAATTGGTTTAGAACCGTTCATCAAATCTTTTATTTTATGAACATCTACCATAATATTACCGCCATGCGGGTCGGATTGTACAACTTTCTTACCTGATTTTGGAAGAGAAAACAGCTGTTCACAATAAACTCTTACATAATTTTCTACAAAATTTTTAAAATCCTCTTCTGTATTATTAGCTTTTTGCCATTCTCTTACGAAATCTTCACTATCCAACTGAACTCCTTGAGCTTTTTTCATAATAAAGATATTTCTTTTTGCATCAATAACATCAACAGCATTAAAAGTTGTTGTCTGGGCTGAAATACCTTTTGCAGCTTCAGCTTCCTGAATAAGATTAATTTCTCCACCCCAAACATTAAACATATTATTAACCTGATTAATATCATATTTTTTACGTTCAGGAGTAGTAATAGTTTGCCTTGAAGTAAACCATGACCAATCTTCTTTTGCTCGTTCTGAGATTTTATTCAAAATTTTTCTTTTATCTTTAGCTATTTTATCCTCACGCAAAAAATAATCCTTTGTAATTTTTATAATAACCTCTTCGTTAGTCTTATTGTCTTTTGCAACATAAGTTTCAGCAACAGAACCAACACCGCAAGGTTTTATAATTGTATAACCTCCGGCATATTCCCTATCAAGAAGCTTTTGAGCTTCTTCAACTGTTCGTGAGGTAGAACATTTGCTTTTAATTTTTCTAAGAATACCCTGTAAATCTTTGAAGCCGTTTATATCCATTCCTTTTTTCTGAAGCTCTTTCATAGCATTGTCAATTAAATACTCTTCACTATTAAAACTCCAATCTCTGCCATCAAATAAATTTCTTCCCTTTCTGGTATTATAACTTTCTAAAAGCTGATCAATTTGCTTACACAGTTTTTCTTGCTGTGACTCTGGAATATCAATTACAGTCTGCAAGTACTTAGGTAAAAATATATTTTCCAACTCAAGTTTTTTTATCTTGGCATCAATTTGACCGTTTTGACCTTCTTCAAGCAGAATTTTCATAAAATCTTCATCTAATTTAGAAATCCCTGAAGGGTCAAATCTATCGCCTTTTATTATTACACTTAAATCATAACCTATATCACGAGCCAACTGCTGAAATTCAGTTAACTGATTTTCAGGAGGTTTATAAGAAATTGTATGTTTTTTATTAATAGCTGCAGCTTTTATTGAATTAGTAATCTTTGCTAAATTGATATGTCCTCTTGCTGCAACTGCTGCTATTCCCGCTGTTCCCAACAAAGAAGAAGCAAGTATGTCTCTTTGCGACTCAAGAAAATCATTTAAAGAAGGGGCTGATTTATCTTTACGCTTTTCTTCTACATACCTTGCAAACATACTTACTGCAATTCCCGTTGGGATTAATAATGGATTTAGAACAGAAAGATAACCGGCCGCTCCATCAACAGAAGCAGTCGCAAGCATTGAACTAAAAGACTCTTCTTTTCGAGCCTCCTTATTCATACCGGCAATATCAAGCCCTTTAAGCCCTAATTTTACTAATAGTCCCGTTAATAAAGAAACACCGGCAATCAAAACTGCAGTCTTGGTTTTGTATTTTTGGGTAAATATATTTGCAAAAGTATTTGTCTTTTTTACAACAAATCCAGCACTTATAGCTGCTGTTGTTGCAAGTCCATCTATAACTGCTTCAGAAGCATTTGAATTAGCTTTTTGATATCTCTCAATATAATTTTGTGCCTGCTCTTTTTGAACCAGCCCAAATCTGTATTTATCAATCTCTTTTGCAACTTTCTTTTGAGATATAAAAGATGGTAAAAATCTTGCAAATAATCCGCGTTTTTTCTTAGCCTTACTAAACTCGTCCAAAAGTTCTACGCCTGAATTAACAACTGATGGTGTAGTATAAGAATTTACAGCAGCTTGTTTTGCCGGATAAATTGTATTTACATTTCTAATAGCTATTTTATTTTCTGTCATACAAAACCTTACTAAGTATATAAATACGCTAAAATACAAAAAATTGCCCAATATGTTAAGTTCTATTAACATTTAAGCAATTTTTAAATATTTTGGATTTTAATTAATGTATGGAAGGTTTAAATTCTGTTGCAAATTTAAAAAACAATTACCATCTTTACTTTAAAGGCTCTAAAAGCATGCCTAAAAAAGAAGAACCAAAACAATACACAGATGTTCTTACAGCTTTGGCTCTAACAGCCGGAGCTGCAATCGGAGGAATAATTGGAGGAAAAGTTGTTTACAAAAAATATTTTGACAAACTTGCCTGTGGAGTAAAACGAGGCGAAATAAATGAAGCTTTATATAATTTTATAAAAAATAATGACCCAAAAGGCAGTTTATTTAATAATAAAAAAGCTCTTATAGAGCTTAACAATGGTCTTACAGATGAAAAGCTTATCATTATAAAACAACTTGCCAAGATGAAAGAAAATAATGCTCTTCGAGATTATTCTACACAAAAACATCGTTTTTCTCTAAATGATATAAAAATGCTACTTGAAGGAACCAATGAAGAAAACATCAAATACCTTCAACAATTGGCTGAAAAATCAGAAAACTTAGGCGGAGATAGAATTAAGACTTTCAGTCCGCAACAAATACTGAATGTTATACAATGCATTAACAGCGAAAATCAAAAAGTTGCTCATCAATTAATTGATATAACCAAAATTCATTCAACAGAAATAACAGAACTTAGCCAATGTTTGAAAAATATTAATAAGGATAATATAGACATTTGGCGAATTTTACTTTCTACGAGAAAAAAAGGAAATAAAACAGAACTAAGTCTTGAAGAATTAAGCAAATTAACAAAAAAAATTGAAGAGACACAAAATCCTAAATGTGCCGAAGTTTTACTCAATGCCGACAAGAAAAATGGTTCAGGATTGTATATTCATAATGTAGAAGAAATATTAGAAATTCTTCCTGAGTTAAAAGAAAAACATGCAGATATATATAGGAAATTTTACGAGCTTAAATCTACTTCAGAAATAAAAAGCAAACAATCATTAAAACTTCTTCTAAAAAGCAATGAACAAAATATTGAAATAATAAATTCTCTTCTAATCAAAAAAGATAAGAATGAACGCTCTGTTATATTCGATAACTATGAAAAAATTGAAGAAATTCTTAAATTGATAAATAAAGATAATAAAGAAATTACTAAAAAATTAATTGAGCTTACAAGTGTAAAATATATTTACACATCAAAATATAATTCATACTATACATCCGATTTATTAATAGAAATTTTACAGAAATTATCTTCAGAAGCTGAAAGAGAAAAAGCAAAAACAATTCTTAAGGATAAAAACATTGAAGATTTTTCTCAATTTGTTGATGCATTTTTTAAGAAATAGATACCAAAATTTTATCTAAAAGCGAAATAATTTCTTTTAAATTATCAAGCATAACAAGTTCACCACGATACCTTGAAGCCCCCTGAAATCCGTTAACATAATACGGATAAAACTTTCTCACAAATTTTATACCAATATCTTCTCCACGAAACTCAATTTCTTTTAGAAGATGTGTTTTCATATCATTAATTTTTTGTTCCAGTGTAGGAGGAGGTAAATATACACCGGTATGAAGGTATTTTTCTACTCTCGAAATCAGAGTTACATCACCCAAAACTCCGCGCCCAATAGCAACTCCGTCTGCTTGAGACTCTTCCAGGCACTGGACAGCGGTTTCAATTGAAACAACATCACCATTTGCAAAAACAGGAATATCTACATTGCGTTTAAGTTCTGCAATCTTTTTCCAATCAGCTTTACCACCATACATTTGAGAACGTGTTCGTCCATGAATAGTAATAAAATCCGCTCCGGCTTCTTGCATCTTTTGACCGTATTCAACAAAGTTTAATTCATCCATTGTATATCCCAGACGAAATTTTACACTCAATGGAATTGAAATTTGAGATTTAACAGTTTTAACAATCTCTTGTGCTAAATCGACATTTCGCATAAGAGCAGCACCATCTGTACCTTTAACAACTTTATTAACAGGACAACCCATATTAATATCAATCATATCGGCAAATTTTTGCAAATATTCAGCACTATCAGCCATCATCTTAGGTTTATGACCACTTAATTGATAGGATATCGGAGAATGATTATCATCACGTTTAACAATATCAGTGTCCTTTACCTGGGTCAAAGCTTCTGAGCTAATCATCTCCGTTGTCAAAAGGCAACTCTTAGAATGTTCTCTAACAAGAGAACGCAAAACATAATCAGTAATCCCAGCCATCGGAGCAAGCGAAACTCTACTTGCAATTAATGTATTAACCTTATCCGCCAACATATTGTTTTAGTTCTTCCATCCTTGACTTTGCATACTGCAAATATTCATCTTCCGTAGTATAAGCTGATATAAATGTATTGTAATATTTATAGGCTTCCTTATAGTTTTCCAAACTATCATAATCAACTGCAAGCATATAATTTGCAATCGGTAATTCATTAGTATTTTTTAAAGCTTGTAAATAATCATTAATAGCTAATTGTGGCTTTTTCTGTTCATCATATATCAGACCTCTGTAATAATAAGCATAAGCATTATTAGCTTCTTTTTTCAAAACTTCATTAAACTTAGTTAAGGCACTTTCAAAATTATTTTTTTCATAAAGTCCGATTGCTTCACCTAAAGCAGCTAATGAGTAATTTTGCAACACATAAGGCAATAAATTTTTAGCTTCAGAATTTGGATTTAATTTTACAGCTTTTTTCAAGTAAGTTTCTGCTTCTATCCATTTTTGTTGTTCAGAATACAAATAGCCGATATAATAAGGTATTTCTGCATTATTTGGAGTTAGTTTCTCCGCTTTTTGATAAGACTCAATTGCTTTATCAAAGTTTTCTAAAGCCTGATAACACGCAGCGGCACCCAGCAAAGAGTCTTCATTTGCCGGACTTACAGCCAAATATTGCGATAGTGCTTTTTTATAATCTTTACTTTCGTAACTTGCAGAAGCATCTGCTAAAGCAGTTGATAAATTATCTTTTTGAACATCTTGTAAAGTCTTCAATACAAGGTTATTTGAAGGAAATTTTGATTTAGCAGTATTTAAAATACTTTGCGCGTTTTTGTAATCATTTTGTGCTGCATAACAAATTGCCAAATTTATATAGGCATCTACATTATTAGAATTAGTATTTATAACTGCTCTATAAGCATTTATAGCTTCATTTAATTTGTTTTCTTTATGCAGTTTGTAAGCATAGTCATATAATAAAGCCTGATTAGTTTTATCCGGATTTTGACTTAAATAAGCAACATACTCTTGAGGTGACATTGCCTCACGCATTACACTTGCAATTTCAGCTTTTGCTGTTGAATTAGCAGGATCAAGAGATAGAACTTTTTTATAAAGACTCAATGCCTCCTTTTTATTACCCAATTCAGATAAAGCTTGAGCCTTGTACAAATTAGCCTGAACATTATCAGGATATAGAGTTAAAACAGAATCATAAGACTTAATAGCTTTTTGATAATCTTTCTTTTGTTGGAATAAAGTTCCAACATTCAAGCGAGTGTTAACATTATTAGGATTAAGTTGTTCAGCCTTACTGTAATACCCGAATGCACTTTCAAAATCACCTTGTGCCTGTTTTATAGCACCTATATTTGCGTTTAGTTCTGCATCAGAAGGTGTTTGAGCAAGTTTTTTCAAATAAATACGCTCAAGAGCATAAAGAACTTCCATATCACCTTTACTATTTGCAAGCGCTGCATTATATTGTGTTACAGCTTCATCATAACGTCCGAGTTTGTCAAGAGTTCTTGCATATTTCATCCTTAAAGTGCTATTAGAAGGCTTTAAGTCAAGCGCAATTTTATAATAATCAGCCGAACGTTGTTCGTTGCCCAAAAGTTTCATCAAATCAGCAATTTGAGCGTTAGACTCAGAGGCGATATTTTCACTTTGAGCAGCTTGAGAAAATTCATAGGCTGCAGCAGAGAAATTACCGGTTGCACGCAATTCTTCCGCTTTTTTAAAACGGGAAGAAGGTGTTTTATCAAAACTAACAACCTTTAAGCACTGACTCAAATTTTCCTGTGCAGAAGCAATCATACTTGCAGAGTTCTGTATGGATTGTTCTTTTGTAGGATACATTCTTAAATAGAAAAGTGCACTTCTAAAATCATTAGCAGCCTTATCATAGTTTTTCTCCTGATTAGCATAGTAAGTCGCACGAGCTAAATAAGAATTTATCAATCCAATCCTTGCAGAATTATCTAAAAAGTTTATACGCAATGCTTTTCTAAACTCTACTATAGCAGAAGAGTACTGTCCTTGTGTTAAATAACTTTGCGCAGCCTCATAATGCTGTACAAAAGATCCTGCTGAAGCCGACCAAACCGGTTCCTGAAATAATGCGCCGGACAACGCTAATATACAAACTGTCCCTAATACCTTTTTTCTCATAACAATATTCTACTACAAGATGAAAAAAATATATACTTGCCCAAATTACTAAAAAGAAAACGACCCGTTTTGGGAGTCGTTTAAAATTTATCTCTAATATTTTGGGAGGAGATTTTGGGGATAGTTGATACAATGCATGTTACTATAAATTCCAAAATCATGGCACATGCCCAAAATAAATTTTTACAAAAGTTAATATATTAAGCGCCTATTGATTTTTTACCTCTGAATTGATAAGTATGCAAATTCGAGAAAAATGTATCAATTGTTTTATTTTCACCGACAGCATATTCATCATAATAAGCATCGCGCTGTATTTCTAAATCACCCATAATTGAATTGAAATCTTCTTGTTTTTTAGCTCCATTTAATTTTTTGACTAAACCTGTGATATAACCGGTTTCGTTATTTTTTAAATTGTCAATTGAATCTTGTGACTTAGCTTTTTTCAATTGTTTCTCATATTCTTTAACATCATCAACGGCTTTTGTCAATTTAGTAATTTCTTGTATTTTAGCAGCTTCGACTCTTTTAGCTTCTTCAAGCTCTTGTTGTTTTGCTGCAACAACTGGCTCTTCTTTCTTATATTCACCTATCAATCTGTCATATTCACTTTTTAGTTGATGATATTGGGTTCTTGTTGCTTGATCCTTAAAAATATCAACTTCAATCTCTTTTTGATTAAATTGTCCTAAAAGAGTTTTAAGTTCACCAATTCTTGTTGATTTTGCATTCAATGCTGTTGACAAACTATTATATTCAGAAGTTAATTTTTGAACATTTGATGTTAATGAAGGTAAATCATTTTTAGCTGTTTGCAAAGCTAAAGTTAAATCTTCTACACTCTGACAATTATTAGCTGTAAGTATTCTTTGAATACCTTGTTGAGCATTAGCCGCCATTGTTTGATTAGAAGTATCTTCTTCTTGACTCTTTGAAGATGAACCACCTCCACCAAAAGCACCATCTGCAGCATAGCAAGCTATACCACTAATAAGTTGAGGAAGAAGAGTTGCACCAAGAACTCCCAATGTTGTATGAGAACCGTTAGGATTTCTTAAACGATTTTCTCTGGCAATATCAATCTGCTCATTGCCTTTGCCATAAATATTAAATTCACCGCTGGTTAATCGTCCCATTATGCCATCTTTCTTCTTAATCTTACATATATATAAAGTATATAAAAAGGGCTCGATTTCATAATCGAGCCCTTTTGTTACAAAAGTTTACATTATTAAATATTTTGTTCTTCTTTAATGATTTTTATAGCAGCTTGCAAGTTTCTATCACCTTGATCTTTTGCCGGAAGTACATTCCATAATTGAACTAATTGGTTAGCATATAGTTTCATTTTAGCTGTATCATTAACGCCTTTAGCATTTCTATATTGTTGAATTGCGTATCTGATATCACCCTTAGTTGCTTCGGTCTCAACTTCAGTATCAACACCATCAACTTGTTTAGTTATTTTTGTTTTGAGATTTCCATCTTCACTAAATTTTGCTTCATACGCTTCTTGTTTACTTTGTTGATAGCCATGACCATCTGCTTTATCAAGAATTTTATCAGTTGTTTCGTGTTTTAGTTGAGCTTCAAGTTTGTCTATCTGTTCTGTTACTGTATCATATGCACTCTGAGCTTCACTTTTTGCTGTTTCTGCAGCTTCATATGCTTTTTTAGCCTTTTCCTTTGCTGTTTTTAAAGCAGACTCTTTCTCTTTAGCCTCTTTTTGTTCTAATGCATTCTTATATTCAGTTTCATTCGGTAAAGGAGTAGTTCCTTCATATTTATTACCAGTTTCAACATAATCTCTATATAAACGAATAGTTTCTGCTACTTCTGCTGCATTATAATCAGCTAAAATTGCTTGATTATCTTCATAAGCCTTTTTAGCACCACTCTTGCCATCAGCACCAAGATATGCTTCTTTTGCTGTATCAAAAGCAGTATTGGCTTTTTCTAATTTTCCAGCCAATTCAGTTTGTTGGGTTTTCAATGTTTCCAATTGAGCTTCTGGAGCATCTGCTTGTTTAGCTTTTCTAGCAGACATTGCTTGACCTAAGAAACCGAACAAACATTGAACACCGACATTTGCTACTGCATAACCAGCCATTGCATCATAGTTGTAAGAACCGTCACAGCTTTGGAACATGTTGCATCCGCCCAACATACCTCCTATGTTGAAACCGCCCATACCCATTCCAAGACCGCCGCCTAGAAAGTTTTGGTAGCCCATTGATGAGCCCATACCAAGCATATTCAATTGTGAATTAAAGCCTAATGTCATCTTTTAACTTTCCATCTTTTGTCTTACATATATAATAAGTATATAAATAAGACTCGATTTCAAAAGAGTTAATTATTGTTACAAATGTTCACAATTGCTACATTTTCTATATGATATGTATGAGGAAACATGTCAAACGGCTGCACAAATTCAACATTACAGCCTTTCTCTGTTAAATATTTCAAATCACGTGCAAGTGTTGCCGGATTACAGGAAACATAAATAATTTTATTCTTTGTTAATTGCAGTGCATAATCCAAGCTTTCAGTTGTACAACCTTTTCTCGGAGGATCAAGAACTGTAACATCAAACTTTCTTCCCTTTGTTTTTAATTCTTTTTCAAAAAACATGCCTGCATCCATATTATGAAGCTCAACATTTTTTATCCCGTTTTCTTTAATAATTTTATCAGCCAAAATTACAGAAGCTTTGACTTCTTCCACACTCACAACTTTTTTTGCAATATCAGAAAGACATATACCAAAAGTCGTAATACCAGCATAAGCATCTAAAATAAGCGGATTTTCAAAATTCTTTGAAATATAATTTTTTACATATCTAAAAATATTATCGGCACTTTTTGGATTTACCTGAAAGAAAGTTTCAGCCCCAATTTTAAAGATTTTATCGCAAAGCTGCTCTTCAATATATCCTTCACCTTCCAGAATTTGAGTTTCTTTACCTAAAATAAGATTAGTCTTTTGTGAATTAAAATTTACACACACACCAACTACATTATCGAGTTCGGTAAAAATTCTATTTGCTAATTTTTTAAGTTTATCAAATACTCTCGTAGAATTAACTACAAGAATTACAAGGTTTTTTCCGTTATATGCAGAAGAACGGATAACTACATGTCTCAAATCACCGGCATGGCTTTTTTCTTTATAGCCGCTAATACCACATTCCTGTGCTGCTACACGAATAAATTCAATAATTTTGTCGCAATATTCAGGTTGTATAGGACAATATTTAATATTAACAAGTTCATGTGAGGCCGGTTTATAATACCCGGCAAGAATTCTTTTTGAATCTCTTGTTTCTGAAATAGGGTATTGAATTTTATGACGGTATTCCTTATTTTGAGGGCTTGGAATTACATCTTTTACATCCAGCTTACCCCCATAAATAGAATGCATTGTGTCTTCTACAATTTCTTTTTTGAGTTTCAATTGGTAATCATAGTCAATAAATTGCAGCTGGCATGCACCACAAACCTTTTGCATAGGACAAATCGGATTTACTCTGTGAGGAGATGGTTCAATAAGCTCAACTATCTTTGCATTGGCAAAGTTCTTATTTTTCTTAGTTATCTGAACTCTAGCCTTATCACCGGGACAAGCCCCTTCAACAAATATTACATAACCATTGTCCTTGGCAATTCCATAGCCAAGATTAGATAGTTTTTCGATTTCAACAGTAAGTTCTATTTGCATGGCTTAATCACTTGAATATTTCTGGTTTCAGTTAACTCTTGACGAGCATCTTTAATAATCTGCTTATATTCTTCAGACAAGCTTAAACCATTACAAAGTCTATCTATAAAACCATTATTTAGTTTAACTGCTTTTTCCAGAGCACCTACGTGTTCAAGAACATCTTTGACATCATTAAACTCATAGCCAAAAGAATGTTTAGACTGATATACCATCACTTCTCCGGTTTCTGCTTCTAACGGCGCCCCGCCAAGCTCAAAGTGCAGTTTAAAAATCGATTTTAAATCTTGCAGCTCTGCTTGCATAGTCGCAATACTTTGTTGAATTCTCAAATATCTATCAAACAAATAATCAACATTTTCAAGTTGTTTTTTCTGCCAATCAAGTCTTTGAAGATAAAGTTTTTTCAACTTAGGATAAGCAAGTGCTAATCCCATAGTATCAGCCATAGCTCTATGGTGGTTATTGAGTTCTACATTAAATCTGTTTGTTAAAGCTTCTAATCCATGAGATTCTAAATCAGGAGCAATCTCTTTAAACATAATTTGGGTATCAATTCTTGGATTTGTTAAAGTCTGACCCATTACACGTTTTTTAGCTTCGTTAAGGAATGAATAATCAAAAATGGCATTGTGAGCAACTATTGGATAATCTCCAATAAATTCCAGAATTTTGGGTAAAGCTTCTTCTTCAGTTGGTGCATCAGCAACCATTTCTTCAGAAATCCCGTGAACAGCCATAGATGATTTTCTAATATGTTGATGCGGATTAATAAGAGTCTGAAACTCGTCTTTGATTTTTCCATTTTCAAGTCTTACCGCTGCAAATTCAATAATTCTCTCTCTGGTATAGTCTAAACCAGTAGTTTCTGTATCAAGTACTATTTCTATTTCTTTCTTTCTCGGCATTTTTTATCCTCTAGGGGTAATTCTAATTACCCTTTCTACTCCTCACTTAATATGATAGCATAAACATAAAAGATATGGTATAGTTGAACAAAAGGAGAGAAATATATGGTTCAGGAAATTAATACAGAAAACTTTGATAAAGAAGTTATTTCACACAATGGCGTTATTGTAGTAGATTTTTTTGCTAACTGGTGTGGTCCTTGCAGAAAACTTGGTCCTATTTTAGAAGAAGTTGAACAAGAATTGTCTTCTAAGGTTAAGTTTGCGAAAATCAATACTGATGACAACTTAGAAATGGCAAAAAAATATCAGGTAAGCGGACTTCCAACCTTAATGGTATTTAAAGACGGAGAAACTGTTGAAAGAATGGTTGGATTAATGCCAAAGAGTTCAATAATTACAAATATTGAAAAACACGTTTAAAATAAAAGGGCTTTTAAAAAGCCCTTTTTATCTTCCTATACAAATATATTCAAATCCTTTTTCTTTTAACCTTTGAGGGTCATATTGATTTCTACCGTCAAAAATTACAGGAGTTTTCATTAGAGATTTCATCTTATCAAAATCCGGACGTCTAAACTCATTCCATTCTGTTAATAACAATAATGCCTCTGCATTTTCTAAAGCTTCATAAGAATTTTTGGAATAAGTTATTTTATTTTTTAGATAAAGTTTTTGAGAGGTTTCCATTGCTTTAGGATCATAAGCTTTTACTTTGGCTCCCCGTTTTAATAGTTCATTTATAATAGTAATAGCCGGAGCTTCTCTCATATCATTTGTTTTTGGCTTAAATGCCAAGCCCCAGACTCCAAATATTTTACCTTCCAGGTCCTCGCCAAATTTATCCGTAACCTTTTTTACAAATAGTTCTCTTTGTAAACGATTAATTCTATTAACCGATTTTACAAGAGGCATTTCACAGCCATATTCATTACCGGTATTAATTAATGCTTCAATATCCTTTGGAAAACAGCTTCCACCATAGCCTATACCGGGGAATAAAAATCTGTTGCCAATCCTTGTATCAGTTGACATGCCAATCCTTACCATTTCTGCATCAGCTCCAACTTTTTCACATAGATTAGCTATTTCATTCATAAAAGAAATTTTTGTTGCCAGAAATGAATTTGAAGCATATTTTGTCATTTCTGCAGATTTTACATCCATAAGAATAATTCTGTTTGCAGTTCTTAAGAACGGCGCATAAATCTCTTGCATTAAACGTGTTGCTTTTTCAGAATTTGAACCAATAATCACTCTATCAGGTGAAAGAAAATCATCTACTGCATTACCTTGCTTTAAAAATTCAGGGTTAGACACAACATCAAATGAGTGAGTAGTATTGGCTTTAATTAATTTCCCTACTTTTTCAGCGGTTCCTACAGGAACAGTTGATTTATTAACAATAACTTTATAATCATTCATTGATTTGGCAATTTGTTCAGCAACAGCAAATACTCCGCTTAAATCAGCAGCACCATTTTCATCCTGTGGAGTTCCAACAGCAATAAAACAAACAGAAGAATTTTTTACAGCGCTATCTAAATCATCTGAAAAACTCAAACGATTTTCTTGCACATTAGATTTAACAAGTTCATCCAGTCCAGGCTCATAGATGGGAATATTACCCAGTTTCAACTGTTCAAGTTTCTCAATATTATTATCAACACAAATAACATGATTACCCATATCAGCAAGACATGCTCCCGCAACTAAACCAACATATCCAGTTCCTATTACAGTTAAATTCATAAACTCAGACTCCCTTATTCCATTTATATAATAACATGAAAATAAACACTTGATTTTAAAAAATGTCTATGATAAATTATATTTTGTTGGGAGGGGTAACAAACCCCACTAGCTGAAAAGTTTAACATGGGCTGCTAGCTCAGGTGGTTAGAGCGCACCCCTGATAAGGGTGAGGTCGGTGGTTCGAGTCCACTGCGGCCCAGTTTAAAAGGCTTATCCGAACACTATCGGATGAGCCTTTTAAAATAGAAATCGGCAAGTCTACAATCTCGTTATCAGCGTAATTATAGGCTATTGTTATAACATCTTGATGAAGTACAACAGCGTTTACAAGTGTTTCAATTATATATTTTTTATAATCATCTGTCCGGCTATCGCCGTTTTTAAATTGCTCAAGCCAGAATATTACTTGTTCTTTTGCAACCTTTGGGGCATGGATTTTATGGGTTTCAAGTTTTATTTCGCTTTCTAATTGTGCCTGTCTTACTTCCAGCTCTAATAAGCGCTCTCTTGTTGTATCTGTAATTATACCTTGCTCTATAGCGTTCATTATGTTTTTAATACTTTTTTGAGTATTTTTTAATTCGCTTTGTGCAACTTTTAGCATGGAATCATCAATATTTTTTTCTTGGAGCTGTACGATCCATTGACCTATTTTTTCTGTAAGGTTTCTATTATCCAATATAGCGCGCGTAGCCTCAACAATAGCATTTTCTAACCAATCCTTTTTAACGGATTTTGTTTTGCAGCCTTTTTTATGCTTTTTGTTTGTGCACGTGTAATAGTAATGTGTTACACCGTTTCTGCTGGTGCCACTATCGCCAATTAAAGCTCCGCCGCAATTTCCGTCAAACGCTTTTCCGGATAATAAAAATATTACATCATCATCCGGTTTCTTTTTAGATTTTTTATGTCTGTTACTTTCCATTCTCTTTTGTGCTCTTTCAAATATTTCCTTTGTTACTATTGCTGGTACGGTATCCTCGCTGTGTATCGCCTCTAAATCCGGATCCTTGCTTTCAAAATCATAAACGCCCATATATTTAGGGTTATGCAATATACATGGTAGAGAGTTTTTACCAAACTCACCGCCGGTTGATGTTCTAATCCCTCTTTTGTTTAAATCATTACATATATCGCGCGCCTTTTCACCGGCGGCATATCGGGTAAAAATTTCTCTAACAATTACAGATCTTTCCTCGTCTATTATGTACTTGTTATTTTCATCCAACTTATAGCCATAAGGTAATCTACCGCCTAGAAACTTGCCTTGTAATGCGTTGTCATATTGTCCCCGTAATACCTTTTGCTTTAATTCTTCCGAATAATATTCATCAAAAGCCTCCATAAATCTTTCAAAGATAACGCCCTCCGGCCCTTGTGGTATACTCATTTTTGAGTAAATTACTTTTACACCGAATTTTTTTAACTTATGTTTATGTACAACTGCGTCATAGGTATTACGCGCAAATCTATTAGTCTGATAGCATATAATATATTTAAAAAGCCCTTTTTCCGCGTCTTTTAGCATTTGTAAAAATTGTGGACGGTTATCCGTTTTCCCACTTATACAGCGGTCAATATAATCATGAATCACCGTTAAATTTTTTTGTTTTGCTAAACGGTGATTTTCCCTTAATTGACCTGTTATACTTTCTTCCCTTTGATCTGGACCAGGTGAAAATCTATTATAGGTAACAGCGGTTTCCATATTACAAATATACCTCAAACAGAAATTTTATTATGGTTTTTTAACCATTTTTCGTAATCTTCTTTAACACCAGGCTTTTTAAAAAAGTCCTCTACTAAAGGTAAAAACGCCCTTGCAATAAATTCTTGATCCAGTTTTCCTATTTTGTCAACTTTGATTATATCCCTCTTGTTATCCATTATTTTAAGCTCAATTGTTTTTTATGTTCGACATGTTGAAATCAAGCCGCTAAAAAGCGGCGGCTTGATTATCTTTTAAAATTATTTTCTATAATTGCTCGACATCCGTACTCTGCAATTAGTACAGCGTCGCAAGTATCCAGAGTTAAATTTAATTCCGGAAATTTCTTTTGCGCAATTTCTTTTAGCGCTTTTTTCTTATCGCGGTAATCCATACCTCGTACTCGTAATTTTAACCCGGCTTGCCACTTTGCCGGCAATACTTCCTCGTACGGTATCCCTAAAGCGGTCAAAATCCCTAGCCACATTCCAAAATTTTTACCAAAGGAAAAGGCGGAGGCCTTGCCGTCGCGAGGCATTGAGTGGACCTCCTCAATATATGCTTTTATTTGCATACCGCAAATTTTACATATTTCCTTTTCATTTTGTATAATCCCGGCAATATCGTGCGGCGTAAGTTTATTAAAAGCATAGACATCCGCATACTGTTCGTGGGACGTATCTCGGAAACAAAACCCGCCATGTGCTCCTGGATCAATACCTAAAACTCTTACCATAATTTTAAACCCTCTAGGAGGTTTTTTAACCAATTTTTCTTTTCTTGTTTAAAATGTACCTGTAAAAGAACTTTACCACCGTTATTTTTAATTTCTACGCCGTTAGATTTAAGATTTTTATATTTTTCAACTTCATCAATATACGATTTCAAAAACGCGCTAACATTTTCTTCATGAAAAGGCGTGTAAAATTCTTGCGCAATCATTTTAGTAATGATGTATTCCGGAAAACGCATAATAAAATCAACATGCTCCGATACCATATATAAATAGATTCCGTCGTCAAAGTGCTTACAGTCTAAAACAGACAGAAGTCTTATAGATATACATTGTAGAGGTTTCATTGAATAAAGCATAAAAATATGTCTTTGGATTCTTTCAAAAATCAATGCCTCGATTTTATTGCCGTCTTTTGAGTTATATATTTCTTTGATCGCCATATTGGCCCCTTTCTTTCTTTGTTAAATGCCACTTGCCACATAGCGGACACTCGTATACATAGAGGGTTACGCCTCTTTCCTGTTTTATATCCGCTGCAACTTTTTCAGCTATGCGCTTTGAGCGATAAGCCTTTTTGCGCAAACAACTACGCCACATTTTTTCGGCCAATTTTCCCATTTACCCCCCCGCTCGATTAAAGCGTTAAGATCGTTTTCTACTTGTTTTGCAAGTTTTTGCAAATTTACAGCTAAACCAAAAGCGATAGAATTATCGCGCAAATCAATATCGACATTTTCATAACGTTTTTTATCTATCGTTATATGCTCTACAGAGTCTTGAATTGCTAATGCTTGCGATACCAACCCGCATACATCTGCTGCAATGTTTTCTAGTTCACACTGTTTTACCGTAATTTCCATTTTTACCTCTTTTCTTCTGTTTTTACTGTGTTCGACAAATTTATTTTCTATATCTATTTCCGCGCCAACCCTCTGCTTTTACCGGGCAGCCGTCGGCCCATTCCGGAGTTGTTGCCAGTATCGTTTCAAATTCTTGCACACTTCCAGTGCCTTTTAATACGTTTGCGACAACTTCGTCGTGTACTGTCATAGCGGACTTATAACCTTTTTTCTCTAAATTAAGCATACCGTAGGCCATTAAATCTCTGGCCGTTCCTTGTACGATATTTTCCGCAATCATACCGCCGTAGGTGTGTTGGCGCCCCCATTTTTTTGTTAAAGAATTACCCATAAAGGTTAATTGCTCTTTAATTTCGCCCCATTTTGTTTCAATAGGTTTGATGATTGGATCACAATAAGCTATACAACGTCCAGACGGTAATCTACAATATAAGAAATGTCCTTGGACTTTCCATTTAATTAAGCCCTCTGTAACCAAACGCCCTGGCTCTCTAACCGCTTTTATGGCCGCACGTTCCTGGGAATACCAAAAGGCTACTACCTCCGGATATGTTGAGCGATATGTATCGACAGTTAATTTAGCCATGGCCTCTGATATTTCCATACCAGTTAATAGCTTTACGTGTTCTTTAAATCTCGCGGCCCCCATTTGATAGCCGCACCCTAGGACGCACGTTTTTCCTAATTGGCGCTCGTCTTTATCTTTTTTAGATATTTTTCTTTTATAAATTTCGGACGCCATAAGACAATAAATATCCTCACCGTTTATAAAAGCATTTAGACCAG
>CAJTWU010000020.1:28375-32216 GCA_910579975.1 uncultured Vampirovibrio sp.
CCAGCTTTGCATTGTGCAACCCAAAAAAGAACGCGCGCCTCAATTGCGGAAAAATCCGCAGCGATTAAGTCGTTACCCTCATCTGCTATTAAAAGACCTCTTAACGCTGCGCTGATCGCGTCAACGACATTAGGATAAATTAACTTAAAAGCCTCATAGTTATTTGTTTTTAAGGTTTCTATAACATTATCAACGTCGTACTCTTTGCTGCCACGTGGGAAATTCTGTACTTGAATACCCGCACCGGCCCAGCGACCTGTTGAGGCCCCATGGTAAACTAATATATCGCGGACTTTTTCATCCTGGCACATGCACGTTTTAATAGTTTCAAGTTTCGAGGTTGAAGATTTACCAGCCTGTTGTCTTATCTCTAATATCCTACGTATTTTTGAATCTGTGCATTTTTTTAAATATTCTTTAACAACGGCAGCGTTGATATTTGGTAATTCTTTTTTATCTACAAAATCCTGTAAATACGTAGTGAGTTTTTTAACTTCGCTGGCCTTGTTTACCAATCCGCCAGTTAAGTTGCATAACTCATTATTCAATTCGTCTTTAAATCTTTGCGCAAAATCTATCGCAATATCAAGCGCTGCGGTGTCTATTCTTATTCCGCGAGAATTGATAGTCTGGTCAAGTTTCCATATTTCACGTTCAATAGGATTTAATGGCGGTAAGGCCTCATCTATTGCAGACTCCACAACAACGTCCTGGACGCAATAATCATACAAAGTTTTAAAATCTTCGGCGTCATTGTACCATATTGTAGGATCTTTTTTACTTGGTTTTTTAGGCCGGGACAATTTCATCATAACGCGCTTACCGGTTTCGTCTTTATTTACCGGTAAATGTAGTGCTATTGCACAATTTCCCAATGCTCTCGGCAGCGCGTGCGTTGCTGCTTTTGACGCTGTACATTCCCAGCGATTAAAGTCTTTCAATTCCGGAAATCCAAAAGAACGGGCTAAAACATTATTCCACATGCAATATTCAAACATTGCGTTATGCGCCTCAAATCTAACTTCCGGATCTTTTGCAAAATTTATTAAAGAACTTATAGACAATATCGGTATTTTGCATGGGCCTACATATTCAGTCATGACATTATAGTCAAACTGGTTTTCAAAATCCTCCTTTGTAATTATATCCTGTTTAATTGTTTCCTTTGTTTTCTCATCAATAACCCGATAACACAAGCATAGGACGGTAGTGGAGGGGTCCAGGCTATAACGCCATGGCCCCACATCAACTACGCTTATTTTGCTACGGGTTTCAAAGTCTAAATGAACTTTTACCACGTAACACCTCCACTAAACGCCGATTCCTAAAATATCGTCAGTATCGGTAGTTTGCTCGGAAGCTCCGGCAAATGCGGCAAAATCACTCTCTGCCGTTGCTCTTGAAGTAAGCGGCTCGCCGTCTTTTACTTTCATAAGGTTTTGTAAACCAAAAGCTACACCCTTACCGCCGCCTTTATCGTAGGCGTAAGCGGTTAATGTTGCTCTCATATAACAACCGCTATATACTTCTTTCGGATCAATAATTGGCTGTATTTGAGCGTCAACAACTCCCGGAGGCGCCAGCAAAGTTTTAGCATTGGCGATAATTTTATCCTCATCCTCTGGGTATTTATCAAGATCGCTTTCGTTACCATTTTTTAGAGGCATTTTTAAACCTTTTGGCGGGTTTGTACCCCATTTATTTCTGATAGCCTCCTGTATGATTTTCTTTAAATCGGTAAAATCTTCGTCTTTATCGAAAATCATTTTAATAGAGTATTCATCTTTTCCAGATTGTTCGTTTTTTCTTGGTGTGAATACGTTTACAAAACTTGCCCTAAATATAGGCGTTACTACTTTTACAGTTCCATTTGCCATGTCTGTTTTCTCCTTTTTTCTGTTTTACTGTGTTCGACAAATTAAATACCTAATGACTCTAACGTATTAACGTTTTGAAAATCCGTTATAGCGCTCGGTAATTGTTTTTCCCGCAAATCGTCCTCACGTACAAGTTTTAATTCGCCCTCCGGTTTAAAACTATATGCGCTTACGACTTCTATTGCGGATTTTTTCGCGGCACCTTTAAATAATTTTTCAACCTGTGCCGGGGTTTTTAGGCTACTGGTATATAGGTCGTCGTGAGTTAAACCCAATTCCATTTCTAACATTGAGGCTACATCTTCGTCTGTGCCGTTCCATTTTCTATGGGCTTTACCGCTACGAACGAGTTTATAGCCGTCAATATTTCCGCCATTATCCAATACTTTAAATGCGTATGCTTTGACCTGTGCTATATAATTTTCTAGCAAATCCGCGTTATCTAAAAATAACTTTAATTCTTCTTTACTTAATTGATCCGGAGTTTTTAAAATATTTTTTTCCGGAGCTTGCGCAAAGTCAATTTTTGCTACTTCGTAAGATTTATCGCGCATTGCTGGACAAATCATTTTAGCATTACAGAATCGGCACCATTTACCTGTTTTAGTGATTGCGTTTGGATTTCTCGTTTCCGCTATATGTTCGCGCAATTCCTTTTTAAATTGTGCAACATATTCCGGTGTAGTTATCCAACGTCTAACAGGTCCTTGCGGATGTTGCGCGCGAGGCTGAATAATAACCAATTCAATGCTTTTGAATTTCATTAAGTTATCACCAGCTGCGCCGATTGCATAATAAAGCATTTGTTTATTTTCCTGGGCCTCTACTGCAATTCCTTGACCGTATTTAAAGTCATACACAATAAGAGTTTCGCCAGGTCTGTATATAGAGGCGTCATTAGTCCCACGGGCCTCTGTGTCAACATCTTTTAACTCAAACCCTTTTTCAATATTAACCCAATTTTGATAAGGTCTTTCCTGGGTTTTCTTGTCCCAATGTTGCCATGAGTCTTTACCCTCCACCTCTAGGCTGCCACGTAGGGTGCAACCGATACGTTTTATATCTTCAAGGATAGTATCGACATAGAGATTTACTGCGTCGGCCATTTCTTCCGTTACGGTAAATTGCATATCGTCGCCCTCGATTGGCTCCCCTATCATGTATGTAGCGTCCCATTGAGCATTATAAGCGATTTTATTGGTTAATACGTGTTCACATAACCAATGCGCCGCTGTGCCCTCTGCTGCGTAACGTGTAGTATCCGCCGGAGGGAGCTTTGCGCACAATGCGCAGCTCCCCGGACAATTCCACCAACGTTCACATGTTGACGCTCCAACTGTACTGTGTCCGTTCGGTGCCATTTATACCGCCTTTAACTCATTGATAATTGCGGCAAAGTTCTTTTCCTCTACTTCTGGGACCATACTATAGCCGTATTTTGTAAGTATTTCCTTACATTTAGCAACGCCCTCGGCTTGTGTAGAGAATTTTTTTACGCATTGTTGAAACGCTACGCGTACATCTTCAAGAGTGTGTTTTGTTTCTTCTTGTGGAGCGGCGCCACCCAATAAATCGTCCAACCCGTTGCTTACGTCAACATCCGGCACAATTTCTGCATCAACAACCGGGGCCGGCTCTACTGTTTCCGCTTTAGCGGCCGGGGCTTTCTTTTTAGCCGGAGCTTTCTTTTTAGGTTCTTCCTCTGGCATTTTTGCCTCCGCAAGTTCTGAAGCATTGACCGTCAAAATTCCGGCGATACCCTCTAAAGCTGTTGCGATTCTGTTTAGTTCGATTTCGATTGTCATGTCGTTTTCCTCCTTTTCTTCTGTTTTACTTGTGTTCGACAATAATCGGGTAATTACTTTACCTTTTTTTATAACTGTTTGTAATATATTATCCTCTAGCGTTTGCGGTGTAACCAGATAATGAGCGACTACGGGCTTATTTTGCCCCATTCTGCGCAC
>CAJTWU010000021.1 GCA_910579975.1 uncultured Vampirovibrio sp.
ACAATTGGTGATGGTCTTGCCTCACAATTGCCATCATTATTAATGTCAATTGCAGCCGGTATCGTTATGACCCGTGCTTCTGCCGGTAATACTTCATTAGGTGGCGATTTAACTAACCAGATTATGGCAAAACCTTATTCACTGTTCTTTGCCGCATTATTCCTTGCATTAATTACAGTTACTTGCCCGATTACAGGTTTGCCGTTTTTACCATTCTTGATTTTCACAATTGTTCTTGCGGTTGCCGGCTTCTCTGTATTGGTCAATGCCGATGTTCAATCTCAATTAGGTCAATTAGAAAGCGTTCGTCAAAATATGCAAGATTTGGTTAACCCTAACAAAATGTACGAAAGACTTGGTGTTGATGTATTGAGCTTACAAGTTGGTGCAGGCTTGCTTGTTATTGCCGACCCGGATCAGGAAGGTCAATTACTTGCTAAAATCGCTGCCCTTCGTCAACGTGTAACAGATGAATTGGGCTACATCTTACCAAATATCCGTATTATGGACTCATCAGCTCTTGAAGCTAACGAGTATGTTATTTCTATACGTAATAATGTTGTTGCCTCAGGTTATGTTTATCCGGGTAAATATATGGTTATTGCAGACCAGTGGGATTCTGTTAAAAAGACTATTCCAGAAGATGCTATTGTTGGTGTTGACCCGACCTATCAAACACAAGCTTACTGGATTTCTCAAGATGATGCCAAAGCTACAAAAAATGTTACGGCTGTTGATGCTACAGATGTTCTTGTTACTCACTTACAAGAATGTGTACGTAAACACGTAGACGAAGTTATGACAAAAACTGATGTACTTAAGCTTATGGAACTTGTACGTTCTCAAGACCCAACTCTTGTTAACGACTTAGTTCCGGCTATTATTTCTACATCAGATTTGAGAAAGATTTTCGTAAACTTAATCAGAGAAAAAGTTTCAATCAAGGATATTATCTTTGTATTTGAAAGATTATGCGACTACGCAAGATTTTCGAAAGAGCCTGATATTCTTTCAGAACGTCTACGTGCTGCTCTCGGTCGTCAAATTTGTTTAAGTAATGTTGATAGAGACAAGGTACTTTATGCGCTTACACTTTCTCCGGAGTGGGAAAAAACACTTGATGACAGTTGTCAGAGAACCGAATTAGGAACAATGTTCTTACTCAATCCAATGCAGGTTCAGGACTTGATTGAATCTACCGCAATGACTCTTATGCGCGCACATCAAAGCATTGGTTTACAGCCGGTAATCTTGTGCTCACCAAGAATTAGATTACCGCTATATCAATTGCTAGAACGCCATATTCCAACAATTGTAGTAATCTCTTATTCAGAATTGATTACCGATATTAAGGTTGAAGCAGTTGATACAATCGGCGAAAGCGGAGGATACTAGAAAACCAAATGTTTGCCAAATAAGATTAATCCAACCAACACACTGATAAATGAGGCAAACATTACAGCACCCGCTGAAATATCTTTTGCCATTCCAACCATTTTTGAATACTTATTATGGTAAATCGAGTCCAGTGCAAATTCTATCGCTGTATTAAGCATTTCAGACACGATAACGATTGCTATCGCAAATAAAAGGGTACAAAATTCAAGTGCTGAAAACTTCAAAATATATGCAAGCACAAGAACAAAAAACGCAATTACAATATGAACTCTTATATTCATTTCGCTTTTTAAAACTAATCTAAAACCTTTACGTGCATTCTTAAAAGTGTTCCCAAACCCTTGTGACTTAAATTTTGTCATACTCGATACTCCCCAGCGCTTTTCTTTGTTCTTCTATAACAAAATTGTACTCTTCCTCACTCTGGTGGTCAAATCCTAATAAATGCATTAAACCGTGGCTTATTAAAAAGAATAATTCTTGTTCACGGTTAGCTGAGCGGCTAATATCTCTGTTTACCCCTTCTATAACTTTATCAAGTGCAATAATAATCTCACCGAGATTAATATCGCCGTCAAAAATAAAACTATTCTCATCATCTGCAAAAATTGCAAATGTAATAATATCAGCCGGATAATCCTTATCTCTATAGTCACGGTTTAATTCATGAGTTTTTTCAGAATCGGTAAAAACAATATCTAAAGTAATTGACTCAAAGTCTTTTTCAAAAAGACAGCTTTTATCTCCGAGGTTTGCAATATAATATTCAAGCATTCTTCGGGTTTTTACTATAACATCTTTTTCATCAACATTCCAATCAGAAAAAATATTTTCTGTAAAAATATTATAAGTTGTCATTCTTTTTGTTTTCTAATTCCTTAATTTTTGACTCTAAATCAGCATCCAATGCATGTGGAGGAACAATTTCCAAATCATTTTCATTTTTGTTCTTATCAAACTCTTGAACTAAATCATTATGATACTTAATTCTCTTATGGTGCATACCTCTAAGCATTCTGGAAAGAGTTTCTGCAATTATTTTTAAATCTTTAAGAGTAAGCGGAGAGTCATCTAATTGACCGTCATTAAGTCTTTCTTTAATGATTTTATGAATAATAGCATCTATTTCCTCATTAGAAGGATTTTTAGCCGCCCTTACAGCAGACTCAACAGCATCTGCTATCATAAGAATAGCTGTTTCTTTCATATTTGGTTTTGGACCGGGATATCGGAATTGTTCTTCCTTAACCTTATCTTCGCCTTCTTCTTTAAGTGCTTCATTATAAAAATAGCTTACAAGACTTGTTCCATGGTGCTGCATAATAAAGTTATGAATTACTTGAGGTAATTTCTCGTCTTTTGCAAGTTCCAAACCATCTTTTGGGTGAGCGGTAATAAGCATTTTACTAAACCTTGGGGTGCAAGACTTATGAGGATTATCAATACCATAGAAAGATTGATTTTCCACAAAGAACATCGGACGTGAAAGTTTACCGATATCATGATACATAGTACCAACTCTTGCAAGCACAGGGTCTGCACCAATAGCTTCGGCTGCAGCTTCAACAAGTTGTGAAACAATTAAACTATGGTTATATGTACCCGGAGCTTCTTGTAACAATCTTTTTAATAGTTTACTATCAGCAAGCTCTGCTAAGCCATAAGGTGTCATTACCCCAAATGTTGTTTCAATAATAGGAAGTACACCTAATAAAACAATGCCGCTTATTCCAAAACAATTAAGTACAATGTAACCTAAATCTTTTAAAATCATCAGGTTATCTATATCCATCATATATTTTTCTAAGAAATAAATTGCACCGACTATCAAAATACCCGCTAAAGATATTTTAAGACTTATTATTAATAAATCAGAGCGTTTTGAGAATTTGAGCTTTGACACTGCAGTCATAACAACAGTATTTAAAAGCATAAATGCAACAACGACTTCAATATTATAATGCATACCAACAGAGAGCAGTGCCAGCAGAATAGTTGAGGCAAAAAAGGCATTTCTTGGTGTGGTAAATATTGAAAGTAAAATTGTATAAGCCGGGATTGGAACTATATAAGGTGAAAATCCTGTAGGTAAAACTGCTGCAAAAAATGCCGTTAACAATGTAAAAGATGACATTATAAGCATATATTTAGCATTGTAGTATTTTTTCTCAAAGTTCTTTTCATACTGCAAAAATACAAATGTAAAAAATCCGACAAGCAAGAATATACCAAAAATACCGCCAAAATTAACTTGTAACACATTATATCCGGCCGCTCTTAATGCATCACTTTTAAGCTTAGTAACGGGCTCGCCTTCAAAAACGATTTTTTGACCTTTTTTGAAAACAACTTCATAAGGTTTTACAGCATTTTGAGCATTTTTTTTGGCAATTTCAGTTGCAAACTCATCAACAACAAGATTTGGAACAATTACCTGATTTAAAATTGCAGTAATCATATTAGCTTGGGCTCTTGATGTTGTTGCAGGAATATTCTTACGAATAACTTCACCAACATTATTATTCTCAAAATCTTTTGTGGAAATACCTGTGTTTAAAACAGCAGATAGCGTAACTTTTGATTTATCAAAAATAGTATTTAAATCAGTATCAGTAGTTTTAAGCAAATATTCAATAACACCTTTACGCTGATTTTCATCGAAAAGGATACTCAATTCATCAATTTTTACATCATCACTCACTCCTTTTTCACGGATTTTTACAACCGATTTTTGAAGTGTTACCAAACTTGACATAATAAAATCATCTTCTGCTTGGGTTAAAATAGGTTCAACCGCTTGAGCAACTTCTTTTTTATGAAGTTCAGTCTTTTTAGTATCAATAACTTTGATATCTTTTTGTGCTTCTATATCACGTTTACTAATGCCGTTTTCAACAACTCTCTGAAAAAAATAATTTTGTGAAGAAATTGCAGCAGTCATAAGCATTGTGAATATTATAAAGCACATAGTATTTCTAAAATTCTTTGACGATATAAAATCTAAAAACTTTTGCATTTAATAACCTCTTTGATTTGTGGTTTTCATTTACCTCTTTTTACTACAAACCCGCATTTTGTACAAGCCATAACCTCACCCGTACTGTCAACAGGCATAAAATTATGCTCGCATGTTAACGCCTCATCTATTTCGTTATAATCAGGCTTTTCAGGTTTTCTTTCTACGGTTGAGCGTTTATTAAGCCATTTTATAAATATTTCAAAAATATACATTAAATTCTAAATCCGCAAGGAAGGAAATAACTCAATTTGTTTACATCAAGATTTCCCATATTCTCTGTAACAACAGAAATCTCCTCATCGTCTCCTTGAAATTCGTACATAACCTGTCTGCAAGCTCCGCAAGGATAACAAGAATCCGCATTTGGTGAATATATAGCTACAGCACGGATAACACGTTCCCCTTCTGAAATTGCTTTAAATATAGCACACCTTTCTGCACAAATGGTTAAGCCGAAAGACGAGTTTTCTACATTACATCCTTCAAAAATCTTACCGCTTGAAGTCAAAACAGCAGCACCTACCGCAAATCTTGAAAAAGGTGAATAAGAGGTTTTTGAAGCCTCTTTTGCTCTATTCATTAATTGTTCAAAATCTATACTCATACCATTATATACTAACGTATTTAGAATGAAATAAATCCGTCAATCAGTTGATTTATGCTTTAAAGTTATAATATAATTATTAAAAATGCTAAGAAAATACATAATAACAATAATAGGATTTTATATATTTTGGATGGGGATTTTGCCGCTTGTGATTACTAATACGGCAAAAGTGTTATGCAAAAATTATTCACATAATTCTAACTACGAGATTACCCTGGATAATCCAAGAACGATTTTAACTCCGCTTCCTGTCTGTAAATTCAGTGCTAATAAGATTTCTGTTAAATCTAAAACTGATAATACAAAGGCTGATATTGAGAACTTTAAGATTAAAATAAGACTTTTACCTCTGCTTTCAGGAAAATTACATGTAAACTCAATTGCAGCAGAAAATTTTGAATTTCAAACATCTTTAAAAGATAATATGGAATTGGACAAAGATTTTTTTAAAAAACTTGAAACAGCAAAAACTACATTCAATTCTATAAGAATTAATAAATTCAGAACTGAACTATCACAAAAAGACATTAAAACCCCAATTATTTATTCAGGAGAAAACCTTTTATTCCAAAAAAAGAATAAATACGTCAAATTTACTATCGACAGTACTTTAGAAATGCAAGACAGGATTTCTGAAGCAGACATAGATTTGTATCTTCCTAAAAACAACGATATAAAAAAATCGGTTTTTGAAGTTAATGTTTCTAATCTCGATATTTCTCCATTAAAAGCATACTTAAAACATTACCTTCCAAATGATTTAGTCGAACTTAAAGGAATTATTAATATCAGCGCAAATAAAGGAGAACTTGTTACAGAGTTGAAAAACTGCTCCGCAATAATGAAAGACTCTGCTAAAACAATTATCTTTCCTGATAAAATGCAGATAAAATCAAAATTTAACATTAAACGACAATATATTACACTTGAGAATGTTGATATAGAATCCAAAAATATTCATGCCTCATTAGATGGTAAAATTTCCAATTACTTTGGGAATGCAATGCCTGTACTTGACCTAAATATCAGAGTTAATAAATCCAAAGTTGAAGATTTTATTAATTTACTTCCAGCATTTAAAGTAGAAGAAATTGATGTTTATAAACTAAAAAAATATAAATTTTACGGCGATGCATTAGCAAATCTTTCTATAAGAGGACGTTTGCCTGAACCGGATGTAACAGGAAACATATATATTAATAATGGTATTTTGACAAAACCTATTCCAAATACTACTCAGGGTGCAACAATAAAACTTAAATTGACCGGGAAATATGCACAATTTGATGTATCAGTACCGGCGGGCGGCGGCGAAAAAGTCTGGGTTAAGGGTTCGCAAGAACTTTATAATGTCAAATATGCAGATATGACAATTAAAAGTACTAAAAATGTAGACTTACATGTAGCAGAGGTTGTTTTAAATCCGCTGCATGAAATTCTTAATTTTATCATTGGACCGGTACCAATAATGGATATCTATGGTAAAGGAAATATTGATATTTTAGTCAAGGGGAATCGTAAAACTCCTCATATTTGGGGAGCTTTAAACGTCAACAATGCCTCTGTTAATTTTAATGAAATACCTGATTTAATACTAAAAAATGCAGAAGCAGTTTTGACATTCAATGATCAGGAGGCTATCTTTTCTTCAAAAAAAGGATTTGTTAATGAAAAAGTTTTCAAGATTAATGGAACATGTAATCTTTTCGGCAAATTTGACTTTGATGTTGAGTCACAAAACCAGCCAACAGAGATTTTATACAAAGCTATTCAAACAGCTACAATGGTTCCTGATGTACAAAAAATGCTTCCAAAATTGGATAACATTTCAGGAACAACAGACCTAAAACTAAAAGTATATGGTGCTGTTAAATATATAGAAGATTTAAAATTTAACGAAAACACCTTTGCTAAAGGTGAAATTACAATAAAAGATAATGATTTTACATTCCAAAACATTACTGTTAATAAAACAAATGGAAGTGTAAAATTTGATAATAATAACGCTGATGCTGACATCAAAGCACTTATTGCTAATTCACCAATGAGCATTAAAGCAAAAATCAAAAATAATATCGGCGATTTGGTATTAGATATTCCTAAGCTTAATCCAAATTTCTTAATAAATGACCAGAAACCATATCTTCCTTATATTTCAGTATTTACCAAATACAAAGGAGATATTAATGATATTGAATACAACAAGCTTAGTCTTAATGCTAAAATTTTGGACTCTAACCCGCAAAGTATTCTTAAATTCAATTCTGGTGAAATCATTGTCAATAATAATAAAGTTAATATTAAAAACTTAAAAGGATTTATTCAAAATAATAAAAACTCATTTGAGTCGGATTTACGAATTGATAACGCTTTTACTACAAATCCTGAATTAAATGGAAACATCAGACTCAAAACTCCTGATTTAACTTTACTGAATGAAATTCTAACAAGCGATATTTTCCCTAAATATACAAAAGATTTTGAATTTCAGAAAGGTGCAATTGATTTAAATTGCAAATTCTTTAATAATAAAATAAATATGTACACCGATTTAGGCGGGATTTCTTTTATCTATCATCCGCTTGAATTGCCTGTACATATTCTCAATGGAACTGTATCGGTAAGAAATAACACATTGAAATTGAATAAACTTAATCTGCTTGCCGATAAAATGCCAATCCTTGCCGATGGAGAAATAAGAGATATTTTTGATAAACAAAATTTCAATATTTATATTAACTCCAAACCACAACAAGAGTTTATTGACAAATATATAAACAAAAACCAAATTTATCCAATAAAAATTAAAGGCGATATTGTATACAGTGCAAAAATTAAAGGTATTCCAAACAATTATGATTTGAAAGCTAATGTTGATATGCAAAAAGACTCAAGTGTTTATCATTTTGGCGCAACAATCGGAGATTTGGAGAATGCTATTTCTTTGTATACAGATACACAGGTACTAAACAAAAATCACTTACAAATCAAAGATTTCTCTTACGATAAATTAATTGAATCTCAAAGCGGCAAACAAACACGATTAAATATGCTTAAGGCAAAAGGCGGAGTAGAGCTTCTTAAAGACGACTTAGGTTTCAAAGATTTAAGAATAAAAACCAACACACCAACTGATGCCCGAATTTTTAATATAATTTTTAGAAAACCAAATATCAAACAAGGACAATTTACATCAGATTTAAAAATTAACGGCAAGCTTTCAAACCCACACGTTTTAGGAAATTTCCATATATTTGAAACCAATATACCTTTTCTTGACACCGTTATGAAGAATATAACTTTTGTATTCAGAGACAGGACAGTTGAACTAACGTCAAAAGGTGAAGTTATGGGAAATGAAGTTCTTTTCGAAGGAACGATGAAAAACAAATTAACACGTCCTTATAAAGTTGAAAAAGCTTCTCTTTACACCAAGGATTTGAACTTAAATTCAGTTATCAATAAGCTTAAGGTTGCTCAAGTAGACAATACCGCTGCTCTTGATAGTTTTGAAGGATTTGATTTAAACTCCGTAGTATTTAATAATATGAATTTTAAAGCTGATAATATTGAGCTTAGAAACATAAAAGCAACAGACTTTAGTGCAACAGCAAGTCTTAATGAAAATGGAATTTTTGATATCAATAATTTCATATTTAATATTGCACAAGGAAAACTTGAAGGAAAGTACAAATATAATCTTAAAACTAATGATACTGCACTAAATCTTACAGCAGAAAAGATTAATGCAAATGATATTACCTGGGCATTATTTGATTTAAATAATCAGATTTATGGTGATTTAACCGGTACAGTTAATATATCTTGCAATGGTTCTAATTTTGAACAGTGTATGCAAACATTAAATGGCAGCACCATTTTCAATGTTAACGAAGGGAAAATGCCTAAACTCGGCTCTTTAGAATATCTACTTAAAGCGGGTAACCTTGTAAAAGGAGGAATAACAGGATTATCAATCAACAGTGTCATTGACTTAATTACACCTCTAAAAACAGGAGAATTTGAAGATATTTACGGTTCAATCAGAATAAAAGAGGGTATTGCAAGGAACATCGAAATATCTACTAAAGGTAAAGACTTAAGCTTATTTATTAGCGGCACCTATAATTTTGCAACATCTGTTGCTGAAATGGAAGTTCTTGGAATGCTTTCAAGAAAAATTTCAACATTCTTTGGTCCAATAGGCAATATGTCGATTAATACTCTGTTTAATGTCATTCCCGGGGTTGATTTAGAAAAAGATAGCTTAGTTTTAGAACGTATTAATAAAATACCGGGTCTTGAATTATCAGAAAAAGCTTATCGAAAATTTATAGCCGAAATTAAAGGAAATATTAACGGCGAAGAATATGTTACAAGCTTTAAGTGGATTAACTAGGATTTATTTGTTTCAACTCTCCGGATTTTATTTACAAATGTTAATATTTTTCAAAAACCCTTTTAATTTAAACTAATTCTATGTATAATTTTTAAAGTGTAAAATTTACAATAGAATGGAATAAAAATGGCTTTAAACTTTCAAGATTTAATTCTAAACTTATCAAGATTTTGGTCGGATTACGGATGCATTATTCAGCAGCCTTATGATATTGAAAAAGGTGCTTCTACAATGAACCCGGCAACTTTTTTAAGAGCATTAGGACCTGAACCTTGGTCAACTGCAATGGTAGAGCCTTGCAGACGTCCAACTGATGCAAGATATGGCGAAAATCCAAATCGATTAGGGCATTATTTTCAGTATCAGGTTATCCTGAAACCATCTCCTGATAATGCACAAGAATTGTATTTAAAAAGTTTAGAAGCTATGGGAATAGATTTATCTAAACACGATGTAAGATTTGTTGAAGACAACTGGGAATCACCAACTCTTGGTGCAGCCGGAGTAGGCTGGGAAGTTTGGCTTGATGGTATGGAAATTACACAATTCACATACTTCCAACAAGTAGGCGGTTTGGAAGTTAAGCCTGTTGCATTGGAAATCACTTATGGTTTGGAACGTATTGCTATGTACATCCAAAACAAAGAATCAGTATTTGATATTATGTGGAACAACAATCTTAAATATGGTGACATTTATCTGCAAAACGAAATTGAACAATCAAAATATAATTTTGAATATTCTGAAGCTGATAGATTATTTGCTCTTTTTGATGCATATCAAAAAGAGGTTGATAATTGTGTTAATGCAGAACTGGTACTTCCAGCTTATGATTATGTTTTGAAATGCTCTCACACATTTAACCTGCTTGATGCAAGAGGTGTTATCAGCAAGGATGAAAGAATTAACTTTATTAACAGAGTGAGGACAATGGCCTCAGCAGTTGCTCGATTGTATGTGGAACAACGTGAAAAACTTGGTTTCCCTCTTTGCAAAGGGTAGATATAATACCAACCCACTTGAACCCACTCGTAGTACGTTCCAAAGGAGCACTTGGAATAATAAAATGAGTTAGTAGTATAGCGGAATGTGCTCCGCCCAAATGTTGAAAGAAAAAAAATGGCAGAAAAATTTGAACGTGCGACATTTACGCGCAATTTTTTGAAAACTATTACCAGAATTAAAAATCCTGATGAAATGCTTGCAGAAGCAAAATCAGAAGGTTTAGAAAAAACTCTTGGAGTCTGGGATTTAATTATTCTGGGTGTCGGAGCTATCATTGGTTCTGGGATATTTGCTGTTGTTGGTATTGCAGCAGCTGGTAGTGCTGATGGTTCAAGCCTTGGAGCCGGCCCGGCATTAATGGTTTCTATGGTTCTTGCTGCTATTGCTTGTATTTTTTCAGCATTGTGTTATTCAGAATTTGCAACAATGATACCTGTATCAGGCGGTGCTTATACTTACACATTTGCAACTCTGGGAGAATTTGCAGCCTGGATGGTTGGCTGGGTTTTAATGTTGGAATATGCTATCGGATTTATTGCTGTAGCTTGTGCCTGGTCTAATCATTTTGTTCAATTTATGCAAGGATTTTCTAATTATCTTCCAGTCTGGATGGTTAATCCGGAAGTTCTTGTGCCATCTTTATTTGGTATAGAAATAAATATACCAGCTATTATTATCGTGCTTTTATCTACTGCTATTCTAGTAAAAGGAACAAAAGACTCGACAAAAATGGCTGGAATTATGGTTTTTGTTAAACTTGCTGTTATAGCATTATTTATAGTTGCCGGTGCATTTTTCGTAAAACCTGATAACTGGACACCTTTTGCACCAAACGGAGTTGAAGGAATTTTTGCCGGTGCATTTTTAATTTTCTTTGCATATATCGGATTTGATGCTTTAGCTACAGCTGCAGAAGAATGTAAAAATCCTCAAAAGGATTTACCTATCGGGATTATTGGTTCATTATTGGTAACAACTGTTGTATACGTACTAGTGGCTCTTGTTCTTACGGGCTTGCAGGATACCAGTACACAAGTTCCTGCCGGATTCTTACAAGCTCCAATGGCATATTGTATGTCTTTACATAATATGAATTGGGCTGCCGGCTTGATTTCAATCGGTTCTTTAGCCGGTTTAACATCTGTTCTTCTTGTTTTACAGATGGCTGCAACAAGAATACTTTATGCAATGAGTCGTGACCATTTTATTTCAAAAAGATTTCAAAAATTACATCCAAAATATAAAACTCCGGCTCTTTTAACCTGGACTGTAGGTTTACTTGCTGTTCTTGGAGTTTTAACATTAAACCTGGATGTAGCAGCAGAGTTATGTAATTATGGTACATTTACATCATTTATTATTGTTTGTATTGCAGTATTGATTTTGAGAAAAACCGATCCGGATAGACCTAGACCATTTAAGGTTCCATTCTCTCCTTTTATGCCGGCAATGGGCATAATTTGCTGCGGCGGATTAATGATTTACAAATCAATGCAGCAATCTGATTCAGCATTATTGTTCCCGGCTTGGTTAGGTTTTGGAGCAATATTCTACTTATTCTATGGTTTTGTAAGAAACAGAATGAATGAAAACAAATTACACAAAGAACGTGTACATAAAAAAAGAGAAAGTAATGGCAATTAAAACAATAATTAATAACTTACTAAAATGCAAATCACCTCAAGAGCTGATAGACGAGGGGTCAAAATCAGGTCTTAAAAAGACATTAGGAGTTTTTGACCTAATTGTTATTGGTATTGGGGCGGTTGTAGGAACAGGTATTTTTACAATTATTGGTTCAGCCATTGTTGGAACATCTGATGGAGCAGGCGCTGGTCCGGCTATTGCTATATCGATGATATTAGCCGCTATTGCAAGTGTATTTTCAGCTCTTTCATATTCAGAAATAGTCGCCATGATACCTGTTGCTGGAAGTGCTTATACATATACTTATGCAACAATGGGTGAATTCATGGCATGGATGGTCGGATGGATATTAATGCTTGAATATGCAATTAGTAATATTACTGTGGCAAGTGCTTGGACCGGTTATTTTGTTCAGTTTTTGAAAGGTTTTAAACATATATTGCCCGACTTTGTAATTAATTTTCCATTCTGGTTAAGGAATGATTACAGAACAATTTATGAATTTTGCAATCGTTACGGGCTGGATGTTCATGATAAGATGCCGTTTTTACAATTGCCGTTTGGCTGGGAAATTCCAATAGCTGCAAACCTTCCCGCAATATTTATAGTATTAGTTTTAACTATTTTATTAATTATTGGTATAAAAGAGTCTACAAAAGTTGCAACAATAATGGTTGGGGTAAATTTATTTATTATTTTATCTTTTGTTATTGTAGGTGCATTTTATGTTCAACCTGAAAACTGGACACCTTTTGCACCAAATGGTATTGAAGGTATTTTTACAGGAGCTTTTGTTATTTTCTTTGCTTATGTCGGATTTGATGCAATTTCAACCGCAGCAGAGGAGACAAAAAATCCTCAAAGAGATTTGCCTGTAGCGATATTGGGAACATTAGGTATTTGCACCTTGTTATATGTTTGTGTAGCTCTTGTTTTAACCGGTGTAATTCCTTTAAATGCGATTGATACTCTTGCTCCACTTGCACATGCGATGAGATATCTGGGAATTAACTGGTATGCCGGATTAATTTCAGTTGGTGCATTATGCGCATTAACGACAGTACTATTAATTTATCAACTTGGAACAACAAGAATTTTGTATGCAATGAGCAGAGACCACTTTTTGCCAAAATCTTGGAATGCAATTCACGAAAAATTTAAAACCCCTCATGTTATGACCTGGATTGCCGGTGCAATCGTAATACTTTGCGGATTGTTCATGGATTTAAATATTTCAGCTGAACTTTGTAACTTTGGAACATTTACGTCATTTATTATAATTTGTATAGCAGTTCTTATTTTAAGAAAAACCGAACCCGATAGAGAAAGACCATTTAAAGTTCCATTCTGCCCTTGGTTCCCTATTTTCGGTATAATAAGCTGCATAGCGCTAATGTATTGTAAGTTTAGTGCAAAGGCGACTTCTGCAGTTTATTTCTTAATTTGGCTTGCAGTCGGTTTACTGATTTATGCTTTTTATAGCTATCAGGAAAAACGAAAAGAAGAAAAATAGAACATATATAGTATGTTATTATTTACTCACAATGATATAATGACGCTATGAGAATAGTGTCTTCTAAAGAATTAAGTACTTACAAAATCTTACCATTTGATTTGTACAATGAATTAAATCAAAAGATTTTGGGAGCCGGTGAAGTTCTTACACCGGGCAAACTTATTATGCTGAAAAATTACCCTAAAATGTTTACAGAAGAATTTTCAGCAGAATCTACGAAAGGAGAAAAAAACTCATCCAGTAGAGCCACGCTAAAAAAACTTGCTGGTTTTTCGTACGATACACTTGATATAAGTGACTTTGAAACAGTTACTAACAGAGATAACATTTTAAAATCCGATGTTCAAATAAAAATAAAATATTATTTCAAAAGAACACATGATTTGTTTACTCTTGGATATTATGAAGAAGGTTTGTTAAAACTTAACTCTTTAGTAAGCATAATAATTTCTGATGTATTTAAACAGCTTATTAAATCTAAAAAGGGTTCACAAGTAAGATTTTTGGGTGAATATGAAATTTGCCATCCGCTGAATGTCGCGATTATTTCCGGACTTATTGCAAAAAAACTTGAATATCCAAATACTACAGTTGAGCAAGTTATTATGGCAGGCTTATTGCACGATATTGGAAAAGTTGCAATCAAGCTTAGTGATGGAAGTTCATCTTTACTAACAGTTAACGAAGATGAAGTTTTAGAACATACAACACTGGGTTACGATTTAATAAAAAACAAATTACATCTAGCAGAAGAAATAGCAACAGCTGCATTAGAACATCATGAGAACAATGATGGTTCAGGATATCCCCAAGGATTTTCAAACGACACTATTTCTGAATTTGCTCAAATAATTAATGTAGCAAATTATTATGATAATCTTGCATATAACAGAACTGCAAACCCTGTTTCTACAAATAGAGAAGCTTTACGAGCGATGTTAGAAATTGGTACAAAACGATTTTCTGCAAGAATGCTATATACATTTGTCCACATGTTTAATTATGACGACTCAAAAGAATTTAATGATATGATACTTTAGGAAAAACAATGTTAGAAAAAAATTTAGAAGCACTTAATAATTCAATATTACAACGCAGATTAGCCAAAATATCACCTGAAGAAAGCAGAGTAGGAGTTTCTTATTGCATTACTCCCACAAATGATTATGTACTTCTAAAAAATGATTTACCAACAGATGATTTAAACAACCCTCGTGAAGCAGCTGTTCAAGCGATTGCTAAAAATATTCATCATGAAATGAAAAGCAATGATACAATTATTATCTTTGGAATAGGTCTAGGATATCTTTTAGACGAAATTTATCAAAAGTTTCCTTCCAAAATATTAGTTTATGAACCAGATTTAATGCTGTTACATTTTGTTTTGAGCAATGCAGATATTTCAGAACATCTTTCAAGTGGAAGAGTCTTTATAACTAATGACATTGATGAACTTTTAAATAAGTTGTCATCAAGCTTCTTAACTAAAGACAAAGTTGAAATCGTTTATATTCCAAATTATGGAATTATTAAAAATAAAGAGTTATTACTGCTCACACAAAAAGTTTACGATGTTTGTAAAAGTAAAATTGTTGATATTAATACTATAACCAAGTTCTCAAAACGATGGCTTTTAAACACAATCAACAATATTTCAGCAATTAATAATGGCAATATGCATTTGGTTTCAGATTTAGAAAATAAATTTATCGGACAAACAGCCTTAATTGCCGGAGCCGGTCCATCTTTAAATGAAAACATTACTAAAATTCAAGCTAACAGAGATAAATTTGTTATTTTTGCCGTAAATAAAGTAGTAAAATACTTGCTACAAAACGGTATTACACCTGATTTTATTATCGGATTAGATGCAAGTAATATGAATAAAACTCTTGGAGGTATGGAAGGGTATTTTTCACGTTCAAATTGCATTATGGATATAAGAACAGATAGTGCAATACTAAATAAAGGTTTCAATAAGATTTTTGTTAATTTTTCTGAAACAGATTTCTTTATAAAAAAACTTGCAAAATATAATAAATTTATGAAATTTTACGAAGCTGGCGGCTCAGCTTCTACATTTGCACTTACCACAGCTGCAAAAATGGGATTTTCTCAAATAGTTTTAGCCGGTGTTGATCTAGCTTTTAAAGATAATCTAATATATGCTAACGGAGAAAACATGAATAGAGTTTCACAAAATGAAATTCTTGTTGACTCTGTTAAGAAAAATCTTGTACAAGTAAAATCCGTCAACGGTGGTATTGTTTACACAAGAGATGATTATGCAGCTTTTATACACCACTTTGAAACATTAATTAAAGAGCTTAATTATCCTGAAATTTATAATATTTCAAATTTTGGTGCTGCAATTGAAGGGGTCAAAGCTATTGCTTTTGAAGACTTAAAACTCACTCCGGCACACCCAAATTTATCACTTATTCCGACATTCAAATTAGATTTAAAAACATTTATTGATGAAGAATTTTGCAATATTAACAATATTATAACAATTCTTTCAAAGGGAGTTTTTTCTCCAGCATTATTAGCAACAATTGTTAAATCTGCATTTGTATATCAATATTTGCAATCTGAAGTTCTTGAAGTGCTTCAAAAAAATTATGCACCCGAACTTGCAGAACCGTTTATTGAAAAAACAAAATCTGCTATTAAAACAATAGTAGATTTATTGCAAAAGAATAAACTGGTTTAATGTATCATATATAAAGAATTTGCGCCAAGAACTTTGTCTTTTAAACGTTTAAAGCCTTTACCATATATGTATTTCATCTGTTCGACAAGATTTTCTTCAACATCAATTAAATACATATCATGAACAATAAATTCTTTTATAATAAACACAATACTTTTATTTTTTGTCCAGATGATATTTGTATCAGGATCCTCGTTTTTAAATGAAGAAACTTTTCCTACAATACCTTCGGAGTCATCAGCTGCAATAATAACCATCCTGCCTCCAAGAGACATTTCAATATCCTTTGCAAAAGCATGTTCAAAAACCATACCAAATCTAGAATGAAAGTTATCGTAACCAACAATTCTTATTTCAACATTTCGATTATATGCATTCAATAGTTCCTGTTCAAATACCTTAAAATCTTGAGACCAAACTTCCATATAAATTTCACGTTTAGCATTCTGTATAACCTCAAGAACTTTGTTATAAATATTTTGCTTACCTCTAACTGTTATAACAGGCTCAATATAATTATCTTTAACTTCCGGTAGATGTTTTTCAAGATAATTAAGAGTAGAGTTCATCTTTTTCTGATAGCTTGCTAGCAATTGCTTAGGCTTAATCGGAGTATAGGAAACAGGTTTTGAATTAGTTGTCGCAACGACATTTTTTTCCTCAAGAGCTTTTAAAGTATCATATGTTCTAGATTGAGGAATATTAGCTAATTTCGCAGCTTCATAACCGGTAACAGGATACTTCTTCAGCAAAGCTATATATACTTTTGCTTCATAAGTATTAAATCCGATTTCTTTAAGCTTATCAATTAAATCTGCCATAGCTAGATTTTATCAGAATTTTCATCACCATGCAAATCTACAAGATAATCTTTGAGTTCTGCAAGCTTTGCAAAATGTTCATTTATTTCGACTCTGATTTTTTCAGCCTCTGAACCAATTGGAAGCATTATATGATTTATAAAATCAAGAATAGTAGCATTTGATGATAAAACAGCATTCTTTTCTGCAACTGATTCTGTCAAAATATCTGTCATTCTTTGTTTAGATGTAGTCATCACAGTTGAAAATACCAGTTGTTTCTGTGCTTCAGGATTATTTTCACAATTATATTCAACTGTATCAATACCAAACAAAAGCGGTCCAATCATATCATCTGTAAGAGAATGAGATGAAGCTTTGTCTGCTATTTCTTTTTTAAGATTTGCTAATAAAGAAGCATAGTCACAACTATTGTCTGCAAAAGCAGTTTGAATACTATTAATAATTGGCTCAACATCTTTTTGGAAGTTAGCATAATTAGTCGCCAATTCATGAGCCTCTCTTAAAACTTTTTCTAACCCTTCGTAGTCAAATGACTCGGAGGCATGTTTAACATACTGTTCATTCAAGCCAAGTTTTTCAAGGAACATTATAGCTGTTTCATACTGACCATCAGTAATCAAACTATTTGTCATATATGAAACCATCTCATCAGAACCCATTAAAAAGTCACCATAAGACATGGATAACATATGTTTATCAAACCTGTTCTTAGCATTTAATGCTACGCCGTCATTAATAGCATCCATCAAAATATCTTGAATTTCAGCAAGTTTCGCATATTCGATTGCTCTTATTAATAACTTTTCAAATAATTCAGTAAAATCATGTAATCTGCTATCGCTTGCTGTAGATTTAATAAACTGTATTAAAAGTTCTTCCGGATCATTTAAAATATGGTATTTGCTAAAATCTTCCAATAATTCGTTTTTAAGATTTGCAGCAGTATCTGTATCCTGATTAATCAGAGCTTGTTCAAATCTGTTATATTTTTCAGCAACACGTGATTTATATTTAGGTTGAATAAGTACTTCTACAAAAGTTTTTTTATAAGCAGTAATTTCATTTCGATTTGACTCGATTACCTGTAATAAAACTTCTTTTGAGGTAGTATTTTCAAAATCTGTTAATCTATTTATTATCGCATTAATATATGGGGTATATGAAGTCCAAGGAGTTCCTTCTTCAAACTCCAAAGCTGTTTCTGCTGCTTCAACTACTTCTTTTACAGAAGGATCATTCAAGTTTATAGTAATAAGTCTTCCAAAAATATTATTTAAATATTCATAATTCTTGCCATCAATAATTAAACCTTTTTTTGCTGATTTATTTAGAGTCTGTAACAGATGAGAAATTTCATAATTTTGAATTTGTTCTTTTAGAATTTTAATTGTATTAATTTTTTCTTCAACAGAACCTATATTTGCATCAAATGATGTATGAATATGTTCTTCTGTAAGATATTGAACCTCCGGATAAGCCGGATATGCCCCATACTGTTCAAGATTTCTTCCTTTATATTTATTGAATAATTTTGGTAACGTTAAAAGAGATAAATCATATTTCAAATCTCTAAACATTGTATTGAAACTAGAATTAGATTTTAATCTTGGTGAACGAAATAACTTGTTTAACTTATAAGTAGGTTCATATTTTTCACCATCAATTTCATTTACAAGAGAATCATAGAAAACTGTATTCATGAAATTAGTATTAGTACTTTCTTCATATCTCTGTAGTTTTTTAAGAATATCATAACCTGTAAGCGACTTAACACCCATATCTTCATAATTTGCTTTGGAAAGAATTTCTGTTTTAAATTCTTCATCCGTCATATCCTGAATTTGCCTGTAGATTTCAACAAACTCATCATCATCTGCTGGATCATAAATTCTATCTATAAACTTAATAATATGTATAATTTTCTGATTATCTAAATCTGATAAGTCTAAATCTTCTTTATTGAAATATAGTTTTTCTGTTAGGAATTTTCTAAAGAAATCTTCCAATTCTTGCTGAACATTAGGTTCGGATATTACATTATTTATATCTTTTCTAATGCTATCAATCAAAAGACTAATTGTTGTTTTTGCACTTCCATCATAAACTGTTGTATCAATATCAAAGTTTAAACCAATAGAGTTAAGTTCATCATCTGTAAGTTTTAAGCCATGTTTATCAAGAATTGATTGCATTTCGAGATATTCTTTATCTCCATAAGCCTCTGCAAGATAATCAACAATTGTCATTGATTTAGCAAACGCATATTTAAAAGAGTTTAATGCTCTGGTTTTTTGAGCAGCTCTAAATCTTGAAAGTTCTTTTACATTACGAACTCGAGCAATATCAGGCTCTAAGCCGGATACTTGAGCATTCTGTTTAAGCGCGATTTTTTCCAGAACAACTTTTAAATAATCGTCATCTGCAAGTTTATCATATTCTTCCCTTGAACTTATACCTGTACCTACTAAAGGAAATATTCTTTTTTTAAGAGCTTCATAAGTTGGTTTCCAGTTCTGACCGGAGCCTTGTATATTTTTAATCATAGCTTGAAGTTCAAGTTCAGATCGATCTTCTCCAAATTTTTTGAGCTTAGCTAAATACCTGTTATTTGTAACAAAAATAGCATCGTGTATTCTATCTGAAACCGTTTTGATTTCTTTTGAATGCCCATTCATAATCATTCCATAGTACTGCGGCATAGAGTAATTATCAGTATTTGGATGTTTAATCCTTTTATAAACTCTGTTATCAGTTGTGTCCGGAGTAGTTTTAAGAACCATGTCTGATAAAATTCTATCAACAAAGTTACCATTTCTATATTTGTCATTAGTAATATATCCTAAAGCTCCGCCGCGTCTGTCGCTATAGTCTGTTCTTAACAAGCCATTGGAGTCAACCCAGACATTTTCATTTTCACTCGCGCCCCAGGAATTGTCATTAAATAAAACATCTTTAACTTCACCATTTTTTAATGTGACCGGTTCAATATCAACTACATACTGAGCATGTCCTCCTACTCTATCATGATAAACAGAGCTGGAAGAAATCGCAGAATAAGGAGAAGTCTTAATCTGTTCAATAGACTCCTCTATATTTTTTGTTGAATAATGAGGGCGCCCTGTCATATATTCAAGTACTCTGACATCTTGTCCGGCATATAGTCCGCTGCTGCCTTCTTCTGGAACCCAGTAATTTCCATCATTTACACCGGCCATTTTTGCTAGTTCTTCAAGATACTCTTTCATATCACTACGAACATATCTAAGTTGCTTTTGTACATAAGCATACATTGGATCGATTGATTTTTCTAATTCTACTAAAGTATCCTTTTCACTTGCAGAGAATATATTAAGAGATTTATCTTTCAACTTGCCTTGTCTTGATTGAAACTCATCAGATGAACGGTCTTTTGCAATTTTTTCTAAGTGAGACTGTAATTCTCTTAACTGTTTTGCTGAAGACAATCTGTTTTCATTTTCAAGTTTTTTAATTATTATATCTTTGGGATTTGCAGAGAATAACACATCTCCATTTACATCAACAACACGTAACGCCTGAGCAGCCTGATTAACAAAAGTTCCAATTGTTTGAAGATTAGTCCCAATCAAATTTATTCTATCAACAACAGCTTGCTCGCCATCCTCAACTGAAATACCATTAACGGCAAGGAAGTTCATTATAATTTCCTGATTATCATCTTGCTTGCTTTGTTCTATGAAATTTTGGAAAATATTATTGATATAATCAATCTGTGAAACATTACCGTATTTATCAAAAAGTTGAGAATAAACTCTTTCATCACCATTAAGAAGTTTCTGTTTATCAGCCTCTAATGCTCTAAGCACATTTTTCGGAGCTTTTTTAACACCTAATATTTCTGAAAATGGTTTTAATATTTGTGTTTGACCTTCATTAATCAATTTTTGAACATTTTCAATATATGCAAGAAGAGCATCTTTTCTGCTTCCCATTGTCAAAGCACCATAAATTGAGTCAAGACCTTCTGTTAAATTATATAAAAGAATTTCTTTCAATTCCTTCAATGCTTCAATGATTTCTTCTTTAGATCCATTTGTATTATCAAAAGCCGATTTTTGCAGCTGTTCTATTATTAATACAGAATGTGAAGAATTATTTTCAAGTTTTTCGATTAAAGTATCTATTGTATTCAAAAGCAAGGTTTCTTTATTTGGAAGTCCTTCGTTATGCATAATATTTTCCAAGATTTTTTTATCATCTAAACCGGCTACAATCTGGTATCTAAAAGCTGCTGCTACATCATAAAGCTGAGCAGCTTTTCTAATTTTTGACACTTTTTTAGGTGCAGCAGTTAATGAATGGTGCTCATTAATCATAAAGAAAAGTTTGTCAATTGATTCTTCACTAACATCATTTATTTGAGCTGATTTTATAATATAATCTTTTATTTTATTCCTTTTTACATTTTCTTCTTCATTTGGAATATATGAAAAATCATCCCCGCTCTGAATTTTAGATGAAAGAGGCTTTTCCAGATTTAAAAGTCCGGCAGATAAACTTTGAATTTCCTTTTTAGAAAGTCCAGAAGCAATTGATGATAACTCTTCTTTAATCATTTCACATATATCAGAAGCAGCTCTCAATCGTTGACTTTCTAATTGTTTATATTCTCTTTGAGTAATATCTGATTTTATTTTTGAAGCTTTATAATCTTTTATTACAGAATTTGCCTTTATTAATGCTTGATAATATCTTTGCGTAGCAGCAAGTTCCTCATCTTCAAAATTAGCAATAAAGAATGAATCTGTTTTAACATCAAAGTTTTCTCTATCAAACGGGTTATAAACAGAATAAGAAATATTATTGGCACCGGACATGCCTGCAATTTGCATCCAATGCATAGTGGAAGCATCAATAATTCTATATCCTTTTGCTAAAGCAGCATTAAAATCAACAGGAACTTTTTCTACTTCAATTTTTTCACCTGAACCTAATCGGCTTCTATCATAAACCTTAATTTTATCTGAAGAATCTAATTCTGAAATAATAGAATCAACATAATTAGGTTTATCTTCATAAGCAAGTTTCTTTCTTACAATAGAAATAGCAGCACAAATACCATGCTGTTTCTGGTTTACAGCTTTAATATTAGGAATTTCATTTCCCGGCGTATGAATAGCCATATCATTAATCATTTCAGCTGCAGCAAGTGATTTTTTATCTTTTAATTGAGGATTAATTTCATATTTATCACTCATAAAGTAGTTCAAGCGTTCTAAAACATATTTTTTGTGCTCAAGGCTGGTTTCTGACGACACAATAAAATAGTCAAGGTTCTTAATAAAATTCTTTGCAGTACTTAGGGAATTATTGTTGATTTGTTCCAAATCAACAACTGCTAGCAGTTGTTTTCGAAGCTGCAAAATTTCCTGTTCTTCAATACTTATTTCACGGGGTTTTTGTAATTCTGAAAGTTTATCTGCAAGGGTACTATTTGCAAGAGGAGTTATTGCTAAAGCAGAAGCTGCTGCTGCAAGAAGTTTTGACTTCCAATCATTCTTTGGCACATCTTGAAGGGTAATTGAAGTTGAATATCTGCTGCTTGCCGCTGCATCAAGCAAAAACTGAATATTCTTTTCTCCAGCTACTTTACCGAGAGCTTCAATTGCAGTGGAAATATATCTTTGATTTGGCTCAGTCAAAGAATATGGATTATTTTTTATTAATTGTGTGACTGCGTTTCTATCTAATCTCTTGCCCTTAAAATTACTGTTAACACATTGAATGCTATCGATTTTCATTAAATTAATACCCCTTTTTCATGTTTGAAAACTTCTAAAAAAACTTTTTGCTCAAATGTTAAAAAATTGTTACAAAAAGGCAATTTTAAACAAATAAAAAACTTTATATAGATAAGGTTAGATTTTATAAGGTTATAGTAAGTTATGGTTGCACCAATTTCAGCATTAGCAAATATGGAAATGGCTCTCTATGGAGGGTTTGGACCAAATGCAGCCGCTCCTAGTTATATGAATAACTATATGGGCGGAGTTGGCTCATTCAATAATATGACTGCAAATCCATATACTTTTAATAATTTCAATTATGGAAATCCATATGCACAAGTGCCTGCAAACTATTCTGCAAGCTCACAAATTGCCCAGACTCAACAAAAACAGGAGCCGCAAGTACAAGCAACAACAGCAAGCAAATCTGATTTAGATACTTTGGTTGATTATTATAAAAAGAACAGTGTGTTAGAAGAAGGATTAGGCGGTGCTGCATTTGGCGGTTTAACTTTTGCAGCAATGGAAAATCCTCAAACATTAGCACATCCTATTAACGCTTTTAAAGCAACAAGAGAAGCTGATAAAATCTTTAAAGAAGCTCTGGAAGCAAGCTCCGGCGCTAAAGCTTTATGGAAAAGCAACCCTTCTTTAATGCAAGATGCATACTCTCAATTATATAGAGTAACAAGAAATGGTGAAGGCAAATGGTTCTATTCAAAATGGTTTGTAGAGCCAATGGCTAACTCTGAAAAAGAAGCATTACAAAAAATAATGACCAATGCTATTAAATCAGGTGATAAGGAAGCAATCCAGCTTGCAACAGAACAACTAAGAGCTGCTTCTAAATGTAATGGAAGACTGCCAAAAGCTTGGAATTCTATAAAAGGTTTCTTTACCGGTAACAAAACAGCAATGAAAACTCCAACAGAATTAGCAAATGAAGCCTTAACAAGCGGTGCTGCTCAAAAAGCTGTTGCTAATCATGGATTAAGTTTTGCTAAAAAATGTTTAAGTGAAGGTAAAGGCTGGTTCTTATTTGATATGATTTTCTCATCAGGAAAAATCTGGACTGCATTTACTCACAAAGACGGTGGTGTAGAAACCGGTCTTGCTCAAACAGGTCAATCAGTTGTAAAAGCTGCCGGTAACGCATTTGGATGGGTAGCCGGTAAAGCTGCAGGCGGATGGGCTGGTGCTAAATTAGGTGCAATGCTTGGTTCAGCTTGCCCGGGCGTTGGTACAGCAATCGGTGCAGTTGTAGGCTTCATCGGCGGTTCACTAGGTATGTGGGCTATGGGTAAAGCTACAAAAGCTATTGTTGGCGAAGATATTGCAACTAATCTTGAAGCAAAAGACAAAAAATCAACTCCTCAAGGTCAGCAAGAATTATTAAGCCTTGTTGTTCAAAGAGCTCAAGCCGGTGAAAAAATTCCTGAAAAAGTAATGAGAGCTGCTGAAAATGTGGCAAACGGGCTTGAATTACAGCGTGCATAAATTTTCGTGCTAAAATCTAATTAGCGAGGATATTTTATGAGAAGTGACAGTATAAAAAAAGGAGTAGCACGAACTCCGCACAGAAGCCTTCTTATGGCAACAGGAGTTAGTAAAAAAAATATGAACTCACCATTTATCGGTATAGCTAGTTCATTTTCAGATTTAGTTCCTGGACATATAGGAATGCATGACTTAGAACGCCAAATTGAAAAAGGTATTCATACAGGAGGCGGACAGGCATTCATATTTGGTGTACCAGCCGTTTGCGACGGGATTGCTATGGGTCATGATGGAATGAGATACTCTCTTCCTTCACGCGACTTGATAGCAGATTGTATTGAAACGGTAGCCAACTCTCATCAGCTTGACGGTCTTGTCCTTCTTTCAAACTGTGACAAAATAACTCCTGCTATGCTTATTGCAGCTGCACGACTAAATATCCCGTCAATTATTGTTACAGCTGGTCCAATGCTCGATGGCGAGAGCAAATGTGAAAAACTCACAATGATTAAAGGTGCATTTGAAGCGATAGGAAAATATCGTGACGGAGTAATAAACGAAGAACGTCTTTTAGAATTGGAAGAAGCTTCTTGTCCGTCAGCCGGTTCTTGTCAAGGACTTTATACAGCAAATACAATGGCTTGTTTAACAGAAGTTATGGGAATGAGCCTTCCTTTCTGCTCAACTTCAGCTGCAGTATCTTCTCACAAGCGCCGCATAGCTTTTGAAAGCGGTATGCAAATAGTAGAATTAGTTCGCCAAAACAAAAAACCGCTTGATATTATTACAAAAGACTCCTTGAGAAACGCAATCATAGCAGATTTAGCATTAGGCGGCTCAACAAATTCCTTTTTACATATTTTAGCACTTGCAAATGCTGCTGAAATTAATGTTTCACTCACAGATTTTGAAGAACTATCGGGAAAAATTCATCAAATAGTTAAACTTGAACCGTCATCAAATATTACAATGACAGGATTTTATCAAGCAGGCGGTATAAATGCGCTTCTGAAAGTTCTCCTAAGAGATTTACCTCTGTTTAATGACTCAATAGGCGTAACTCTTCAAAAAACATCAGAACTTGTAAAAGACGCTTATGTAGACAGCTCAGTAATCCATAATTACAATGAACCGTTTACAACAAAACCAGGACTTGGAGTACTTCGAGGAAACATTGCACTAAACGGCTCTGTAATAAAGATTTCTGCTGTTGATGAAAGCTGTTATGAATTCACAGGAAAAGCAAAAGTATTTGACTCTGAAGAAGAGGCAATGACCGCTCTTGAAAACAATTTAATCCAGGAAGGCGATGTTATAGTTATCCGTTATGAAGGTCCAAAAGGCGGCCCGGGAATGCGTGAAATGCTTGCACCAACTTCTCTGCTCGTAGGAAAGGGCTTAGGGACAAAAGCAGCTTTAATTACAGACGGCAGATTTTCAGGCGGGACCCGTGGAATTTGCGTGGGGCATATTTGTCCGGAAGCAGCAGAAGGCGGAGTAATAGCACTTATTGAAGATGGTGATATTATAGAAATCGACATAAATAAACGCGCACTCAAACTAAAAGTCGATGAAGCAGCTCTTGAAACACGTAGGAAAAACTTTATACCAAAAGAATGTAAAGTTAAGTCCGGTTACCTTGCTAAATATGCAAGAACAGTTCAAGATGCTTCACATGGAGCTATTGTGTAAAAATACAAACCTTTTTAAGAATTTTCTTAAATTCCTCTGGAGTTTTTTTAATAAGCTCTAGAGGATTAGTTATTATTTTATCTCCTTTAATAGAATCACATATAAACTTAGTCATTGCTTCACTAAATATTTCTAAATATTGATTACTGGAATTAGTTGAATATTCTCCTAAAATATCATATACAACAACATTTTCTTTTTCAGAGAGTTGTTTATTCTGAAGCTCTTGTAATATATTAAAACCACTAGTATAAATATTCGTGGACGGATAGATTTCATTTAATAACTCACAATCACCTCCATAGCCATATTGTCTAAAAATAAAATCTAATTGCAAGCTATGAACCCATTCATGAATATAAGAAGCCAAAAAATGAGGTGAGCTAGTTTTCTTATTTCTATATTGAGCTTCCGTTATAAAATCAGTCTCTTGGAAATTTAAGTTACTTCCAAAAAATATTGAACGACCAAGAAATGGATAATCATTTAATAAAACTTCTTTAGTATCAGGAATACAAAAATTAAGAGCAGAATTTGAATTAACTAAATTTTCTCTTTGATATTGAATAATTGCGGGCGGAAAAGTAAAATATAATTTTAATTTACTAAATAACTCTTCAAAAATTTTTGCACATAAATTATTCGCAAAAGCAGATGTTTTATTTTGACGAAATTGAACTTCCACTCCATAATTTTTAGCAAAAAACATCTCTACTTTTAACGGATTTACAATTTTTTCCTCATGTATTATCTTTGAAGTAAGACCTTGCTTAAAATTAAGAGAATTTGGATTAGCAGAAACTTTCATGTCAATTTAAAAAAACAAAAATAGACAATTTTGTCATTTTGTAAACCAATGTAAACATATATGAAATATTTTAATTGACAATTAAACTTATTTTTTTTAATATAAACCCAAGATTATCGCAATCAACATTCAAGGGATTTTTAATGAAAGTATCACAAATTAGTCAAACAAATTTTGGCATTACAAAAATTTTGAATAGAGGATTATTGCAAAAAACCAGCAAGTTAAACCCGCTCAACGGACCTTATGAGATAAAGGAAGCTAAAAAATTAGTAAAAATATACGCAGCTGGTAATGCAGCAGAAGCTGCATGTTTAGCACAAATCCCAGGTGGTGATGAGTTGGTCTTAAGCGGAATTGAAGCAATGATGGCCGCAGCAATAATCAATGGTATATATAACTTTAAAGCTTCCAGTGGTTTTATATCAAGCATGTTAACCGCTTATATGGGTAATAAAGTTGGTACAACAGCATTCAGATTTGCTTCTAAAGCTGTCACATGGGTTCCTGGAATAGGAAATGCCATTAATGCGGGAGTAGCAGGAGCAACGACCTATGCGTTAGGAGAGTTTATTATAAATAGATGTGAGCAAATTGATAAAGCCAGGAAAAGAGGCGAAGAAATAGATAAGATTTTGAAAGGATTATAAATTTTTATGATAATTAATGCAATAACTTCAAGTCAAAATCAATATAAACCTATTTTAAAAAGTAATAAGCATAAAAACTCAGAAATGATACATATTAGAAATAATTTAGATAAAAAAGTAGCAGATTTAGATGATTTAGGCACGATATTCATGTTAGCAAGCTTACCATTTGTACTTCCAAATATAGAAGAATATTCAAGTAAAATGAGCAAAACAGAGAAAATAGGTGGAGTTTTAGTAATATTATCTGTCATATGTATGATTAGTGCAAGTATTAAAAAACTAAAATTATTCAGAAATGTGGAGTATCAAGGAGGTAAAAATGATAACCAAAATAACACAAAATAAAACAATCACTCCTATCCTTAGAAAAACCTTACAAAAACGAAGTTCATTAACTAACCTCAATGGCGGTTCCATTCCAAACATAATCAAAACAATGATTATACCTGGCGGAATGAGCAAAAAAGAGTCTCTTGTTTACCAATTAACAGGAAAATTTCCTAAAAGTGTTAAAGATAGATGGTATGAAGCAGATTCTGGGAAAATACCTCAAGAAGGAGATCAGGAAATTAAATTTGGCGACCATTTAACTGGAGATCCTGATTTTGCACCACATGATGTTAATTTAGATGATTATACTGGATTACCAACAGGTGATGACCATTCAGAATTGGGCGATATAATAAATGAAATTATATAACACTCCACTAAATAACGTAAGCTTTTGTTCTACCAATAAACAGAAAGATAAAAGTTCAAAGATAACCTTTAAAGATGTGGCTATTACCACATCTTTATTAGGTTTTGCTTGTAAAGATACCAATTATGAAGATTTGATAATTAACAGTAAAACCAAGCAAAACTCTTTACCTAAAAGCATTGCAGACTGGATTTATATCATAGGAATAGGCAGCCTCCCAATTACATTTCTTAACGATGTTAATAAAAAATGGTTAAAAGATCTTTAATTTTACAAAATATTTATGCTAAAACTATAAAATGAAAGATAAACATCAGCTTCGCAAATGGGCTAAAGAAGAACGAAAAAAATATTCCTGTGACTCTGTTTTAATCAAAAAACTTATTGAAACAGAAGAATATAAGCAAGCAAAGAACATTATGATTTTTTATCCTTTAAAAGATGAAGTAAACCTTTTACCCCTTTTAAAAGACAAAACTAAAAACTTCTATCTACCTAAAATTGATGGCAACAACTTACTTTGCTGTCCGTATTCAGAAGGAGATGAACTATGCGAGTCTTGTTCTAAAACCCAAGAACCCAAAACATCAAATAATACAATAAATCCTGATTTAGTAATAGTCCCGGCTCTTGCCGTTGATAAAAACAATTACCGTCTGGGCTATGGCGGAGGGTTTTATGACAGATTTTTAGCACAACAAAGCTGCAAAACAATCGTTTGTATCCCGCATCAGTTAGTTGTTGAAACCGTTTATCCCGAAGAATATGATATTCCTATTGATAGAATTATTACAACCTAGAAAAACATTTGCATTGCGCAAGGAAGTGATTTATTAAATTTATAATCCACAGGTGACAATAACTGACTATAAGTCACATGGTCATTATCAACAGAAATTAGTTCATTGTGGTCGACACCATATTTAAAATCATAGGTATTTTGCATTGCCTTCTGATTTTCTTCAAGCTTAAAATAATTATTTGCTCCTACTGTATCATTTTGACTTAACCCCAAGTCTGCAAAATCCGGCATATTTATAACAAATTCATTCAAATGATTAAGTTTTGAATCCGCCTTATTATGCTCAATAAAATCATATACAGCAGTATTTGAACTATGATGATAGTATCTTATTGGAGCAGAATTTCTGCAATTATTTCTGGTAAGATAAGTGTCAATCATCGCAAGAGTTCCCAATGCAAAAGGACTATTTAACCCTCTTGCTTCTTGAGCAGCCATTTTAATAATAAATGATTCTCTTGACGGAGTCGTAATTTTAAAAACATTTTTATCTGATTTTCCATCGACAAAATTCTCAAAGCTGAAAATCTGACCGTTAACATTTAAATCAGAAATCTCTTTCTTGGTCTTAAATCCAATATCTACAAAACTACGTAAATAATCAACAATTATATGGTAATTATCTTTTCCAATACTATCCGGCACAAAACCTAATTCAAAATCATCGTTATGATATAATTCCTGATGTTTTTCCATCAAAACTTTTTCATCCCAATCAGGTCTGATTTTCAATAATTCCGAAACAGAAGAAGCATTCTGCACACGAGTTGCTATATAATTTTCATATGCCTTTCTATATGGATTGTCATAACTAAAAATACTTAAAATATCAGTTGTCTGAGGAAGCTTTTCTTTTATAGCATTAGCAACATGCTTAATTTGACGCGGCTGTGAAACAATACTGTCAATAAAATTATAGCTTTCTGTTTTATCAGTAAGAATATGACGTATTAAAGACTCCATGCTCTCTTTAGGAGCATCAATATTTAGAAATGAATTTACTGCGGACATTTTGTCATGTGCAATAAACCACTTATAATCATTAATCAAAGCCGAAAGTTGCTTTCCACCTTTAAACCCCAAGTGAGCAGCATAAACTTTTTGCTCTTTATCTTCTATATATGATTGAGGGGTCGACATATTTCGGGAGGCATCGTATTGTTTTGGGGTAAAATTCTGTATATTGAGAATATTAACTTTCATTTTTCACCTATAACTGATACGAGAACGACCTACTAATTGCACTGTCTACTGCGCCTTTACAAGAATCAAGTTCTGCTTTAACCATACTCAAGCGGCTCTGGTATTCCTGCATTTGCAAATCAAGTCGCTTTTCAAGCTGGGATAATTTATCCCTTCGGGCTTCTAACTGTTTTACCGCCGGATTTTCAGGGTCTAAATCATTTCCCAGTGCTAAAATTTCATCAGAAGAAGCAACAAGTTCCATCTTAGCTGTAGCAATCCATTGGATTTTTGTTTCCAATGTCATCTGATACGCTGTCAGGTACATCATTCTGAAAGTTGACGTAATTAATCCCATAACACTTGTCCTTCTGGTTTTATCTTTGTTCGTTTAAGTTTTTGCCTTTCAGGAATGTGTGTTCGTTACTTTCTGCAATTAAGCTTTCCATTTTGTAGAGCTGGTGCTTGTGGTAATTTACACGGTACTTCGCCATTTTTAGTTTTTGCCTTATGGTAAGCATATCCTTTAGGCTTCCCAGCAAACTCATGAGCAGTGCTTTGAACGGGTTGTTTCGTCTGAAAAACGATTGAGCAAAGTTCATAAAGTTTACAAACCGTTTGAATGTATCTTGCAGCTCTTCACGCATAGGTACGTTCTCCTACACAATTAGAGTCTACATGTATAATAAAACATGTAAATCCAATTAATTGCTGTATTTTAAAACTTTTTGTTACATTTGTTAACATGCTATTTAAGGCTTCTCCCGGAAGTTTGTGTACTATGAAAAATAAACCTGGTTTTATAAACACTATCTTGCTCTTTATACTGTAACGGCATTTTTTCCAAAAACTTTAATCTTTTTTGAGAAAAATAGCTCTGTTCGTTACAAAAATTAATAAGAGCAGATAATGCTTTACATAAAGCATTATTCACAAACAAATTATCAATCATTATTCTGAAAAAAGTTCGTTTTTGCATTTTCTCGCTCCCCCTCTCCTTGAGGAGAGGGACGGGGTAAGGTGTCAACCAACCCCTAATTCACTACAAGTTATCAATTTCCTTACTATTACCTTCAAGCTCATCTTTAAGCATTTTTCTTACAATATCACTCTGGGTATCAAGCATTTTACAAACTGTTTCAATATTAGCAACTTTTTGCGAAAGTATTGTATCAGCGTTTGATAAAACATTTTGTGATACAGACTGATATGCTGAAAGTGCCGCTGAAGTTGTACCTTGCATTAAATTACCCATAACAACAGCCGGCAAACCAAATTCACCTAAATAAGGTGCTGCTGCAGTCATAATACCGCCCCAGCCTGAAACAATACCGGCTAATGGCATAAGAATATTTGCAGCACCAATACCGTAACCATTTGCTGTACCAATACCATAAGCAGCAGTACTTGCAATATCAG
>CAJTWU010000022.1 GCA_910579975.1 uncultured Vampirovibrio sp.
CCTGATTGGGGGTAAATATAATTAGTAGTTTTACCTACCCACTCTAATTATTTACCCCTTAATTCTTATTCTTATCAATCAATTTACCCTTACCCCATTGGAAGGATGAGCGGATTTCAGAGCCGACTTTCTCTATAAGGTGACCTTCTGAAGCCTTTCTTAGCTCTTTAAATTTATTTCCGCCTGATGTAAATTCATTCATAAACTCTTTTGCATAGCTTCCATCTTGAATTTCAGATAAGATTTTTTTCATTCTTTGTTTTGTTTCAGAGTCAATAACTCTTCCTCCGCGGGTGTAATCTCCATATTCAGCGTTGTTTGAAACTGAATAATGCATATCTTCAATTCCGCCTTCATAAATTAAATCAACTATGAGTTTTAATTCATGACAAACTTCAAAATATGCCATATATGGTGAATATCCTGCTTCAACTAATGTTTCAAATGCTGTTTTTATAAGTGTATCACATCCGCCGCAAAGCACAGCTTGCTCTCCAAATAGGTCTGTTTCAGTTTCTTCTTTAAATGTTGTTTCAATAATACCCGTACGACCGGAGCCTATTGCAGCAGCATAAGAAAGAGCTAGTGCGCAAGCTCCTTCCCTCTCTGCGCATTCCCCCTCTCCTTGAGGAGAGGATTGGGGTGAGATGTCAAGGTTATTCGCATCATACACCGCAACAAGAGCCGGCACGCCTTTACCTACTACATATTCACTTCTAACAGTATGTCCCGGAGCCTTAGGTGCTACCATAATAACTTTTACACTCTCAGGAGCCTTAATAAATCCATAATGAATATTAAATCCGTGAGAGAACATCAAATATTGCCCCTCGTGAAGGTTTGGTTCAATTTCTTCTTTATAAACTTTCGCCTGTACTTCATCAGGAATAAGTATTTGTACTATATCAGCCCATTTAACTGCATCAGAAATTGACATTGTTTTAAGTCCATAATCACGAGCTTTTATATCAGATTTACCGCCTTGACGTAAACCAAAAACAACATTACATCCGCTATCAACAAGGTTCATACCTTGACCATAGCCTTGTGAGCCAAAACCAATAATTGCAATCTTTTTAGTTTTAATCAATTCTGTATCAATATCTTTATCTAAATATATTTTAAGTTCGCTCATAGTATTCTCCTTAAAAGAGATTGGTTTTACTATCCAATCTCTTTTCTTTTTATTCTTCTATTAATGATGTCTGTTCGCCCACATCTTGCATATCTTCTAATGTGCAACCGCCGCTTGGAGGTGTATCATTATCGTCCTTATCAGTATTTACAATCTTGTTAACTGAAACAACTGTATCATTATCAACAAGGTTTTGTGCTCTTACACCTGTAGCCGGTCTACCTTGACAAGAAATATCACCTGCTTTAATTCTTGTTACAATACCGTTTGCTGTTACCATCATAATTTCGTCTTTTTCTTCAACAATTGTTAGAGCAACAAGTCTTGACATATTAGACTTAAACTTAGTTGCAATTAAGCCAATACCGCCTCTGTTTTGTGAACGGAACTCACTTAATTTAGTACGTTTGCCGAAACCGTCTGATGTTACAACAAGAAGATCCGCATCATAATTTCTTGGAACAATATCACATCCAATAATTGTATCAGCTGCTCTTAGTTTCATTGAGTTAACACCTCTTGCGCTTCTGCCAAGTGGTCTCAAGTCTTCAATCGGGAACCTGATTGCCATACCGCAAGATGTACCAATAATTATCTCATCATTTGGATTAGCTAGTTTAACCCAGTTTAATTTATCGTTTTCTTCTAATGAGATTGCAATAATACCGCTTCTTCTAATGTTAGCAAAGTTATCAAGTTCTATTCTCTTAATGTAACCTTTTTGAGTCAACATAATCAAATTCAAGTCATGAGAGAAGCTGCTTACAGGAACAACTGCAGTAATTCTTTCTCCCTGTTCAATAGGAAGCACATTAACTATTGGTAATCCTTTAGATTGACGTCCTCCTTCAGGGAAATCGTATACATTCAAGCTGTAAACAATACCTTTTGATGAGAAGAACAATACCTTATCATGCATCATTGCAGTGAAGAAGTGTTGAATATCGTCATCATCTTTTGTTTTCATGCCTGCTTTACCGCGTGTTGCACGATTTTGACGTTCAAATGTATCTAGAGAAATTCTTTTTAAATATCCCTGATGAGTAATAAATACAGCCATTGGAGTATTTGGAGTTAAATCTTCGATTGTAACTTCACCCTGTTCAGGAAGAATTTGAGTTCTTCTGTCATCACCGTATTTTTCTCGATCTTCAATAAGTTCAGATTTAATAATATCAAGAACTTTTTGTCGGTCTGCAAGAATTTCTTCATATTCAGCAATCTTTTTAAGAAGTTCGTCATATTCATTCTTGATTTTGTCTTGCTCTAAGCCTGTTAATCTTCTTAATTGCATTTCAAGGATTGCATTAGCTTGGTCAATATCTAATCCGAATTTGCTCATTAAGCCAACACGTGCATCATCAGTAGTTTTTGACTTTTTGATAAGTTCAATAACTTCATCTAATGAACCTAAAGCAATCAATAAACCGGCTAAAATGTGAGCACGTATTTTTGCCTTTTTCAAGAAGTAAATTGTACGTCTTGTAACTATTTCAACTCTGTGTTCAACAAACTCGTTTAATACTTCATATAAGTTTAGTAATCTTGGCTGTTTACCGCAAAGAGTAACCATATTTACACCAAATGTTGTTGCAAGTTGGGTATATTTGAATAAGTTATTCTTCACAACTTCAGGTTTAGCATCACGTTTAAGTTCGATTACAATACGCATACCATCTCTATCAGATTCATCACGTAAATCCGAAATGCCATTAATTCTTTGTTCTTTAACCAAATCAGCAATTTTTTCAATTAATTGTGCTTTGTTAACTTGATAAGGAATTTCTGTTACTATAATTGCAGTTCTGGATTGTCTTCCATTTCCTCCAGGAATTTCTTCAATTGTAGCAACCGCAGACATTTTAATTGAACCACGTCCGGTTTCATATGCTTGCTTAATATCATTTAAGCCTATAATTGTAGCTGCAGTAGGGAAATCCGGACCTTTTATATGTTCCATCAATCCTTCAATAGTAATTTGAGGATTATCAATTAATGCAATTGTACCGTCAACAACTTCTCTCAAGTTGTGAGGAGGAATATTTGTTGCCATACCAACAGCAATACCTGAAACACCATTCAATAGAAGCATTGGAAGTCTAACAGGAAGTACTGAAGGTTCTTCTAAAGAGCCATCAAAGTTTGGTCCGAAATCAACGGTTTCGCAATCAATATCAGCAAGCATTGATGTTGTAATTTTATGCATACGTGCTTCTGTATAACGCATTGCAGCTGCTGAATCACCATCGACCGAACCAAAGTTCCCATGTCCGTCAACAACCAAATATCTTGTGTTAAAGTCTTGAGCTAAACGAACAAGTGCTTCATAAACAGAACTATCACCATGCGGGTGGTATTTACCAAGAACTTCCCCTACGATACGAGCGCATTTCTTAAAAGGCTTATCAGGTGTCATGCCAAGTTCGTTCATCGCATATAAAATACGTCTGTGAACAGGCTTTAAACCATCTCGAACATCTGGAAGTGCACGTCCTACGATTACAGACATAGCGTAATCAATATAGCACTTTTTCATCTCTTCTCTTATATTAACAGGAACTATCTTCCCGTCTGAAAACATATTTTGTTGACTCAAAATCTTTCTCCTTCTTCAATCCCCATAACAACATACTACCACATAAATACTTTCTGTAAAGGATTTGAGGGCAATTATTTACTTTAAAGTATATACTAAGTAAATACGTCTTAGTTCCTTTGTTTATACAGTTTTAAGCTTTGTAACAATGCGTTTTCTTTTAAGCAATTTTTGGAAATAGAAAAACTTTATATAGATGTAAGGACAAAGGGAAAAATAATCAAATGTAAATGACAATCAAATAAGAAAATCATTTATTAAACAAGTTCTTTTTATACTCTCTCTTAATATCCTCGTGTTTATTTAATGTTTGCTAAGCTCTCTTAGCAAACTTTTTCTTATGCTATGCTCGTTGAATTACAAGTGGTTCGCGCAGTTGGGTCTAGTCAACGGAGAATATTTCTTTAATATCTTCCATTGTAAGTGATTTGGTAATATTTCTATCAATAGAAACTACGCTATCAACAAGGTCGCGCTTGCGTCCTTTGATTTTCTGAATTTTTTCTTCAACCGTATTTTTTGTAATAAGTCTATATACAAAAACTTTTTTAGTTTGACCAATACGATATGCTCTATCAGTTGCCTGATCTTCAACAGCTGGGTTCCACCACGGGTCATAGTGGATTACATAATCTGCTCCGGTTAAGTTCAAACCTGTACCGCCAGCTTTCAAACTGATTAAGAAAATTGGTATATTTGGATTGTTATTAAAGTTTTCAACAGCTTTTTGTCTATCTTTAGTTTTGCCTGTTAAATATTCATAAGGTATACCAGAACGCTCTAGCCAGCCCTTAATAATATCAAGCATATCTACAAATTGGCTGAATAATAGGACTCTGTGTTTTTCTTGAATAATTTGTTCAAGCATATTTTTAAGATATTCAAATTTACCGGATTGTATAACACCTTTAACATGTTCTTTATCATAAAGTTTAGGGTGACAACATATCTGACGAAGTCTGAGCAGAGCTGAGAAAATAGACATTCTGCTTTTTTCAAGACCGTTGAGTTCAATACTCTTAAACAGTTCTTCTTTTGTACTGTCAAGAACTTCAAGATAAAAATCTCTTTGTTCATCTGTAAGCTCACAATATGCCATGTTTTCGACTTTATCAGGCAAGTCTTTTGCAACATCTCGTTTCATACGTCTTAAGATAAATGGGAAGATTTGTAGTTTTAAGCGTTTTTCAACAGTCTTATCTTGTCTTTCCATAATTGGTGTAACGTATCTGAAATTAAACTCCGCAACATTAAACAAAAACCCGGGCATTAAGAAATCAAATACTGACCATAACTCTTCCAGTTTGTTTTCAATCGGTGTACCAGAAAGCGCTAGTCGATGATCTGCAACAAGTTCTTTTACGGATTGTGCTGTTTGAGAAATTGCATTTTTAATATTTTGGGATTCATCCAGAATAATATATCTGAATTTATATTTCTTAAGCTTAGCAATATCACGTCTTACAAGAGCATAACTTGTAATAACAATATCATAATTAGGAATTTCTTTGAAAAGCGCTTTTCTTTCAGTTCCTGATAGTTTCAGGCATGAAAGCTCAGGTGTAAATTTTTGGATTTCTGCTTCCCAGTTAAATACAACTGTTGTTGGTGCAATAACAAGTGTTGGCATTGGTCCGTCAACTTCTTTTGCTTTTTGTAAAAGAGTAAGAGCTTGTAAGGTTTTACCTAAACCCATATCATCTGCAAGAATACCATTTAATCCATATTGATACATAAACCACAACCAGCTGAAACCTTTAATCTGGTATTCACGAAATTCTGCATTAACTCCGGAAGGGAGTTCAATTCCTTCAGAAGTAGTGGAGAATGTAGAAATCTGATCCCAGAATTTTTGGAATTTAGGACTCAAAACAAGTTCAAATCCCTGATTTTGAAGTTCTGTAATCAATCCTACGCGATAAGTTTTAACTAAAAATTTATTTTCATCATTTCTATAAGCATCAAAAGAGTTAAAGGAACGCATTACCTGATAAATATTTTGAGCCGGATATTCTACAAATCCTAAGCTTCTTACACGTGCATATTTTTCGCCACTTTGAATTGTATTATAAATATCGTCAAAGTCTATAATCTCATCTCCAACTTGTCCATAAAGTTGGATTTCCATACTATCAATTGATTCTTCTGAAAAATCAACTTTTGCACACATTTTAAATGGTTCAGGTACTAATTTAAAGAAGTTCATATCATCACGTTCTTCAAATATCCATCCTTCACCGGCTTGTTGTTTATAGTAGTTATAAAAGTCAATGGCAGTTTCTTTTTCTAGCGCAAGGTTATTTGTTTGCATTGGAACAAATTTACAAGCTAAAAGCATGTTATAAGCCATTTGTTCATGTTGATAATCGCGCTTAATCCAGTAAACAAGGTCTTCTTCTTTGCTTTTAACAGATAAGTAAGGTGATTTATCATTACTGCTTTTTGAATATGGTACACGCATTCCTGAATAGTCAAATTCCAAAGAAGCTTTGAGTGACTGATCATAATCAATACCTAATGTTACAATATTAACTGGAGGCTTGTGTTCCATTAATAATTTGCTAATATTTTCGGCAATTGAAACATTCATAATCTCTTGGAGATGTGGTAAGTCCTCGTAAACAAATTTACCGCCATCTGCATCTTTTAAATCGGTAAATGTTGATTTAATAATGCTTTGAGGAAGTTCATTCATTGCAATGTTGATAGGGAAAATAATGTTCCTATATCGTCCCCATTTAATTTGTCTGGAGAAATACTTAATTTCTTCAAAAGGGTATGTTTCATCTTTGTCCGGGCGAGTCCAGAAAAGTTCTAAAACGATATTTGTTGCACCATTAACATTTGTTGTTGAAACGTCAAGATTTAATTTCCATTCATTATTTGTGAACATTATCCGTTCTTTTGTCTTTTCGTCCAAAACTTCTTCAAGTTCAGCCATTAAAGGAAATACCGGTGCAAATTTAGTAATTGGTATATCATACCAACCCGCTTTTTTATCCTGTTTTGAAATTTTTAAAAGAGTCTGGAATAATGCTAATTCTGCTTTTTGCACTTCGTTAAGTTGAAAATCAGGATTAAGCTTTTGAACTTCTATGAGAGCCCTTAAAATTGTTTCTAATGACCTTACAATCTTGTTTGTAGCTCTATCTCTTACAAGGATTGAAAAGAAATTTTGTCTTCGTTTAGGGTTAAAATGGAATATATAATTTCCTTTAGCTTTTATAATTTGGGGTGCAACGATATCTGTTAAATCAGGCTGAATATCATGTTTTTCCATTAACCAATTGTCATAAGCACCTGTTTCTATAGCTTTTAGAGCAACTGCAACCGAGTGTTTACACCATTCTTCTTTGAGCGGACAATTACATCTTGCCTCAACCTTATTTTTTTTGAAAATAAGGTCTGTTACATAATAATCCTGATAATTACCTTTAACTTTCCCTTTAAAAAAGTTTTTTTCAGGTTCAGCTTCTAGTAATAATCCTTTTTGATATAACTCATAACCGCGGCGCCAACTTCCCGAAGTCGCATTTTTCTTTAAATAATCGTAATTAAACTTATATTCACTCATTAGTGAAACACTATCCTTTTTAACGGGTTTAACAATATAAAAACAGCAAGAAAAAGAACTCTATAAATCCCTTCCTCAGCTATTAAAATTATTATTACATAGTTCTTTTTTTTAAGCAAGCGTTAATATTTCTTTACATTTAATAAAAAAAAAGGCAATTTTAGAAAAGCAATAAACTTTATATAAACATAAGGCAGATTTAATAAGGAGCTTCACATGAAGGAAGAAGAATTATACGCTACTATGTCAGTTATACCAGATCCGATTAAAAACGTATATAAACTTGATACAAGACAAAATGTTGAAGAAATCCAACGTATCTGTAGAATTTTTGCAATTTCTGAACAACAAGCCAATAAACATAAAATGTTGTCTATTAAAAATTTAGCGACCTTTAGATTGGTTTTAAGTAATAACTAATAATAAAAAAAGATGCTTAGGCATCTTTTTTATTGTCTAATTTTGGTGAAACAACTTTTCCTATCAAAACTTCATCTACAAATCTATCAATTGGCTTAATAGCAATACCTAATGCTAAAAATCCACCTATAGTTTTTATAAATTTGCCTTTAAGTGTTTGTTGTTTAAGGTGCTTATGTAAAATACTTTTTACAGCTACATTTTGTGTTTGTCCGCTTTTTAAAGCTTGTTCAAAACTCAAATATGTATTACTAATCTTGAATTCGTCAGCCGGGTTTAATAAGTCTTTACGTATCTTAATTAATTCTTTTATAGTGGTTTCTGCAAATTTGTTAATGTCATTTGGGTTATTTGTATATGCATACTTAACTTGTTTTTTGTCAGATAAGTTCATATTATTTGATACGATACTTAAAAATTCTTTAATACATTCTTTGTCTTTGCCTGAATATGCATGCATTTTGCCGTTTGCAACAAATTCTTGTGCTAGTTTATTAATATGTTCTTTCGTATTTATACTTATATTATCTTTGGTGCAAAAACCAAATAATGAAAATAAGTTTTGACCAGCTTTTACGGCTACAATTGGGAGACAAATGCTTGCTAATCCTTGAAAAAGAGCTTGCTTGAATGCTCGTCTGGAACTGGGACTGTATTCAGTCTGATCATTTTTATATTTATCATAAACATCAGCACCAATATATAGCAAGGCTGGTGCCCAGCTTAATGTAGCATAATTACCTATAAGCGGACGCATTGCTTCTCCGACTTCATTTGTAAATGCCGCTCCACGCAACGGCCATTTTAGTAAAGGGTCGCTATATTCATTGTTATTTATAGGTTTAATCATTTATTCCATTCCAACTAGTGTAGATATATATTCTACTATATAAATGATTATATTAAAAGTATATTTTGTAAAGAAATGTAACAATAAAAACGCTTAATGAAATTAGGTAAAATTTATATACTTTATATCTATGTAAGATAAAACAAAAGGTATAAGAAGATGGCAATCACAGCAGCAGCATTAGGAAGTTTATTAACTACTCAAGCAGATTACAACTATTATATTCAACAACAAATGTATTGGTCTAATAAGTATGAAGCTAATATGGCTAAGCTTGAAGAACAAGTTAAATATGAGACCAAATGGGAAAGTGCTATGGATGATGCTACAAATGTTGATAAAACTTGTAAAATTGGTAATAAAACTTGGAAAGAAAAAGATGTTGTATTAAGTGATTCAGAAGCAAGAAGATATGCAGATGCTAAAGTTACTAAATATGATGCAGAATTATCACTTGAATTAGCAGATTTAGATATTGAATACGATACAATGAAGACTATGTATGATACTTTAGTACAAGAACTTTCAGCTCAAAAAGATGCAGAAAAAACACTTGTTGGTACTTGTGCTCAAGATACAGGACTTTTAAATCAATAATAATTAAATTGGTTCTATTGATAAACCTTCGAGGCATTGAGCATAAGAGAAGCAATTGTCATAGGACCAACCCCGCCGGGGACTGGAGAAATGTATGCTGCAGACGAAGATACAAAGTCAAAATCTACATCTCCGGTAAGTTGACCATTTTCATCTTTGAAAATTCCGACGTCAACAACAACAGAATTTTTTTTAACCATCTTACATCTTACAATCTTTTTACCCACCGCAGATATAACAATATCGGCGGTTTTTATTTTGTCTTCAATATCGGTAGTATAAGAATGGCAAATCGTAACTGTAGCATTGCGCTTAAGCAACATTTGTGCCATTGGTTTACCTACAATGTTTGAGCGTCCTATTACAACCGTATCAGCTCCTTGAATAGGTATATTGTATTCATCAAGAAGCATTATAATTCCCTGTGGTGTAGCAGGATAGAAATAAGGTTCTAACCCGATTGCTAGTCTTCCAACATTTTCAGGAGTAAATCCATCCACATCTTTTTTAGGAGAAATCGCAGTTACAATTTTATTTTTGTCAATATGTTCAGGTAATGGTAATTGTACTAATATACCTGTAACATCAGAATTGTTGTTTAGTTCTTCAATTTTTGAAAGAAGTTCTTCTTCTGTTGTATGTTCTTCCATTTCGATTACAGTTGAATTAATTCCAACTTGTATTGCTGCTTTTTGTTTATTTCTAACATAAATCTTGCTTGCCGGATTATCTCCGACCAAAACTACAACAAGATGAGGTTTTTTTTCTAATTTATTTACTTTTTCTTTTACTTTTTCAAGAATTTTTAATGAAGTTTTTTTACCGTCTAAAATCATTGTTCATTCTCCTGTGGTAAGTTGAGTCTAGAATAAAAATGTTTTACGGCTTCAGCAATAATTTCCGTATTTGTGTCAATTGGAATAGAGCCTATAATATCAATATCAGACTCCTTTGCAAGAGTATAAATCTCGGTTAAATCTGTATTATCAGCTTTATTAAGAATTACACCCAATTGCCCGCCTGCTGCGTACTTAGCTGAATATTCGCTAATTCTGCTTGCTAAATTTATAGACTCAATAGTCGGATTTGTTATAATTAGAGCTAAATCAACATCTACATCAAATAACTGATTTAAGTATTTTAAGTCAAATTCGCAGTCAAAAATAACAAAATCATATCTTTCAATAAATTTTTGCAATGCCATATTTATTTGTTCAGTAATAGGACATCTGCAGTCTTTTGAACCTACAAGCCATGAAACTATTATATCAACATTTTCTTCAAGGGTTACAATAATATCTTCCATAGCCCATTCAATGTATTCCTGTTTTGTCATATGTTGAGGAATACCTGTTTTATATTCATGTTTGCCGCTTCTAATACCATAGATGGTATTTCTAATATCAAGTCCAAAGGTGTGACCTAACTCACCTGATAAATCATTATCAAAAAGTAAAATTGATTTTTCGGGAAATCGCTCTTTTAATACTTTTAAGAAAGCTTTTGTTATTGTTGTTTTTCCACTTCCGCTTTTACCTGTTATTGCTATTTTTGTAGTCAAAATTTAATCTCCTAGTATGGTAATTCATCAACAAATGATGGAACTTTAATATTTGTCATTGGTACATCTTTTTGTTTCAATGATTTTTGGCTGTATGAAACCCAGTTAAATGATTGTACTGAGCTTGGTTTATCAATTATACCATTAATTATTGAACGAAATTCTTTTGTATTTTTTGAAGTAAGCTGTGGTATTTTTTCAAAATCTTCTGGAACAATATTATATTTAGTGTCTTCACCAGTAAGCATTACCATAAGTTTATTCAGAGAAAAATCTCCAAATGCACCTAAACCTGATATAACTTCATCTGATAATCGTCCAAGTACAACCATTTTTGCATAGTCATTTGTCGGGTTGTATTGTCCTTTTATAAATAGTGCCATTAAAGGTCCTTGTGATTGAAGCATTCTGATATTAGCAATGCCATTTTCCATTTGGATATCGCCACGAAGATATTTAAACAGACCTGTATCTTTAAGAGTGATAGCCTTTGTAACAACACTTAAAGAAGTTCTTAACATATTATCAGCAACTATATTTTGAGCATATAATAGATGTTCTAATTTTCCTAATGTAGACATTCTGCCGTTTTGTACTATAAATTTAATGTCACCATTAAGAGATTGTTTAGAGGTTAATTCTCCTTTAAGGTTAGTATCAAAATCCATGGTTCCGCTAATAGAGTCTTTTCTTGTAGAAATAATATTAAATATTGGCTCTGCACTAACCCCTCTTGCCATTATTTGTGAATTGAAATGTTCATCTCTCATATCATATTCTATTGTTCCTGACATTTTTCCATTAAACAATTCAGAGGAAATATTTTTAAGAGTAAGAACATTATTTTTAAGTTTTAAATCACCTGAAAAAGCTGAAATATACAATGGTGAGCCATAAACATTAGCTAAAATTCTTTCTGAATAGAATTTACCATCATTAATAACAAGCGGGTAAGCTTTTAATAAAGGATTGTCTTTATACATTAAGAATGTATCTGTATTAATGTATTTAGACTTAATATTGAGATTTTTTAACGTAACGGATTTTGTTAAATCCGTTAAAGCGGTTGCGTTTATAGACATTGCAGAATCTGCTATCTTAACATTTGGTGCATTGAGAATTACAATGTTTTTGTTAAAGTCCAAAATCCCATTACTCAAAGATAATTGCATTGACTGGTTAAATAGATTTTGTAATGCTAATTGTCCAACTACATCAGGCTTATTAATCATTCCGTTTATAAATAAATCGCCTTTTATTTGTGCAATAGTATCATATAACTTTAAATTTAATTGTTGAGGGAAAAATACTCTTACATTCTTCATTACAGGGTATTTAAAGTCTTCCACTGCACCTGTAATAATTACGCGTTTTTGCCCTTTTAGATTTGATTTGAAATCATCTGAGAATATGCCGTTAAATGTAACAATACTTAAATCTTCCAATTTTAAAGTATTTTTATCTAATTTTGATGAAAGATTAATAATTGCCGGTTCATCTAAAATTGCAGTATTTTCCAATAATACCTGTGAAAGTATATTTTGAATGGATTTGTTGCCATTTACAGTGATTTTAAACGGATATCTGGCTGAATATGATTTCAATGCTTTTATATCTTTGGAATTGACAAAACCTTTAACGGATGTGTTAAAACTTAAGTCATTATTATTATAATTAGTTACTTCTGTTTTAAGAACAAACTTAGAGTTTGGCATAAAAATGTTTGTTTCAGGAATTCTTATGCTGTCTCGTTCAATGAATATTTTAAGCGAAGGAATTTTAATTGCTTCTGTTTCTTTTGTTTTGCAAAGAATATTATTGATATAAGCAGTGTTGCTTTTGTTAGTATCAATTTTGATTGACTCAACCGCTAAATCTGTACTTTTATTTGCTACTTTCAAGTTTTCAATTTGTAAGTTTTCTTTATGTGAAATATTATCTAATGTCCCTGTAATATTTGCTACCAGCGAGGCAATACCGTTTTTCACTCCCAATGAAGATGGACAAAGATGATTTAATGCAACTTTATTCATTAATAACTCAATATCAATATTTTTATTAATGCTTCCTTTTGCCATAATAGGAGCGTTATTGACATAGCCAACTGCTTTCACAATGTTAACAGCATTATTAGAAAAATCTATGTCAGAGTTAATATTTTCTATTTTTACACCGTTTGCTTTGATATTTGCATTTGATATTTTCATAAATCCATTAGATTTAATTTTGTTCAAATCACCTTTGAGTGTAAAATTAGCGTTTAATGTTCCATTTATATTATTAATTTGTTTTAGACCGGAAAAATCAGTAAGTATCTTAACTTTTTGATATAAGTCATTAAGATTTATTTCATCAGTTTTAACTTTTATATCTAAAATTGGTTTTTTAGTATTATTAATCATTCCCTCTATATAAACTTTTTTATTTGCAGAGGTATAGATATTAGAAAGAATGCTTGCTTTATCACCCCATAATGTCAAATATACAAAGCTTTTTGGATCTTTTTTGTTAGGGTCAAGAACAGAAATATTGTCAATGTTAATATATCCTGAGGCTTGAATAATATCATTGTTTTTATACAATTTTAAATCTGTAATAATATCAGAATGAAAATCAAGTTCTTTTATTTGTTCAATAAAATCATCAAGTCCTTTAAGATTGATTTCATCCGGACGGTCTAATTTCGGGGTTATAGTCAAATCGTATGAGATATATTGTTTGCTATCAATGCTAAAATTACCTACAGTATTAAGTTTGAAGTTCTTAAAATTAGCGATTTTATTTAATTCTAGAGATTGACCTGATATACAGTAATTATCATTATTTTCTTTATTTTTATATGCAATGTTGTAATTTTTAAGGTGAATATCCGGAGTTTCGCCAAAATCTTTGGTTTGAAATTTATTCAGAAGTTTTGGTAGATATTTGTCATCAGAATTAACTCTTACTGTTAGTTTTTTTGCATCTAATTTATGAATGGAAGGATTTTTCTTTATAAGAGAAGTCCAGGGGATATAAAATTTTACAGTATCAAGCTGTGCAAATTTTTGTCCATCTTCATACATCATATGCATAATAGGAGCTTTTACTTTAATTAAAGGACCAACCCGAAGTATTAATCTTTCTATATGGATTTTAACTCCAAGATCATCAGATACCTGTTTTTCTATTGTTGGAATAAGCTTTGAAGCATTTATTGGTATAAAGCATGCTGAAATTAAAGCTGCAATTATAATCAATGCAATTATTAAATATTTACTATACTTTTTCATATAACAAATTCTCACCTGTCTGATTATCAAAGAAATACATATTTTTGACTGCTATTCTTAGTTCTAATTTATTTGAACAATTATACTCCAGCGGGATTTTTGCAGAACATTTTGAACCATTTAATTCAAAATAAACAATTCTTTCACTTCCGCTCATTTCTATTATGTCGGTATTTACAAAAATAGCTTTGTCTCCACAAATCATATTTTCAGCTCTGATACCGATTGTTAACTTGTCTGAATGAAATTCAAAAGGTAAGTCAAATTCTGCACCTTCAATTGTAATTTTACCATTTTGAACAACTGTTTCAATAAAATTCATTTGTCCGATAAATCCGGCAACAAATTTATTTTTAGGTTTATTATAAATTTCTTCTGGAGCTGCTACTTGCTGAATTTTCCCTTTATCAAGAACAACAATTCTATCACCCATTGTCAATGCTTCTGTTTGGTCATGGGTTACATATATGAATGTTGTTTGCAATTCTTTGTGTAAGCGCTTTATTTCAGCTCTCATTTGTACTCGAAGATTTGCATCAAGATTTGATAATGGTTCATCCATAAGGAAAACTTTTGGATTACGAACAATAGCTCGACCTAAGGCTACACGTTGACGCTGACCGCCTGAAAGCTGTTTGGGTTTTCTTTCAAGCAAATCTTCAAGATTTAAAGCTTTAGCAGCGGCATGAACCTTTTCCTTAATAACAGTTTTATCAAACTTACGCATTTTTAATCCAAAAGCCATATTTTCAAACACATTTAAATGCGGATATAATGCATAACTCTGGAATACAAATGCAATATCACGGTCTTTAGGGTGAACATTATTGACTATCTTGTTATCAATTGATATTTCTCCGGAGGTAATTTCTTCTAAGCCTGAAATTAATCTTAGTATTGTTGATTTACCGCATCCGGATGAACCGACAAGTACAATAAATTCTTTATCATTGATTTCAAGATTTATATCATCAATAATATTTTTTTTGCCGTCATAAGACTTTATTAAATTTTTTAAAACGACTTTACTCATTCTCCCCCTAAATGTTGTTTTATCCTTGTGGAATAATTATATTGAAACTTGTATTTTTAAGTATTTGCGATTCAACCCAAACTGTTCCCCTAAGTGTTTGTACAAGATTTTTAACACAAGCAAGCACCATCGCCCGGAGTACATTTTTCTTATTAGAAGTATCTACAATCATATATGGGTCAAACATTGATTCCAAGTCATTTTCAGACAAAAGTAATGCGCTTGAGGATACTGATATGAGAATATTGTTACCTGTAAGATTTTTAGAGTTTAAAAATTCTTCATCAGGAACAGATAAGTTAATGCTAATTTCTCCCATGTCAACTGATTTTAGAATAACTTCAAGAATATTCTGTAAAATTGTTTTAATGATTTCTTCATCAGAAGCGATTGTCTTTTTCATCCCTTCAGCAACAGAAAATTTCCATCGCAATTCTTTATCTTTATATAATTGTTCATTAAAACGAATTACAGAATTTATAGTACTTGTAATATCAAAAGTCTTAATTTCAGGATGACTTAGCTCTGCTTCAGTTTGAGAAAGTTCAAGAAGTTTTGTGATAAAATACATTAGTTCGGATGAATTTTTCTTAATTATTCTAATATATTTATCTTGTTGTTCAGACATGCTTCCACCTAATCCGTCCGCCATAGCTTGTGAAAAACCTACGATTGATTGTAGCGGTGATTTTAGATCATTAGCAAGTTTTAATAAGAAACAATTTTTATCTCTGTTAATTTCTTTATAATCATCCTCGCTTTTTTTTACTATTTCATCAGCACTATTAATAGAATCTCTAAAATCAAGAACATAGCCTTCTTCTATCTCTTTTGATGTCATGTCAAAATAAGTTTCACTATTGGTAAGTTTTGTAATAACCTGATTGTTCATGATGACTGAACTTGTAATTAAATTAAGTGCATTCTCAATGAAATCAGATATATTAGATGTCAAAAGATGCATTTTAGAAGTTTCAAAAATCTCGGCAGCCTTATCATTTACCCATAGTATTTTACCTTCTCTATTGCAGAATACAACTGCATCAGGAAGAGCCTTTTCTACGTCAATTGAGTTAGTTCTAAATAATATTTTTTTTATATCCATGTGTATATTTTTCCTTATAAATGCATACCTATTTTATCACAAGATTAAAAAATAATTAACTTTCAATCTAATTGTAAATTTTTATATTAATATTAAAGTAAAGGTAAGGTAAAACTATGAAATACAAAGACTATTATGAAACCCTAGGGGTAAAACGTGAGGCAACAGAAGCTGAAATTAAATCAGCTTATCGTAAGCTTGCAAGAAAGTATCATCCTGATGTTAATAAAACAAAAGAGGCAGAGGAAAAATTTAAAGATATTAATGAAGCCTATGAAGTATTAGGTGATAAGCAAAAACGTCAAAGATATGATAGTCTTGGCTCTTCATGGCAAGGAGGAGCAGATTATACTCCTCCTCCTGGATTTGAAAACTTTAATTTCAATTTCAATCAAGGCGGAGCACAATCCTTTGATTTTGGCGGAGGAGCTGGCGGTTTCTCTGATTTCTTCTCATCTTTGTTTGGCGATATGATGTCAGGGCAGCAAGGCGGATTTGATTTCTCCAGCTCAGGAATGAATATGGGTGGTGCTCGAAGAAAAGCTTCATCCCAGCCAAAAGAAGATTTAGATATAACAAAAACTCTTAATGTAACTGCACAAGAAATATTTGATAGAAAACCTATTTCGGTTACTTTTACTGAAATGGATAAATGTGGTTACTGTAATGGCGGTGGATATTGTTCACATTGCGGCGGTACCGGTATTCTTTCAACTCCTAAGACGGTCAAGGTGAAGTTACCCAAGGATATAACCGAAGGCAAAAAAGTTCGTCTTAAAGGGGAAGGAAAATCAAATCAATATGGACAAAAAGGTGACTTATACCTTGTAATACATTTTAAAGACCCTGAATACACCTTTGATGGTGCAAATTTAACTAAAGATGTTGAAGTAACTCCTCCGGAGGCAGTTTTGGGTGCAAATAAAGATATCCAAACTCTACATGGCAAAATTAATATTAAAATCCCGGCTGGAGTTTCAAGCGGACAATCATTAAGGCTGAAAAACCTCGGATTGCCTTTAGGTAATAGTTATGGTGATTTGAATGCAAAGATTAAAATTGTTGTGCCGAAAAATTATTCACAAGAAATAAAAGATTTATATAAGAAAATACAAGAACTAAGTTAACTTATATTAACCCCTTGACATGGACTTCCTTTATTAAGACAATAAAGAAGATATATTAGGGGGAGTTTATGACTAAACAGACTTTTTTACATGATAAACACATTGCACAGGGTGCTAAAATGGTAGATTTTGCCGGTTGGCATATGCCTGTACAGTATTCTTCTATTATTGAAGAACACAAAACTGTAAGAGAGTCGGTTGGTATTTTTGATGTTTCTCATATGGGTGAAGTAATTGTCCAAGGTGAAGATGCTCTTCCTTTTTTAAATAAGATTGTCCCGCAAGACATTAATAAACTTGTAGGTTTAAAAGCTGTTTATTGTCAATTAACTAATAAACAGGGCGGTCTTATTGACGACTTGATTATCTATAAGCTTGAGGATAAAAAATATCTTATTATTGCAAATGCTTCCCGTATAGATGAAGACTTAAACTGGATGGTTAGGAATAAAGTTGGCTTTGATGTGCAGATTATTAATGAATCTCATAACTACTCACTGCTTGCGGTACAAGGACCAAAAGCATGTGAATTAATAAGAGCTTTAGGGGTGGAAGAATTACCTCAATTTTTCTCAATTAAACGAGGAGAATTGTTCAATATTAACCTATGGATTTCAAGAACAGGCTACACAGGTGAAGATGGTGTTGAAATTCTTGTAAGAAATGAGTTTTCTGAATATCTTTGGGATAAATTGATGGAAGCTGGAAAAGAATATGGTATTAAGCCTATCGGACTGGGTGCTCGTGATACTTTAAGACTTGAGGCTGCACTTCATTTATACGGTAATGATTTGAATGAAGAAACAACTCCTGTTGAAGCGGGTTTGAGCTGGTCAATTCCAAAAGATAAAAAAGAAGATTATAATGGTAAAGCTGTAATCGAAAAACAGATTAAAGAAGGTATTTCTAAAAAGTTAATTGGTTTTAAAATGTTAGATAGAGGTATTGCTCGTCATGAATATGAAGTATACTTTAATAATGAAAAGGTTGGAATTGTTACCAGCGGAGGAGTATCTCCTTCAAGAGGAGATAATATCGGTTTAGCTTATGTTAAAAATCTTGACAATTTAGCTGTAGGCTCTACAATTCAAATATTAATACGTGAAAAATTATATAATGCAGAAGTTATTAATAAACCATTTGTAAAAAAACGTAATAAAGGAGAATAGTTTAGATGAACGAAAGTATGTTATGTACTAAAACTCACGAATATGTACTTGAACAAGGTGATAAGTACGAAGTTGGTATAACAGATTATGCGATTGAACAGCTTGGTGATATCGTTTTTATTGAACTACCGGAAGTAGGTTCTGAATTTTCCAAAAACGAAGTTTTTGCTACAATTGAATCAGTAAAGGCTGCTTCAGAAATCTATATGCCGATTTCAGGAAAAGTAGTAGAAATTAATGAAGAAGTTGTAAATAGTCCTGAACTTCTTAATGATGAAAATCATGCTGATAAATGGCTGATTAAAATCGAAACAGAAGCTGATCAAGTTGAATTTGCAGACTTGTTGGATTACTCAGATTATAAAGAAGAAGTGGAATAGTTAATGAAAAATTTTATAGCTCACACCAATGAAATTCGCAATGAAATGCTTAAGGCTGTTTCTTGTGCATCTGTTGATGATTTATTTAAGCAAATTCCTGTTCAATTTAAGGAATTTAAAATGGAAAATCCTTTAAGTGAATTGGAGGCTCAAAAGAAAGTAAAGGCCTTAGCAAGAAAAAATATGACTGAATATGCAAATTTCTTAGGCGGTGGTGTCTATAATAAATTTATTCCTGCGGCAGTTAATTATGTTGCTCAAAGATTTGAATTTTTAACTGCTTATACTCCATATCAGCCTGAAATCTCTCAAGGTACTTTGCAGATAATTTATGAATATCAGACAATGATTTCAAGATTAACAGGTATGGATATTGCAAATGCTTCAATGTATGATGGAGGCTCTGCTTGTGCCGAAGCTATTCTTATGGCGCATAGAATTGCACGTGGCAAAAAGAATAAGGCTCTGGTCTCAAATAAACTTAATCCTGAATATAGCGAAGTAATAAAAACATATTTATGGGCACAAGGGATTGAACTTGAGTTATTTGAAGAATTACCTGAAAATATTTCAGAATATTGCTGTGTGTTAATTCAGAATCCTGATTATTATGGTGAAGTATCTGAAATTAAGAAACTTGATACAGTTTTAATCGTTTGTTCTAATTTAAGCGCCCTTTCTGTATTAGAACCGCCGCGTGAGGCTGATATTGTTGTTGGTGATATTCAACCGCTTGGTATTTCAATGAATTTCGGCGGACCTCATGCCGGATACATGGCTTGTAAAGAAACATACATGCGCCAAATGCCAGGACGTTTAGTTGGAAAAACTCTCGACAAAGATGGCAATGAGGCGTATACTCTTACTATTCAAACACGTGAGCAGCATATTAAACGTGAAAAAGCAACAAGTAATATTTGTTCAAATCAATCTTTAATAGCTCTTTCTGCAACTCTTTATTTGAGTCTTGTCGGAGAAGAAGGTTTTAAACAAGCAGGTATTATGTCTGCTAATATGGCACATGCTCTTTCAAAAATGCTTGCCGGAAGAGGTATAAAAACACTCAATAACAACTTCTTTAATGAATTTGTTATTGAAGTTTCTAATACTGATGAATTCCTTGAAAATCTTAAAAATGAAGGAATTTTAGGCGGCATAAAACTTGATAAAAACAGAATTTTAGTTTGTACAACTGAAATGAATACTGAAGAAGAAATTTTAGATTATATTAATGCGATATAGCAAGGAGATTACATGGAAAGATTTGTTGGTATTATAGGAATAGTCGTAATATTTTTGATTTGCTACGGTTTATCAAATAATAGAAAGGCTATTAACTACAAAACTATTGGGATGGGCTTCTTGCTTCAAATATTGTTAGCTTTATTTATTTTTAAGTTTCCTCCGGGACAAAAACTATTTTTGTTAATCGGTGAATTTATCCGTAAAATCTTAGAGTTTGCTTATGAAGGCGGTACTTTTGTATTTGGGCCTTTAATGAATAATAGTCGTCTTGCAGAACTATTTGGCAATAATTACAGTATTTTTGCATTACAGCTCATTTGTTCAAGCATATTTATGATGGTGCTTGTTAATATTCTTTACTATTACGGTATAATGCAGCGTGTTGTTGCTGTTCTTGGTAAAGCAATGAATAAGTTTATGCATGTATCAGGCGCAGAGGCTTTATCAAATGTAGCAAGTGCTTTTGTTGGGCAAATTGTTGCTCAAATTATGATTAAGCCTTATCTAGAAAAGTTAACACGTTCTGAACTCCTAGCCTCTATGGCGGGTTCTATGGCTTGTATTTCAGGTGCTATAATGCCGATTTATATTGGAATGGGTATACCGGCTCATTATTTATTGGCTTCTTGTGTGATGGCTGCTCCCGGAGCGCTTATCTTAACAAAAATTGTTTATCCTGAAACAGGAGAACCTGAAACTCGTGATAACATTCGTATTTCTCGTAGAAAACCTTTTACAAATGTTTTTGATGGAATTTCAAGTGGTGCTTCAGAAGGTATGAAGGTAGCAATTAATGTTTCTGCTATGATTGTAGCTCTCGTTGCTCTTGTTGCTTTTATTGACTGGATATTAGGATTAACTGGCGGCTTTATGTATCACCATATTCCAGGCTGTTCACATATAGTAGGCTTATCTCATTTATCTTTAAAACTTATTTTAGGCAAAATTTTCTCAGTCTTTGCAATTATCTTAGGTGTGCCGCTTAATGATGCTTCTACGGTTGGCGCGTTGATGGGTACGAAACTGGTATTGAATGAAATGGTTGCTTATGTTCAGCTTGCACCACTCAAGGGAATTATAGATCCTAAAAGTTTTATGATTGCAAGTTTTGCACTATGTTCTTTTGGTAACTTTGGTTCTATAGCTATTCAAATAGGAGGTATAGGTGAACTTGCACCAAACCAAAGAAAAAATCTTGCCCGCTTAGGTTTAAGAGCTCTTATTTGCGGTACTTTAAGCTGTTATCTTTCTGCAGCTATAGTTGGTGTTTTGCTTTAATTTACCAAGTTCAAGCTCTATATTTAAATTAATTTCCTGAAGATTTGTAATTTTATCTAATGCAATATTCAGTAAGTTGTTATAGTGGTTTCTTTCTTTGCTTAAATTTGTTTTGGCATTTTCTTCCAGATTATAGTAAATGCCAGCAAATTCTCGTTCCTGACAAGTATCTTTAGTGACTTTAATGATACTTTCTAAAGTAAATAATTCTTCTGCAACTTTTTCGATACTTGTAAAAATCTTTTCCATAATGTCTCCTTTTGCCGTGTTCTAATTCCAAGTACATATTACAAGTATAGCAAGAGCGTAAAAAATGTCGCTAATATATTTTCCAATTTACAATTATTTACATGTGATAAATGCATTTAAATATTTAATAAGTTCGTTGAAAGATACGTCATTAGGGGTTTTTAGCCTGTTTTTTAGATATTCATCTATTGTTGCTAAAATTTCTAAAAATGTAGTTTCTGTTATATTTTCATCCACGAAATCTTCATAAATGTTTAGAATATAAGCATAAGTATCTTCACCTTTGTGCATTTTTATTTGTATTAGAGCTTGCCTAAATTTTTCATTTGCAAAACTTACATTTAAAATATCACTGTAAAGCTTTGCTGAATTCTTGATTTTTTTCATCAAAGCATCTTCGGACATATATTGAAGCATTGTTTCAAAGTAATTTACAAAAATTTCGTAAAAACGGGTAGAGTCAAATTCTTTAAAGTTAAATTTGGTTATGAAAAAATCTTTAAAGAATTGAATTATGTCTGTGTCATTAGTGTATATTCTTTTTAAACTATCCCATTCATTCAAAATACCTAAGGATTTCAAGTAATCTTCTATAAGCAGCAGTTGATTAAGCTTTGAGTTACCTTTGTTCAGGCTGTAAAATAAATCTCTTTTTGAAACATTTTCTGTATCAACGATATAAACTATTATTTTGTTAAGCATTTGGAAAATATTGGCTGCTTGCAGCTTTTCTTCCTTAATTTGTGTCCAAAAATTATGTAATAATATAAACAGCGGAGATTTTTTCTCTTTTCCTGATAGCTTATCACCAAAAAGAATTTTCTCAAAAATTATCTGTTCCTCTTCAGGTAATCTTAGTTTTGTTTTTGAACCGTCTAAAAGATATTTTGAACGTATAGTACGTATAGCTTTATCATTTTTTGCAGATGTTTTTTTGTAGCATTCACAAACTGCATGCAACAATAATGATAATGATAACAGACGGTTTAATCCATCAATTATTGTATATTGTTCAAGATTTCTTTGATGTAGATAAATAATTCCTAAATCTATTTTTTTAGTAAATGTTTCATCTTCTGTCATTAAATCCAGAAAGTTAACAAGCTCATCATCGCACACTGCATAATCTAGAGTGTACAAATCTTTTGCTTTATTTAAAAATTCAAGTAGATTTACTGTTTCCATTAATTATTCTGCTAAAATGAAGCCGCCTGAAGGAACATTTCTAAGTTTATCACCTTCAATTTTTGCTCTCAAGTTTTTAATATACTTATAAACATAATCTCTAGGTAATTCTAATAGTTCTGCTAAATCTTTTGCAAAAACAGTTTTACCAATATTATTCAAGAAGTATTCAAAAACCAATTGTTCTCTATCTGTAAGAGATTTTTTTAATACAATATTAATTTCTGCTGTTTGAGCAGAAAGTTCTTCTGCTTTTTCAATTACAGTTTCTTCTTTTTTAGTTTTTTCAAATGTTTTATTAACAATATCTTTTAAAACATCCTCTTTTTTTGTAGAAATAGATGTTTTTAAATGTTTTACTTCATTTTGCATATCTTTTTTGTTAATAGAGAAAGGTGTATGCGATATCTGGCGTTCTCGTTTAAATGCACGTTCGGCAATAGCTGAAAAACCATCGCTTATATTAGTGTTAGTTGTAGATGAAGTACCTTTTGACATAACAATATCAACTACATCGTTAGTTGGCTTGCTCTCTTCTACACTTTTTCCTAATCTTGCTGCAAACTCCTCCAGCGTAATTTTTTCCAAAGAACTTCTCCACTGTCTTATCTCTTCCTTTGTCAAATAATTAGGCATTAAACATCTCCTATATTAACTTATGATAGTCTTAATTCCCCTTACGGATTTCTCTTTACTATAATGTATCATAAACTTTTTAAATTTAGTTAAAATGTTTCGTGATGTAAAGATTTTTTTAACAATTAATATTCTTGCACTATTCTTCCCGGTAAATGGTTCTGCTGAATAGTGTACAAGAGTCCTTCAGCACTTTGCTTATTCTTAAAAATTCCTACTTGTAAAGTATAATTATTAGAACCGATACATTTTACAATCGGAGTCAAATTTGAACCGCCTTCCATAATTATATCGTTAGCAACTTTTGCTTGTTCAGCAGAAGTATAGGTTCCAATAAAAACTTTATATACAGGATCTGCAACAGGTGTTTTAAGAGCTTCTGCAACAGAATCTTCTGTGTTTGAGCCGGATAAAGTTTCCGGTTCATTTTTAATATCTTCAGCTCTTTTCATTAAATCAGAGAAATTTTTACCTTGATCTTCATCTTGTATCATAGCAAGTCTACCATCAACTATCTTTTTCATTTCTTCTGAATTATCAATTTCAGGTTCAGGTCTATCGCCTCCGATAGAAACATCAACTGATGGAGTAAGAGTTTTTATTAAAAATGTAAATACAAGAAGCATTCCAAAGAAAGAAATAATAAATAATTTTAATAGCCCATAATCTTTGGTTGAATTTTTCTTCATATATTTTTTGTAACCGGTTGTCATTTTTAAACTCCTCTGACTTTTGAAGATGCTAATACAATGTCTTCTAATTCTTCTGAGTATCTTTGCATAACTTTGATAGCAAATTCTTCTATATTTTCTATACCAAGTTCGCTTGTTAGTCCGGAAGCTTTAACAGGAGCTCCTTCTGATAATATATTTAAACCTGTATGAATAAGAACAGATGTAATAGATTTTGTAGCAATTGAAACTGATAATTTTCTTCCATCAATCATTAAATCATCTCCGTTTCTTACAACAAAAATACCATTTTCTTCTAATAATTCTTTAATAATAGTAATTAATAACCTTTGTCTTAAAACGCCTTCTACCAGACCAATCCCAAACTGTTCTGATATAAAACTCAACATTAGCTTGCTGTAAATAGGTTCATTATTAATTACATCTTCTATATCCACCATTTCTGTTAAATCAACTTTGCATTCTCCAATAAATGCAACAATTGCATCACCTTGTATGTGGAAATTTTTATATATCCAATGAGGCGCAAGTTGTGAACCTATATATTTTATCTCTTCATCTATAAATTTAATTTTCATCATTTTTGAATAGTAAATTAATATACTCCATACAGTTATTTGCAAGTAAAGCTTTTTTTAGATAGTTGCATGATTCGCATTTACCGCAATGTTTTTCCCCTGAATTATAACAGCTCCTTACCAACTCCAGTGGAACCTTATCCTCAACTGCAATTTTAACTATATCATTCTTGCTATAATTAATCAAGGGGGCTATAACTTTTGGTTTAACAAGTGTTGAGGTTTCAAAAAGTTTAGTTGCCTGTTGTCGAAATTCTTCAGTATTATCAGGGAATGTCCCTGCTTCTTCTTTATTAGCTCCATATAAGATATAATTATAACCAAAGGAATCGCAAAAACTTGCTGCAATGTTTAGGAACAATGCATTTCTATTAGGTATCCAGACTGCTTTAGCACTTTTATTTGTATGCAAATCTTCTGTGGGAACATCTTCATTTCCAACCAACGCTGTTTTTGTAATATCTTTTAACCAGTCAAGATTAATTATGCGATGTTCAATATTATAATAATCACAAATCTTTTTAGATGTTTCGATTTCTTGTTTTAATGCTTTTTGTCCATAATCAAATGTTAAAGCTAATTCAACATTATAGTTGGTATGCTTTTTAGAATATCCTAATGCAACAAGTGAATCCAAGCCTCCGGATAGGAGTATAACAGATTTATTCATATTCATCAATTAACTCCTGTGCTTCTGTTTTTACAAACTCGCAATAAATTGGTAATTCAATAATCTCATCTAAAATGTTTCGTCCGCAGAGATTGTATAAAGCAATTAATGCATTCTTTTTTACTTCATCGTCATCATCATTAAGACATGGCTTAATGATGTCTACAGCATCTTCATCTTCACTGTTCATAATAGCTTCAATAGCATTTATTCTTACGATTGGCGATGAGTCCATTAAAGAATGTTTTAAAGCTTTCATAACTTTTTTATTATGAAAGTTTAGCTTTCCTAATGCTTCAACAATTTTTTCTTTTAAAAAAGTAAATTTATCCAAAAATCCTTGTTTTGATTCTAATATTGCAACAAGAGGGTCTATGGCACTGGTATCACCAAGTAGTCCTAATGCAAATGTTGCAGATTCTTTTAAGTAAACAGACTTTTCTTCTTCATCTTCAACTAAATCAATAAGTGGTTTAACAGCATACTTATCACCAATTCTACCTAAAGCATCTGCACATGCAAGTCTCACTTTATAATGTTCATGCTTATTATTCATGCAAGCAAGTAAAGTAGTAACTGTAGATGTATCTTTATAATTTGATATGGCTTTAGCACACATTACACGTACGTTAACTAAATTATCATCTTCAGACTTGTTTAATACCAGCATATCCAATAAAATATTAAGTGTTGAAATCGCTCTATGTGCATCAGTATATTTAATTACCTGAATAAGAATTTCAGGGTCAGTAATATTTTTAAGGCAGTAATTATAAATACCTATTAAATCTGTTGAATCATAAAATTCTTCCAAATTAGCAATATTTTTGACAACCATCTGTACGGGATTGTTTCCAACTCCGCATCTCTCCATTATTGCAGTATAATCCAACGATTCATTTTCCACAATTAAACAATACAATAAACAACTCTTTTTATCAACCAAAAAGTATTACTTATTTCTAACTCTAAAGGATGATTTTATACAAAATGTATTACAAATCGTAATATATCAATTGCTAAGAATGTTTTTTTATGCTAAAATATCAAACATAAAAGAGTAGTTAACTGTAAAAATTCCACCGCGAGGTGTTTTCATATATTATACAAAGAGTGTGTTACATATAATATAGGAGGAAACGAAGATGAACGTGACCGTAAGTGAAGTAAAAAAGACAGTTAAGTCTGCTTTTAATGATGAGTTTGAAAATTATTTGAAGAAACAGCAAATTAAAACAACTTTTAATGGTGCGGAATTGGAGTCATTCTCCTGGTATAGAAAAGCCTTAGGGTTGGTATAAATTTAATTAAAAGCGGGAATTAATTATTCCCGCTTTTTTTAATACCTACTTCAAATCCCGGTATCATTAGTGCAATAGGAACAATCCTTGCGATACTATGGACATATTTGTTATCTGAAATGTAAGAAGCTGCAACTACCATATCATCTACGTGAGCAGAAAAATCAGTAGCTTTTACATCTCTTTCATCATTTTTATTCTGGAATACAAAGTTTGATAGTTTATTCATCAAGAAGTTCGCAAGATGTACCCCTACAAAAATTCCAGCTACTGCTGCTATACCTTTAGTTAATTTCCCGAATTTTTCACCAATTTTTGCAAATTGTTCAACTGTTAAAATTGGGATTGAAATATTACCTATTTGCATTAAAGCTTCTCTGTTTTTTGAACGTCTGTTTTCAGGGTTTTTATCTACAATATAACCTCCAGAAAGACCGCCAAGACAAGAACCGGCTCCTAAGGTAATTACTTCTTTGTCATGAAAATCCACTTTTGCTAAGTAAGAATTTTTGATATTTTTAAACATTTTTGAAGGTTTAAGTGAATAACCGGCATGTTTAGCCAAAACTGCAGAGCTAACAGCAACTCCTAATGCTGTAGTTGCAGCTACAATAGTTTTTTTCTTTTTAGAATAATCACTATCACTAAAGCTATGTCCATGTCCAAAAGCTTGATTATTTATATTGAGATTAACAGGATTAATTTGCATAATTTACCTACCTGTTATATTAAAACCTATAAAAAATTTTTTTGCGCTACACAATTGGGGAATAAAATTTGGAAATTTCTTCAAAATATCTTTCCAAAGCTTTATATCCATTATAAATTTCGTTAGTTATAGAAGCATATCTGCTTGCAACTAAGAATTTTAACTCTTTACAACGAATTTGAAGTAGTTGATCAGCATCTTTTCTTAATAATTCATTAGTTGATGTTGACCATTTTTTTAGATAAGTAAGTTCTTCATTTATTTGTTTTATTGTTGAATATTCTAATGTATTAAAATCATATTTTTTAAGTAGTTGGATTTCAGAATTTGAAATTCTGCTTTGAACAGCTTGAAATCTGTATACGCGTTTAATAATAACGTAATTGTCCGCAACTCTTCTGTGAGAATAAGGAACTGAACTCTTTGCTAAAAGAGCTGATGTTGATAATGCTGTAAAAGCATCTTCTTCTCTTGAAAATGTACTTTGCGCAGGGTATACCGTTTCAATCTTCTTATTAACCACGAGATAATCTCCTTTTCCCTTATTTCCCTAAGATTATAATATATGAAGCATGTCAAATTGTCATTAAAATTTTAAAAATTGTTTACAAAAAAGAAGGTCGGATATGCTATACCCGACCTTCTTTTTTTTGTATTTTATTAGCAAATTGCTGTTGCTGTTAAAGATTTCTTTAAAGTTTCAACTTTGTCTAAGTTTTCCCAAGGAACATTTAAATCTGTACGTCCAAGGTGTCCGTAAGCAGCTAGTCTTTGATAGAATTTACCGCCATTTTTAGCCGGTAAGTTTCTCAAATCAAAGTTCTTGATAATAGCAGCTGGTCTCAAATCAAAGTTAGAACGAACAAGGCTGGAAATTTCATCATCAGAAAGTCTTCCTGTGCCGAAAGTGTCAACGAATATTGAAACAGGTTCTGCTACACCAATAGCATAAGCTAGTTCAATTTCACATTTGTCTGCAAGTCCTGCTGCGACAATGTTTTTAGCAACATATCTTGCTGCATAAGCAGCTGAACGGTCAACTTTTGTAGGATCTTTTCCTGAGAATGCTCCTCCACCGTGACGAGAGTATCCGCCATATGTATCAACAATAATTTTTCTACCTGTTAAACCAGAGTCACCTTGAGGTCCGCCAACCACAAATCTTCCTGATGGATTAATTAAGATAATAGTTTCAGAATCTAATTTGATTTGTTCTGTTTCAAATACGTAATCAATAACGTGTTTTTTCAAATCGTTATTAATGATTTCTTGAACTTTTGAGTTATCAGTTTCACCGTTGATGTCAGCAGCATGCTGAGTTGAAAGCAATACAGTATGTATTCTTGAAGGTTTTCCATCAACATATTCAACAGTAACTTGAGATTTTCCATCCGGTCTTAAGTAGTTAAGAAGACCTTCTTTTCTAACTTGAGCTAATCTGTATGAAAGTTTATGCGCTAAACTTATTGGAAGAGGCATTAATTCAGGTGTTTCGTTGCAAGCATAACCGAACATAATACCTTGGTCACCAGCTCCTAAGTTTTCTGTTTCAGAAGTTGAAGTATCAGCGTTTTCACTTCTTGTTTCAAAAGCTTTATTTACGCCGCTTGCAATATCACAAGATTGCTCATCGATACTTGTAAGAACAGCGCAAGTGTTGCAATCAAAACCACCGCCTGAAGTTCCTTCATAACCAATGTTTTTAACGGTATCTCTAACAACTTGCGGGATATCAACATAGCAGTTTGAAGTAATTTCACCGCAAACAAGAACCATACCTGTTGTAGCTGTAGTTTCAGCAGCTACACGTGAGCTTGGATCTTTTGTTAAAAATTCATCCAAAATTGCATCAGAAATCTGATCGCATACTTTGTCGGGGTGTCCCTCTGTTACAGATTCAGAGGTGAATAAAAATTTCTTTGATGTCATCTTTCATTTCTCCTTAATTTATATACTACCGGTAAGGTTTTTAATTCCGACCCGGTTACACATTAGCAACATTGTAGTACGGGGATAAATAAAAAGCAAGTGTTATGAAAACACTTGCTTTTAAATTATAGACTTTAAGCTATTATTTGACAACTATGTTAACCAATTTTTTAGGAACAACAATTACTTTAACAATTTGTTTTCCATCGGTCAATTCCTTAATCTTAGCGCTTGAAAGTGCAAGTTCTTGTAATTCTTCATTGCTTGCTCCTTCATCAGCTTCAAGTTTATCCTTGACTTTACCGTTAACTTGAACTACAAGAGTAATTTTACTTGCTTTTGCTAGGTTTTCGTCCCATTCACACCAAGCTGCATCATGAATTGAACCATCCATACCAAGCTCATGCCATATTTCTTCAGACATGTGAACTGTTACAGGTGACATTAGCTTAATTAAAGCAATTACTGCAAAGCTCAATACATTTTTATCTTCATCACTAAGTTCAGACAAGCTGTTACGCCAATCATAGATTGCGTTAGTAAGTTCACGATATTTAGAAATAACTGTATTAAATTGGAAGTCATTTGAAATATCATTTGTAATACCCTTAATCATAATATGGACTAAGCGTACCAAATCGTCATTCTTACGATTTAGAGGAAATTTAAGTTCATAATCTTTGTTGATAAACTCAAAATTCTCGCTTACAAGTCTCCAAACTCTGTTAAGGAATTTATAGCATCCTTCAACACCGGCATCTGACCAGTCAAAGTCTCTTGCTGGAGGTGAGTCTGAAAGAATAAACAATCTTGCTGTATCAGCTCCGTAGTTTTCAAATATTTCATCAGGATCAACCGTATTTCCCTTAGATTTTGACATCTTAGAACCGTCTTTTAATACCATACCCTGAGTTAGAAGGTTTTTGAACGGTTCATCAAAACTCAATAAACCTAAGTCTTTAAGAGCTTTTGTGAAAAATCTTGAATATAACAAGTGTAGAATAGCGTGTTCAATCCCGCCAACATATTGATCAACAGGAAGCCATTTGTCTACAAGTGTTTTTGCAAAAGGCATTTCAGAGTTCTTAGCATCAGAAAATCTTAAATAGTACCAGCTTGAGCAAACAAATGTATCCATTGTATCCATTTCACGTCTTGCTTTGCCGCCACAAATTGGACAAGTTGTTTCGGCAAAAGTAGGTGAAGTTGT
>CAJTWU010000023.1 GCA_910579975.1 uncultured Vampirovibrio sp.
CAAACAAAAAAGCTGATTGACTAAATCGTCAATCAGCTTTGATTTTTTATTATTCCCACTCGCTCCCTGTAAATCAATCTTAAACACATTTGTTTATGAAATTTGTCAGAGAGTATCTATATTATTTGAATTATCAGTAAAGTATACGCTATCCGATTTTTTGTTGCCATTCTGTTGCCAGGTTTACGATCAAGTTTAATTATATTGGTTTTTTTCTATTAATGTTACCTTCTTTTTGCTTAGTTGCCAGTTTTGATGATTGCTATCGTATGCGACAATTGTAGCAAGAAATACATCATTATAATCTACATAATCTGTTATTTTTTTAATAAATGAATCTGAAAATTGACTAATATGAATTACGCCATTATATTTTTTCTTGCCTTTATTAAAATTTACAAAAGCAAACGAATCACTTATATTGTATACAGTCACTTCTACAACATCGCCGACTTGTGGAGGTGTATTATAATTCAACCCAAAATCTTGCTTCCTGCCCACAGATAATGCACTCTGTAAAGCGTGGTGTATCATTAATCTCCACTCATCTGATAAAATAACGTGATCATCACCTTTGTGTTGCCAACGATAAGTTTGTGATGCTGGCAAATAATTTCCAAGGAAGCCAAGTCTATATAAATCCTCTATTACCTCAAAAAATTTTTTTGAAAGAATAGTATTAGAATATAAACTATCAATACGTTCTTTTAGCTGGGATATGGAAAATATCGTTCTGAATCCTGTAAAACAGCTAATGATAACATCGATATCCTCAGAAGTGTATAATGCTCGCATTTCTTCACAGATTTCCGCAAGACTATCAAGTGAATACTTTTTTTGGCAAGCATTAAAAACTGCTTGTGAAAAGCGTTCAGAGTTAGATTCTATTGAATTCTGTGCTGAAGTTATAAGTCTGACAATATCTCGTGGTTTAAACCAACTGTTATTAAGTATGTAGTTTGAGGGTTCAATCATGTGAATTTGCTCTGGAAACCATTTATTATATATTTCTTTTAAATCCATTTTATCAATATTTGTTTCACATATTGCAATTCTCTTGAGCAATATTTGCATTATAGGATGATAGAAAGATGTTGTGTTATTATAATCCCAAATCAGTGGGACTTCAAATCCAGAGATAACCTTGTTCATTTCTTTTGTAACAATAAATCTAGAAATTGATTTAATTATTTCAGTTCGCACAGAACAAATGATCTTTGTGTTATCAGAAATACCTTTAAACAATCCATTAATTCTTTTTACGGTAAAGATTAAATCTCGAATCAAGCATAAATCACGTTTAAATATATCTAAGCTCCCATAGTACGCCTCAAGCTCATCAACAAAAATATAATACGGAACATCTGTCCTTTCAACATTAGCAAACATTTGCTCTGCTTCATCAATTGTAGCTATAAATTGATTGTATGCTGTGTCTAACTTATTGTTTTGAAAATCAACTTCTATCTCTGGATTAATCTCAACTTGTGACATAGGATCTTTGCACGGCATTGACAATTTTATTTTAGGTGGAATGATAGTTTTTCTGATATTTGAAGGGGCTTTTATTCTACTCATCAATTTACAAAAATTGTTCCAGTTTTTGTCATCAACAAACAGTCCACCATTAAAATCATCATTATCGGAAATAATACGCTTAAAAAATAGCCAACGCCAAATATATTCAAAATCAGATATTGACACCATCGTAGTATCATTTATGGAAATAGAGCTTAAAATCCTATGCGACATATATTCTAATTCTGTTTTTTTGGCATCGGTAAATTCTTCTTTGAAAAAAATGAATGAGGAACAAGCAGAACTATCTTTATTACGTATATAATCATCCAAATAAAAAAGCAAGGCTGTTTTACCAGTTCCTTTATATCCTGTGATAAAACAATCATTTTTATCTACTAATCGCTCAATATCAAAATTAGATGGCACGACAAAGGTCTTAATAAACTCTTCCAACCCATCATAATTAATTTCATCTTTTGCATCAGGTCGTCCTGCATACAGATCTTTAATGGTAGTTTTCATATAAATCACTTTCTTGTAACATATAAAATTTCAACTTTTTACAATTATCTGATATCGTTTACAATTTCAATTATTTTACTAATTAGTTTTATTTTATTTAAAAATTCAGTAATTGTAAATGTTAGTATATCAACATTGTACTGATGCTTTGAAAAAGCAGCCATGTATTTCGTATCAATGTGAATTGACGGGGCAATCAACATTGAGAAATGTGTAATATTGGGTTCTTTTTCTATCGCCTCTTGCAAATGACGAGTGATAGCAGGCATCTCATTTGTTGCTTGATTTCTCGCACACATAAGAGTTACCTCAACCAACGAATTACAATCAGTATCATAACATTCAATATCTGCAACTCCACCGGAGGCAGTAAATGTTGGCAATCCTTCATCATCAACATGATAATTAGGTCTCACATCCAAATCTACAAAATTCTGCTTTAACGCAATACTTGTTAAAAATTCAAATCTTGTAGGTTTATCAATAACCCTAAGAATAGCATTTCTACTTTCACCGTTTCTCGAAAGAATATTAAGTTCGTTAGCAATATCTTCTTTTGTATACTCTGTTGCCCACTGATTCAACGTATTAATTCTTGCATCAAAAACAATCGAATCATCTACAATCTGTGTTAAGGATACAATTTCTGTATCAATTGAACCCATGTAATCAAAAAATTCTCTTTTAGATTGGTAATTACTGTAATTAACGTATTTTTCTAAAATGTATTCGATTTTTTCCATTTCAAATGAGTTGAAATCAATAAATCTACCATTACCACGTAATGAAACTACGCCAGTGATACGCATTTTTCGAATAAATTCATCAACCGCCTCTCCAGTTATTTGGTTGATTTTAAATCTATTCTTTTGATCTTCTGTAGCACCAAGCAATTCAAGGCAGATGTCATAAATAATTTCATCGCCGTATGTAAAACTATATTGTCTTCTAAGTTCCTTAATCTTTTCATAAAGAGCTTGAGCATCACGGTTAGGCCAACAAATTATAAGCGATAGTTCACTTCTAAAAATGCCAGCATCATTTTCATCCGGATCATCTTTTAATAACTTAATAACCTGTAACAATAATACTAATGGTGAATTGTCGTTAGCATTTTTTCTAAAGGGATTATTCGTTTGATACTTCATCAATGAATTCAAGAATACATTTTTGATTTTTTCATCATTTACAGGATTTTCATTATGAGCATCAATCAGCATATGCCCTGTTGTTGATATTTCTATGGGCGCATTCATTTCGTAATATAAAAAGCCGAACTCCATAGGCAACTTATACCACGTATCAAATCGAGAAGGCCACCCTTTATCAAATCCAGCTTCTTTATGGTTTTGAGGGCTATTTCGAATTATTTCGTTTACTTCTAAATCGGTAAATTCTCTTTCTTCATTCAAAACTGATTTGAGTCTCGGATTGCGGCCAATATACATTGGCTTATAGAGCTTTTTCTTTATGAGCGATGATGCAACACTCATAATAATTTCATTTGTTAAAGTTTGTCCTTCATATGGGAGAATGCATTTTAAGAAATCTGCAATCCTCAAGGGATTCCTCATTGTTGTAGAAAATGACAAAGGTTTATACTCTGCTTCACGTTCTCTTGCCATAAAGTCACCCTACTTTTCTTTAATTTCAATTTTTAAATCTTGTTCATCAAGACCAAGTTGTTTAAGTAAAATGTATAAAAACTTTACAATATAATTAGACGATAAATTTTTTTCCACGAACACGTCATTGTCCAAAACAAAAGGTTTACGGACATCTGAAATTTCTGTTGAAATATATATTCTATCTGAATCCATTGGCGTGAATTTTTGTAACGCGAGCTCCTTGAACTCATTTTTCTCTAGTTCATAGAGTAAGACAATTACTTTATCTAAAAGCTCTGCATAAGTATATTTGTCTAGGTTAAATGATTCACCTAAAAACTCAAAAGAAATAGGGTTGTAATTCTTGAATATCTTTTCATCATCTCTAAAACCAATAACGCTACTAGTTTCGCCTACTGAAATACTTGATACTTCACCGATATCTTTAGTGCTTAAAAGTAATTTCGAATTTACAACACTTTCAATTATATCATTAGTTCTCTGCTTAACCTGTTTACTCGTATTAAAAGAATCATCAAACTCTTTAATAATCACAAAATTATTTGATTTCTTAATATTATCACTCGACCATGATAATCTTAGATTACCAATAACATGCAAAAATTCATCATAAAAATCTTCTTTATTAAGAACATTTGAAACAGCATTTTCTATAAAATCTTGTCCATCTTTCAAAATGGCACTATTTTCAGCTATATAATATCTAAAGTTTTCGTCATTTGGTTTTGGATTTTGTGGAAGAATGTGATCAAGATGAATATCTTTTCCAAGTTTCAAAATCCAATAAAGTTTTGTGTAATCAACAGATTGTCCCGAACAATATTCTAAATAAGACAGTAAAACTTTAGCTACTTTCTTATTTCTTCTGTATGTAATTGTTGTTCTAATTCCGTTTCTTAAACTCTCATCATTTATAGCATTTTCAGAAATCTTTTTATTAAAAATATTTATTATGCTATCAAATGTTTTTTGTGATAAATCTATTTTATTATCACATTTTGGAAGTTCTTTATAGATTTCGTTTTGAACATCAACAAATACGCTTAGTGTTTGTTTACTCTCTCTAGAACAAATGCTTTGGAATGTTAAGATGAATCTAAATGCGTACTCTAAAATTCTTTCAAACTCTTGATCTGATAATTGATTATTATCTCTCATATTTAAAAGTTTAAAATACAGCGCTTTTGTATGGTTATAATCAGCAACATTATTCATTCCAAAGATTGACAATGCCTTTTTAGATAGACCTTCTGATTCTAAAACATTAATATTAGAAATCATTTTATAATACTTAACATTCTTTGACATGTCATCAATAAAAGCCAATAATGTCTTTTGTACTGTATCAGTTGAATAGTATTCAGCAAAATTGCTTTCAACTAATGACTTAAAGTTATACAATTTGATACTGTTTCTGTAATATGAAACATTGGCTCTAACATATACAGTGAGATAATCCATCAAATTATCATTTGTTTCCGTAATAAGATTACCCCATTTTGTTAAATATTCGTCATAATCAGATTCTTCAATGTTTTGGAAAATATAGCTCTTTATTAAATCGATGTCTTCAAGAGGTTTACCTTTACTATTGATTGATTCAAATATACTGAATAATTTTACAAGATTTGTTTGAACCTTAATAGCAATAAAACGAACATTATTTTTTATATAATCAAAATAGTTGTAATATTCATTTTCATTTTCAAATTGATCAAAATAATTTGCTATATAAACAACATTTTTTAATAAATTCTTCTCAACATCATTTAACTTTTCTTCAAGTTTATTGTTTGCAAATTGAACAATATCTTTTCCAGAGAATAAATTATCGAACAATTCAATCATTATTGGCTGATCAATATTGCCTAGTGTTAGTACTCTTGCATCTTTGTTGTTTTTTCTATCTACTTTCTTCCAAAGATAGTTTTTAATCTCTTTTACAGCGTCATCATCTGAATCAATTTTTGTAAGTATGTTTAAAAGAATCATTAATACAAGAGTTAATGTTGTAGTCCTTTGCTGACCATCAACAATATCATATTCTGTATATTCATTTTTCACATTTCGGTTTGTTTTGATGAATAAAGTTCCTGTGAACAACAACATTTCTTCATTTTTAACACTTGTATCTCCGCTTTGGGATGCAATAAACAACTGATAAGACGAATAAATATCCTTTAATAATTGCTTTACTTCGTTCTCTCCCCAACTATATGGGCGCTGGTATATAGGAATTATATATTTACCCTTAAATAAATTGTCAATATTCCATTCTTCTGGAGTTAAAAACTGATCCATATTATACCTCTTTCGATACTTAATAGTTTTTCACTAAGACTTCATATGTGTCCTTCTCTGTATTATCATTAAAACTAATGTAATTGCTTTTAATTTTCACAACATTATACTTTTGTGCCCATTCGTTAAATGTTCCGTTATATCTTTTCCTGTGCCACAACACATTTGAAACTGCAAATCGTACACCACGCTCATTTAAGGTATCTAGATAATCAATTAATCTCATTTCGCTATCTTCATTCCATAGTTTGTTATATTCGCTAAACGTAATTAAGTATGGTGGGTCCAAATATACCATATCGTTCGGTGATGGCTGAACTTTTTCAATAAAATCTTGAAAATCCATATTAAACAATTCAATATCTTTATCACTAACATAATCAAAATATGAATTGAGTGCGTTTACAACATTTTTGTTAAAATCGACATTACCTACTGGTAAATTAAAATCGCCTTTTGAATTAAATCGGAGCATACGATTAAAGCCATATATCAACAACATATACAAAAGCATCATATCATCTTTATCGTTGTTGAAATCACTTCTCATCTTGTAATATGCTTCTTTGTTATATTTAGCAAAATATGTTTTTACAAACTCTTTACGATATTCTTTCGGAACATCTTTTCCGAGAAATGTAGCAGAAAGCTGATACTTATCAATATTAAATTTCAACTCATTCCAAAATGCATCTTGATTATTGCTAAACGAAATTAAAAACTTATGCAGTTTAATCATATAAGTATCAATATCATTTAGCAAATATTCGTTTGCATTAGTATTAAGAAATACGCTACCGCCTCCACAAAACGGTTCTATAAAACGTTCTATTTTTTCAGGAAAATTTTCTTTTAGTTGTGGAACAAGTTTGAATTTATCTCCCACATAAAAGAACGGAGAACGTCTGCAAGCACTTGCATCTGTCATTTCATCCACCTACTTTCGTTATAAAAACTAACTCTTTGTGATTCGGCAACTCTGTTTTACCAGCATTAAAATACTGATGTTCTTTTTCAAATATTGAAACGGTTCCTTTTTTTTCTAAGATGCGTTTAATGTCTTCAAGAGCAATTTTATTTCTTGAAGAACTGCTTTTAGAATTATATGTATTGTTGTATGATACGACAATATATTTGCATTTTAAAGAAGATACTAATTCTTCAAAAGTTTTTGTTGCGGAACTTCTGCAATATTCGCTCATATTTTCCGCCTTAGGCTTGCAAGCTGTACCGAATAACTCTGGTTTTTCCCATTTTGTGATATTTTCAAGAATATGATAAAACCTACTATACTGTCTTGAATTATAGGGTGGATCGATATAAACAATATCACAACTAATTTTTTTTGCTAACACATTAGCGTCTAACCTTGAAATGTGTATTTTTTTATTTTTGAATTTATAGGGTTCTATTAGGTCAAAGGAAAATGTATCATTTATCGATTTTCCTTTAATATACGCATCATAATGACCGACAGTATTTGCCGACTTGTCCAATGAATATAAAAGAGATGCAATTAATATATTTTTTTCTTTTTCGTTCAGTGCTTTATTATTTTCTATTTTCTCTCTAATATAGCCAATACGAAGAGAATCGTTATATGAAAAAAATTTTCCCCCAAAGTTTTTTGATACATAGTTTTCATGAATTTGAGATAAAGGTGTTTCCATAAACTCATTCTTTAAAAATTCTATTTTTTTGAGATCATAGTCAGACTGTTCAAAAAACGCATTATAGATTACCTCATTTGAGTAAAGAAAATCATTTATATATATTTCATCAACACTATCAATCATTTCTTTACTCATTATTGCAGTACCGGCAAACAAATCGCAAAATGAATCCCCAACACAATTATTGTGTATTAAATCGGAAATCCAATTTGATAACTTATATTTGCTACCGGTATACCTTCTGTTCCAAATTTGATACGGCATACTTTTATAATCCTCCTGCTTATTTGATACAATTCTTAAATCAGTTATTATCAGGAGTCAATTCCATAATATCTTCAATGTTGCAATCAAGAGCAGTACATATTTTTACAAGCACTTCAACTGTAACATTTTCATTTTTCCCTAACTTTGCAATTAAAGTATTACTTATTCCGGCTGCTTCCCCAAGTTCTTTCTTTTTCATATTTTTATCAATAAGAAGTTTCCATAATTTATTGTAACTGACAGCCATAATGCACCTCTTGTGTGAATTGTAATTTGTATGTTTACAGTATATCACAAACTCTCCATAAATACAATAAGTAATTAAACGAAAGCTTATTTTATTTTCGTATCAAAAAAGTAATTCATATTTTTAATAACCTATATATTAAAAAATGCGGCAGAGATTTCTCCCTGCCGCCTTGGTGCTTATACCGTGTAAATCAATTCTGCATTTACAATTTCCGTTGCACGATTACGGATATTGTTCATTTTCTGAACCCACAGCATTTGGTCGGTTTCTTTGAGTTCTTCGGTTACATTTTCTTTTTCCGCCAGTTGTTTTACCAACCGCAGAAACATAGCTGTTGCTTGTTGTTCGATGTCACCAAGATATGCAACAAGCTTTCCCGAAGTCATCAGGTTAGCATAAAAAACACGATGATTTTCTTTCAAAAACCGTTTACGCCTCATACCCCATACGCCGATATTTACCTGTTTTTTTCAGTCGGTAGCGATAAATTGGGGAGAAGATAATCTCCAACCTGTGTGTAAGTACCGCCCATTTGTTCAAAAATTGTTTTTGCCATTTTGTTTTCCTCCTAAAAATTTATTTATCTTGAGCGTGTGTTGTCACGCTTTTGACCTTTGATATTCCTTGCTTGTCCAAGCAAATCATCAATTTGTTTGTGACCAAATACTTTGCGGAGCAATGAATAGTCTTAAGCATTTCGGGTCGAGATCAGCAAGACCAAAAGTTACATTTAGAGTTTAATCGTGAAAGATGTATTTGGGAATTAGTTGAAGAAGAAACGGACTTTTTCAAAGAACCAAAGGATGAATTACTTGTAAAAATTTCAACGATTGTTACAAAAGAAAATCCGAATTGATCAGGAACGGCATCAGAATTAATCAGCCTGTTGCAGCTTGATTTAAGACCAAATGTTTTGTCAAGAAAGCTAAATGTTTTAGCAACAAGATTGTTGAACGAATACAATATTTATTTCAAAAATACACGCACAAGTGAGTGCAGAACGATAGATTTTGTATTGAAAAAATAATTCAAAAATGACACAAATGACGATAAATATATAACAGTATTTAGGTGTTAAAATATCGTCATTTGTGTCATAAAACTAAAAAATTTAAGAACTTTTTTCCTCGGAGAGCAATGGGTTTTAGGGTTTCCCTAAACAGCATTGTGGTGTCACAACACCACGCTGGCGAAAAAAGTGCAAAAGAATTTGATACCCCTTTTTCGGACAAAAAACTTGATAGAGTTTTTTGTGTTTCCTGATAAGGAGAATATAAATGATAAGTAGCAAAGAATTAAGAAAATATATATTAATGAACTACAAAGAGATATTACAATACTTTAAAGAAAACAATATTAAAACTAAAGGTGGAAAGGAAATCTCGCACAAAGATTTGCGAACAGCGGTTTTATTGATGAATGAAAAACATCCTCTTTGTCGTTGACAAAGATGTTCAGTGGTTTAAAGAAAGAATATCGTGGTATCAAAACACACTTTCAAAAAATAATATTGAATATCCTATAATGGATTTTCAGTTAAAACCAATGACCAAAAAAGAATTGGCAAAATTCTTTGAACAGGATGTATTAACCATCAAAAAAGCAATTACAGAAATGGAGAAACAAACAAATTACAAAACCAGAAATTATCATAACGGAATACTCTATATTGGCAAAGAACAAATACTATGGCTCTTGAAAAACAAATTTAAAAGAACATACATAAAATTTCTCGAACAATACAAAATGGAATTGGCTGAAATTTATAAAGCCAATGGCGGATTTTATGATAATTATTTTTACAGAAACTAATATTAAAATAAACCTTGAAAAACAAGAATTAAAATATTTTTCAAGGTTATGCTTCAGTAATATTATATTAATTTTGGAAAAATTTACAAAAATATTTTATATTTATTTAAGATTATTAAACTTATCTGCTAAAGCTAATAATGAATCAGCTGAAGATGGATTTTTTAATAATTGTTCCATAATCATTTTAGTCATAAAATCTTCAGTGCTTTCTGTTTTAGCAGCAGAAGCAGCACTAGTACTTGCCATAACTATAGATTGAATCGTATCAGAATTTACGGATTTAACTTCCGTTTTCAAATCATCGATTTTATCAGAAATTTCATAAAGAATAGGTAAAATATTGTTGCTTTTTTCAATTTCAGCACCAGATTCGTCAGATGTTTTTTTTTCATCAAAACTTAAATTTTCTATAGTTTGAATCAATCTTGTTTTGATTTTTGAAACTGAATCCAAATCTTTTAAATCATAGTCAAAAGTTCTAATATTCACTACATCAAACGGAATTATTTCGCCTTTTTCTTTTAAATGAATAATATTTTTTCCTAATGAAGTTCTATAACCAATTTCATAAAACACATTTGGATTATGTCCCGAAATATCTGCGATAATCAAATCATCATTTTTAAGATGATCCAGTATAGTTTGATCTATTGAATCAGACGCATTTATCAGGTCTCCCCTAATCGCTTCAAATTCACATTTTTCGCATACTGGCTTAATTATATATGTATATAATTGGTCTGCTCTTTTTCTTATTTCCGTTCCTTCATCTCCGATTGGAGAAACCACAAAACATTTTCTCATATTCTCTCTCCTTAAATTTATTGAATATACACCTCTATCAATCTTTTTTATTGAACCATTTCTAAGCAAAGTATTTATTGACCCAGCAAATTGTCCTTCAGAATAATCACTTGAATCAATATTATTAAGATGCCTTTTTATTTCCTGAACACTATAGCTCCTATTATCAGATAGAAGACTAAGCACGATTTCTTGTATTCTTGCACTATTCATTGTATATTCACCGTCCTTTCAACTAGATTATAATATATTTTTTGAGCGTTGTCAATAATTTCTTGCAATTATTATGAATTTTCTTGTACTTCTTGTGCTTTTATGATGATATTGTTTTATGAATGAGGGTTTAAAAGGTAATGAATTTTTGTCTATGCAATATCAAAAAAGTATATACCTTTTGATAAAATGTACTCAAAAAGTACTCACGAACAAAAAGAAGGCTATAAATTTGGCGTAGTTAAGCCAAATTTATAGCCTTTAATATCATTCCCACTCGACGGTGCCGGGGGGTTTGGAGGTTATGTCGTAGACAACACGGTTGACATGGGCAACCTCATTTGTTATGCGGTTAGAAACCGTTGCAAGAATATCGTAAGGTATTCTTGCCCAATCGGCTGTCATAAAATCATCTGTTGTTACTGCACGAATTGCCACAAGGTTATCATATGTTCTATGGTCACCCATTACACCAACGGTATTAACACCCGGCAGGACACAGAAAAACTGTGCAAGATTTTTTTCATAGCCGTTCTTTGCCATTTCGTCACGGAGCACCCAGTCAGCATCCTGAAGCACCTTGATTTTCTCTGCTGTAATTTCACCGATTATACGAACACCAAGTCCCGGACCCGGGAACGGCTGACGCCAGACAAGCTCTTTAGGAATACCGAGCTTTTCGCCGACTCTTCTTACCTCGTCCTTAAACAAATCGGCAAGCGGCTCAATGATGCCCAAGAATTCCACATCCTCAGGCGTATTCACTCTGTTATGGTGTGTTTTAATAACATCGGCATCACCCTTGCCCGATTCAATACAATCAGGATAGATTGTACCCTGTGCGAAAAAGCCAAGCTCATTCTGCTTTCTGATTTCATTCCAGAACACATTGAAAAATTCTGTACCGATTATCTTTCTTTTTTCCTCAGGGTCAGTAACACCTTTTAATTTTGAAAGAAAATGTTCACCGCAATTTACTCTTACAAAATTCATATCAAACAGTGTGGTAAAGGTGCTTTCTACAAAATCGCCCTCGTTCTTACGCATCAGTCCCTGGTCAACAAAAACGCAGGTGAGCTGCTTACCTACCGCACGTGACAGCAAACCTGCTGCAACAGAACTGTCAACACCGCCTGATAAACCGAGTATAACCTTTTTATCACCAATCTGCTCTCTGAGCCTTTCAACAGTATTATCTATGAAATTATCCATTACCCAATCGCCTGCACACGCACAAACCTCATAAAGGAAATTATATAGTATCTGTGAACCGAACTGTGAATGAGTAACCTCAGGATGAAACTGAACAGCATAAATATTCTTTTCTGTATTCTGCATAGCAGCACAAGGGCAGTCATTGGTAGCTCCTACGATTTCAAAGCCTTTAGGAGGAACAGCAATATAATCAGTATGACTCATCCACACAACGGATTTTTCATCCACATTCTTAAAAAGCTTTGAGCTTTTGTCAGCAGTAAGTTCGATTTTACCGTACTCACTGACAGGTGCAGTTTTAACCTCGCCGTCACCCATCCAGGCAACAAGCTGACAGCCATAGCAGATTCCGAGCACAGGAATACCAAGGTCAAGTATTGCTTTATCATAATGAGGCGAACTCATATCATAAACAGAATTAGGACCGCCTGTAAAAATAATACCCTTATAGTTATTATTTTTAATAACATCAATCGGTGTGGTATATGGCAGAATTTCTGCATAAACGCTGTGGTCGCGCACACGGCGGGCAATTAACTGATTATATTGTCCGCCAAAGTCAAGAACAAGAATTTTATCCATCAAATTTCTCCTAAAAAACAGTTTGTACGTATTATATATTATCAATTTGATAAATGCAAGAAAATATAACAGCTTTCTGCAAATTCAGATAATAAAATACAAACTAAAATTTAGCACTTATATAATTTGCAATAAGCTCAACAGTTTCATCAATGCCGAGCTTTGCCACATTTATTGATAAGTCATAGGTTGATGCATCGCCCCATCTGTCATCGCTGTAAAAATTATGGAACTTTGCACGTTTTTTATCCATTGCCTTGATTTCCTTTGCAGCATTTTTCGGAACAATGCCGTAATCATTAATTACTCTGTTCATTCTGTATTCATCATCAGCATGAAGGAATACGGACACTACGTCTTTTCTTTCTCTTAAAATATACTCAGCACATCTTCCGACGATTATACAATTGCCCTCAGATGCAACCTTTTTAATCGTATCAAACTGATACTGAATAATCTGATCCTCAAGGCTTAAACCACTATTCCCCATAGGAACCAGCCCATCGGTAGAAACATTGAACAAAAAACTCCTTGTTGGTTTTTCATCATAAAAATGGAATAGATTTTCGTCAAAGCCGCTTTCTTTTGATGCTCTTTTAATAATCTCTTTATCATAATAAGGAACACCGAGCTTTTCTGCCAGCTTTGTTCCGATTTCATGTGCACCGCATCCAAACTGTCTTCCGATAGTAATTACAAAATTTTTCATAAGAATACCTCCCTATTTATATTTTTATAATAACACAAAATAAAACAACTTGCAATTTATAATAACATTTAGTACAATCAAAATATGGAAAATAAATTATATTATACAAAAAAAGCAAAATATTTTGAAGAGGCACTACCTATCGGTAACGGAAGAATAGGCGGACTTGTATTCGGCAATCTGAAAAAGGAGAGAATTGCATTAAACGAGGACAGCCTTTGGTCCGGTTATCCGAAGGATTTGAACAAAAAGGATGCAGGCAAGCATCTTGATGCTGTAAGAGATGCGATTTTCAATAAGAATTACGAAAAGGCAAAGGATATTCTCAATAAAGATATGCACGGTCATTGGAGTGAGGCTTATCTTCCTTTCGGTGATCTGATAATTGAATATAAAAATTCGCCAAAAAAGAACTATGAACGGACTCTTGATCTGGAAACAGGTGTTGCAGAGGTTAAAGCAAACGGCTTTTGTCAGACGGTTTTTGTTTCACATCCGGCACAGCTAATGGTTGTTAACATACATAGTGACCGTGGCATAAGCTTTAAGGTACGCTTAAACAGCCAGCTTCACCATAAGGTCGAAACTATTGAGGACAGTCTTGTAATCAAAGGCAAAGCACCGGAGGTCTGTATGCCACCGTATTATAATCAGGGTGAAACCATTGTTTGGGGCGACAAGGGTATGGATTTCTGCGGTATTGTCAAGGTACAGGGCAATGCTGTTTTTAATGGTGACTGCATTGAGGTAACAAATCAAAAGGACACTACCCTGCTTATTTCACTTGCCACAAGCTTTATTGACTTCAAATCCATGCCCACAGGCGATGCGTATAAAAATGCACTGAATTATTTTGAAAGCATCAAAACTTACAAGCTTCTGCTCGATGAGCACCGCAAGGACTTTTCATCCTTATTCAACAGGGTCAGCATTACACTCGAAGGCAGCCGTGATGATTTAACAACTGATAAAAGAATAAAAAGAATGAAAAAGCACAATGATGACAACGGGCTTATTGCGTTATTATTCCAGTACGGAAGATATTTGACAATATCGGCATCACGAAAAGGCACAAAAGCAATGACTCTGCAGGGAATATGGAATACACATCTGAGAGCACCCTGGTCATCAAGCTACACAACAAATATAAATACCGAAATGAATTACTGGTGCACAGATATTGCCAATCTGAGCGAATGCTTTGAGCCATTAACAGAATTAGCCGAAAAGCTAATTTATAACGGCTCTGTAACTGCAAAGGATTATTATAACTGCGGTGGTGCCTGCTCGCACCACAACACGGATATATGGGGAGCATCATACCCTGCAGGCTATCCTGACGGTGACGGTGATTCATGCCAGTATGCACCTTGGAGTATGAGCCTGCCGTGGATACTCAATCAGCTTTATGAGCATTATCTATACATAAATGATGAGGAATATAAAGAAAAATTAATTCCGATGTTTAAAAGCTGTCTTGAATTTTACAACGACTATTTAGTTGAACACAATGGCGAGCTTGTCACATGTCCGTCAATCAGTCCTGAAAATAATTATAAGGATAACGGTGTATGCCTTGCACCGACATATATGCCATCAATGGACAGAGAAATTCTTTTTGATTTCTTTGAAAACTGCAGAGAACTTGGATTTGAGGCTCCTGAAATTCAGCAGGTTAAGCCTGCAAGCGACGGCAGAATACCTGAATGGATTGAGGAATTTGAAGAAACCGAGGTTGAGCACAGACATGTAAGTCATTTATACTGCATTTATCCATCACGCTTTATTCAGAATGATGAGCTTAACAAGGCGGCTGAAAAATCACTTAATGTACGCGGATTTGGAGGTACAGGCTGGTCATTGGGCTGGAAGGTCTGCCTGTGGGCAAGGCTGGGAAACGGCAAAAATGCATTGAGGCTCATTAAACAGCAGCTTACATACATTAAACCGTCACCTTTTAAAATCACACTTGTATGGGGCGGTGGTTCATATCCGAATTTGTTTGATGCACATCCGCCGTTCCAGATTGACGGCAACTTCGGCGTTTGTGCAGGTATTGCAGAAATGTTTAAAAACAGGGCACTGCCTGATAGCTGGAGCGGTGAAATAAAAGGACTGAAAGGCTACGGCGGAAAAGATATTTCATATAAATTCAAAAACGGAAAAGAGCTTAATTAAAATACTTCCAACAATTAAAACGGACTGATAATTACTATCAGTCCGTTCAGCGTGTAGAAAAAGTCAGATTACAAATTCTACACGCTGGCAGATGTTGAGAAATGGAGCTGAATTTTGCATTTTGCGAGGATTACTGTACGATGGTACTGTTTCCGAGCAAAAGGCGAAAAACGAACAAAAGCCTTGCAATTTCAACAAATTGCAAGGCTTTTAAATTGTTTTAGTGGCAGAAGTAAAACCTCTGCCCTGCAATCATATGAAACAGTAAATTTTCTTTTCATTAATCTTAGTGCGTGGTTCAGCCCACTTTATCGACAGACTAAACGGACTGATAATTACTATCAGTCCGTTTTTTCGGGCAGATTATATCTGACACCCTCAATTTATTATATAATTATTCATACCAATAATTCAAATCAACATATTTACTGCTTACACCATCAACACTTCCTGTTTCGCTGTACTGCCAAATAGTATAATCAACATCATATGTAACCTTATCATTATAATCCGCAACCCATGCAACGGCTGACTTTTTCAGTTTTTTCATACTGATTTTATTATGCAGCACGCTCGAGGATGCATAGACACCTGCGGTGTAGCCCTTCTTCTCGAGCTTTTCAACAAAGGAATTTATTATTTCGGCATTTTTATTTAAATCATTATCACTTTCCACAAGTCTGCCGACAGCATTGCCATCACTGTCAATGGGATACTCCAAATCAATCATAACAGGCAAATCTATATTATACTTTTTTATAATATCATATACAAAATCCGCCTCATCCTCTGCCTCCTCGGCAGTAACAGCCTGCGTATAAAAATAAACACCGACAGGGATTTTTGCCTTATTTGCATTTTTCAGATTATCGGCAGCATATTTGTCCTCGTATATTTCACCATTTCCGTAACCACGATAGCCCACACGTATAAAAGCAAAATCCTGTGTTTCCTTAACCTTTTCCCAGTCAATTTCGCCGTTATGCTCAGAAACATCAATGCCATTTGCAACTGACTGATTGAACTGATACAGACCGTCTGGTCTGCTCCCTTTTGATGCTGCAACGGCAATTACCGAAATAATCACTGCAAGAATAATAATGCCAATTACTGCCAGTGCAGGAATATTCAATTTTGATTTATCCTTAATATTTTTCATTCATCATACCTCGCAGTTGATTATATTAACATAAAAGTATGCAAAAATCCACAATAAACCGCCAATGTTTACAAAATGGGTAAAAATTTTCAGCACGTAAAACAAACCCTGCACAGCTTAAGATTTTATTGACATATAAAAATAATGTTTTATAATAATATAAACAACTATCAGAGGTGAAAATGTATGGACAATATGACGAATACACAGTTCAAAAGAAAGCTCCCTGTTCCGCAGGAAATAAAAAAGGAAATGCCGCTTTCCGCTGAAGCAGAAGCAATCAAAACAAAAAGAGATGAAGATATAGCAAAGGTTTTCACAGGTGAAAGCAATAAGTTTTTACTTATTATCGGACCCTGCTCAGCCGACAGGGCTGACTCTGTTCTTGACTATATTCACAGGCTTGCAGAAGTGCAGAAAGAAGTAGAAGATAAAATCATTATTATCCCCAGAATTTACACAGGAAAGCCCCGAACAACAGGTGCAGGCTACAAAGGTATGCTCCATCAGCCTGACCCTGATAAAAATCCCGATATGCTTGAGGGTATCAAGGCTATCCGTTCTCTGCACAAAACCGCAATTGAGGAAACCGGCTTAACCTGTGCCGATGAAATGCTTTATCCTGAAAATTACAGATACCTTTCTGATTTGCTGAGCTACATTGCAATCGGTGCAAGATCGGTAGAAAATCAGGAGCACAGACTGGTATCATCAGGCATTGATATCCCTATCGGAATGAAAAACCCAACAAGCGGTGACCTGTCCATTATGCTCAACGCCATCAAGGCTGCTCAGGGTGATCATGTATTCCTTTACAGAGGCTGGGAGGTTGAGTCAAAGGGCAATCCGCTTGCACATGCTATTCTCAGAGGCAGCGTAAGCAAGCACGGCAACAATCATTCAAACTATCATTATGAGGATTTAAGACAGCTTTATGATATGTACTGCTGCGGCGGTTTCCAAAATCCTGCCGTTATTGTTGACACAAACCATTCAAATTCCGGCAAAAAGTACCTGGAACAGGTAAGAATTGCCAACGAGGTTTTACATTCAATGCGCCACAGCAATGATGTAAAATCAATGGTAAAGGGCTTTATGGTTGAGTCCTATATAGAAGACGGCTGTCAGAAGGTCGAGGACGGAATTTATGGAAAATCAATCACAGACCCATGTCTTGGCTGGGACAAAACAAAGGATATGATTTTTACCATTGCAGAACAGTTATAAGAAAATTTAATGATAATGTTCATAAAATTTGATACTCACTATTGACTTTAGCACTTTTAGGTGTTAAAATGAGGTTGTTATAATAACTAAAAGTATTGAAGAAAGGGTATTTTTTATGAACAAAATATTCAAAAAGGTAGCTGCAGTTGCTCTTGCAGGTGTTCTTACCGCAACCGCATTTGCAGGCTGTTCAAAAACAGAAGGTGAAAAAAGTGGTAATGAACCTGCTAAAACAAGCTACAAGATCGGTATCTGCCAGTTAGTTCAGCACGATGCACTTGATGCTGCAACAAAGGGCTTTATGGATAAGCTTAATGAGCTTGGTGCAGCTAACAACATTACATTTGAGTTTGACTCACAGAATGCATCAGGTGAGGCTACAAACTGCACCACAATCGTTTCAAACTTTGTTTCAAATCAGGTTGACCTGATTATGGCAAACGCAACAGATGCAATGGCTGCTGCATCACAGGCTACAGCAGATATTCCTATTGTTGCAACCTCCATCACTGACTATGCAACAGGTCTTGGTATTGACAACTGGACCGGTAAAACAGGCTTTAACGTAACAGGTTCATCCGACCTTGCTCCTCTTGCAGATCAGGCTGCTATGATTAAAGAGCTTTGCCCTGACGCAAAAACAGTAGGCATTCTCTACTGCTCTGCAGAAAAGAATTCAAAGTATCAGTCAGATGTTATGCAGCAGGAACTTACAAAGCTTGGTATGACCTGCAAGGAATATACATTTGTTGATACAAATGATGTAACAGCAGTTACTCAGCAGATTGTAAGTGATAAATGTGATGTAGTATTTGCTCCTACAGATAATACTGCAGCATCAAATACAGAAGCAATCAACAATGTTTTAGAACCTGCTAAAATCCCTGTAATTGCAGGTGAAGAGGGCATCTGCAAGGGCTGCGGTATTGCTACACTTTCAATCAGCTACTATTCAATCGGTCAGGCTGCTGGTCAGATGGCTTATGACATTCTTGTAAACGGTCAGAATCCCGGTGATATGGAAATCCAGTACGCTACTGAGCTTACAAAGAAATATATGCCTGAAAGAGCTGACGCTGTCGGCGTAACAATCCCTGACGGATACGAAGCAATCGTAACAGAATAAACAAATACAAAAACAAATAAAACTTTATTAAAAAAGCGGTAGATTATTTTATCGCTTTTTTAGTTAGTTTAAGGAGTCAAAAATGTTAAATTTTTTACAGTCATTACCATCACCCATTGCTCAGGGTATGATTTGGGGTATAATGGCAATCGGTGTTTATATTACATATAAAATACTTGATCTTGCTGACCTCACTGTTGACGGCACTCTGGGAACAGGCGGTGCTGTACTTGTAATTCTTACCACAGTCAATGGTATGAACATATACCTTGCACTTTTCATTGCTTTCCTCGCAGGCTGTCTTGCAGGACTTGCAACCGGCATTTTACACACAAAATTCGGAATACCGGCTATCCTCGCAGGTATCCTGACACAGCTTGCCCTTTACTCAATAAACCTGAGAATAATGATGGGTAAAGCAAACACCACAATAAGCTGGAGAAATCATGACCTTATCGTTTCTTCAAATATGCTGCAGATTGGCAGAACGATTCTTGTTGCTGCACTTTTTGTAGCAGTAATTATTGCTGTACTTTACTGGTTCTTCGGAACTGAAATAGGTCACTCAATCCGTGCAACAGGCTCAAATCAGAATATGGCACGTGCCAATGGTATTAACACCGATTCAAGAAAAATTATAGGTCTTGTAATATCAAACGGTCTTGTTGCCATTGCCGGCGGATTGCTTGCGCAGTTCAGCGGAAGTGCCGATATCAATATGGGTAGAGGTGCAATTGTTATTGGTCTGGCTGCCGTTATTATCGGCGAAGTTATCTTCGGAAAAATATTCAAAAACTTCGCACTCAAGCTTTTATCTGCAGTATTCGGCAGTATCATTTATTACATAGTAATCGCCATTGTACTCAAGTTAGGTCTTAACGCAAATGACCTTAAACTGTTCTCAGCACTTGTAGTTGCTCTGTTCCTTGGTATTCCGTTCTGGAAATCACAGTTTCAGAGCAAGCACATTAAACTCAAGGAGGTTAAGGAATAATGCTTGAAATTAAAAATGTTCACAAAACCTTTAACCCCAATACCATTAATGAAAAAAAAGCATTAAAGGGCATCGACCTTGTTCTCAACGAGGGTGATTTCGTAACGGTTATCGGTGGTAACGGTGCCGGCAAATCGACTATGCTCAATATGATTGCAGGTGTTTATCCGGTTGACTGCGGCTCAATTGTTATTGACGGAATTGATGTAACAAAGCTTCCCGAGCATAAGCGTGCCGCATACATCGGACGTGTTTTCCAGGACCCTATGAACGGAACTGCCGCAGATATGCAGATTGATGAAAACCTTGCACTTGCAGCAAGGAGAGGAAAAAGAAGAGGTCTCAGGTTCGGCGTATCACGCAAGGAAAGAGCTGAATTTACTGAGCTTTTAGCTTCACTTGATTTAGGTCTTGAAACAAGACTTACCTCAAAGGTTGGTCTGCTTTCGGGAGGTCAAAGACAGGCTGTAACACTGCTTATGGCAACAATGAAAAAGCCTAAGCTTTTATTGCTCGATGAACACACAGCCGCACTTGATCCAAAAACAGCAAAGAAGGTTCTGGATTTAACTGAAAAAATTGTTGAACGTGACAACCTCACCGCAATTATGATTACGCATAATATGAAGGATGCTATTGCAATCGGCAACAGACTTATTATGATGAACGACGGCAAAATTATTTATGATGTATCAGGCGAGGAGAAAAAGGCACTTACAACCGCTGACCTGCTTGCCAAATTTAAAACAACATCAGGTGAAGAGCTGGATAATGACCGTATGCTCCTTTCAGCAGATGAATAACAAAAAAACAACACCGCAGAAATTTCTGCGGTGTATTTTCATTATTTCAGACGGTATCCCCTGCCCCAGATTGTTTTTATAAAATCCGTATCAGGTGCAATTTCCTTGAGCTTATCACGCAAGCGGTTAATATGCACGGTCAAGGTGGAGGTATCACCCAGCGAATCATATCCCCATACTCTTGAAAACAACTCATTTTTTGTAAAAACAGTGTCCGGCTTTGAAATCATTAATTTAAGAAGCTCAAATTCTTTTTTAGTTAAATTCAAATTAACATCATTATAAAAAGCTTCACCGGAATCATTATTAAGCTTTAAGCTTTCATATGTGGTAATAACAGGCTCAGGTATATGAGTAAGTCTGTTATACCTGCTTATATGAGCTTTAACCCTTGCAACAAGCTCACTCGGCGAAAACGGTTTCACAATATAATCATCTGCACCGAATCCAAGACCGTTGATTTTATCAAGGTCCTCTTTTTTTGCGCTGACAAGCAAAATCGGGATATCACGCACCTGTCTTATTCTTTTGCAGACTTCAAAACCATCAAGCCTTGGCAGCATTATGTCAAGCAAGACGAGAGAATAGTTTTTCTTCAGTGCCATACCCAGACCCGTTTCACCATCAACAGCAAAATCCACCTCAAAGCCGCCGGCTTCAAGATAATCCTTTTCGAGATGTAATATATTTTCATCATCTTCAATTATCAGTATTTTGCTCATTATTCTCAATTCTCCTAACTTTTGGTAATGATATAAATATCGACAAGCCCTCTCCCAGGTTGCTGCTTGCCCAGATAATCCCTCGATGCAATTCAACAATCTGCTTGCACACAGACAAGCCCAAGCCCGAACCGTCAGCAACATTTGTTCTTGCAGAATCAGCACGATACATAAGATCAAAGATTTTAGAAACGCTCTCCCTGTCAACGCCGATACCGTTATCAACAAGTTCAATAATCACCGAACGCTCATACTCATTGATTGAGAACCTGATTTTTCCACGAACATCGGGGTTTGAATATTTTATACTGTTGGAAATTATATTGCTTATCACACGAACAAATTTATCAACGTCAAGACTGACTGCCGCATCCTCACTGCAATTGCATTCATATTCAAAATCAAATTCGGCCTTATCAAGAATAATTTTTATTTCTTCAACACCATCATCAAAAAAATCTTTGATTTTAACATCAACCGTGTTAAGCTCATAACCCTTAAGCTCAAGTCGGGATACCGTAAGCAAATCATCAAGAATTCTTTCCGTTTCGCTTATTGACTGACAGATGGTTTTAATATAATGCTCCTTTTTTTCAGGAGTATCGGCTATACCGTCAAGAAGTCCCTCAGCGTATCCTTTGGCAGAGGTTAAAGGCGTTCTCAGATCATGTGCAATTCCCGCTACAAGAATCTGCCGTTCCTCCTGCACTTTATTCTGATTTTCAATCGATTCCTTTAATCTAATCCGCATATCGTTAAACGCATGAACAGTCTGACCAAGCTCATTTGTTGACTCATAGTCAATATTATAATCAAGATTGCCTCTGGCAATTTCATTTGCTCCATCAGCAATTTCCTTAATAGGCTTTACAATTGTTTTTGATGATATAAAGGAAATAAAGCTTATCGCAATTGCAAAAAGTGCAACTATAATTAACACAATTATTCCCGTTCTGCCAAGAAGCAGATTCGTAAAGCCCTTAATGCTCACTCTTTTTGTTAAGTCATTAACTGTATAATCATCATTAACAATCATTATGAGATAGCTGTTAAAATCAGACTTTACATGATTAACAATAACAAGACCGTTATAACCGAAATAGTTCAGATTCTTATCCTTATCAAACTCCACAAGCCTTTTGGCTTTTTCGATTATTGTGCTGTCACCATTAGTGGCATAGAATAATTCTCCGTTGCGTTCAATATATATCACCGAGTTGATTTTTTCAAGCGGTGATACAAAATTCGACAAATTTTCGAGTACTTCCTGCTCACTCTCACTGCCTGTAAGCTCATTGGTAATACTCCACATTGTCTGCGACCACTGAATTTGATTAATGGTGCTGTAGGTATTTGTTGTTACCGTTGAAAAATTGAAATAAGATGCAATTGTATGAACAAGCACTGTTGAAAAGCTGGCAATTATTATAATAGGAATTACAATAGCAAGTACCGAGGTCAGAACAATTCTTGTATTGATTTTCAGATTTCTTGAGCTTCTTTTCTTTTTTTCTCTCTTTTTTTTCATATCAATTTTTCTCTTTTCTCATTGGCAAATTCAATAATCTTGCCAAGATGAAGCCCTGTAAAATACTGACATTTCTGCTCAATATCATCAATCTCGTGGGTTGCATAGTATTTAATCAGACCGATTATTCCCGACACAATATATTCACGTGAAAAAACATCAACACCGCCGATATCGTCAGTAAACAAATCAAGAATACGTGATATAACCGGCTTCAGCTTTTCAGTTAAAACATCACCGTTGCTTCCGTTGAAAAGCACCTTGTAAGCCTCCTTGTCACTGTCAACCGCACTGATACCAAGACTTATTATGGTTGCAACACTTTCAGGCGTAAAATAGTTTTTCTGAACGCGTCTTAGTTGCTTTCCAACCCTGAAAAAAAGTGTTCGCATAAGATCATCACAAATTTTATTCAGCAGCTCATATTTATCTGCATAATGCAGATAAAACGTATTTCTGCTTATCATAGCCCCCTCTGTGATATCCTTAACAGAAATATGCTCAAAGCCCTTTTTTTCAACCAGTTCAAAAAAAGAAGCTCTTATTGCTGCCTGTGTTCTTTTAATTCTTAAATCTACAGTTCCGTCCTTTTTGCCCATAAACTCTCCCCATGTAAATTAATTAATATATGCATTTTATTTGGCTGGTTGTATTATAGCACAATCGTTTTTCAAATTCAATCATTCTGAATGAGAGTTAAATCGCATTTATTATATATTAATTATTAAATAAAATAATTAATTTTATGTTTTTCTTGACTAAACGACGCTTTCATAATATAATACACGTGTATTATATTTATTAAAATTAAATATAAAGGGGGATTGGTTTTGGCAATAGCAACCTTTAAGCGTTATGAGAAAAAATATCTCATAACCAAAGAGATGCTCGACCGAATTTTGCCCTCTATGCTGGAGTACATGGAGCTCGACCCATTTTGTCTTAATGGTAATGAATATAGAATTTACAGTATTTATTACGACACAGATAATCATGATGTCATTAGGCAAAATTCCTCCGGACCTGTTTACAAGGAAAAAATGAGAATTCGTTCTTATTACGACCGCAAGGATCCGGAAGATAAAATCTTTATGGAAATAAAGAAAAAAAGTGAGGGTCAGGGAAACAAGCGAAGAATTAAGCTTAAAATTAAGGAAATTGAGCCTTTTGTCAACGAGGGTATCCTGCCGAAAACAAAGGATTACCTGTCTGCTCAGGTTGCGAAGGAGCTGCAATACTACCTTAAAATGAATAAGGTGCACCCTGCACTTTACGTTCAGTATGACAGGCTTGCTTTATTTGGCAAAGAGGACAAAAATTTCAGAATGACCTTTGACAGAAATGTCAGAACAAGAAGGTCAAATTTTGTGTTTGGTGAAAGTGATGCTGATGAGCTGCTTCTGCCCGGCGGTGAGTACATAATGGAAATTAAAATCCTTGGTGCAATGCCGCTTTGGCTCACAAGGCTTCTCAGTGAAAACGGCTTATTCAGCCACGGCTTTTCAAAATACGGTGTTAAATACAAGCGTGATGCCGCCGAACACAAGCTTATATACCATATGACCGACAAGGATGGTAATGAGCTTGGCTTTGAAGATTTTAACTAAAGTTGAATTATAAGGAGAGAATAAAATGAATTTTAATGATTTGATTTCAAGTGCCGCAACAGGCGACATTGCAAGCTCACTTACAATAGTAAGCGTGCTTGAGATTTTGGCAAGCTCGGTTATCATAGGTCTGGTAATCAGTCTTGTATATCTGTTCACACATAAAAAAGAGGGCTACAGCCAGGCATTCTGTGTAGCACTTATCTTACTTGCACCTATCGTAGGTCTTGTAATTTTACTTATCGGCAATAATGTGGCAAGAGCATTCAGCCTTGCAGGTGCATTTGCACTTATCCGTTTCCGCAGTGCCCCCGGCGATCCTAAGGATATTGCATTTGTATTCCTTTCAGTTGTAATGGGTCTTGCCTGCGGTATGGGCTACTGGTTATATGCAGCTATTGCAACAGTAGTTATCTGCCTTGTTATAATCATTCTTCACCTTACAAACTATGCAGGCAAAAAAGGTGATGTTTATACACTTAAGATTACAGTGCCTGAAACCCTCAACTACGTTGGTGCATTTGATGAAACACTTAACAAATATACCAATTCTTTCAAGCTGGTCAGGGTTAAGTCAGTTGACTTCGGCGCTTTATTTGAACTGAGCTTCACGGTTGAACTTAAGGATGACAAGCAGATGAGAGAAATGCTTGATGACCTTAGAGCAATGAACGGCAACTTAAAAATTATGCTTTCAACTGAGGCTCCTGCTGTAAAAAGCTTCCATTTTCAATAAAAAGTTATCAGGAACGCTTAAGGCGTTCCTGAACGTGTTTTATAAGCAAAAACGAAAGTCACAATATCTTGTGCATATTAATAAAATAACAACAAATAAAAGCTGGTGGTTAAATGAAATTTAAAAAGACTATATCCATATTACTTGCGGCAGTAATCACTGCAACAGCATTCACGGCGTGCTCAAAGCAAGAGGGCAAGCCTGCGGCAGAAAGCCCTTCAAATGTTGTAGAGGTTACTGATGCTGATGACGAAAGCGAAGAAACTGTTGATACTGAGGATACAACCTTTGAGGTTACCGATAAAGACGGAAACATTTTAACACTTATTCCGATTTATCACAGTGACGGCACAACAATAATTGCAGGTTATGTTGAGGCTGTTAAGGACAAAGACGGCAAATCACTTGATGAAAAAAGCTATGCATACTTAAAGCAGGTTATTGCCGTTGAATCAGATGAGGAAGGCAATTTTTCAATCAAAAAGGCAGACGATAAACCTGTTACATTAACCGCACTGGTTGATGACAAGGGCAATGTCATTGCACTGCAAGATGCTCTTGACCTTGATAACGACAAGGATGTTACAGAATATTTTAAAGCTACCACAACAGCCGACAGTGCAAACAATCTGTTTATCAGACTTGACAAGGACGATAAAGGCAATCTTGTTAATGTAACTGTTGAAACAAGAAAAGAAGGCAGCAAAACCGTTACTGAGGTAAAAACAAGTGACGGCAAAAAACAGACAGTCAGCAAATCAACAGAGGCACCTAATTTAATTGTATCTCATCCACCGAAAAAAACCGGTGAAACAACTACAAAAAAGAAGGATGAAACAACCACTAAAAAACCAAGTGATGAAAATCCAGCCAAACCAAACGGCGGTAACGACACCCCTGTTACACCGGACCCCACACCGACAGTTGACTACACTGCAATCGTTTTAAAGAAAAACGGTGAAGTTGCCTGTGATGCATCAAATGTTACCGTTTCAGGCTCTGCTGCTACAGGCGGTGTTGAAGTAGTCGTTAACGGTGCAGGAGAACACAGCAAATATTATGTCACCAGCGAAACAGATACCTTCTATGGTCAGATGGAATTCAGATTCCATATTGACGAGGATGTTGAGGTTAAATTTAACGATGTAAGACTCAATGCTGACAAAAAAACAGCTCTTAAATTTACTGATGCCGACAGAGAAAAGGATAAGGAAAATGACGGCGAGGAAATCGGCACAGGCGGTTCAATCGGCTCAGGTGTTGAGGTTGCTGCTCCAAAAGTTGAATTAAGCTTTACCGGAAGCAACTCCTTCAAAGCAAACGGAAGCGGTAAAAACGGAACAATTTACAGCGAATGCAAGCTGGCTATTAAAGGCCACGGAAGTGCGACAATTGACGGTGGTCAGAATCTCAGCGGTATCTGCTCAACAGAATCAATGAGTATTAAGAATGCCACACTGAATATAACGAGTGCTGCAAAGCAGGGCATCTCCTGCGACAGAAAGGTTACCGTTAACGGCGGTGCGACAATCAATATTAATTCAAAGGGTGACGGAATCCACTGCAACAAATTTTTATACAATGGTTATAATACAACAGACGGCAAAAGCACAATCACGATTAATTCCCTTTATAACACTGGTTGTGCAGATGGTATTGAC
>CAJTWU010000024.1 GCA_910579975.1 uncultured Vampirovibrio sp.
GCTAATTCATCAACCGCATCAGGATTATGCTCAGCCACATCTAAATCACCCATAGGAACCATTATTGAGGGTTGTTTCTGCTCATCATCCAAAGAATTTAAAATTTCAATCATTGTACCACCTTTTATTAATTGCAAATATTACGCATTTTGTGTATGCTATTGTATGATAGCACAAAAATATGCATTTGGGAATAGGGGAATGGAAAGTATTTTACAAACACTAAACGCCGAACAACAGGATGCGGCTAAAACAACAGAAGGAGCTTTACTTATACTTGCAGGCGCCGGTAGTGGAAAAACAAGAGTTTTAACTACACGTATCGCTTATATGATACAACATGGTGCAATTGCAGGAAAAATTCTTGCTGTTACATTTACAAATAAAGCAGCTCGCGAAATGAAAGAAAGACTTTCATCTATCTTAGGTGAAAATGTTGTTAAATATATGTGGGTTGGCACTTTTCACAGTATTTGCGGAAGGATTTTAAGACAGGATATAGAAAACTATCAATTCCCTTCTGGTAAAAAACTTGATAAAAACTTCACTATTTATGATGAAACAGACTCACTTGCAGTTATTAAGCAAGCTGTTAAAAAATTAAACTTAGATGACAAAATTTATGCTCCAAAGCTAATAAAAACCGTTATTTCCAATGCAAAAAACAAAATGCAGGATGCTTATACTTTTGCAACTTTTGCACGAGACTTTAAATCACAAAACATCGCGAAAGTTTTTGAAGCTTACGAGAATGCATTGAATAACAATAATGCCATCGATTTTGACGATATGCTTATGCTCGCGGTTAAATTATTAGAACAAAATCCTGAAGTTAGAAAAAAATATTACGATAAGTTCCAGCACATTATGGTTGACGAGTATCAAGATACCAACCAGGCTCAATACCAGCTTGTAAACGCTTTATACACAAATCTTGAATCTTTTGTTCCTCAAGAGCGTTCTTTATGCGTAGTCGGTGATGTTGACCAATCAATTTACAGTTGGCGTGGTGCTGATTTTAGGATTATTATGAATTTTCAGAAGGATTTTCCTGAAGCAAAAATCGTAAAACTTGAGCAAAACTACCGTTCAACAGCAAATATTCTTAATGCTGCAAACGCAGTAATTGAAAATAATCAGGAACGTGTTGATAAAGTACTTTACTCTCAAAAAGGCGACGGAGAAAAAATTACATATTATGAAGCTCAAGATGAATCTGATGAGGCAAATTATATTGTAAAATCGATTAAATCGACCTCTGATAACTACAATCAGTTTTCAATTTTATACCGTACAAACGCACAATCACGTGCTCTGGAAGAAGCTTTGATTGCAGCCGGCGTACCATATAGGATTTACGGCGGTTTGAAGTTCTATGACCGTAAAGAAATTAAAGATGCGATTGCATATTTAAAACTTATACACAATGTTGATGACTCACAGTCATTGAGACGTATTATTAATGTTCCTAAACGTGCAATTGGCGAAACAACTCTTAAACACTTACAAGAATATGCCGACCAAAATGACATGAGTTTATTCTCTGCTATTTTAGATGTAGATAATATTGAGACAATCAAATCAGGGACGGCAACTAAGCTTAAAGATTTCTCAACTTTGATTATGAAGTTTCAGGAAGCACAGCCAAAGTATCAATTACCTGAATTTTTGAGCCTTGTGCTTGAAAGAAGCGGATATTTACGTGAATTACACGCAACAGGCACAGATGAAGATGTTACAAGAATTGAAAACTTACAGGAGCTTGTAAACGTAGCAAACGAGTTTGAGCCGGAAGAACAGGATAATGTTTTGGGTGAATTTTTGACTCAGGTTTCTCTGGTATCAGATATTGATGGAATGGACGAAATTGCAAATAATGTTACTTTGATGACATTACATGCTTCAAAAGGTTTGGAATTCCCGATTGTATTCTTAGCCGGCTGTGATCAGGGGATTTTTCCTTCTGCAAGAACAATGAATATTATGTCAGAACTGGAAGAAGAAAGACGTTTGATGTACGTAGGGATTACACGTGCTGAAACCAAGTTGTATTTAACTACCGCAAAACGCCGTCAAATGTGGGGTGAATATAAGTATTATTCTCCAAGCCAATTTATAGAAGAAATACCGCAGCACCTTATGGAAGCGCAAGAATCAAGCGGATATACCGAACATCGAAGCACATTTACAAGCGCTGTTAAATCAGTCAAAAGCAAGTCATCTTTTGATACAGACGGTTATGTAAAACCTGTAACGAGCTTTGGTTCAAGCTTTGGTCAAACCAAATCGTCTTCTAATTCAACAAGTTTTGGCAAAAACTTTGCAGCACCTTCTCAAAACAAAACGACAAATGTTGTTAAGAGAACTCCAAATAAAGCTTTTGTACAAAAAAATCCAATCAACAAACAAAAAGAAGACGAAAAAATTAAGGCGTTTTTTGAAAATAATATTATGAAACAGCGCCTTGAAGAACGTAAAAAAGAGCAAGCTCGTCAAGCTGAAGAAACAGCAAAAGCCGAAGAATTAAAAAATACGGCAACACAATATTATTTCAATGTCGGCGAACGTGTATTCCACGAAAAACTTGGCATCGGGCATATTACAGATGTTATCCAAATTGGTGAAAGCACCATGTACACAATTGATTTTGGTAAATTGGGCAAAAAAGCAATGGATGCAGCATATGCACATTTGAAGAAGTTTTAAACTGTATCTAAAGATTTTTTAATATCATAAAACTATATGGGGCTTGGTTAAAACCAAGCCCCATATAGTGGTAAGCCGAACACACACATAATGCCTTTCAAAATTTTGAGGTCGAAAAACGACGATACCACTAGCTGTCCCCGACTTACATTATAATAATAACACTATTTTCAACCCTTTTTAATCTTCTCGGGGAGTAATCCTCAAGGATTATTTATGATACAATTCAAATATGAACGAAATTAAGATTAAATGTCCGGCAAAAATCAATCTGACTCTGGAAATCGTTAACAAACGAGAAGACGGATTTCATAATATTAAAAGCATTATGCAATTAATCAATCTTTATGATTTTTTGACCATAAAACCATTACCTACAGGAATTAAGCTTTCAGGCACAAGTACTGAAATCCCATATAACGAAAAAAACCTGGTTTATAAAGCAGCTGATTTGTTTTTTAAAACAACAGGAATAAATGAAGGAATTGAAATATTCATAGAGAAAAACATCCCGATTGCAGCCGGTTTAGCCGGTGGAAGCACCGACGCAGCCGGAACTTTATACGGACTTAATAAAATATACAACGCCTTATCACATAAGGAATTAGAAAATCTTTGCGCTCAATTAGGTTCTGATTTGAATGTTTGTTTAAATGGAGGCTGTACCCTTGCAACTTCAAGAGGAGAAATCACAGAACCATTGCCCGTAATAAAATCTGATGTAACATTAATAAAACCAAAAGCTCTTGGAATTTCAGCCGGAGAAGCTTATAGAAAATACGCCGTAAAAGAGTTTAAGCCGCAAAACAACATGACTGAAAAAATGTTCAAGGCTATTCAATCAGGCGAAGATATAAAATCTTTTTTATACAATGATTTGGAATACGCTGTTTTCGAAGACTACAAAGAGCTTCAAGAAATAAAATCAGCTTATCCAAACTCAATTATGTCGGGTTCGGGCTCAACATATTTTGTACTTGAAAACCTTACACAATCTAAACTCAATAGTGATTTTGAATTTATTAATAATCTGAATTTTATACCAAACGGAGTAAGTGAATATGATAGTTAAAACTTTTATTGAACCGCCAATAGATAACAATAATTACTTAATAATCGATGAGGACTCAAAGGAAGCCGCATTGATTGACTGTTCTGCTGTTGATGACAACATCAGACAAGAACTAAAAGCACAAAATGCAACTTTAAAATATATTCTGCTTACTCACGGGCACTTTGATCATATTGCCGGACTAAGACCAAATTTTAATGTGCCTGTTTTAATGCATAAAAACGATTTAGGATGGGTTCAAAAAGTTAATCAATATTTACCTATGATGGGTATGCCTGAAATGACTTTACCAAAAATAGATAAATATATTGAAGATGGAGAGATTATTGAACTTGGTAACACAAAAATTAAGGTAATCCACACTCCCGGACATACTCAAGGCGGCGTTTGCTTCTATGTTGACGGGAAACTTTTTTCAGGTGATACTATCTTTCGCGAAGCAGTAGGACGCTGCGATTTGGAAGGCGGCGATTTCAATCAGATTGTCGAAAGTATTGAAAACAAAATATTCACCCTCCCGCCTGAAACAGTAATTTATCCAGGACACGGCAAAATAACTTCAGTAGAATGGGAAAAAGAACATAATCGATTCTTATGAGTCACTATCAAGATAGCGATAATCTAAAAGGCTTCCATCGTATTTATCATCAATGTCATAATACATAGACATGTTATTTACAAGCCTGTTTTTATCATTGATTTTGCGTTTCTCCAAATCAGATTCTACACCATAAGACTGAATTTCTTGATTTGAAACCTTTCCATCATGGTTTTTATCAATCTCATTAAAATGTTCCAAAACTGTTTGGGTTAAAGAAGAACTCATACCTGTGACTCCGGCTAAGGTCATAAGCTGCTCCCTTGTCATCCCTTGAGTTGCCATTTGGCTCATAAGATTCTGAATTTCTTCAGCAGAAATTATTCCATCGCGGTCTTTGTCAATACTATTAAAATTATTTGTCATATAAGAAGCAAAAGTTGCTCCATACGATGAATTTATAATATTTGTATTAGTTAAAGCTTTATTAAGATTTTCTAAGGTAATACCATCTGCATATTGTCCTGAAAGTTGTGCAAAAGCATTTGTAAAACCGGCATTTACACCTGTAAACATTGATGTACCATCTAGTCGTTTGCTCATAGTATATCTCCTTTTATATCATGTTAATGATGTTTAAAAAAAAATCAAACCTTCATTTAGATGAAATCTTTTTAGTGATATAATTATTAAAAAAAAGAGGTACAACTATGGCAAAACTTAAAGATAATGCTCTTGAAGCAGCAAAAAAGATTAAACTTTTAGCATTTGATGTAGACGGTGTTATGACTGATGGTAGTGTAACTTACGATGAAAACGGCGTTGAATACAAAACCTTCAATGTTAAAGATGGTCACGGGATTGTAAGAATGAACAAATCAGGCTTCATTACAGCAATTATTACAGCAAGAAACAACGGGACCGTTCGTCATAGAGCCGAAAACCTTAATATAACAGAAATTTATCAAGGACAAAAATACAAACTTCCTGCATTAGAAGAAATTATGGCAAAATACAATCTTACTTACGAAAATGTTTCTTATATGGGTGATGATTTGCCTGATATCTGTATTTTAGAAAAAGTAGGACTTAAATGCTGTCCAAACGATGCAGTAGAGGAAGTTCAGGAAGTATGCAACTTCAAATCTTCCATAAACGGCGGTCGAGGTGCAGTTAGAGAACTTTGCGATTTCATTCTGGATGCTCAAGGAATAGAAAAAATCGCTACTGTTTCAGAAGGTAAAAATTCTTGAAAAACATCTGTTTAGAACTATCACAAAACAAAAACTTTCTTATGCTATTTACAGCAAGCGTGTATATGCTTGCTGTTTTTGCTACACTTAGCAGCAATCTGCTTTTATTTTCAATTATTCTGAGTATCGGACTTATTACATTAATTCTAAAAGAGTCCTTCCCGCTTAAATATATTCTTGTTACAGCTTTAATCTTTTATCTCGGTGTCATAAATACATCCTCCAGACTTAAAGATGTAGATGAATTACTAAATCTTGCGCCCTTAAACTCTGAAATAACAGGTACAATTGTTTCTATTCCTCAGGGTCAAACAGAAGGCAAACCCAAGTTTTTCTTTGAAGTAGATAAAATCAAATTTGGTTCTACAGAAAAAGAAGTAAAAGATGAAAAGGTTTTAGTAACTTATAACGCAAAAGAAGGCGAAACATTTGAAGGATTAAGATTATACAATTCTTGCATTTTAAAAGGTAGACTATCAGCCCCGTTCAAGGCGGGAAATCCATCTCAATTTGATTATGGAAATTATCTAAGAAATCACAATACATATGCGGTATTCTATGCTAAAAGCTACGATTTGCTTGAGAATACTCCATCCTTTAAAGAACGAAGCTTACAGAGAATTAATAATTTTAGAGAAGATATTATCTCTGTGCATTCAAAATATTTAAAAAGTCCGAATTTAGAAATTTTAGGCGGTATTGTATTTGGTGATGATGCTGTTTCACCGCCAAAGAATATCAAACAATCATTTATTAATTCAGGTTTATTACATATACTTGCCGCCTCTGGAATGAATGTTGCATTTATCTACTCGTTCTTCTTTTTCTTTATGTCATTATTCAAAACACCTTACAAACTAAATGTTTTTCTTGGCATGTGTATGGTAATAATTTATTCACTTATGACAGGACTGGGTGCTTCAGTCATAAGAGCAACATGTATGCTTCTTTTTGTTTTGATAGGAAAATTAATCGATAGAGATGCTCACAGTATTTCTTTGTTATCTTTTGTTGCACTTTTAATGCTTTTATATAATCCGTTATTTATTAATGATGTTGGTTTTCAATTATCTTTTATCGTAACTTTCGGTATACTTGTTATGTCACCTGTTATTCCTGTTTTTAAAAATAAAATATCAAATTTTATTGCAGGAACTATCGCAATTCCAATAATTGCACAATTATGGGTTATACCTATTCAGATTTTTTATTTTAGTAATATAAGCTTATATTCTGTTTTTGCAAATATCATGAGCGTACCGATACTTATGGTTTTGAGCTTTGGCGGTTTTGTAAGTTCTCTACTATGTATAATAAGACCTATCGCCGATTTTATATGTAAAATTTTTGATTTTATCCTAAATCCGTTACTTACAATACTTGTTAATATTTCGGACTTTTGGGGTACAATGCCGCATTCTGCTTTGCAGACAACCCATCCAAGTGTATTTCAGATTCTTCTTTATTATGGAATTCTATTGTGTGTCACAGGAATTTTAAGAAAAACACATATTATAACACTATTAAAAACAGGAGTATTTTTCCTTGTAATATTATTAATAACATTAATTCCAATTAAAAACTCTAATCTGGAAATCATGGCATTTGATGTTGGAAATGCAGACTGTTTTTTAATCAAAACACCCAAGAATGAATACATAATGATTGATACTGCAAAAGCGGGTTATAACGGTGGCAAATCACAAGCTGAAATGCTTATTTTAAAATATTTGAAAGATAGAGGCATAAAGAAAATTGATACAATTATTGTTACTCACTTTGATAATGACCATTGCGGCGGTGCAATTGATTTAATGAAAGGTGTCAATGTAAAACATTTATATGTAAACGATTTGAACCATAACTCTTATGCAGCAAAAAATATCTACAAAACAGCAAAAGACAATCAGGTTAAAATTATTCACGCTCAAAATAATCAAACCGTTTATAACAAATCAGGACTGAAGTTAACAAACTTTGTTTTGACCAATGGCAAAGATGATAATGAAAATTCAACCTTAACTCTAATAAGCTATAATGATTTCTCTATGTTATTTACAGGTGATGCCGGAGTCAATGGAATAAAAGAAGCATTAACAAATATCCCAAATAATATTACGGTTCTCAAAGTACCTCACCATGGAGCAAACGGCGGCGTTGATAAAGATATAATAAAATATTTAAGCCCTCAATACTCTGTTATTTCGGTTGGTGAGAACAAATTTGGACACCCGGCTCTTTACACCCTAAGAGTTTTAGATAATTCAACAATACTAAGAACAGATATTAACAATGCAATTAAAATAGTCGTAAACAAGCATGACTACAAAGTTCTGGCATACGACATGAAGAAACGCAAGTTTACAAAAGTTAACAATTAAGAATAAAAAAGTCAATTTTCCAAATGTGAAATACTTTATATATACATCAGATATCTAAATAATCTGAGAGATAGTATAAATAAGGAGAGACATTTATGGCAATTGGCGCAAGAGATTTTATCGACAAATTATTAGTAGAAAAATATGCACAGGAAAAAGTTGACAACCACGATGCTGAATCATTGGTATCAAGAGTATCAGCAGATGATATGTTAGGAGCAATGGCGGCTTCTGCAAACACATATAAAACCATGCTTGCATTAAATAACAGATTAACAATGGTCTGCTACGGTGTTGTAGCCAAATCGGCTAAATATGTCCAAACCGAAGCAGTATAAAAAGTATTACGCGCTAAGACATTATCTGAACGCGCAACATCTCTCTTATATTAACTATCTTACATCTTACTAAAGTTTTGCCTTGCATTTTGCGGGGCTTTTTTTTTGTGAGAAGGGGTAAATTTTTTTGATACTCTTTGGAGTATGTCTGTTTTGCATTTTACATTTAAAAGCCCAATTAAAGACGTTACATGCACTTTTTTATAGTTTTAAATGCTATCAATACCTCTTAAAAGTGTTGGTTGTAGACAATAAAATAGTCTATTATGTTAGTATAGATGGTAAAACAATTAAACAAATGCTAGGCTCTTCAATTAGGGAATTACGTATAGATAAAGGTATTACGCAAGAAAAGTTAGCAGAACTCCTTGAATTAGGTGTCAATACCACAAATCGCATAGAAACAGGAACAAGCTTTATTACCAGTGAAACTTTTGCAAAACTATGTAATATTTTTGATGTACATCCAAGTGTTCTTTTGTCAGCTAAACCAAACCATATTCTGAAAGAACATTCAGATTATATCAAAGCTATTAATAGTTCATTGCAAAGATGTTCGTTAGAAAAATTAAAATATGTCTACGGTATTATTGATGTATTAAACAAGTAATTTAAATATTCAGCTTATATCCGCCGCCATAGATAGTCTCTATATATTTTTTATCACCAGAAATCTTATTTATTTTGCTTCTAAGATGTCTTATGTGCACACGTATTGTCTCAACGCTGTCATCAGGTTCATAACCCCAGACATCCTTTAATAATTTTGAGGCAGGAACCATATTTCCATGGTTTTGGAATAACAAATTAAAAATATCAAACTCAATCGGCGTAAGCTTCTGTACTTTATCATTTATCTGAACACTGTATGTTTCAGGAAGCAAAGTAATTTCTTTGTATGTTAACAAATCTCTTACCGCAGATGTTTTAGGAATACTATTTACACGCTTAAGCAATGCTCTTACGCGAACAACAAGTTCTTCAATCTCAAATGGTTTAGTTAAATAATCATCAACTCCAATATCAAAACCGGTCACTTTATTTTTGAGTTCAGATAAAGCTGTAAGCATAATAATTGGAGTATCAGCAATTTCAGGGCATTGACGTACTCTCTGAGCCACTGTATAACCGTCAACTTCAGGCATCATTACATCAAGGACAATTAAATCAGGCTGTTCTTGTTTTGCTAAAGCAAAGCCTTCAGTACCGTTGAAAGCCTGAACTATTTCATATCCCTGTAGTTCAAGATTAACTTTAATTAACTCATTAATTGCTAAATCATCATCAACAACAAGAATTCTAGTCATTTGCAAAAACCTCTTCAAGCTCTTTATCTTCAATTAACAATGTTTCTGGAATTTCCTTAACAGAATTAATACCGAAGTCCTTAAGTGCATTGACTTGAGAGAATAGACTTGGTTTATTTTTATTACCGCGTTTAAATCTGTTAATGGTTTTGGTAAGCTTTGATGATACATCTTCCATACGTTTTTGAACATCAATTAAATCTTCACAAAACTGCACAAATGTGTCATAAAGATTGCTTCCGGCATTAACTATTTGATTAACACTATCTCTTTGTTTTTGTTGGGCTGCAAGCTGATTAACCAGTCTTATAGCTGTAAGTAATGAAGCAGTTCCAACAATAATAATATTAGCTTTATAAGCCTGTGTAATCAAATCTTTATCTTCATAAATCATATTAACAGAAGACTCTACAGGCATATACATCAGAACAAAATCAGGTTGAGACAAATCACCGGCATTCTGGTAGTTTTTGTTTGCTAAATCCAAAATTCTTTTCTTAACTTCTAATTTAAAAGCATTGATTTTGGAATTATCCTCAATATATTCAAGATAACTTGTCAAAGTAACTTTTGAGTCAATAATAAGATGTCTGTTATCAGGAAGATTAATAACAACATCAGGTCTCACAGTATGCAATTCATTATCTTTCAGGTTAGCAGAAGTTGTTACAAACTGTTTTGTATAATGAACCCCCTCCTGCATACCGCAAGACTGCAAAATAGTATCCAGAAGGTTTTCACCATAAGAACCTTTTGTGTTTTGGTTTTTAGTTAATGCTTCAACAAGATTTTTTGCTTCTTGTTCAATAATTTTGTTATTTTTTTCAAGATTACCAATTTGCTCTACAATCTTTGTAGTATTTTCAACACCTTTAAGATTAAAGTGTTCAACTTTTTGTTTAAACTCTCCAAGCTCTTTTGTTAAAGGCAAAAGTTTTTCTTCAAGAGTTTCGCGATTTTGTTTTCTTAAATCTTCTTGCTCATTTTTAATCGTTTCATTAGCGAGCTGAACAAAATCGCGTTTTATAATATCTTGAAGACTTTCTGAAGTTTCTATTTTAGCCTTTAATTTAATAATTTCTTCCTTTGAGGCAAATTCACGTTTTGAGAAGACAAAACATGTAATCAAAGAACCTAAAATGAATGAAATTATAGCTGTTAAAATTATCATTGATTAATCCTTATTATCTACGGCTTTTAGCTTTAGCAAGAAGTTTCAGAATTTCAATATACAACCAAATGATTGTAACCATAAGACCAAAAGCACCATACCATTCCATGTCTTTTGGAAGCATCATTTGTGAACCTTTTTCAATAAAATCAAAATCTAAAATTAAGTTTAGAGCAGCAATAACAACGATAACGCCTGTTACTATAATACCCATATTAGAATTATCAGCTGCATTAACGAATGGTACTGCATAGTGGAAAAAGCTTCCTATAAAATTAATCAGATAAACTACTGCAATAGATAATGTTGCAATAAAAATAACACTTCTAAACTTATCCGTACATTTAATCAAACCCATTCTATATAGACCAAGCATAGAAAATAATGCTGCAAAAGTTCCAATTACTGCTTGTAGAACAATTCCCGGATAAGCAGCCTCAAACATAAATGAAACACCGCCAAGAAAACAACCTTCACAAACAGCATACACCGGTGTTAAGTATTTATTTCTGGTAAAACATACAATCAAACCAACAATAAAACCGGCTATCGCACCGCCATAAGTCAACAAACTTGCAAAATCCGTATAACCGGCTCCGAATCTTGACCATACAAAACTAGCTGCAGCTAAAACAAGCAAGCCTAAAATCATAGCCGCTTGCAAGGTACCGTTAACAGTCATTGTAGCACCTTCAATAATGGTAGTTCTTTCTGTAAATTTGTCATTTAAAATTGGATTTGACATATAACTTCCTCCTCATAATTATGGCTATATTATACCATATAAAACATTTTTAATGTAGTATGTTATATATGGACGGACTTTTTAACAAAAAATTTTTCCAATATTTTATAAAAGATAAAAAAAACTTTTTTAAATATTTTGTATTGTCTTTTATTGTAGGAATTTTAGAACTTTTTGGAGTAGCTCTTACATACCCTTTTATTAATAAATTATTGTCAACAGAAGGAATGAACAAAAGTTCCATCTTTTTAGGCTTATTAATTATAGCTGCTTTTATTATAAAAAATATTTTTATGATTTTTTACAACTATCTTCAAGCTCAATTCACAAAAGATTGTGAATTACATATGAACAAAATATTCATAAATTATTTTATTAATGGAAACTATGCTTCAATTACACGAATTCCATTTGAAAAAAAACAGCATATAACAACATTTCTTATACCAAATTCTATTAATAACTATATGCTTAGGGTGCTAAATCTTATTGTAAATATTTTTGTATTCACCCTAATTATTACATTTCTGTTTATTAAGTTTTTCTACGCTACAATTGTTACCTTAGGGTGCTCGGCAATTCTTCTTGCAGCACAATCAGCATTTTTTAAACTCAAAACAAAAGTTATTTCTCAAAAATACAGTAAAGCGCGTGAAATAACTACTCTCGGTGAAAATACTCCGCTTTTTAATATAAAGAGTGTCAAAATATTTAACAGCGGTAAGTTTTTCTTTGAAGCCTACAAACAAAAAGCAGAAAATCTTAATTATTATGCAAAACAATTACTTTTTTATAACTCAATTCCACCGTATGTTACAGAACCTTTTATTATAATTCTATTGTTAATCTTATTAACAATAATATCAGTTCAAAATATTTCAAGCTCCACTGAACTGGTTGCCTGTTATGCTCTTGTTATTTCAGCAATATTCAGACTTGCACCAACAATTAGCCGAATTCAGGTAAACTTAACAGGATTACAAACTGCAGCACCGTTAGTAAAAGAACTTATTAGCTACTATGAAGAATTTAATTTAGAAAACTTCTCCCCTGTTGAAACACCCGCGAAAGATTTTAACAACTCAATTGAATTAAAGAATGTAACTTTTGCATACGAAGATAAACTAACCTTAAACAATATTAATTTAAAAATTAACAAAGGCGACTTTATAGGTATAGCAGGTCCATCAGGAGTTGGAAAAACAACTCTCGTTGATATCTTATCTGGTCTGCTAAAAATAAGAACAGGAGAACTCTACCTTGATGACAAATTTATAAATGATACACAATTTCCAAAGCTTAAAATCGGATACATTCCACAAGATTACAATATTATTTCTTCAACAATAAGAGAAAATGTAGCTTTCGGCTCTGAACAAATTGATGACAACAAAGTAATAGATGCCTTAAAAAAAGCTAGTCTATACGAACATATTGCTGCAAATTATCCGCAAGGAATTTATTCTTCTAACATTTGTCTGTCTCAAGGTCAAAAACAACGTCTTGCTATTGCACGAGCTTTGTATTTTGACCCTGATATCATAATCTTAGACGAAGCGACTTCTTCTCTTGATTTAAAAACCGAAGATGAAATCTGCACTATTCTTAACAACCTGAAAGGCGAAAAAACAATAATTGCTATTGCCCATAGACTTTCAACCATTAAAAACGCTAACCGCATAATATTTATGAAAAATTCAACCATTAATGATGTTGGAAGTTTTGAAGAACTATTCCAACGAAACCCCTACTTTAAAGAATTAGTCCAATTAAATAACGCGAACTTTGTCCATTAAATCTGTTACTCGGCGTTTAAAATCTTGATCAATTGTATTTGTAGTATAACCTTGAAGTCTGGCTTCTTCTTCCTGAGCTATGAGACTTTTCTCAATCATCGCAAGTTTTCTTAATGCAATATTCATGATTTTCTCCTCCAAAGTACTTATAGTACTTCTATTAACTATCTATAAATATAAAGTCAATAATTTAAGAGAAATTGCCTATACAAGCATCTGCTTCGTTACATTCCTTAACATTATAAAATAATTGAGAATTCTTAAGAAAACTTTCAACATCTGCACTTACAAAAAACTCTTCATATCCGGGCTTTAAGTTGTCATTTAAAAACAAGTCATTTTTAAGATAATTTACAAAAATTTCAGCCGGATCTATAAAAATACTTTTTGGCGCATATTTGACCAATCTTTCCATTAAATACGGGTAATGAGTACAACCAAGAATAATTTTATCAGGATTAAATTCCAACATTTCATCAAGATGAATTTTGATATCAGACTCTTCATAAGGCAAACCAACACCTTCAACAATAGAAACCCAATTTGGGCAAGCAATTTCTTTAACAGATAGTTCCGATTTATATCTACACAACTCCCGCTTATAAGCACCTGATTTAACAGTTCCAACTGTAGCAAAAACACCTATTCTATTTATATTCATACCGGCTATGACTTTAGCACAGGATTGTATTATAGGGTAAATCTTAAAATCATAGTCATTTTTTATAAAATCATACGCCAGTGCTGAAGATGTATTACAAGCAATGACAACAGCTTTAACATTTTTTGTTTTGAAAAAGTCTAAAATATTTCGTGCAAAACAAACTAATTCTTCTTGAGTTTTGTTACCATAAGGTAAGTTTTTTAAATCACCATAATAAATTGTATTTTCATTAGGTAAAGCATGACGAAATCGGGCATATACGGATAAACCACCTACACCTGAATCAAAAAAACCTATTGGAGCATTCTTTTCCATATTACTTCTTACCATTTGCTTTCAAATACTCTATAATACCTTCTGCTATTGCTTTAGCAGTTTTTTGTTTTCTACTATCTGTTATTAATTCATTTCTTTCATCAACATTTGATAAAAATCCCATCTCTACAAGAATAGCAGGAACAGTCGTATGATTTATAACATAAAATTTAGATTTAAACAAACCTCTGTTTTTAGTAGTCGGGATTTCTTTTATAAGATGTTTATGAACTACCTCTGCAAGTTCTTTACTGTACTCGTGATAATAATGAGTTTCAATACCGCTTGGATCTGTAGAAACAGCCGAGTTGACATGAATACTTACAAAAATTTCAGGCTCTTCGCTTTCTGAACATTCAACTCTATCTTCAAGAGACACATACACATCATTATTACGTGTCAGAGCAACTTTATAACCTTTGGAACGTAAAATTGCTTCTACTCTGCGAGTAACATCAAGAGTAATGTCTTTTTCGTTTATACCTTCTCGTATAGCTCCGTAATCAGAGCCTCCATGCCCGGCATCAAGCACGACTTTATTCTTAACAGAAGTTTTCTTAGAAGGTTTATCAACCTTAACTTCCTCTTGTTTGCCTTTTGTAATGGTTATTTTTAAAGCTTTTGCATCAACACTTTGTTCAATTCTAATAATATCATCTTTATTCACACCCATACCGGCTCTTACTCCAACTTGAGGAAGCAGCGATAAAGTAAACTGTTTGTAATAAGTATTATTAAAAGTTCTAATTAAATCTTGCTCATTATAGCTTTTCACATTAAACAAATAAAAATTAAGCGAGTTATCATTTCTAACAATTGAATAAACAACAGGATTAGTAAATGATAATATTAATTCATTTGTTTTATTATCAATTTTTCTAACAAAAGCCTTATTTATATTAGATGTAATATTTGATAATGTTGTATGATTAAGTTTGTCTGTATCAATCAAAAATAATGATTGAGCATCTTGTGAATAAATTGGAATATATTTATCCGCTCTATCAGATGTAACAACAATTCTAGCTTTGTTATATTCAAATTGTCCAATCTTTGCGGTATCTTTACAGCTTCCATCAGAACAAAGCTTAACTTCTGTATTACGTATTTTTTTATCTAGGAATGTATTTGGTAAATCAATAACAGCACGCTTAGGTGAAGATAAATAAAACATTTTAGAAGTAGACAATTGTCCTAAACCACTAACTAATAATCCGCCATTTTTTGGAATATATTGACTTATAAAATATTTCGTTCTTAACTTAAGGTTAGATGAAACATCTACAGAAACAACAGAATCATAGGTTTGCCCATCCGTATTAGGCAATGTGGAATTTTCAAACGCTCTCTGTATATCAGCCATAACAGAATCTGAAGCCTTTGTTTGAGTAACAGGTATTTGAACTTTTTGCACAAACTGTGAATTTGCTACAATGCTTGAATAAGCAGTATTTTGAGGTTCATCCTCATAAACAATGTTAAAATAATCGTTCTTTAAAGACAAAGCAGATGTTTTCACAATAATATTTCCATCCAAATTCATCAATTTAACTTTTGAAGTATCAAAATCCTCCTCAAAAGTAATAACCATACGAACAATGTTTCTTGGATTAGTTTCAAATTGTGCTAATCTGATTTCTTTAATATCACTTTTTTCAAAAACCAACTGCTGTTTTTCACCAATTAAAACCGCATCATTAATATCAAAATAAATTCTGTTAGGATTAGATAGTCTTACAAACTTAAGCGGCTCTCTCTGAACTGGTTCAGACTCACGGGTATTAATATAAACAAGAGAAGAAGAATCATCATAATGCATAGACATAACTTTTACAGGCTCCAAATCTGCAAACGCAGGAATAAACGCTTGCAACAGGAATATGAACATAGCTATTATATATATAATTCTCTTCAAAATAATAAATCCCAAGTCTCCTCAACATTCTAACAAAAAATCGAACAAAAAAAAAGTCTATATTTTGTAGTATATTCATAAGAAACACTTGCAGCTTTATCATCAAATAATAAAAAAGCACTCACTTTGTGAGTGCTATGAATTTAATAATCTATCTACTTCATAAACCTTAAGGACCAATGAGTCAACCTGTTCCTTAAACCATAATAAAAATAGTTTAATTTCATCTCTGAAACTATAACAACCAGGCCACATTGTATACATAATAATTACTCCTTAAACTATGCTTACAATATTTTTAACGGCTTATTTTTGAAAAACTTTAGAGAATTTTTCAAGATTGTTACATTTCGAAATATAATTAACCCAAAGATGGTTTTTGACTTTGTGTTCCTTTTGAAGGTTTAACATTACCGTCAAAAACCCTTCTTAAAGTATTCATAAGATTTTTATTACCATTTAACATATCAAATTCTTTAATATTTCTTTCAATTGCCATTTTATCAATTAGAAATACTTTAAATGCTATCAAGTTTGCCTGATCAATAGGAGTAGAACCAAGGGTTGCTCCATAAGCTCTTACTTCGTCGTTATATCTTTTATGTTCAGCTGCCGTAAAGAAAGTAACAGTTTTTTCAAACTTATCAACGCCATCTGAAACTTGTTTTGCAGAAGGTTTACCGGTAATGTTTGTAACAATAGAATTTATATGAGCATCCCTAAATGGCACCCAAGTATTTTCATAGTAATATTTCAAATTATAAACTGATCCGTCTAAATTGTCACAGAAATAATCACCAATACCATAACCATCACCGATTGATGCAGTTCTAATAATCATTTCACGATACTCTTCTTTTTCTGCTTGAGTTGGATTAGCTTCTATTCTTTTTCTAAGAATAGGACTTTCTGTTTTATTAAAATCATCCATCGCTTTTTTAAAATATTCATCGCATAAACTTGATGTCAATGATGCTGCTGCGAAATATGTGCCAAATCTCGAGTACATTTCATCTAGATATTCCTTGTTATTTTTTCTTTCGGCTTCATTTGCTGCAAGCCCCATTACTTTTCTATCTATAGATGTATTGCGAACATCGCTGGATGACTGAGAAAACACAACTGCTGCTAATGCTTTTGAGGCATTGCTGCTCATTAGTTGTTCTTGTAAAGGTCTTTCTGTTTGAGGATTGGAAACCGGTTTTGCAGCTTGACCCGCCGCAACAGCTCCGGCAAACATTGCACCAATTGCTAAATTTCTTACTACTGGGTTTTTTGTAATTGCTTTTATCATACACACTACTCCTTTTTTCGTTGGTTATATATTTGAATATATCAATTAAAATACAAATATATTATAAATACTAGATGTAAGTCATTAAGTTTTGTAACAATTTCTAAACCCATTGAAATTAAAGGCGTTTTGTACACTTTATATATACGAGGTATATAGTAAGATGGCAACAAGCAAAATTCAAAATATTCCACAAAATTCAACTACACCGGTTAGTTCCACTAAACCAGCAGCCCCAACTGCTCCTAACAGTGTAATAACTGCTGCCGGTACTACATATACTACTGAAACTCAAACTGCTCAATCACCTTTAGATAAAGCATTAGCAGAAGTTTTAGGTGAAAATTATCCTAAAATTAAAGAAGAACTCCACAGAATTATTGAAAAATTAGGAATTCATGCACCTAAAAAGAAGCATGCTCTTACAGAAGCAAAGATCAAAAACATCGCTGAAAGAGTTAAAAAACTTGTAGATAACTTAAAAGCTAAAAAGCTTGAAATTAACGCTGAAAATTTATTTAAAGAAGCTTGTAATGTTATTGACATGAAGATTTTAGACAAAAATGGCATTTCTCTGGCTGATTATAAAAAAGCTGTTGAAAACGGTGAAGCAAAATCTTTAAGAGAAATTTTAGGACTTCAAGAAGGCGAAGAATTAACTGAAGAAAAAGTTGCAGCTTATGCTCAAAAATCTGTAAAAGAAGCACAGGAAAGAATTAAAAATTCATCAAATCCTACTGAAGCACTTAAAAGAGAAATTGAAGCTCAAAAGAAACAATTTGCTCTTTGTTTAGTTTCAACTCCGGTTGAAGACCGATCTAAACTTATGGGAGCGATGGAACATGTTTATTCTGAAAACAAAGGCACATTTATCAAAGATATCTTGCTTTCTTTAACTCCTGAAGGAAGAATTGAATTTGCAAACCAAATTGGCTGGGAAAAAGTTCATAAATTGCTTAGCAGTAAAGATGCAGAAGGAAATACTTGTACAATAGACGAAAAAACAGGTATCATAGCAACAATCAGCACTTACCAGAAAGCAGAAACTATACAAGCAAATGAAGAACAATTCATGACAGAAGCAAAAACATTCTTTGCAAGGGAAGATGTAATTGCTGTTCAGAATAAAATCAAAAACGGTGAAAAATTAACAGAAGCAGAACAAGCTATTGCAAAAGAAATTGAAACCTACACTGCTTATCAATCAGGTTCACAAATCGGTACTGCTAACAGCGTTGTTTTAACAGAAGAAGCAAAAAACGAACTTCTTGATTTAATGAACCGTGATGCTTATGAACTTCCTACATACAAAAATGTTTTAGAGCAAATTAACTCTTTCATTAAAAACGAAGAAAATGCAGAATATCTAAATATTTCAAAAGAAGAACTTGTTAAGATATTAGATAAAACAACTAATGGAAATTATTCAATTGTAGCTTCAGGCTCAGAAGCTGAATTAAAAGCTCCAAAAGATATGAATGCAACAAGCGGAGCTGATTTAGGTTATGTTGCTGATAGTAACGTAGATACTACAAGAGTTAACGAACTTAGAGCACAAATTGCAGCTCAAAGTGAAACTAATAATACTTTTGAAATCGTAAAAAATGAAACTCCAGCAGCTGCACCTAAAAAAGAAGAAAAAAGCTGGTCTAAAGCAGATATTGCAAAAAATCCGATGGGTTTCTTCAGAGCAGGTCTTAAAAATATCAGCGAAAGCGAACTTGTTTACGCATTTAATAGAATTCCTACAACTATTCAATCAAAAGCACTTGAAATAACAGGCGGTAAAACATTTGATTTATTCTTTGAAGAAGCTTCTAACAGAGCTATCTTAGGAACCGGTAAAGGCAGAACATTATGCCAGACAAAACGCTTAGAAGAAAAACGTGAAGAAATCAAAGAACAAACTTTTTAATTCAAACTTTTGGTAGAGATATTTCATTATTTCCTATAATTAATTTTTCAAACCAAAATTAGTATTATAATTATATGGAAATCAGAGACAACGAAAATGTTTGCATATTTGCCCCGCTAAGTTCAAAACTTGACCAATATGAGAGTACAAGAATTTTGAATAAAATCTCCAAAGAAACTCGCGAAATTGCCTTAGATTTACGCTTTGTGCAAGACTGTACAATTGATTTTATTGAAACACTAAGAAAAATATCAGCAAACAAAAAAATTGGAATATTTAATATTCCATCCGACATTTTTGTACTGTTTAATGTTATGCACATGGATAAAACCGTTAAACTTTTTGTTTCAGAAACTGATTTTGAAGAAGATACAAGACAGCTTATTAACAGGCAATTTTCAATAGTATAGAAATGATAATCCCACTAAAGATGAGGATCGATTGTCCTAGTACATGCCGGTAATTTTACCTTTGTCGTCCGACCCATGTAGTAAAACTGGTTGAAATTTTATTTTGTTTGATATAGAATGTGAGTAATACAATTTCTGTATAGTTATTTATCCAAACCGGAGTGCGAGGATTAACAGAAAGAGCAGCCTAACAAGTTTCTTGAGGGCACGGAGCATAAAACGGCACTTGAAATTTAGGAAATGCGTTCTGATAGGAATCAAACGAGAACATAGTGAAACCGAAGCGAGGATTTTTTGAGATAATATACAGAATCCAATTTACAATAATGAACGAGGATTTCGATGATTAAAAAGATAGTCGTAACAGCTATTGCATTAGTATCATTCCTAACAGCGAATGCACAAGCAGCAATACCTGAAGACGTGGTAAAAGAAACCATCATCAAACATTCTATGGAAATGGGTGTAGATCCGGCTCTTGCATTAAGTATTGCGAAGAAAGAATCAGGTTTCAAACACGAACTCAGAAGCCCGCATGGTGCAGTTGGAGTATTTCAACTTCTTCCATCAACAGCCAGCAGAATAGGTTTTAACCCTTATTATTTGAGCGAAAATGTTAAAGCCGGCTTAACTTATTATAAGATGATGTACAAAATGTTCGGCTCAACAGAACTTGCTCTCGCAGCATATAATGCCGGTCCGGGCAATGTGAAAAAATATGGCGGACAAATTCCTCCATATAGTGAAACAAAGCGTTTTGTAAATGTAATTATGCAAGATTATAAAAATTTAAAAGCAAACCCTGATCCGGCAATTGCTAAATATTCTAAAAAAGCTACAGTCACTCCAGACAAAATTACAGAAATATCAAATACTCAAAAGCCATTTGACTTACCGGACTTAAAAGAAATACCTGAAATCAGACAATCTGATCCGGTGATGGAAATCTTATAGTAAATAAAAAAGGAGGTTTTAAAACCTCCTTTTTTATACTTATGAATTGATTAATAAACTTGCACCGATAACTCCGGCTGTATTACCAAGCTGCGCCGGCACAATTTCAACCGCTTGTTTTTGAATAGCCATTGCACGCTTTTGAATTGTTTCCTTAATAGGATCAAACAAAATATCACCGGCTTCGGCAACACCGCCGCCAATAATAATTTTTTCCGGATTTAGAAGGTTAACAACGCTTGTTAAACCCATACCAATGTATTCGCCCATAATTCTAAAAATTTGTCTTGCAACAGGGTCGCCTTCTTTTGCTGCAACTGCAACAATATAAGGTGTAATATCAGGGTTAGCAAGCTCTCTGTATTTTGTAGATTTACCGCCCTTAATGTATTCTTCTGCAAGCGCAACAATTGAAGGACCGGAAGCATAAGCTTCTAAACATCCTCTATCACCGCAGCCACAAAGAGGTCCGCCATCCATATTAAGCTTAATATGCCCTAATTCCCCTGCTGCATTTGAAGCTCCTCGAACAAGTTTACCATTAACTACAAGACCTGAACCTATACCTGTTCCTACAGTAATACAAACAAGATTTTGACACCCGACACCGGCACCATAGTTTAATTCACCTAAAGCAGCGGTTCTAACGTCATTATCAACACGAGTTGGAATACCAAATTCTTTTTCCATAATTTCTGCAATAGGAACATTAACCCAGCCTGGAATATTTGGAGCAAGTCTTACTACACCTTTTTGACAATCAATTTGTCCGGGAAATCCAAAACCCATACCTTCAATATCTTTAGCCTCAAGCTTAGTTTCTTTTAATAAATCCTTGATAGCTTCTTTCATACTATTAACAGTATATTCATAACCCATTTCAGCACGGGTTGGAATAGAATTTGAATAAATAATTTTTCCTTCATCGCTTACAAGAGCAATTTTTACGTTGGTACCTCCAACGTCAATACCAATTCTTTGACCCATTTTTCTTCCTTCCTATTAATACAAATACAATCTAATAATATCACAAAGAAAAGGAAGTTTCAGTTAAACACCCAAAATTCCCAATAAAAATTCTCTATTAAGATTTCTTGTAGCAGCCATTAAAGTTGCAGATGCCTGCTGCAATATCTCATATTTAATTAAATCTGAGCTTTCTTTTGCTATATCAGCATCACGTAGAGTTGAACGTGTTGAAAGAAGGTTTTCCATCTGGATTGACTGACTTTCTAATACAGATTCTAATCTATTAATCACTGAACCTATATTCACAAGCTGCTCTTCTACCTGTGAGGCTAAATCATCTATTTTATCCAGATTTTCTGATAAATTATCAGGGTTAGAAAAATCTAAATAAAAATCAAATAGATTAAAACTTATTGACATATTAATAAAAGAATTTTCATCGCTTCCTAAATCAACTTTTAATATTAGTTCAAAAGGACGCGGAGTTATATCAACAACATTAGTATATGTCGTATTTTTTCCATTATTTATCATAGTATTGCGTCCGCCGGCTTCTCCATCAATAATATTTCCTGTTCCTCCGGACACAATAAATTCATCATTAGCCTCACCGCCATTGGCTGAATTGCCGTTTCCTGATATTGTTATCTTATCTATTCCAGTTCCTCCTTGATATGAATTGGTATCACCACGTAAATTTACATTATTATCACCTGAAGTTGATGCTATGGTATTACCATCACCGCGGATTTCTAACTTATCATTGCCTGAACCGGAGTTTACATTATTATTGCTTCCATTAACAATTATTTTTTCTTCTCCGTTTTGAGATACATAGGTATTTCCATCTCCTAATATATTTACATCACCGGTTACCGTTGATACATGGATTGTATTATTATCTCCATCAATACCAACTTTATTATTACCAATACCGGATGTTATATTATTGGATGAACCTGCAACAGAAAAAGTATTATCTCCGTTTCCTGCATTTATTTTATTATTATCATTTCTTACATTGACTAAATTATTGCCATTATTAAGCTCCAGGGTATTATTTCCCCCATTTAAAGTTATTTTATTATTACCTTCACCACTATTTATATTTGTATTATTTGAGGAATTAACAATAATTGTATCATCACCATTTCCACCATTTATTAGTTTATTAGTTGATGAATTTAAAGTGATAGTATCGTTTCCATCACCGCCATTCACAGCATTGTTATCACTATCCATATTAATAGTGTCATCACCGTCCAGAGCATTAATTATATTATTTGAACCGCTTTCTATAGTAATTATATCTGCAAGATTACCGCCATTTATTGTGTTATTATCTCCGCGGATATTAAGCTTGTGCGATTTATCCAATACAGAATCAACAGTTAAGCTTGACCCGTCTAAAGTGATTGTTTTTGTATTAGGGTTAAATGAATATCTTAACTGGTTATTACCGGACAAATCATTGGTTACGGTATAAGTTTTACCATCAAGTACAAAGGTTTTTACCTCACCTAAATACGTAAATACCAACATACCACTGTTTGGGTCTTTATTTACATTTGTAATAGTTGTATTTGTTCCATTATCTATATAAAAATTATTACCTGTACCGCCATCTATTGTATTATTGTTACCGTCTATTACAAAATAGTCATTTCCTCCGGCACCAAGAACAGTATTGTTATTGCCTTTTATATAATAAGTATCATCGCCGCTGCCTCCTGTAATTGAAGCATTATCAGCATTAATATTGTATATATTATTCCCCAAATTATCAATTATACTTGAGGCAGAATTAATATTATATGTATCATTACCGTCTTCACCACTTACCTTATAAACAGAACTGTGCCCCGCTTCAATATTAATAATATCATCTCCATCACCACCAAAAACATGAGCGCGTTTAGTTGTTATAATATCATCTCCATCACCTCCATAAATATTACAATCACCTGTAAAATTAGAGATTAAAGTATCATTACCTTCTTGTCCGTATATACGACCTCCATAGGCATAGTTAGTTATAGTATCATCGTACTTTCCACCATAAAACCATAAAGATTTTCCACCTTGCAAAACGACATTATGCGATTTATTTTCATCTCCCTCTATAGTCAAAGCTTGTCCGCCAAAATTAATAATACCTGTGACTGCATTATAGTTATATAGAAGCTTTTTCCCTTTTTTAACTTCAACATCAGTATTACTGGAAACAGTATAGTTAGTACCGTTAATATTAATCACTCCTGATGTTGTATCAGGAACATCAAATGCTAAAGCGTTATCTGAAGAACCAAAACCATATATCAGACTATCAAGAGGGTCTCCACCTGTAAGAGTATTTTTACCGCTGCCTGCTGCTACCATGCAATGCCGCAAATTCTGCGCATTCTGAATGGTATTATTACCATCTCCAAGCTCAAAAACAGAAGTGCTGAATGTAGTCGATATAATAATAGTATTATCTCCATTACCTGTTTTTATAAAACTATTACCACCTGATACATTAATAATATTATTTCCTTCACCAGCTTCCACTGTTGAATATGAAGTAACCGTAATGTCATCATCACCTTTACCACCGTAAATTATGGAATCAGATGTCTTTGATACAATTTTATCTCCTTTATTACCTGCATAATATGTGATTAGAGCAGCAGAAATAAGAATACTATTTTTTTGGTCTTCATCACCTCTAATTGTAAAATTTTTAGATTTAACTTCTAAAGTACCATCTGCTGTTATTGAATATAGAAAATTCGCCTCTCCATTAATATTATTTGTAATTAAATAATCCGACCCGCCAACAGTTATTGTTTTCGTTTCCTTTGCAGCAAAAGTCTCTACTAAAGCATTTGCATTAGGAACATTAATTAAAGTGGCATTTGAAGACTTATTTTCAGCATAGTTAATACCGGCTCCTCCATCTACATAAGCAATTGCTCCGAACTCAATATAAAATCTGTCCTCTCCGGCTTCACCAAATGCATTAGCATTCCAAACATTACCAATATGAAAAGTATCATCTCCATCACCGCCATAAGCATATATAGCACCTGAGTTAATTACAAAATTATCATTACCATCCTGTCCGTACAGATCAGTATTAGTACAATCTGATATTAAGGTGTCATCTCCACCTCCGGCATAAACATCGTTATGTATACTTGAATTACTATTAGGTCCTGTAATATGTATAATATCATTAAGATTTCCGCCATAAAGCACATTATATGAACCCACAACCTTCAAATTATGAGCAACATCTTCTTGAGCGTGCACCTCAAAATAATTCATATATAAAGTCAACTCACCGGTATTTCTATCTTTTGAGTATGATAAAGTTTTTACCACATTCTCTTTATTTTTAATAGTATAATTAACCCCGTCAATAGTTATGGTTTTAGTCTCTGAAGCAGCAAAATCAAAAGCTCCTGATATTGTATCATCTGCCTGTAAAGAAGGAGTAGAAGCAGTTCTGCTTTTCACTTTAGCATTTACAAGTTTTGTAATTGCTTCATCTCTGGGGGCTTCAAACAATTTTAAACCATTAAATTCTGTATTATTACGAATTTGTTTTATCTGCTCTATTATAGCATCAGCTTCAGCCTGCATAGCGTCCAATGATTGCTTACCATAATTCCCGCTTGCTGCTTGAACAGAAAGTGCACGCAAACGAGCCAACTGATCTTGAATATTCTCTAAAGCACCTTGTGCTGTTGAAAGCAATGAAATACCATCTTCAGTATTACCCTTTAGCTTTAGCAATGAGCTTATTCTTGATGAAAGATTTGTTACAATACTTAAATTTGCAGCATTATCTTTCGCATGATTAAGCTTATAGCCTGTTGTCAAATGCTCAATAGCTTTGTTAACTCCAAAAGTTGATGACCCAAGATTATTAAGGAGAATTAAATCGGTCAGGTTTGTATTGAGGCTAATCATAGACAAGCCTCCAAATTACTTGATTAGAGCGGTTTAGC
>CAJTWU010000025.1 GCA_910579975.1 uncultured Vampirovibrio sp.
ATATCTTGTTCAAAAAATTGCCTTTTCTGTAAAGAAATGTAAAGATGAATTTGAAACAAAAATTTCAAAAATACGTTATAATAATAAAGAGAGGTTTTACATTATGGCTGAACAAAAATATAGAATAGGTATCGGGTATGATATACACCGCTTAACAGAAGATAGAGACCTAATAATTGGCGGGGTTAAAATCACACATGAAAAGGGTTTGCTAGGTCATTCTGATGCGGATGTGCTGGTACATGCCATAATTGATGCTTTGTTAGGAGCGTTGTCACTTGATGATATTGGAACATTGTTCCCTGATACAGACGATCGATTTAAAGATGCTGATAGCGTTATCTTGCTAAAAAAAGTTTATGATTTAGTGCAAAAGGAAGGATATTGGATTAACAATATTGACTCAAATATTATTGCACAAGCACCCAAGATGATGCCTTACATCCCTAAAATGAAAGATGTTTTAGCCTCTGTTTTAGGTTTAGAATATACTGATATCTCAATTAAAGCTAAAACGAAAGAAAAGCTTGATGCTGTTGGAGAAAGTCGTGCTATAGAAGCTAACGCTGTAGTAATGCTTGAAAAAATAGACAAGTAATTACTTACGAAGATAATTATTTTTAATAATTATAACAACAAGTGCAAAAACGCTTATATTTATAAAAATATCTGAAATATTAAACACCGGGAAATCTATAAAATTAAGTTTTATAAAATCTCTAACATAACCAAATGCAATTCTTTCATAAAGATTACAAGTTATACCAGCAACAAGCATTGCAGTCCAAAACACTGCAGTTGCAGAATATTTAGTAATGTTTTTGAATGCATAAACTAGTATTAATGTAATTGCAATTATTGATAGAACAATCAAAAATATTTTTGAATTTTCAAATATGCTAAAAGCAGCACCTGTATTTTGTACAAAAATCAAATCAAATACATTATTTTCTGTTAGTTTAAAACGCAATTCATTAAGAATTTTTTCTGATAAATACAAATCAAAAATAGTAAAAAATATTATAGAAATAAAAAAATATATTATTTTACTCAGCTTTGACATCAGAAAGTTCAAATCCTCCTTTGTTTGCACCAATAACATTAACTCTCTTAATTAAATAACCGAAACCTGATAAGCTTAATTTAACGCTTAAATCATCGATTGCAGTTTTAGTAAGACCTATTGAAGCAACAATATATTCATTAAATTTTTCATTATTAGAAGTAAATAATCTTTCGAGAATATTATCTTCTGGAAGAGCTCTGAATACCTCTTGAGTTTGTTTTTGAGGATATTCAACCTTATCAGAGGCAAGAGAGGCAATCGCAATTGTGTTGTCCGGCGGGATAAATTCCAAAATTGCAGAATATTCCGTATCAGGTTTTATTTCTTCCGGCACAGTTAATTTTATATCCAGATTAAGTGCATCACCATACATTAAAGAAGTTGTTTCTTCTATCACTTTATCAGATACAACCTTCCATCCTTTTTCTGTTTTATGAAAATAGTACACACTGTTAGATGTACTATCCAGTTTTCCCGGTATAACATGAGAGGCAATAACATCAGCATGAGATGTTTCTACAACTTCTGCAATAGCTTTATCGTTATTTATAGAAATATTTTTTACAACGACATTGTATTCAATATCCCTATAAGTATCCCAGATATCCTGTACTAACTTAGAATATATTTCTAGATTAAGCCCGTCACCATTAACATAATCTTTATCATAAGTTGAAATTAGTTTTTTCAAATTTGTATGATTTGCGTATTTAACTTGTGATTTTATAAGCTTTCTAAGAGCAGTCTCATCACTGGTATCAAATAAAGTCCATGCATTTGCATTCTGAATAAAAAATAAAGATATAAATAATGTTAATATAATTTTTTTCATAGAAAAATTATACTCTAAAATCATTAATACATAAATAAGTTAAACAAATGATATCATGCTTTTTTAGGAGTATTGTTACTGCTTTTCAAAATCAAATAAAACATTGATTTTGCAGCCTGTCGGGTCTCATAATGGGCTTTTTTCAACTCGGACTTAACTTCTGTTCCACCAAGATACTTCATAAATTCTTTACTTAACATAATTCTACCTTACTAATTACCTGTATTAATAAAGATTTTCTCTTACTTTTTTTTGCTTAATATGATATAATTTTTTTACAAATATTAACGAATTTGGAGAAGATATGGCATTAGTTGATTTAGATAATGAGTTCTTAGAGCTGTTTTTCAACATTACAAACTCTAAAGTACCCGCAAATGTTGAGTTGTTGGATTTAAAAAAACAACTTATTGATATTGTTGATACTTTAAAAGAGTTAAACAAAAATGCAAAAAAACCATTTATAAGCAAAGCCTTAGGGTTAGATGATGTTGAAGAGGACTTATCTGGTCCGGCAATCCTTATCGTAGATGATTTAGGTGTCATAACATATCAACTTAAAGTTCTATTATCTAAATTCGATTTAGATATTGACTGCTCTCAAGAAATTTACGATGCAGTTAATAAATTTAAAAAACGCAAATACCAGTATGTAGTTATGGACTTATTTATACCAACCGAAAGAGAAGGTTTTATACTGCTTACAGAACTAAAAAAGCTTGCTAATCAGTATGGTGTAAAAACAACAGTGGGAGTTATTACAGCCTCTCCAAGAAAAGAAATCGAACAACAATGCAAATCACATGGAGCAGATTTCTTTCTTGAAAAAAATAATGATTGGCAAAACCAACTTTGTAAAATTATGAGTGAATACATTGATGCTGGAAAAGAAGACGAGGACTGGTAAGGAGTAAAGGGGTAAATTAGGCACAATGGAACAACAATCTATCTTCTCAGTTATTTCACCAATAATGGTCGGACCTTCAAGTTCACATACTGCCGGCGCTGTTCGCCTTGGTTTAATGGCTCGTAATATATACAAAAATTCTTTTAAAAAAGTCAAATTCATATTATATAATTCATTTGCAACAACAGGATTTGGTCATGGAACCGATAAAGGACTTTTAGCCGGTCTTCTTGGATATATGGTAGATGACCCTATTATAAAAAATATTTTCAATATGGTTAAAGATGTTGATTATTCCTATGAATATATTCAAGATATATCGAGATTTCCCAACAGTGTTGATATTATTATCGATGATAAAATGGTAATATCAGGAGACTCTGTTGGAGCCGGAGAAATTAGAATTAATCAAATTGACAGATTTAATGTTAACATTAACGGCTCATATGATACAGTCCTAATGATTTATAAAGATAAACCAGGTATGATTTCTACAGTTAGCGATATAATTCAAAAATACAAAATCAATATTGCAACGCTACATTGCGGTAGAAGTTCAAAAGGCGGTACCGCCTCTATGTGTATTGAGCTTGATATACCGGCTGGTGAAGAACTTATTGAAAAAATTAAATCATTAAAAGACGTATTTTTTGTGACAAATGTAAGAAAGTTAAAATAATGACAATACTATCCTTTTCAGACTTATTAGAAAAATCAAAACACGAAAATAAAGCAATTTTTGAAATCGCTCAAGAAGAAGAGGCTGCTCTAGCAGAGACCGATATTGATGTTATAAGATTGCGTGTAACTGAAAACCTTATTGCTATGCGAGAAGCTATAAAAAATGGTTTAAAATCAACAGAAAAATCAGTTTCAAACTGGTGCGGCGATGATTGTGTAAAACTTCCTGAAAGATATGGGAAAAAACATGCATTATTTGGTAAAGTCTTTGAAAAAATTACAACTTATGCACTCGCTACAGCAGAAGAAAACTTAAGGATGGGAAGAATTGTTGCATGTCCAACTGCAGGCTCCTGTGGAATTGTTCCTGCTGTAATCATTGCTGTATCAGAAGAAGAAGCAATCCCTGAAACAAAACAAATTGACGGTTTACTAACAGCCGGGATTGTCGGTCTAATTGTTTCGGCAAAAGTACGTTTGGCTGGTGCTGTTGCCGGTTGTCAAGCTGAATGTGGTGTCGCCTCTGCTATGGCTGCAGCAGCTTTAACAGAAATGCTTGGAGGAACAACAGAAGAAATCATACAAGCTGTTTCTTTAGCCTTAAAAAATATTCTCGGACTTACTTGTGATCCTGTATGCGGTTTAGTAGAAGTACCTTGCATAAAAAGAAATGCTTTTCTTGCCGTACACGCCGTTACAGCAGCTGAACTGGCTATATGCGGAGTAGAAAGTAAAATTCCTGCTGATGAAGTGGTTGATACACTCAAAATTACAGGTCAATTAATGTCGCCGTTACTGAAAGAAACTTCTCAAGGTGGTTTAGCTAAAACTAAAACAGCTGTTGAATTAGAAAAAGTTTTAGGGATACAATAATATGCAAGAAATTCTAAAGCTTATACCTTCTCTATTTGAAATCAACCTGAATATTGACAAAGACGGTAATACAATTTTTCGTAAATTAGCTTCTATTATACAGTTTGATGAAGGTTTTATTTATTTTCTTAATCCTGATAGTTTGCAATTAAAATACACTTACAAAACTCATTCTAACTATAAAATTAATGAAGTTTTTCCAATGAGTGATGCATTAAAAAGAAAAATCTACTCAAAAAATGGAGAAATTCTATCTCAAGAATCAGAATTAATTTCAGCCATTGGTTTATCTAAACTAAAGAAAAAATCATATATATTGGCAAAAATTGCAATTAAATCAACTGTTTTTGGAATAATATTGTTAACAAAACAAGAAGCAGCATTCTATACAGACAAAGATATTATAATTTTAAATGCAGCCTCTTCTATTCTTTCATATATACTAAAAGATTTAGAACTATCTAATGTCTTTAAAATTCAATTGAGAGCTTTGAAAGATGGAATAGTTGAAAAAAACGAAGCCTATAAAACAATAAAGGAACAGAATGAAAAAATACTTGAAGCTGATAGAATAAAAAATGAATTCTTAGCAAATATTTCTCATGAGTTGAGAACACCGCTCAATTCTATTCTGGGTTTTTCAGATATCCTTGGTGCTCAATTATATGGAAATCTTAACTCAAAGCAAGAAGAATACGTTAATGATATTAAAGTTTCTGCAACCCATCTTCTTGGTATGATTAACGGGATTTTGGATATGTCTAAAATTGAAGCAAACGCAATGAAAATCGTTAAAAGCACATTTTGGATATCAAGAGCCGTTGATGAAGTTACTAATATTTTAGCTCCTCTTGCTGATAAAAAAGGAGTAAGTATTATAAAAAAAATGGACACAGATTTTGAAGTATTTGCAGATTATCAGAAAATTCAGCAAATCTTATACAATCTTGTAAGTAATTCCATTAAATTCACCCCAAAAGACGGTCAGGTTGATATATTAACAACTTGTAATAAAGAAACATTTAAACTTGTAGTGCATGATACCGGTATCGGCATAGATGAAAAATATCATGGTAAAATATTCGCAAAATTTGTACAACTGGATAGTGCATACACAAAAAAAGAAAGCTCTACAGGACTAGGTTTAACTATTACTAAAGAATTAGCAGAACTTCATGGAGGTAAAATATCTGTAGTTAGTGAGGTTAATAACGGTTCAACCTTTATTGTTGAGATTCCTCTTCTATAACAATAATATCCTTAAATTTTTCCATTGCTTTCTCAATACGAGCTCTTGTTATACACATGAGTTCATTAAAATTGTCTCCTCCATAAGAAGAAAATCCCATATCTCTTACTTTCGAAATTGTTCCAAACGGACTATTTCGTACAACACAAGTTCTTATCATATTTAGGTTATCTTGCATAAAGATTTTAAATAACTGCATTGTTAAAACTTTACCTGCAAAAGGCTCTCTTTTGCCTTGCTCAATAGGCCAAGTAACACGTCCTAAAATTTCATAATGGTTACTGTTTTTCCTATATTTTAAGCCACCGCAAGGAATATTATCTTTTGTAAGCAAGATAGTTTCATTATAAGTCGATAAAACTTTTTCCAAAATTCTCTGCCATAAAAAATAATATTCAGGTTTAAGATTTGGCATTAATTCCTTAAGCTTAATTGATTGTAAGAGTTTAGATAAATAATCTTTATCTTCCGGAGTAATACGATATAACTCAAACTTATTAACAGTCTGCTTAAACCTAGCCTCTGCAGAGGCTAGGCGATTCATTTTAAAAGATGTGTTATTAACTTTTTGAATATGCATATAACCTATTAAAACAAAAAGACTTTACTATAAAGCAAAGTCTCTTTTCTCTAATTTAATCTAACGCGTCTTACAATCTCCGCGCCTTGACCCACCTGTAGTCCCACTTTAAGGGTGACCCGTAGCTTCTACGTTCAAACAAATGTCACCCGATCAAATGTCTACGTGCGTAGCACCTACCAAGATGCTTTTGTAACGCCCGGTAGTAAACCTTGGTGAGCCATTTTTCTTAAACAAATTCTGCATAAGCCGAAATCTCTGTGGAACCCGTGAGGACGACCGCAGATGCTGCATCTGTTATGAAGTCTAACTTTTGGGTATTTACCCTTAGCAGCTAGCATTTCTCTTTTATGTTCTTTGTTTATCATCGCTTTTTTAGCCATGATTTTCTCCTTTATATATTATCTACTTCAATATATTAGCACAATCGGGACTAAGCCATCCATCTGTGCATTAATTACTTGTTAAGTCCTTTGAAAGGCATTCCCAATAGTCTTAACAATTCTCTTGCCTCATCATCTGTATTAGCAGTTGTAATAATAGATACATTCATACCTTTTACCAAATCAACTTCTTCATAAGTGATTTCAGGGAACAAAGCTTGTTCCTTTAAACCAAGAGTGTAGTTACCACGTCCATCGAAACTTTTTGCAGAAATACCTCTAAAGTCTCTGATACGAGGAAGAACAACACAGATTAGCTTTTGCAAGAAATCATACATTCTTTCGCCACGGATTGTTACCATAGCACCAACCGGCATACCTTCTCTTAATTTGTAAGATGCAATTGATTTTTTAGCTTTAGTAACAACAGCTTTTTGACCAGCTATTTTAGTCAATTGAGCTTCAATAGCGTCTGCAATTTTTGAGTTGTGAGAAGCTTCACCAACACCCATATTCAAAACGATTTTATTAAGTTTTGGAATCATATGGTCATTTTCATAACCAAATTTTTCTTTAAGTGCTGCTTTAACTTCTTCGTTGTATTTTGCTCTTAAGCTTTTTGTTTTTGTCATTTTTCTTTTCCTTCTACTAGTGACGGAATTAGTACCAGGAGGGATAAATAGAATAATCTATCTACCGCTTTAGGTCACCCATACTAAGCGTCTAACTGTTCACCACATTTTTTGCAAACGCGAACTTTTTTACCATCCACTTCTGCATGTTTAATTCTGGTAGGCTTTTCGCAGCTTGGACAAACGATCATTACGTTAGATGAATCAAGAGGAGCTTCCTTCTTAATTAATCCGCCTTGAATGCCGTATGCCGGATTAGCTTTTGTAGCCTTGGTAATCATATTAGCACCTTCAACAATTACTTGTCCTTCTGAAGGCATAGCTTTTTTAATGTTACCCATTTTTCCTTTATCTTTGCCTGCTGTGATGATAACTCTATCACCTGTTTTTACATGCAAGCTTTTTTTATTATTATCTGCCATGTCTGACTCCTACTAAATTACTTCTGGTGCAAGAGAAACAATCTTCATGAAGTTTTTGTCTCTCAATTCCCTTGCTACAGGTCCAAATACACGGGTTCCTCTTGGGTTACCGTCTTTGTTAATGATTACAGCTGCATTTTCATCAAATCTGATTACAGAACCGTCAGCACGTTTAATATCGTGTTTTGTTCTAACAATAACTGCTTTTACAACTTCAGATTTTTTAACTGTCATATTTGGAGTTGCATCTTTTACAGTTGCAACAACAACATCACCAACTGCAGCAAATTTTTTGTTAGAACTACCCATTACACGGATAACTAACAATTCTTTAGCACCTGTATTATCTGCTACTACTAGTCTAGTTTCTTGTTGTATCATTTTTCCATTTCCTTTTTACTTTACCCTTCTGTCCATGAACCTAATGCGATGGCTCACCCCAAAGGGAATTTTTAAAATTTACTACTTAGCTTTTTCAACGATTGAGTCAAGAACCCATCTTTTGCCGCCTGAAATAGGTCTTGATTCGATAATTCTAACTGTATCGCCAATTCCACATTCATTATTAGCATCATGTGCTTTGTAGTTTTTGTTTGATTCAATAATTTTCTTATATTTTGGGTGTGGGTTGTATGAAGCAACTTTTACAACAATGGTTTTGTCCATTTTGTCGCTAATTACTACACCTTGTTTTTCTTTCTTAGGCATTTGCCACCTCTTTTTCCTTAATTACAGTTTTAGCTTGAGCAATTAAACGCTTTGTTTTAGAAATTTCTGCTGTGTTTTCTAATTTATGCATTGATTTCTTGATTCTGCAATCTAACAATTGTTTTTTAGAATCAACAACAAACTGTTTTAACTCTTCAACTGTTTTTTCACGCATTTCACTTAATTTCATTGTTATTTTTCCTTATTATACAGCTTCTTTTTCAACTACTTTAACTTTGATAGGTAATTTTTGTGCTGCTAACTCTAATGCTCTAACAGCAGTTGCTCTATCAAAATAATCAAGTTCAAATAGAATTCTGTTTGGTTTTACTACAGCTACCCAGTATTCTACATTACCTTTACCAGAACCCATACGAGTTTCTGCCGGTTTTGCAGTAATCGGTTTATCTGGGAATATTTTAATCCAAACGTTACCGCCACGTTTGATTTCACGAGTCATTGCACGTCTTGCTGCTTCTATCTGACGGCTTGTAATCCAGCCCGGTTCTACAGCTCTTAATGCGTAACGACCAAATTCGAACTCAGTACCTCTTGTTTCAGTACCTTTCATTCTACCTTTCATCATCTTGCGGTATTTTGTTTTCTTTGGCATTAACATTATTATTGTTCTCCTAATTTTCTATTTTGTTTCTACAGGTCTGCGTTTACCACGTCTAGCATTGTTAAATCTTTCACCTGTTGATTCTTTTGAGTTTTTAGATTTGATGTTCATATCAGCTTTTTCTCCAGGCATTAAGTTACCTTTGAAAATCCATACTTTTACACCAATCTTACCCATAATTGTATCTGCTTCAGTGAAACCGAAGTCTACATCAGCTCTTAAAGTTTGAAGAGGAATTCTTCCTTCTTTAGCCCATTCTGAACGAGCAATTTCAGCACCGCCTAAACGTCCTGATACCATAATTTTGATACCTTGAGCGCCAGCTCTCATTGCTTTTTGCATAGCTTGTTTCATTACACGTCTAAATGCAATACGTTTTTCAAGCTGTTGAGCTGCTGATTCTGCAATTAATTGAGCACTAAGATCAATTCTTGCAACTTCAACCACATTGATGATTACAGGTTTGCCTAAGTATTTTGAAACTTCTGCTTTAAGTTCTTCAATACCTTGACCACCTCTTCCTACTACAATACCAGGTTTCGCTGTTACTACTGTAATAGTTAAACTTTGTGATTTTCTATCAATTAAAATTTCTGCAACACCTGCTGCATATAATTTCTTCTTAACGAATTTTCTAATTTTAGCATCTTCTGCTACAAATTCAGCATAATCTTTAACTTTTGCATACCATGTGCTTGCCCAAGATCTGATTACACCTACTCTAAATCCGGTTGGATGTGTTTTTTGTCCCATTTTTTATTTCCTTATTTATTTTGCATCACTAACTTTTACTGTGAGGTGAGATGTACGTTTGAGTCTCTTGTAAATACGACCTTGAGCTCTTGGTTTACCTCTTTTATATGATACGCTTTCATCTGCAAAGATTTCAGAAACTTTTAATGAATCTGATCTTACACCAGAAAGTTCAAATGCGTTAGCTGCAGCAGCTTTTACGTTCTTTTCAACTACTCTTGCTGCAAAGTAAGGCATAAAACGTAACATGTCAAGAGCTTCGTTAACAGCTTTACCTCTAACTTCGTTGATAACTCTGCGAAGTTTTCTTGCTGTCATTTTTATGTTTGTTTGTCTTGATTTAGCTTCCATTTTTATTTTCCTTTTTTTAATTAATTCTTAATCAATTATTTTCTTTTTGCTGTCTTATCCGCAGCATGACCTTTGTATAATCTAGTCGGTGCGAATTCACCCAATTTGTGTCCAATCATTTGCTCTGTTACATATACAGGGACATGGGTTTTACCATTATGTACTGCAATGGTATGTCCAAGCATATCAGGAATAATCATGGATGCTCTTGACCAAGTCTTAACAACTTTATGTTCTGAATTTTCATTCATCTTGTTAATTTTCTTTTGAAGAGCTTCTTCTACGTATGGGCCCTTTTTTAATGAACGTGCCATTAATTTCTCCTTTGTATTATTTATAATAATGTTTGTAAATTTATTTTTTGCTAGGAGGGATAAATATAAATCATATTAATTTATCCCTACAAGCTTAAAGTTCTTATTTTTTACGACGTCTTACAATTAATTTATCAGACGCTTTATTTTTCTTTCTAGTCTTATAACCAAGAGCCGGTTTACCCCAAGGTGTTTTAGGATGTCCGCCAGGACCAGTTTTACCTTCACCACCACCGTGTGGGTGATCACAAGGGTTCATTGTTACACCACGTACTGTAGGTCTAACACCCATGTATCTCTTTCTACCAGCTTTACCAATTTTCAAGTTCTTGAATTCTGAGTTACCTAGTGTACCAACTGTTGCCATACACTCTTTTCTAACCATTCTCATTTCACCTGAAGGTAATTTAACTGTTACATAGTTTCCTTCTTTTGCCATAACTTGTGCAAAGTTACCAGCTGAACGAACCATCTTACCGCCTCGGCCAGGAATTAATTCAAGGTTGTGTACAATTGTACCAAGTGGAATTAATTCTAATGGTAAAGCATTACCTGTTTGGATAGGTGCTTCCGGACCGCTAACGATTACATCGCCAACATTTAGTCCTTCTGGTGTTAAAATATATCTCTTTTCACCATCTGCATAGAATACTAATGAAATTCTCACATTTCTGTTTGGATCATATTCAATAGTCTTAACTGTTGCAGGAACACCGAATTTTTCTCTTTTGAAGTCTACAACACGGTAAGATTGTTTTACCCCGCCGCCTTTATGTCTACAAGTAATTCTACCGGTATTATTTCTACCAGAAGTCTTGTTTAATTTCTTCAATAAAGATTTTTCAGGAGTTGAAGTAGTGATTTCTTGATAATCACTCTTTGTCATACCTCTTTGTCCCGGAGATGTCGGATTAATTTTACGAATTGCCATTTTATTTTCTCCTATTCATATCTTTTTTTGGCTAAATTTCTACACTACGAAATATTACAACTAAATAGCTGTAAGTTCTTCAATTGGATCACCTTCAATAGTAACGATTGCTTTCTTAGAAGAATCTGTTCTACCGAATTTGTAACCCATTCTTTTTTCGTGTGATGGCATATAAACTGTTCTAACTTTTTTAACTTTTCTACCAGGAAAAGCTAATTCTACAGCTTGAGCGATTTCTACTTTTGTAGCATTCATATTTACTTCAAAAGTGTATTGACCCAAAGTTGTTGCCATCATTGATTTTTCAGTTACGATTGGTCTTTTAATAACATCGTATAATTTTTCTATATTTGTTCTATCTTTACTCATTATTGCAACCTTTCTGTAATATCATTAACAGCTTTTTCAGTCATTACAACGAAATCTGCTTCAAGTAAGTCTTTTACGTTTAAGTTAGATGGTAATAATAATTTTACAGATGGAATATTACCAGCAGCTAAACTTAAGTTTTTATTTTCTTCAGCTAATGTATCAGCTATAACAAGAATTTTACCATTCAAGTTTAATGACTTAATAATACCAGCCATTAATTTTGTTTTAGGTTCAGTAATTGCAGAGAAGTCTTTTACAACAACTAATTGTTCTTCTCTTGCACTTAAAGCTGATTTAAGTGCTAATTTTCTTGCTTTTTGCGGCATGTTGATTTCAAAACTTCTTGGTTTTGGTCCAAAGATTACACCACCGCCAGCAAACAATGGAGAACGAGTTGAACCAGCTCTAGCTCTACCGGTTCCTTTTTGTTTCCAAGGTTTACGTCCGCCGCCAGATACTTCTGCTCTAGTTTTTGCACATGCAGAACCTTGTCTTGCATTGTTTAATTGTCTTCTAAGTGCTAAATGCATTACGTGTAAGTTTGGTTCAACACCGAAAACAGCTTCGTTTAAAGTGATTTCACCTAACTTTTCACCATTTGTATTTAATAATTGTTTTGACATTTTTCTTTTCCTTTTGCTTTCCGTCTACCCCTTTCACTATCGCGTTTTATGTGGCAGAAGCGGGTTACTATTTACTTTCGATTAATTCCATTTAGTTCTTGTAGGAACGATTGTTACTAATCTTCCTTCACATCCTGGAACTGAACCTTTTACTAATACTAAACCGTTTTCAGCATCAACTTTAACAAGTTTAAGCTTAGTAATTGTAACTCTTTCGTTACCCATGTTACCAGCCATTCTTTTACCTTTGATAACACGGCTAGGAGTTGTACCAGCACCAATTGAACCTGGTTCTCTGTGGTTTTTAGAACCGTGAGCCATTGGTCCTCTTCCAAAGTTCCATCTTTTAACAGTACCTTGGAAACCTTTACCTATTGAAGTACCTGTTACATCAACTTTTTGAACATCATTTAGAACTGCATTTAAGTCAATTTCTTGTCCAACTTTATAATCAGCTGGGTTTTCTACTCTGAATTCTTGCAAGTGTCTGTAGTTGTTCAAACCATTTTTCTTGAAGTGACCAATTTCAGCTTTTGTTAAGTGTTTTTCTTTAGCTGCAATTGTACCAACTTGTATAGCATTATAACCGTCTGTTTCAACTGTTTTTACTTGTGTTACAACTGTTGAATCAACTTTGATTACGGTTACAGGAACTGCCAAACCTTCTGAATCAAAGATTTGAGTCATTCCAAGTTTCTTTCCTATTACACCTAGTGTCATATTTTTTCCTTTCCGACATATATACATACAGCCGCATTGTGCTGTACGTACAAATATGCCTTTCGTCTTGCGAGCGCTACTGCCTTTTCTTTACCTTTGAGGATTATTCCTCCACGTCTTACCTGACGTTGTAGTTCACATTATATGCATAATGCTTATTAAGTTTTCAAAAATACCGAGTTTTAATTGAAGATTATAATTTTACTTCAATATCAACACCAGCAGGTAAGTCTAATCTACTCAATTCTTCTGTAGTTTGTTGAGTAGGTTCGTAAATATCGATAATACGTTTATGAGTTCTAATCTCAAAGTGTTCACGTGATTTTTTATCAACGTGTGGTGAACGTAATACACAATAAATACGTCTTTTTGTAGGCAAAGGAATTGGACCAGCAACTTTAGCGTCTGTTCTTTTTGCAGTTTCTACGATCTTTTCAGCTGATACATCAACTAATTTGTGTTCGTAAGATCTTAAACAAACTCTAATTCTTTGTCTTGAACCTTGTTTTGTACCTGTCATTTTTAATTCCTTTATATTTGTATTTTTCTACTTTTACAATCGGTTTTTCACACCATCCGAGCCTTGAAACATTGACTTCAAGTCCATTTGGTATCCGACCCGCTATTACTTTCGACTATAGCATTTCAATATTAAATCAAACAAAATTTGAAGTCAACACGGGGTTTGAACTTTATTTCAAATTTTACAAATGTTTACAATTAAACTTGTGTTTACAGCAGCTCATCTTCTATCAAAATATCATGTCCGATATCTTGCATTAATTCTAAATAAGAATAAAAATGTCTTTTCATTGCTGTCAAATAATTAGCCAAAATATCCTGATGAGCATTCTCGTTAATCACCAAATCAGAATATGAGTTCTTTCCTTTTATATAATTATCTGTAGAAAGTTTTACAATTTTTTTGGAGTCTTCAAGTATCTGATTTGAATACTCCATATTTTCTGCTGAATATTTGAATATATTATAATCGGTTTTTAAAGCATATTTTAATTGATACTCATAAACCTTTTTATTTGCCTTATTCTTATCTAAAAACAACTCTGCTTTTTGAATATCAGGCGTATAATTATATAATATAGGAATATCCATTCCAAACCCGACAAATCCCCCGCCGTAATTAACCGGTGAGTTAGAATGAGCTTGCCATGCATACCCTCCTGCAATATTAACATCCGGGACTCTGTTTCTCTCCACCAGCTTCAAATTATACTCTGATTTTTTAATATTATAATCAGAAATTCTAACAACATAACTGAATTTCAATGCAACTTTTTCTATAAAATCATAGTCCGGTAATTTTATATTAAGAAAATGCCAATCTGACAACAATGTAGACTCCGCAGTATCATACATAAAAGTGTCGTTGCCGATATTAAGAAGTTTGTTCAACTCAAACTGTTTAGATAAAAGTTCTGACTTTGCACGATTAACTTCAATCTTCTGTGAAGCATACTGAATATCCGCTTTTAAGTTATCTATTTCATAATAAGCCGAATCAATCGGTCTATCTGTCGTTATTTGCACAAGTTGTTCAAAAAGTTTAAGACGGTCTTTTTGAATTTTATAAACTGATTTCGCATACAAAACATCAAAATAAGCTTGCATAATTTGAAGCTTAAAGTTATGTTCATATTGCCTTAGTTCAATTTCTTTAATATTATATGCTTCTGCAGCAACTTTTTTTCTAATACCACGCTTCAAAACTTCAACAGGAAATGCCAAGCCGGCTTGAGAACAATTGCCAAGTGCTACATTGCCAATTACCACATTTGACTGTAATTGGGGATTTTGAAGACGATTAGCTATTTTAATATCTTTTTCTGCCGCTTCCAGTTCAAGTCTTTTTATTTTTATATCCTGATTTTGTTCAAGCCCGATTGTTATCATCTCATCAAGGTCAACATTAATAACCTTTGCTGAAGCTGAATTAATACTTAGCACAATCAGGGTTAGCATAATTAATCTTTTCATACAAGGAGATTTTAACATAAAAAACAAAAAACAGGATAAATATTTTATCCTGTTTTTAATACTGGGCATGAAGAGACTCGAACTCCCACGCTTTCGCACTAGTTCCTAAGACTAGCGTGTCTACCATTCCACCACATGCCCGTAGCTCTGGAACAAAGTTAGTATAACAAGCTAAAAATTTTTTGTCAAATGTTAAAAACTTGTTTTATTTTTGAACCTTTAATATAATAAAGAAGTATTTATTAGGAGAGAGTTATTATGAAAAAAACTTTGATCAAATCATTGTTTGCAGCTTTGCTTTCAATGGTTATCACGCCTGCTTTTGCGGGAGAAGCTTCTCTTGTAGTTCCTAATATTAAAGCTGCTAGCGTTGATAGCTACAACCTGTTAATGATTGGGCTTGTAGTATCTGTTATCGGCGTAATATTCGGACTCATTGAGTTTTTCCGTGTAAAAAGAGTTCAGGTTCACGCAAAAATGGAAGAAGTTGGTAATACAATTTTTGAAACCTGTAAAACTTACTTAATTCAACAAGGTAAATTCTTACTTTGCCTGGAAGTTTTAATTGGTTTATGTATTGCTTTCTACTTCTGGTATTTACAAGGAATGGAAGTATCAGCAGTACTAACAATTTTAGGCTGGTCTGTTCTTGGTATTCTGGGTTCTTATCTTGTAGCATGGTTTGGTATTAGAATGAACACTCTTGCAAACTCAAGAACTGCATTTACCGCTCTTAAAGGTAATCCGCTGGATATCATGAACATACCTCTAAAAGCCGGTATGAGTATAGGTGTTTTACTGGTATCTATTGAACTTATTATGATGCTGGTAATTCTTTTATTCGTTCCTGGAGAGCTTGCCGGTGCTTGCTTTATCGGTTTTGCTATCGGAGAATCTTTAGGCGCCTCTGCTCTTCGTGTTGCAGGCGGTATTTTTACAAAAATTGCTGATATCGGTTCTGATTTAATGAAAATTCAGTTCGGTATAAAAGAGGATGATCCTCGTAACCCTGGTGTAATAGCAGATTGTACCGGTGACAATGCCGGTGACTCAATCGGACCGACCGCAGATGGTTTTGAAACTTACGGGGTAACCGGTGTTGCTCTTGTAAGCTTTATACTTCTTGGTGTTTTCAAAGACTATCAAGTTCCATTGTTAGCTTGGATATTCACAATGAGATTTTTGATGATTATAACATCAGTCGTTGCATACTGGATTAACGGAGCAATCACAAAAGCTTATGCTGTTGCTTCTAAAAAATTCGATTTTGAAGCTCCATTAACTTCTTTAGTTTGGATTACTTCAATCTTATCAATTATTATGACATTCACCGTAAGTAACACATTATTAAAAGACTTGCCAGAAGGTTTGTGGTTAGTTCTTTCAATAATCATTTCTTGCGGTACTTTAGGCGCAGCTTTGATACCTGAAGCTACAAAAGTATTTACAAGTCCTAAAGCAAAACACACACACGAAGTTGTTACAGCTTCAAAAGAAGGCGGAGCTTCTTTAACTATCTTATCGGGTATTGTTTCAGGTAACTTCTCCGGCTTCTGGATTGGTGCAATTGTTGTTTTATTAATGGGATTAGCTTATTTTGCAAGCTTACATATTCCAGTTGAAACAATGATTTATCCATCTGTATTCGCATTTGGTCTTGTGGCGTTTGGTTTCTTAGGAATGGGGCCTGTGACAATTGCAGTTGACTCTTACGGTCCGGTAACAGATAACGCTCAATCAGTTTACGAACTTTCTTTGATTGAAGAAGTTCCTAATGCTGCAGATGGTATTGAAAAGGCTTATGGTTTCAAACCTGATTTTGAAAATGCAAAACGCTTCTTGGAAGAAAATGATGGTGCCGGTAACACTTTCAAAGCAACTTCTAAACCAGTTCTTATTGGTACTGCAGTTGTGGGTGCTACTACAATGATTTTCTCATTAATTCTTGTAATTAAAGAAACATTGGGTATTCAGCCTGAAATGATATTGAACCTGCTAAATCCATATACTTTACTTGGTTTTATTGCCGGTGGTGCTGTAATTTACTGGTTCAGCGGAGCTTCTATGCAAGCTGTTACAACAGGAGCTTATTCTGCTACCGAGTTTATTAAAAACAATATTAAACTTGGTGAAGCTGATGACAAATGTGCTAACTTAGCTAACTCAAAAGAAGTTGTTAAGATTTGTACCCAATATGCTCAAAAAGGTATGTATAACATTTTTATTGCATTATTTGGTTTTGCTTTAGCGCTAGCATGCCTGTCATCTCCAAATGGAAATGATTCACAGCCTGTTTCATTCTTTGTAAGTTATCTTTTAGCAATTGCTGTATTTGGTTTATTCCAAGCTGTATTTATGGCTAATGCCGGCGGATGCTGGGATAATGCAAAGAAAATTGTTGAAGTTGATATGGCTGAAAAAGGAACCGATTTACATGCTGCAACAGTTGTTGGCGATACAGTTGGTGACCCTTTCAAAGATACTTCATCAGTTGCAATGAACCCTATTATTAAGTTTACAACATTGTTTGGTTTGTTAGCAATGGAAATCGCTATTAATCCGGATTTTCAGGCGTTTGCTAAACCAGCAGGGTGGATACTCTTAATAATAGCCCTTGTCTTTGTAGTACGCTCATTCTACGCAATGAGAATACCTACCGAGAAAGAGTAAGTTATTGTAAACGGGGTCGGGTTAAAAACCCGACCCCGTTTTTATTGCAATGAAAAATTTTAATGTTATACTGAACATACAAAACGGAGTATGAAAAAGAGTATGCCAACCGCAGAATTAACAAGTGAACAAATTGTCACAAAACTTTTATCATCAAATGAGATAATAAAAAGACAAAAAGGCAACTTTTATATCACAAATCCGGCTATTGATACATTAGGCGAGTTTTTGAAAGAACACTGGGAAGTTCCTGAGTTTGTGCCAAAAGAAATATCCAGATTTGTTTTTATTAAATAGATTTCTTTACAATCACATATTCTTCAATTATAATTAATAATATATTAAAGAGGGGTGTCCGAGCGGTTGATGGTGCGATCTTGGAAGGGTCGTGTGGGAGCAATTCCACCGTGGGTTCGAATCCCATCCCCTCTGAGTTACAGGTGGGGCAAGGTTTTTGCCCCACCTGTAACTTTATATTCCTCCCGTAAACTTGGGGCATTTGGGCGATTAAATTATCTCAAAAGATTCTATTTAGAGAATCCTACTGCAAATTTCAATAGAAAGTCTCTGTTTGAAGACTTGGAAGTATTAAATTGTGGTATAATTGACTACATGAAAAAATCATTTAATATTATAAAAAATATAATAATTATCGTGGGGGGTATTCTTATACTCTCCCCCTTTATTTTTTTGTACAGATATATTACAGACAATCAGGATACTTGTTTGGATATTAGTGTTTGCAAAGAAGGATTGCCTTTGAATATTGAAGGTAAGAAAATAATTATAAATAAACAAACTTGCAAAGAAAATAATGGGACTTGGCACCCGGATAAAAAGGTTTGTCACTTCAAATAAATTGTATCATTTTGATACAATACAGACTAAAATGGTAAACTTAACTCCTGAAACTTATTTGACAAATTTTAATACAAAAGACACTCTTTTTTTTGAAGAAATTGAGATAAACGAAGAGCAAAAAGAATTCAGAAACAAATATAATGCATTAGTTATGCTCTGCATAATACGCGATTTAGATAATATCTAAATCGCGTATTATTTTGCAAAAAGATAATTAACCAATAGATTATAATAAATGGATAGATAAAATTCCTAAAAATCAAATATATAGTATATGTAGAAAGGAGTTTATTATGAGTACAGTAGAACCTATCAGGAATATACCTGATATTAGAAGAATTGAAGATGCATTAAGCAAAAACAAAAGAGATTTGCTTCTTTTCACAATTGGAATAAATTGTGGTCTAAGGGTTTCGGATATACTAGCTCTAAATGTCGGTGATGTTAAAGGAAAAAACTTTATTAAACTAACCGAGAAAAAGACAGGCAAAGCAAAAAAAATTCCAATTAATAAAAAGCTCTTACCAATGTTTGCAGAATTTACAAGGGGAAAAGCAAGTGATAATCCATTGTTTATGACTAAATTTAAAAATCGGCTAAATCGTGTGACAGCATATAATATAATAAAACAAGCCTGTGAAGAAAGTGGATTACACGATACATTTGGGACACACACTATGCGAAAAACTTTTGGCTATCACCATTATCGTAAATTCAAAGATATTGCAATGCTGCAAAAAATATTTAATCACTCCAGTCCACAAATAACGCTTAGATATATTGGAATAGAACAAGACCAAATTGACAAAAGTTATACTAGTTTCATACTCTAAGCACTTGATATTTGTAGTTTCAATACAAAACTATTAAAATGTATAGAAAAAGATTTTTTTGACCCATATTTTGAGCATTTTAGTTAATAACTATTTATTAGAGCCCTTCACAAAATCCAAAATATATGCTATAATAAAGATTATAGTGATAGGTGTTTCTATACATTTTAATAGAAATGTATAGTACCCCCACCTAAGTTCTTGGTAAATAAGGATAGAAAATGAGCATTTCTTTCAGTGGATTAGCTTCTGGCTTAGATACCTCATCATGGGTTGAATCTCTAACAGCGCTCAAAAGAGCAAAGGTAGAGACATATAAAGCTGAAAAAGAAAAGTTAGTACTATCACAACAAACATTAGCTAGTATCAAAAACTTTTTTAACTCATTTCGTTCTGTTATAGAAAAAGTTACAGACTCCAAACTTTATACAGGTGGGAGTATGGATTTGTTTTCTCAAAATCTAGCTATCTCATCCAAAACAAATATTTTAACTGCAACTGCTAATTCTGAGGCACAAGAAGGTATATACAATATTAATGTAAGTAACCTTGCAACTAACACGCAAGCCTCAAGTAATTACTCAAAGTATACTACCCAAACTGTTACTGCTACCGCTACTTTGGGTTCAACTCTTACATCTTTGGGGGTTAAAGCCGGGAAAATAGGAGTTACTGTTAACGGGATTGAACGTACTGTTAAAATAGGTAACGACGAAACTATACAATCTTTTATCGAAAAACTTGGCAATGTAGGAGCTAAAGCAAGCTACAACGAAGGAACCGGTATTTTCAATGTTAATCTAAGCTCTAACGATATTAGAGATATTGATAATACAGGGATTGTTAATGCTTTACACTTAAAAGGTGTCAATGAAGGGTATACCAGTAATACTCTTCAAAAACCCGTTTATGAAACTATTACTGAAAAAGCTACTCTTAACACTAAACTCTATGAAGTTGGTATTCAAAATGGAACTATTCAGATATCTTCCAGCACAAACAATACTGTACAAAATCTGTCAATAGAATCCACATGGACATTTGAAGCTTTTATTGACTATCTTGATCGTTATGGTTTTGAGGCTGAGTTGAATGATGATGGCTGTTTTACTTTAAAAGATGCCGTCATATTAAATTCAGGAACTACACATCTTACAAGAGCATTTGGATGGGATAATCCGGATGTATCATCGTCTTCACAAACTTCTAACAAGCTGCAATATACAACAACCGTTGTTGAAGGGACTGTGGCGGATAGAAATACTCTTCTAAAAGATATTGCAAATATTAACAACGGTGACACTATTGTCGTCAAAAACAGCAGCAATGTTACAAAAACAATAACTTTATCTCAAACAAGCACTATCGGTAATGTTTTAGATAGTTTAAACAATGCCGGTTTATATGCTAATATGAGCAATGATGGAGTTGTTAATATTTCTGATGGAAGCATTGTCGGAGGCTCTTTTGATATTGCTGCAGCCTTCAATCTCACTGAACAAGTTAATGGCAGCTCGACTACCTCTAACACTATTTATATTAATAAAACCATTGCTCAAGATGTTACTTCTACTGAGAATATTACGTATACAGACATTAGAGATATTCAATTAACAGATAAAATTAAAGATGTTGTTTCAAATTTTAATCGCAATATTAACATTTGCTATCCTAGCGGCAGTCAATTAACAAGCGCTATGCTTAATGAAGATATTACATTTGAGGGCTTATTTGATGTATTGAGCAGCTACGGCATTCAAGGCAAATTGGAAAATGGTGTTATTACATTAACATCTGATGAAGGATTTTATGTAACAGGACTTGAAGCTCTCGGTATAGGAGTTGCATCAAATTCAACCAGCGATACTGTTACAACTGCTACAACAAAAACAAGTGGAAAACTCTACTATACTTCCACTGTTAATGCAACTGGAAGCGATAAGATTAGCAAATTTGTTAGCTGTAATACTACATATACCTGTATGGTTTCAGATAATGTAAATCATACATCAAGACCGATGACTATTCAGGCTGCAGTAGGCACAATTGTTGATAGTAATGGAGACGAGTTTGATATATTTACAGAGAGATTGATACTTAGCAATACAACATATACACATTATGGAAATCATGTATCTACTTTTCAGGACTTATGCGATACTCTTGAAACATATGGTATAAAGGCAACAATGAATAACGGTGTAATTAGTCTTACCTCAACCAATGGCGCATATGTAAAAGGAGATTTGTTTGAACAACTTGGTATACAAACAACTTTATTTGTAGTAAAAACTACCACGGGTGCAGAACTTAGCAGTAGCAGTGCGGTAACATATGTGGGCTATGCTCCATCGGCTATTACAGGCAGATATGTTAACGGAATAGCACCCGGGCCTACTGTTGAAACCATTCTAGCTACCTTAACTGCAAATTCAAAACTTTCAGAGTTGTGGGATTTTGGTTCTAGTCAATATATGTACTGTACTCTTACTGTTGATGGTACAAAATATACTTTTAGACATAGTGCAGATGATACCATATCAAATTTACAAAGTAACCTTAGAGGATATTATGCTCATTCAACAATAAATCTACAAAATAACTCCCTGGATATTACCGCTCAAAATGGTGGCAGTATAAGCTTTCAATCTAATATAGCATCATATATTGAATATACCAATAGTAAAGTCACGTTAAAACCTGCAAAATATACAACTAGAACCATATTATCTTTCAATACTGAACCAATAAATGAAAATACTCGTCTTTCTGAAATAGATGAGAACTTTAGTGGTGGTTCTATAATTCTTTATGATAAAACTCATTCATCATCAAAAGATGTAACACTTAACTTTACTAAAGACTCCACTATCGGTGAGATTAAAAGTGCCCTTGGTAATTACGGTTTAAAATTAACAATAGTAGATCCTAGCAATGGAATACATCCAGTTGGCGCTAAAAGTATTAAAATAGCTCCTTCCTTAAGATACCTAGGAGCATATAACGATGGTTATCACATTGTTGAAATGAGAAATGGATTAGATACCGTTTTAGGATTTGATGGTAAAATAGGCAGCGGTATGTCATATAGCACTAAATCGATGTACTATTTAACCGAAAGAGATACATTTGGTGAACTTGGGCTAAGCGGCACTAAATATGTTACAGTTGTTCAAAATGGCACTGAAAGTCGTATTACTATAAACAGTAATAACACAGTAGAAGATTTTATTAATCTTCTTGCCGGTAAAGGTATCGAAGCAAGTGTAGGACCTCGTCCAGAAGGTGAGCTGCAATGCATGAGTGATAATAAATTTTACATCTATTCATCTGATACGAGTTATATAAAAGATTTAGATATCGACTTGAGAAATGCATTATTGCTTCCAGATTCTCCAACTTATGCAATCACAAAGGAATTTGTAACCGCTAATTCTTCACCTAAAACACTCCAACAAACATTTACTAATACCATAACAGCTTCCTCTACAATTGGTAGCAGTAATTCTGGTGTAATAACAGTTCAATACAATAATTCAACCCACTATGTCACTGCTTCTTCTAACAAAACATATGGCGAGATTATAAATGAATTAAAAAATTATAACATCAATGCAAGCTTATCTAATGGTCAAATAACATTCTCCAGCAAACAGGAAGAAAAGGCTTATATCACAGATTTTGGCAGCGCTTTCGGATTGAGAGGCAACGGTTATACTACAAGTATACTGCCTGAAGGTACAAGATATTATAATACTCCTTCTGATAGATTACAACAAGGGGAACCATTTACTGCTGACTGGGATACTAAAATAAGTCAAATTAACCCTGATTTTTCAACAGGCAGTTTTATAATAAGAAATAGTAAAGGTCAAGAAAATTCAATATCAATTAGCAAAGATGACACGTTAAGGGATATAAGGGAAAAACTTGCTTTATATGATATTTCTATGGATTTATCTAATGGTAAGGCTACTTTTAGTAGTAACAATGGTGCATATATTTATGATTTAGATACTGATACAAACGATTTATTTAAGCTTGGCAATCAACGTCTTTATTATCAAACAACAACACCTATAACAACTGAAGATGCAAACAAAAATCTTTCTAGTTTATTATATAAAAGTGGCAACATATATAATAATGTATTTCCTTCATCAGGCAGTTTTAATATATACCTTTACGAAAACGGTAACAGACATTCTATTACTGTTAACACTGCTAATGGATTTGATGGTTTAGCTTCACAACTTGCGCAATATGGCATCAATATGAATATTGATAATAAAGGTCAAATTCAATTCAGCTCCTCTGGTGATAGCTATATTAGCGTGGATAACACTTCAGACTATAGTAAAGCATTCTTTAATTTACTAGGTATAAATGACAGTAGCTGGCAACACAACTCTTCCTACCAAAGCAACGCTCCTATTGACGTTACTAATAGCTCTTCTCAAACAGTAGCTGCTAAAAGAGATACTAAACTTAGTGATTTGGGTGTTACTACAGGTGAATACCTACTATACAAAGATGGTGTTAAACACACTCTGTACGTTTCTTCTGATGATACTTTGGGTGATTTCTTAAATAGTATACGCTCGTTTGGTATTGAATCAAGTCTGGTTACAGATGGAAACGCTACTACTATTAAATTAAAAGCTAATGGTGATACTTACATTACAGCTTCTAAAAATGATGAATCTAACATTATTGCTCAGTTATTTGGGACAGCTAATGTTGATAAATCTTACACATATTCCAGCAATCCGGTTGTTGAAAAAGTTCAAGAAAGTATCGTAAACGCAACAGAAGATACTAAACTTAGTGATATTAATACTGCATTTATCAAACCGGGTAATGTTGTTGATGTAACTATTAATGATGAAAAAGTATCTATTAATATTAATAATGATGAAACAATCGGTAGTTTAATTGATAAATTCAACAGTTTAGGTATTAATGCCTCTTTCTCTGATGGAAAAATGGT
>CAJTWU010000026.1:0-12441 GCA_910579975.1 uncultured Vampirovibrio sp.
GGCTCTATCAAGACTATCATCAAGCGGTGTTGCTGATGTTGTACTTGCATACAGCGAGAGCGGTAAAGGTATTATCAAAGATTGGAATGATGAATATGCATTGTTTGGAGATGCATTGGGTGTTGATGACATGATGCCGGTTATTAATAAAGTCTTATACTATGGTTCGGAGGCAAATAAGAGAAGTGATGAATATAATGCTTTGTTAGATCTTGTCCAGCCTTTTAAAGATGAAAATGGCAAGGTAAATACAACGAAGGATTTTTCAAGTGATATTGCAACAAAAATAGACAATGCTATGATTGCTTATATTAAAAAAGTTCGAAATATTACTTAATTATAAAGGGTTGAATATAATCCGTTCAAACTTATTATAAAAAAACAGGATTTTTAGTCCTGTTTTTTATTGCTTTATTTCAACCGGCTTGAACCCCCTTGTCGTCTGTTCTAAAGGCGGGTTTGTAAGCGAAATAAAAGCAGGTAGTCTTGCTGTATGCCCGCCGCCCCATATCTACGTGCGTAGCACCCAAATGTTAAAAAATGTAACAATAATATATAAACTTGAAATACGCTTTAATTATTTGTTTTTATATATATGTAAGATAAAAAAGATGGTGATAAAAGATGGCAATCGCAAATTTACATGAAACTTGGCTAACTTATAAACAAAGAGTAAACACTTTGAATTTAGAGATTTCTAATCTTAATACTCAAAAAACTCTTGCTACATATTCACAAGCTGATTTACAATCTTTGTTATCATCAGAAAAGCATTCTATAAGAGACTACTTTAAAGAGCTTTGGGAAGGTGACAAAGAGTTAGGTGAAAAATATCTTGACTACACAAAAATTCCTGATTTCGAAGAAGCTATTGATAAAATTGTTGCACAATACCAAGACCAGCTGGATGAAATGGCAGCTTGGGAAACAGCTCTTGATACTCAAATAACAACAAATGATACCGAAAAAGCTGAATGCGAAGCTTATATGGAATCAATTACTCAAATGTTAACATCTAACATTCAAGAAGATTTTAACTTCGGTCTAAATGGTTAATTTTTATAACAGCCATATTCCAATCAGCGCAAACAATATTAGCGCAATATTATAATGCAAGAATGTTGGAATACAGGTATCAAAAATATGGTTATGTTGTCCGTCTGCATTTAATCCTGATGTTGGCCCTAATGTTGTATCAGAAGCCGGTGAACCGGCATCGCCCAAAGCAGCAGCCGCTGCAATAAGTATAATTATCTGGTTAACATTAAATCCCATTTTTGCACAAATAGGTACAAATAAGACTGCTAATATAGGTATTGTTCCAAAAGATGTGCCAATACCTATTGTTATAAATAATCCTAAAATTAGTATCAATAATGATGTCAAAACTATATTTTCAGGCATGATTAAAAGAGAGTTATTAACAAGGCTTTCGATTGCTCCGGAGGCTTTTAACACAGAAGCAAATCCGGCTGCTACGAGCATAACAAATGCAACATATCCCATTAAATAAATTCCTTCGTTCATCATATGGTCCATTTTGTTTTGCGGGATAACTTTAAATGAAAAGATTACGCCAAGTCCTACCAGTGCTCCTAATGGCAATGAATGTGTTAGTAATTGTACCGTAAATGTTAATATTGCTGCAAGTGCTACCACCAGAATTGTATATTTGCTGCATTCTGTTGTTGGCTCAATAGCAAATGACAATGGTTTATCTTCATATTTACGAGGTTTTCTATAAGTTACCAGCAGTGAAAATAAAAGTGCTGCAATCATCCCTATTCCAAGAATAATAGTTGACTTCCAAATATCTTCACGTGCAACATTCACTCCATTTTGAATAATGTTATCTGCGATTAAATTCTGAAATATTAGACCAAATCCAACAGGGATTGTAATATAAGGCATTTTCAATCCAAATGCAAGAACGCTGGCAACTGCTCTTCTATCAATCTTTAATGTGTTCATTGTACTTAAAAGCGGCGGGATGATAATTGGTATAAATGCAATATGAATTGGTACTATATTTTGAGAAGCCATTGCAATTAAAGTTAATATTAAGAATAAAATCCACTTTTTCCCTGAAATAATTTTTGTAATCCATGCTGCTAGTTTATTAGTAAATCCCGAATGAGCCATTGTCGCAGCAAAAGCACCTAGTAAAATATAACTCAACGCTGTTTCAGAATTACCTCCCATGCCTGATATAAAGATATCCATAACATGTTTTATATCCATACCTGATAAAAGTCCGGCAACAAGCGTTGATACAATGATTGCAAGCAAAACATTTACTTTTTTGAGGCACAATACACATAATAAAACTACTGAAATAATAGCAGGATTTGTTATAAAACTCATTTATGCGAGGTCTTCTTTCTGCAATAGTTCAATAATTTCAAGCGCTGTTTCTTTTTGCAAAGTTTCTGGTAAGAGTTTAAGATATTCAAAAGACTCTGCTATTTTCTGGTCGGTGTCATACCAGCGTCTTAATACATAATTAAAAGCATCCGTTAAAATGTTTTCGGATAAATCAATTCCATTTTCCTTAGATTTTTTGACGATATAGTCGGCACACTTATATTGAGACATAATATTTGCGTTTCTCATTAAGCTTACCGCTAAACTTACTGTGGGATCAATATCATACCAACGCTTATTCATTCTACACCTTTTTTCTTTTATCGTATATTTTTTAATTTATTTTGTCAATCTTGATTTGATTTCTGTTTCTTTTTCTTCACTAACATCGAATAATAATGTTTTATCCTTAGAGGTTTCTCCTTTAACTATCTTTATGCTGGTTTTAGGAACCTTAAATGTTTTTGAGAGGTATTCTATTAAAGCTTTATTTGCCTTATTTTCAATGGGTTGGGCTGTTACTTTAACCTTTACAAACTCATCTTCAATGATAATATCATTTTTTGATGAATTTGGCACTATGCGGATTTTTATTAGCATTTATTCCTCATACTTTTTGGAATACCATTACATATTCATGTTTGAAGATATAGAAACCGCCGGCTAAGGCTCTATAGCGCCATAAGTTAGCAGTTTTACCTTTAGCTCTTTCGTTTCCTTGCATATCTTTAATAATAATAGCCTTAGTAATAAAACCAAGTTTGTTCATTCTTGCCATACATTCAAAACCAAGAGGTATGTGTTGAGAATTTGCGTATTTGTCACCTATTATTAAACATGCAAACCTACCTTTTTCAAGCATGTCATAACCGTTTTTGGCAACTTTCTCAAATAAATCATAAAACTCTTCTGTTGTTGCGCAATTAGATAAATCTTCTTTTTTATCTGAAAACTTAATAATATCATCATAAGGCGGGTGAAGCATTAATAATTGAGCTTGTTTTTTACCCATAATATCAAGTCTTGCTTTAATTTTTTCTTTTGCTAATTCACTTGCAGAATCTGCGCAAATAATATTAACATCAGTAACCAGTTGTTTCGGGGTAAATTTTTCTGAGACTTTTTCTGCTAAATCATCTTTCAATTCAACACCAATGCAGCGTCGACCCATGTTAATCGCTTCTATACCTGATGTGCCTGAACCGAAAAACATATCCAGAACAATATCTTCTTTTTTTGTATATCGTTCATAAATCTGTTGAGCAATTTGAGGAATATAGTTCCCATGATACTCGTTAGAGTGCCCGCCTTCTTTCAATCTGTTAGGAAACTCCCATAAGGTATCTGTTTTTATGTGTTCGTAATTTCTCCAGTCCTTGAGATTGATGTCACTATAAGAGGTTGTTTTTACTTGAGTTTTATCAACAACTTTTAAATTCGCTGAAGAAGCGGATTTTTTTACTTTTAAATTCGATTTTGCCATATCTCTCCCCGTTTTACATTTCAAGTTTACGGGATTTATTAAGATTTGTAATCAAATAAATAGATGATTTTAATTTTTCTATTGAACCGTCATTTATTATGACATAATCACATTTCGAAATTTTTTCTTCTTCTCTCAATTGTGCATTTATACGAACAAGTGCTTCGTCTTTTGTTAAATTATTGCGTTTCATCAAACGCTCAAGACGTATTTCAACAGGTGCAGAAATAAACAGAATTTTGTCAAATAAATCTTCAAAATTAGCTTCAAAAAGCAGTGGTACTGAAACAAAAACAGTACCTTCAGTCTCTATATTTTTAATAAACTCTCTAATTTTAGGATGAATTATTGATTCTAAGTATTTTAACTGTTCTTTATCATTAAAAACAATATTAGCAAGCTTTTTGCGGTCAATTTTGTCTTCAACTATTGCTTGTGGAAATAAATGTTTATTTTCCTCAAGTATTTTGTGTGCTATTTTATCTGTATCATATACCTCAAATCCTTTTTCTTGAAGGATTTTTTCTACAGTTGATTTACCGGAGGCGATATTCCCAACGATAGCAATTTTAGTCATTCAGTGATTTCTCTATTTTTTTAAGATACATTTTTAATTCTTTAACATGCTTAGGTTTCATTGGCTTGATTTGTCCTTTTTTAAGCCCGGCAAGAGTGATAGTTCCATGCTGAATTCTTTTAAGAGAAATAACTTCAAAACCTAAAGCTGCAAACATTTTACGTATTTGTCTGTTTATGCCTTGATATAAGACAACCTGTACGGTTGAAGATTTATTGCCGAGTTCAATTGGCAATACTTCTGCATAAGCTGTTTTCTTTTCTCCTGTGTCGGTTTCAATGACAATCCCGTTGTACATTTTTTCGCCGTCTTCCGGAGTTAATTTACCATTAACGTTTACAATATATGTTTTAGGGACTTTGATTGACGGATGAGTCATTTGGTTAATTAATTCTCCATCATTTGTCATTATAATAAGTCCCGTTGAGTCTTTATCAAGCCTTCCAACCGGTTTAAGGTGCTTTAATTCAGGCGGTATGACATCATAAATTGTTTTTCTGCCCTTTTCGTCTTCAGTGGTTGTTATATATCCGGCTGTTTTATAAAATCTGTAATATTCATGTTTTTTAGGTTTAATTGGTTTGCCTTCGACAACAACTTTATCTTTCGGACCTATTTGAAATCCCAGTTCGGTAACTATTTTCCCGTTTACCATAACTTTTTTGTTTTCAATTAGTTCATCTGCTTTTCGTCGTGAACATAGTCCGGATGAGGCGATAAATTTGTTTAGTCTTTGCATTGTATTGCTCCCTCGAACGCATTTTTTAGAATTTCAGGCATTCTTCTGTAGATTTTTCCATTGTTATTTACAGCAACCGTTTCAAAGTCCGCAATGATGAATATTTGCCCTGTTTGAGCATTCTTAATTGTTTGAGCAAAAGTTATTGTGACTGGAGAAACTTTTGCTATCTGTGTCTCAATAACTATACGGTCATCAAGTTTGGCTGAAGCTTTGTATCTAACATTCATATTTGTTACAGGAATTGCAATATCTTGTTTTTTTAATTCTACTAAGTCCAGTCCAAGTTTGTCGCATAATTCGACTCTTCCCATCTCCATCCATCTCAGATAGGTTCCATGCCATACAACACCGTATGCATCTGTATCTGCGTAATAAACTCTATGTGTAAATTCATGTTTCATAATATACTAATACTAACATAAAAATATTGAAAAAACCGTTTGTGTTTGTTACGATATCTATCAGGGAGAGTATTGTGAAAAGAATTTTAGTAACCGGAGGAGCCGGATTTATTGGCTCACATTTGTGTAAAAGACTTGTTGAAGATGGTAATTTTGTTGTTTGTTTAGACAATTTGTTTACAGGGTCTTTGGAAAATATAAAAGCTCTTATGGATAAAGGGAATTTTAAATTTATTGAGCAGGATATTGAGGATGAAATTGATATAGAAGTTGATCAAATTTATAATTTAGCATGTCCGGCAAGTCCTCCTCACTATCAGTTTAATCCTGTTAAGACTGTTAGAACTTCAGTTGTTGGAATTGCAAATATGCTTGACCTTGCGAAAAAATACAATGCGACTATTCTTCAAGCTTCAACAAGTGAAGTTTATGGAGATCCTCTTGAGCATCCCCAAAAAGAAACATATTGGGGAAATGTTAATCCTATTGGGATTAGAAGCTGTTATGATGAAGGTAAACGCTGTGCTGAAACTCTTATGATGGATTATCATAGACAATATGGTGCTGATATTAAAATTATAAGAATATTTAATACTTACGGTCCTAATATGCACCCTAATGACGGTCGTGTAGTATCTAATTTTATTGTTCAAGCACTTAAAGGAGAGGATATTACAATATATGGTGATGGTTCTCAAACCCGCTCTTTCTGCTATGTTTCCGACCTTGTCGAAGGTATTATTAAAATGATGAATTCTAAAGAGTTTACAGGGCCTGTTAATTTAGGAAATCCTAATGAAAGAACTATTTTAAACCTTGCAGAATTAATAATTAAAAAAATCGGTTCAAATTCTAAGCTGGTATATAAACCACTACCTAATGACGATCCTGTTAAGCGCAAGCCTGATATTACTTTGGCAAAAGAAAAGCTGAATTGGGAGCCGGCTGTTAAGATTGAAGACGGTTTAAATTTAACCGTTGAGTATTTTAAAAATAAACTCGCAAGAGGTGTTTAGTGCCATTTTTCATCTTATTAGCTATTATTTTAAGATTGATTAATATAGATAAACCCGAAGGTCTTTGGAATGATGAGTATGTAAGCTGGTTTGTTGCTTCAACGCCATTTATTAAGGGGTTTTGGCAAGAAGTCTTAAAGCAATGCCATATGCCTCTTTATTATTTGTATTTAAAACCGTTTACTACATGCAGTGATGTGGTAATGAGAATAACTTCAGTTATTCCTTCTGTGATTTCTGTTTATGTAATGTATTTAACGGGAAAAGAGTTTTCAAAAAAAACTGCTGTTTATGCCGGTTTGTTAACATCTGTCCTGTCATTTTTAGTTTATTATGCTCAAGAAGTAAGATTTTACTCTCTGTTATTTTTATTTTCAGCTTTATTGCTTTTATTTACAGAGAGAATTCTAAATAATAAAAAAGGCTGGATAGGTTATATATTATCCTCGTTATTGATTTTATCAACTCATGTCCTCGGTGGGATTTATGTATTTTTTAATACGATGTATGTTTTATATCGAAAAAAGAAATTATCTAAATGGGTAATCTTTGTTCCATTTGTTCTTTTACCTATTTTACCTTTTGCTTTAAATATTTTAAAGATGCTTCCATCTTCTCAGTGGTGGGGAGTTTTTTCTTATACTAATATATTATTTCTATTTAGTGACTTTTTTTCACCAATACTTACTAATAATGTTAATGCACCTCCGGAGTTCTTTTATAAAAAAGATTTCCTATGGTCATTATTAATTCTTGTGCCGACTTTAATTGGTGTATTTGGAATATTTCGAGGAGCAAATAAACAGCGCGGATTAATAGCAGTTTGTACGGCTGTAATAACTGTTATGTCAATTCTGGCTGTTTGCGGTAAACTGGTATTTATTACCAAATATGCAATAGAAATCTTGCCTGCACTTCTTTTATTATTTGTACTGGGTATAAATGATAAACTTTTTGTTTTATTTATAACTTTTCATTTGTTTGCAATTTTTACACCTTTTTATGTTACAAAAATTCCAAGATTAGAAGGTCATAAGATTGTAGGTAATATTTTAAATAAACAAAACCCTGATAAAGTGATTTATACATATTACTCAAAAGATAGATTTTTAAAGTATCTTGATAAAGAGTTTCCTTCTTATTGGATAGATAAAACAAAGCGCTTTGTTTATCTGGATAATCCTACCTTAATCTTGAATGAGATTGAAATAGGAGACCGTATTTCAGTTGTTTTTTTGGATAGTGTAAGTTTTGTTCCTGAAAATAGAATAGAAGAAGCTAAAAACCGTAGTTTGCCTGAAATGTATGTAACTTTTTCAATAATTAAGAATGCGTTGATTAAGGAGCTGAATGATAACTATAAGGATTTTGATGTGAAAAATAATGGCAGTTGGACTGTTATTACAGCAACCCGCTTTAAATAACTTTACAAATCATATCTACCCACTTGACACTAAATTATGCTTTTGTTACGATGTAAGCCTAATCGCAGACAGTTAGTATCCTTAATGTTAGGATTTAAACCAACAGGGCTAGCCGAGATTACACAAGAGGTGTACTACACCTTTAAAAATATAAATAGCTTATATTGTGTAGATTTTGTGATTAGAGAAGATTGCAAAATCTTTTTAGTATGAAAGGATACCAGAGTTTTGCTGGTATTACTACTACAAGAAAAAGGTCGAAAAAATTTAAAACATAAAAAAGGAGCAAAAAATGTCAACAAAAGCTTTTAAACAAGACAAAGTTTCTCTTATTAAAGAGAAGGTTGATAAAGCACAAGTTGCAATTGTTACCGAATACAAAGGATATTCAGTAGAAGAGATTACTAACCTAAGAAGAGCGCTTCAAAAAGAAGATGGCGATTATATGGTTACAAAAAATACTCTTGCAAAACTTGCTGTTAAGGATACACCTTACGAAGTTTTGACTGAAACTTTCAAAGGACCAATCGCTATTGCGTTCGGTTTCGGTGATCAAGTAGCACCTGCTAAAGCTTTATCTAAATTTATCAAAGATAGCAAAAAAGGCGAAATTATCGCTGCTGCAATGGACGGTAGACTTATGTCTGCTGCTGAAGCAAAAGCACTTGCAACTCTTCCTTCAAAAGAAGAAATTTATGCAAAAATGCTTGGCTGCGTGAACTCACCTGCTACTGGTATTGTTGGGTCTATCAATGCAGTTATGGCTTCTCTTACAAGAGCAGTTGCAGCTGTACGTGACCAAAAATCAGCGTAGTCAATACGCATAAAAACAAAAAGTAATACTACTACAACAAAATTAATAAAAAGGAGAAAATCATGAGTGTAGAAGCAATTTTAGAATCAATTGAAAAATTAACTTTATTAGAAGCTGCTGAATTAGTAAAAGCTATGGAAGAAAAATTCGGCGTATCTGCTGCTGCTCCTGTAGCTGTTGCTGCTGTAGCTGCTGCTCCAGCTGAAGCTGCTGCTGAAGAAGCTTCTGAAGTTAACGTTATCTTAGCATCAGTTCCTGCTGATAAGAAAATCGCAGTTCTTAAAGAAGTAAGAGCTATCACTGGCTTAGGCTTAAAAGAAGCTAAAGATTTAGTTGATGGTGCTCCAAAAGCAGTTAAAGAAGGCGTTAAGAAAGAAGACGCTGAAGCTATCAAGAAACAACTTGAAGCTGCTGGTGCAACTGTTGAAATCAAATAGTTTGACATTTATTTGTTTTAATAAAAAACGAGTTGGGAATTTCTTAACTCGTTTTTTTCATTATTTCAATAGCCCGATCAATTTGTTCATATGTCAAATCTTTCATTACGCAAAGTCTTAATCTGCATTCTTTTCGTCTAACCGCCGGATAAGTTACAATATTTGTATAAAGTCCATTCTGGATTAGGTCTTTGTGTATTTTGAATAATTTTTCTTCATCATAAATCATTACGGGAATTATTGCTGATTGAGACTCAAGGATATCAAAACCTGATGTTATAAGACGAACTTTTAGGTAATTTATTTTATTCCATAGCTCTTCTCGTCCGGCTTTATCTTCCTCAAATAGTTTAAAAACTTCATTTAAACCAGCTGCTACAGAGGCTGGTAATCCTGTTGAGAAGAAGTATGTACGAGCATATAATCTAAGAAATTGAACTATTTCATCAGAGGCTGCGCAATAACCGCCTAAGCCGCCCGGAGATTTGCTTAACATACCGACATGTAAATCTATTTTATTCATAACATTATGATATTCAGCAGAACCTCGACCTGTCGAACCTACAATTCCTATTCCATGAGCATCATCGACCATAACTTTGCAATTATATTCTTCTGCAAGTTCAGTAATGATATCCAATTTAGCGATATCTCCATCCATAGAGAATACACCGTCTGTAATAATTAATCTTCCTGTTTGTTCATCAGGTAAGCGTTTTAAAATCCGTTCGAGTCCATTCATATCAGAATGGGGGAATACTTTTATTTCTGCTCCGGAAAGTTTGCAGCCATCAAAGATTGAAGCATGGTTGGCGCTATCATTAATAATAACATCACCAGTGTTGCAAAGTGCTGAAATGACGCCGATATTTGTGCCATAACCGCTAGGAAAAACTATTGAGTCTTCGGTTTTATAAAATTTTGCAATTCTGCTTTCTAATTCTTTATGAATTTTTGTTATTCCTAAGTAGTTGGAAACTGTACCCATTCCATAACCGTATTTTTTCAAGGCTTTTGAAGCTTCTTTTATTACTTTCGGATGTGTAGAAAGATTTAAATAAGAATTAGAGCCCAGCATAAGTACAGATTTGCTTTTGCCAAATTTATCCATTATGGGATATTCACCACTTACTTTATCGAGTGCAATAAATCCAAGACCTTCGTTTCCAGTAAGAGCTCCGCTTGTTAAAACTTTATTTACTTTTTTTGCTTTACTAAATAAATCTTCGCCGTTTTCGGTAATTAGAAAACTTTCAAATTTAGACATAACTTAAACTCCTGATAATTTATATCAAAACAGGAATAAAATTTAAGTGAAATTGCCCGATTGAATTATTTCTCTTGAACAGCGGCTGCAAAGCCTGTTATTGGTTGATAGTATTTAAAAACCGCGGTGTAGAAGAAAATGAAGCTAATGTAAAGATTTGTGTTTTTGCTATTCAAATCAATATTCAAAGGTTATATAATATAAATATATGTATATCGTCAAAAATTTGAAGGACTATGATTTGTCCCTCAAACAGCGAATATTTGCTGGTTATATTAAGGATAATGTGGACTCGTTTGCTTGCTTTGAAAAAGTGACAAACCGTACTGCTTTGCGTAAATATTTTGCACCTAATAACGATTATGAAATTTATACAACTGCAATTGCAGACCCGGCAACCTTGACCAAGAGGGCAATAGCCGGTTAGGTAGTCTAACTTTCTTCTTGACTGTAAATTGTGTTTTAGTTAGCATGCAATATTGAATATTGTAAAAACTAATAGTTTTGTGTTGTAAATATAACATGTTGCAAATGCAACATACCTGTGTTAATATTCTTTTAATTATTAATATTGGAGAGGGAATGAGAAAAAATATATTTATTATTGTAGGTATAGTAATTGCATTAATATTGGGCAGAATGCTTTTATCTAATATGGATAAAATGAGATCTGCTAAGGCAAGAGCCGGTATGATGACACCTTCTGTAACAGTTTCAGAAGTTAACACCAGAAATGTTGTTCGTCAATTTGGCGCAAATGCTCGTGTAATGGCGAAATACAGAGTAGATGTTCTTGCTCGTATTAGCGGATACCTTACAAAAAGTTACTTCAAAGAAGGTGATTATGTAAAAGCCGGACAGGTGTTGTTTGAAATTGAACCTGAACAATATCAATTTGCAGCAACAAAAGCAAAAGCTGATATGGATAATGCCCGTTCAATGTCAAATTATTATCAAAAACAGCTAGCAAGATATGAAGAGCTTGTAAAACAGGATTATGTAGCACGTTCAGATTATGATAATGCTTTAGCTCAATATGATGCTTATTCTGCTCAAATGGATAGTGCAGAAAGTGCATATCGTGATGCTCAAAGAAATTTGGGCTATACAAAAGTTAAGTCTCCTGTTGATGGTCGTGTTGGTATTATTGCGGTTACTGTAGGTAACTTTGTAAATTCTACAATTGGAGCTTTGACTACAATTAACAGTTCAAATCCAATGTATGTAGTCTTTAATATAAACTCAAAAGACTATGCCGAGCTTGTTAGAATTGACGGTGCAAAAGCAGAACGTGATGTAGAATTCTTTTTTAGCACAGGTCAAAAATATGAACATAAAGGCGTTCAGGATTTTTATGATAACAAAGTTGATGAGTCAACAGGTACAATTACTCTAAGAGCAACCTTCCCAAATCCGGATGATAGACTTCTTCAAGGTGATTTTGGACGCGTAATTATTTATTCAAAATCAAAAGACGATTTACCGATTGTTCCTCAAAGCGCAACTTTGGAAAATCAGGAAGGTTTGTATGTTTATGTTTTGGATGAACAAAATTTACCTAAAATGGTTTATATAAAGACAATGGGGCAAACTGAAGATAATATGTGGATTGTTTCTGAGGGAGTAAATAAAGGGGATAAAATTTTAACTTCAGGAATGCAGAAAGTTATTCCTGGAAAGCCGGTAAGGATAGTAGACTCTATTCCTCAAGAGACACAACAGCCTAAAAAACAGGGTTTCTTTGATAAAATAAGGAAAAAATAATGGCAGGTAATTTATTTATAAAACGTCCAAAATTTGCAATAGTTATATCTATAGCAATTATATTAGCAGGGTTGATTTCTCTAACAACATTACCGTTAGAGGAATATCCGTCTATAACACCGCCTCAGGTTATTGTTAATGCAACTTATGCC
>CAJTWU010000026.1:12451-24044 GCA_910579975.1 uncultured Vampirovibrio sp.
ATGCCGGTGCAAGTTCAGATGTAATTACATCTACAATCGCAGCTCCTGTTGAACTTCAATTGAACGGTATTGAAGACATGCTTTATATGCAGTCAGAATCCCGTAATGGTTCATATCAGTTAACTTTATATTTTGATGTAGGTGCAGATCCTGATATGGCATTGGTAAATGTTCAGAACCAGCTGCAACTGGTTCAGCCGAGATTGCCTGAAGAAGTTAAGCGTTTTGGTTTAACAGTTAAAAAAGCAACAGGCGGTTCAGGATGTTTATATTTAGCCTTGACGTCTCCTAATAAGACTTATAATTCATTATTTTTAGCAAATTATGCGACTTTGTATATTAAAGACGAACTTGCACGTACTAAGGGTTGTGGACAAGTACAAATATTTGGAGCGGGCGACTATTCTATGAGAATATGGCTTAAGCCCGATAAGATGGCTAGTTTAGGTGTTTCTGCTTCTGATATTAATGCTGCTATTACCTCGCAAAATATTCAAGCACCTGCCGGTAATATTGGGGTAGAGCCGTTTGAAAATCCACAATTGATGAAATTTACTCTTCGTACAAAAGGGCGTTTGAAAACAGTAGAAGAGTTTGAAAATATAATTATCAAATCTAATTTTGATGGTTCAAATGTTAAAATTAAAGATGTTGCACGTGTTGAATTAGGAGCTGAAAATTATTCTTCTAAGGTTTCTATTGGAAATGCTGAAGCAGCAATTATAGGTATTTCACAACTTCCTGATGCAAATACAATTGACTTGGTTAATCGTATAGAAAAGAAAATGGAAGTATTAAGCAAAAAGTTTCCAAATGATATAAAATACGATGTTCAGTACGATACAACAGAATTTGTTCGTGAGTCTATTAAGGAAGTAATTAGTGCTATTGTTCTTGCCATTGCGCTTGTTAGTGCTGTTACTTATTTATTCTTAGGGACTGCTCGTGCTGCGTTTATTCCATTTTGTGCAATTCCTGTTTCTTTGATAGGAGTATTTATATTTATGGCATTAATGGGTTTTTCTATTAACCTGTTAATTCTTTTTGGTTTAGTTCTTGCAGTTGGTCTTGTTGTAGACGATGCGATTGTAGTACTGGAAAATACGCAAAGGCATATACAGGAAGGTAAAGATAAGGTAACTGCGACCGAAATAACTATGCAAGAAGTTTTTGGTGCAGTTGTGGCAACTTCTTTAGTATTGATGGCCGTATTTGTGCCTGTATCATTTATGAGTGGTATTACGGGGCAAATGTACAGACAATTTGCGGTTTGTATTGCTACATCTATTGGTTTATCAACTCTTGTTGCTTTGACGCTTTCACCGGCATTATGTGCTATGATACTTAAATCTGAAACAGAAAAAGCAGACTTTGAATTTATTCAAAAGTTTGAAGACTGGTTCAATGGTGTAAGAGACAAGTACTTGGAGGTCGTTGAATATTTTGTAAGACAGCCTAAAAAAACTCTTGCCAGTCTTTTGGGTGTGATTGCTTTAATTCTGGGAATGTTTTTTATAACTCCAACAGGGTTTTTACCGAATGAAGACCGGGGTGCTTTATTTGTTATGGTTCAGCTTCAAGACGGTGCTACATTAACAAGAACAGCAAGCGTTGTTACAAAAATGGCTGATCAGCTGGTACAGATACCGGGTGTTTATTCTGTAATGCAGATAAATGGTTTTAAAGGTGAAAATACTGCGTTTTTAATCTTAAAACTGGATGAGTGGTCAAAGAGAAAGTCTAAAAAACTTTCAATAGAAAGTATAACAAGACAAGCGCAAGCTATTACTGCTAAATATCCGGAGACAACATCATATGTTACCCAGCCGCCAGCAATCTCCGGTATGGGTATGTATGGTGGTTTTGAATATCAGCTTCTTGATAAAGGAGATAGAAATTCTGATGAGTTATTCACACAAGCTCAATCTTTAATAAGAGTTGTAAGTGGAGATCCGGCTTTTTCAAGTATTTATACTTCATTTACATCATCACTTCCTCAAGTAGTTGTCAATATAGAGGAAGAAAAAGCTATGGCTCAAGGTGTTCCTATTTCTGAAATTTATACAACTTTAGCTGCTCAATTTGGTTCGACTTATGTTAACGATTTTAATAAATATGGAAGAATTTATCGTGTATATATGCAAGCAGATGCACCTTATCGTGAAAAATTAAGCGATATGAGTAAAACTTATGTAAAGAATGTTCAAGGAAGAATGGTTCCTTTATCATCTGTTATTACAACAAAAGATATTGTAGGTCCTTATTCTTTGACAAGATTTAATATGTATCCTGCTATTACTATAAACGGTAATCCGGCAAGCGGAGTAAGTTCAGGTACAGCAATGAATGAAATGGCAAAGATTTCGGATGAAACATTGCCAAAAGATATGGATTATGCTTGGTCTGGAACATCATTGCAAGAACAGAAATCATCAGGTCAAATCGGACCAATTTTGGCAATGGCTTTGACTTTTGTATATCTGTTCCTCGTAGCACTTTATGAAAGTTGGACATTGCCGATTGCAGTATTATTGATTTCTCCGGTAGCATTATTGGGAGCATTATTCTTCCAGTATGTTTGGGGATTATCATTAGATGTTTATGCTCAGGTTGGTTTAGTTATGTTAATTGGCTTGAGTACTAAACAAGCTATCTTGATTGTAGAATTTGCAAAAGATGCTATGGAAAAAGAAGGAATGGGGTATGTTCAAGCTGCTATGCAAGCGGCAAAACTTCGTTTCAGAGCTGTTATGATGACAAACATAGCCTTTATTTTAGGTTTGCTGCCGCTGGTATTTGCAAAAGGTGCCGGTGCAGGAAGCAGAAACTCTATTGGTGTATCTGTATTTGGCGGTATGATGGCTGTTGCATTTTTAGGTAGTATTTTAGTACCGGCATTCTTTGTAATGATTAATGTAATGAAAGAAAAATCTTCAGAATATTTTCAGAGGTTTAAAAAATGAAGAAATTTATAATATTTTTAATAATGTTATCTTTGAACCAAATATCAGCAAATGCTGCATTTTGGAATAAAGATGTACCGCTTGGTAATGAAATTAAAAAAGAAGAATATCCTGATAGTATTGATGTTGAACCGAAAGGGGAGCCTCAGGAGAGTTCTATGCTTATTGTAGGCGGTGTTGAAGAGGTTATGGATGTTTCTCTTGAAGAGTGTTTAAAGTATGCTTTGGGTAATAACCCTCGTATTCAAGCTGCGATGCAAGATGTATTTGCCTCTGATGCCCGTATAAAACAGGCATGGTCATCCTATTTCCCTCAAGTTAGTTGGCAAACAGGTTATTCAAGAATTAAACAATTGCAGTTGTCTGATGCTTTGGGTGAAAACTTGATATTTAACTATTTTATTCTTGGTCAGGTATCAGCGAGCCAAATGCTTTATGACTTTGGTGTTACTCAAAATCAAGTAACAATAAGGAAATTAGATAGTCAAGGGTATAAGGTTTCTTTAACCGGTACTGTTAATGATGTTCTTTGTGAAGTAAAAAAATCTTATTATGCTTTTCAGTACGCTTTGGAATCTAAAAAAGTTGCAGAAGAAATGGTTCAGCGTTATGAAGCTTTTTATAATCAGGCAAAAGCTTTTTATATGGCGGGAACTTCTCCAAAAGTAGATGTAACTATTGCAGAAGTTAATTTAAGTAATTCTAAATTAATGCTTATTCAAGCAGAAAATGCTGTAGACATTGCAATGGCTAAGCTCAATAATAACATGGGACTTCCTTATACTAATAAATATGCAATTGCAGATCATTTGAGATATGATCCTTGTGAAATTACACTTGCTCAGGCTATTGATATAGCAAGAGAGGCACGTCCGGACTATCAATTGGCTGAAATCAGAGTTGAAGAAGCAAGACAGAATTTGAAGCTGGTTAAAAAATCATATTTCCCTACAATTACTGCAGAAGGTCAGTATCAAATAGGTGGTAGGACTTTTGTTTCAAACTATGGTTATAACTTTGGCGGTTACCTGAACTTTCCAACAATTAATATGATGTTAATTAATAATGAGATTAAAGAAGCAAAAGCACTCTATTCTAAAGAACAAGCGACTGCTATGAATACAAAAAATAATATTTATTTTGAAATTCAACAGGCTTATTATTCTATGATTGAGAAGAAAAACTCAATTCCTGTATCATTTTTGGGTTTAAAACAAGCAAAAGAAAACTATGAATTATCTTATGGACGATATAAGGTCGGAGTTGGAAACCCTGTAGAATTAAGGGAAGCTCAAGTTCAATATCAGGATGCAATGCTAAGATATTATAATTCTTTATATCAATTTAATTCTGCAAAAGCTGATCTGGAAAAATATATCGGTAAGAATATTGTAAATGGCGAAGTTGAATTAGATTTAGGTAATAAATCCAAAAAAAATAAGAATTCATAGAGTATGTAGTGTAAATAAAGTATTGTAACATGTTCAAAAATATTATATAATTTGAACAAATAGGAGAAAAAGAGCATGTTACCAATCATAACAGAAGAAATTTCATCAGAGATTTTCTCGGAAGTTTTTCAGGATGTTCAAGCCTGGAGAAAAAATATGGTTAATTACCTAAAAGAAGAAAATCCTGAAGTTAATACTGCAATTTTAGAAGTGGCTAAGTATGATGAGGGTATTGATCTTAAAGCTGTTGCTTTAGGTGCATATCTTTCTTACAGATTAATTGAAGTTGCTGCTGAAAATGACGGCGGCTTAACTATTGAAGAATAGTTATTTTGAGGCTCTATCTGCTAAAAACGTTGATATAAAAGGAATTATTATATAATAAATTCCACCAATTATTAGTATTGGTTTTGCGATTTTAATTCCTTCCAAATATTTATCTAATTTAGGGTCTGTTTTGTTTATTTCTTTAAATTTGCAGATAAAGCTTTCGGTTGGTTTATTTGCTAGTTTATCAACGAAATAACTTGAGATTATACTTAATCCTGTTGAAATCCCGGCATTATAGCATAATGGGTTTTTACGTTCTTCTTTTATTTTTTTGCTTTTTTTTGTCTGGTAAATGAAAGTTCCTGTTGTTAATGCATCGGTTGCAGCAATTATATGCATAGGGAAATTTGAGTCTTTGTATTTTTTTGCAAATTCTTGGTATTTTTTGTTGTTTAAAATGTTGGAAATACTACCTTTGAAACTCAATCCTTTTTTTTCTTCCTGATAAATATTATCCATTACAACAGGAACTGCTGCTGCAGTTAAGATTGCTTTTGGTATAGCAGCAGCGAGTCCTAGTCCAAGTTTAAAAATTTGTGTTGCAAGGCTATAAACTTTAGACTTTTCAAGAGTTTCTTTTCCATCTTTAAGATTTTCTATAGTTTCTTTTGTTAAAGACTTATCAATAGTTTTCATTTTCTTTGATAAAGGCTTAGATAATGCAAACATAATTAAATATCCGATGAAAGTTGAAGCAAGAGACTTTGCAAAAGCAAGCCGCTTATTTTCTTTATCAGTTTTTGGCGTTGCTAAAATTACAGCAGGACGTGCTGTTAATGAAAGTGCCAGAGTGGTTGTTGCAGCGAAAAGAGCACCATTATCGGCAGCAAATTCCAGTCCTTTTTTTAGTGTACTGCTGTTATATATTCCTTTGAATGAGATATCCCTGTTATTAGAATTTACTTTCATCTTTGTTTATTAGATAACATAAATATGACTAAGATTAAAGGTTGGAAGAAATCAGAAATAATCTTTTTAACTACTGTAATATTGTTTATTTTAGTTCATGCAATATTGCGCCAAGATAGTTTAGCAGCGGCTATCAACGCGATTTGCGGCATAACATATACTTTTATTGCAGGAAAAGGAAATCCAATTTGTTATTTATTTGGTGTAACAGGTTCGGGGTTTTATTCTTACCTTTCTTTCCAGAATATGTTGTGGGGTAATCTTCTACTTTATCTTTGTTATTATATTCCAATGCAAATTTTAGGTTTTTTTCAATGGAATAAAAATCTTAAAGAAGGTAAAAGGGAAATTATTAAAAGATATTTACCGCGAAAGGAATTATATATTCTAATATGTATTACGTTCGTTTTGATTATAATAACGTCATTGGTATTACATTATTTTAACGATGCGCATCCTATTTTAGATAGTATAACAGCTATATGTTCAATAGGAGGTATGTATTTAACCGTAAGACGTGCAATTGAGCAGTGGCTTTTTTGGATAGTAGTTAATATGTTGTCTCTTATTATGTGGACTTATGTAGCTTTGAATGGGGTGCGGGTATATTCTACAATTATTATGTGGGCTGTTTATTTAGTACTTGCATTCTATTTCTATTTTACTTGGAGAAATGAAATTAATGCTAGCAAAAATAATATTTAGCAGTTTTATATTAGTATGATAAATATTAATCCAACTCCAACATTTCGTGCAAATCAACGAATTCCATATGCACTTCTTAATCAATCAAAAGTTATAACTTCTGCTTTTCATGAAGTTAATCCGGATATTCAAAAATTGAATAAAGCAACCAGATGTTCCGGTGCTCAAAGAGCTATAGAAACAATGCGTGAGCTTGTAGGGATTGATAATATTTTTAAAGAAGGAGGTTTGAGTCTTATTTGCGGGGACAAAATTATAAAACTATTTTCTCCCGATTGTCTAACACTTAAAATCCGTGAGCTGAATGCAAATAATAGAGAAGATTTTAAATATGTAGAGCTTAAAGATAGTGATGTTATTGAGGCTGAAGGTTTTAATTCAAGTTCGGGTTCTATAGATGAATTTTTAACTTCTGTTTTTGAAAAATTGGATTTTCCAATTCTCCAATTAAGAAAATTTTTTAAACGTCCTGAAATTAAAGATGTTTTGCAAAAAATAACTCCCAAAGCTGTTTTATCGCAAGAGCAGACTAAAATTGCAGATGATATAAAATCTTTATTTTATGAAGTTCAGGAACATCTTGAATCTGTGCAAAATCGTGTTACACGATCAAAGATTAAAAACTCATATCCGCATGCTCTGCCAAGTAATAACGGGTCGTATCAACTCAAATTTGCAGAAGTAGGTGTTCAAGAGCTAAATTATTCAGTAAACATTATTACAATAGCAGCAAATCAAAAGTATTTAGTAATAGGTGTATCTGATAATGATGATAAACCTCAAATGATAATAGTTGACCCCAAGAATAGAGTTTTAAAAGAAAAGAATTTGGGTAAAATCTATAAACTTGGAAGTAAGGCTGTTTATTATACGCAGCAAGAATTAAATTCTCCATTGTTTACGCCAAAGCTCGAACTTCTTAAAAAGGAATTAGAGCAATATAAAGAGTATCTAAAAGTGAAAATTAATGAGTTTAATGCCTATAAAGCCCATTTATCTACAAATGAAATTGGAATAATAGATAAAAAGACACTCAATCTTACAAAAAAAGTTAAATCTTTGTTTGACGGATGTAAAGCTGAAATGTTGAAAATAAAAGATGCTCCACGAAAGAAAGCATTTAAACAAAAATATAATTTAGACACCAGAGATGGCAGTCCGTCATTAATATTCAAAAATATTAATGATGATGGACAAAATTTGCATTTGAGTTTTCCTGTTATGGCCGGTGAGCAGTGCATGAAAATTATTATTGAAAAGCGTAATGGGAATATTGGGAAGAGTTTATTTGTAAATGGTGATAAATTAATTAAGTTTAATGCTACAAGTTTAGGAAGAAGTAAAAGAACAGAAACCAATACTAATTACCATTCTCAAGAAGAAATTGAATCTTCCGGACTAAGTGATTATTTGACAATTATTAAAGAAAGACTTAATCTTATACCTATGGAAATTCCAAATAAAAATAAGGGTGTGTTATGAAATTATTGAAAGCTTTAGGTATAACGACTTTAATATCAGGTGCAGCTGTAATTCCAACATGGATTTATAATGAAGTTCGTTGGGAAAATCATATGAAGCTAATGTGGACTCAAGATATGGTAAGACATTATAGCCCTGAAAAATATCACGAGTTGTATTCAGCCGGAGTACAAGATTTAAAAGTTTGGCAGGAAGCAGAGTATGCATTAAGAGATTCAGTAGAAGAGGTTCGTAGAAAAGAAAGTGAAGCTAAAAAATCTTATTTTTTAGGTGGAAAAGCAATAAAAAAGACCCCTTAAATCTAGGAGTCTTCTTTATATGGACTTTACAAAACATCACTCGAACACGCAAAAAAGGCTCTACGATTGACATTGACATAAAGCACCGGGTAATATATTATTCATTTAAACTTGCAGCTTAAAATTAAAAAAGGCCGTCGGTAATTCGACGGCCTAAAAAAGTTACAAGCAAACTTACAACTCGCTTTTGATTTTTTGCGCTGCGTCTACCATACTTTTACCGATAGCCTCTAGCGCCTCTACCCCTAAATCTAAACCGATTTTATGCGCTTTTTTCTTTGTTTCGTCTGTTTCGTTTTTATACTTTGCAGCAAGAATAAGTAAGCGCGAAACCGCTTTGTCTTTTTTCTTTTGCAAACTTGTATAGATCCAAGTTTTCGCAGCTGGAATAACTTTTTCCTCTATCACCTTTGTTACATACGGTTTTGAAAAAGCAAGAATCGGCAAAACCGTTTCTTTTAAAAGTTTTAATGTGTTTACCATGATCTCCTCCTATGGTTTTATTTGAAAATAATTGCCTTTTTGGTTGCGATCCAAGCCTAAATGTACAAAATTTTTCTTTTTGTACCAGATTACCTCGTTAAATAAACCGGACGCGCAAGCCTTTTTATAAATATTTTCACAGTTAGAATTTGTTACGTCTGCGGCTGTTGCGGCTTTTCCCTCACAAATATGTAAAGAATTAGCAACTCCGCCCACTGCCGGACTGGCGTTATGCTTTTTGCAACGTCCGGGGCCAGTAACAATTAAACTAATATTTAACATATATCTAAATGCCTGGAGCCTAATTAAAAACTCCGTATCGTAATTATACCGTCCACAACCGCAACGGCATGTTAGTTCTTCTTTTGTAAAGTTTTTAATTGGAACAGTAATTTGTGTCATTTTTTATCACTCCCCAGCATTTTATCATATATCTTATCTATCTTTGTTTTCATATCGCCAAACTGTTCGCGTAAAAAATCAGTATCCTTTTTTGACGCGTATTCTGCTTTAACTTCTACCATTATCTCGCGTCTTGTTTCCGCTAATTCTTTTGGTGTAACAAAAAAATGGTATTGTACAAAAAATGCAAATACGGTCAGAATAATATACGGCATATAACCCTTTATCTTCTCAAAATCCACTGGCGTTTTACCTAAAATATTTAATTGTGTTCGACACCTCTATTATGCGCTATAATCCTTAAAAATGCAATATGTAACGCTATAAAAGTTTACATTATTTAAGTAATGTAAAGAAAATGGGGCATAAAAATTTACGCCCCGGATTTCAAAGGACTACGACAAGCTCTCTATAAGCCAATCTATTTGCTCTAAAGTATAGCCCATACGGAATACCCTGGCGTTAGGATCTTCGACTTTTTCTAATTGGTGGAGTTCTTTTGTATCAACTTCATCCGATAAATCTTGATTGGCGTTTGTTACTTCAACAACCTTATGCGTATGGTCATTTATACCAGACTCACCGGCTGGAATTGCCCCGTTATCTATCCAGATAAATCGGTCAGCTCTTAACGATTCTAAAAAAGCCCTGGTTTCATTTGGAAAAATGTTTTTTAAATTTTCAACATCATATTTTGTTGCAATATCTGTATATTTTGGAAATCCGCGCATTTTTACCTCCTTTATTTGTTTTCTAGCGCTTTCAAATGCGACATCTAGGCCAATTTTTCTACGAAAATTATAAGTATTCCCAAAGCTGGCCCAACCATTAAATGACGATAATGTCGACGCATATTGAATAAGTGTAATACGTTTTTTGTTCAATCGTTCCGGCATTTTTGGAAGTTTCCGGCGTATTCTTTTTGCTGTACGTTTCTTTAATAAAACATATTCCGGAAAATGCCTATAACCAATAAAAGGGACTCCGTGATCACATCGCAAAATAATTTTTTTGCTTAACCGGAGTTTTAATTTTTCAGTAATAAATTTTTCTGCTAAATCTATTTTTTCTCTTAATTCCTTTTTATCATCACTAAAAAAGGCTTTATCATCCATATATCGCGGTGCAGCTTTAATCTTTAAAACGTGCGCGACATACTGGTCTAATTCGTTCAAATATAAATTACCCAGCCATTGACTTGTTAAATTGCCAATAGGTATATTTTTGCCGCCTCCTATTGAGAAAATTATATCTTTTATTAACGCGAGTATTTTTTTATCCTTAATCTTCTTTTCAACTACCGCATACATTTCCTCATGCGGTATACTAGGATAGAATTTTTTAATATCAATTAGCGCACAGTATTTATAATGCTTTACGTAATGCCAAACACGATTAGAACATTTGTGCTGCCCTTTTCCTTTTCTGCAAGCGTAACTATCATGTATAAATTGCTTTTCCCATATTGGTCTTAATACATTTACTAATGCGTGTTGTACAATCCTATCGGGATAAAGCGGTAATATATAAAGAGTTCTAGGTTTTGGATCTTTAATATCCCTCAACATGTATTCACTTGTAGAAAATTTACCGCTTTCAAGGATATAAATTAAGTGTTGTAAATAGCGTTTAATGCGCTTTTCGCGTCTTATTAAATACTGCGCGCGTGTTTCATTATCGCGTTGTTTATCTAAAATTTTTCGCACGTGGCTATTTCTCCCACGACCTTTTTTAGCTTTATTGAACGCGTCGCGCATATTTTCCATTGTTATAAATTTTTCCCACAAATTGCCGTATCTTTTCATGGTAAAAGCCCCTTACTTTCAGTTACCCTACTAACAAAGGGCTTTTTTGTCGTGTGTTTTTCCTGGCGGACCAGGAAAGGATATAGGCCCAGCCGTCCGCAGCTGTTTGCTGCATTACGTATCCAACCGCGCGCGCTGACATTCGTGTTCGTGTTCAAAGCCGAGTTATTGCCATTACGAGAGGAGGGGCCAGCATAACCGGAGTTATTCCAATTGCCGCCGCCTATCAGACGCCCGAATAGGTCTATAACCTTTAGATAGTACATTTTTTTTTACTTCCTTTACTTATAAATTTATTTATTGTCTGGTACGGAGGGGACGGCTCCAACCGCGCGCGCTGACATTCGCGCCCGTGTTCAAAGCCGAGTCAAGGCCAGTACGAGAGGAGGGGCCAGCATAACCGGAGTGATACCAAGAGCCGCCGCCTAGCAGACGGTTTATAGATCCGTATTGACGCGGTGATGTTAGCGTATTGCTACCGCTTGTAGCCCAACCAGATCCCCCACAAGGTCCGTATTCTTGCAAAATCATCCAAAGGCCACCACAGCAAGACTCACCGCCGTAGTTATTTACCATACGTATGTTATTCTCATTTTTCCAACCGCCAGCTTTAGTACATGATGATTCAGCTTTTCCGCTAACAGCTTTAAGTGGGATTACGCCTAATTCAGACATTGTAAAATCAATACTGGTAGGAAATTCCCAACCAACTAAACCGAGGTCTACTTCATGATCCCAAGCTGTACGAGAGCGAGTTGTAGAGC
>CAJTWU010000027.1 GCA_910579975.1 uncultured Vampirovibrio sp.
AGACATACCTACTGCACGAACATGGCAAACAAAGGAATGAACCCGAACACCCTGCAATACATCATGGGACATTCAAACATCACCATGACATTAGGGTATTACGCACACGGTACTTTCAATTCAGCGAAAGCAGAACTAGAAAGACTGGCTCTTGCTTCTTAAATCGGTGATTGTACTACTTATTTACTACTTTTGGTTGCATTTTCATGCTGGTAAATGCCAGCTTATGCAGAGTATCTTCCAAAAGGAAAATGCCGATAAAGCCCTAAAATACAGGCTATACCGACATTTACCAGCTTATGAAAAGATAATCAGAAATTTAGTAAGTTTTTTAACATAAAAACACCCCACAAACATTTTCTAAACTCATAATAGCGAGTTTTAATGTTTATAGGGGTGTTTTTGTTTAATTGGTTGAATTTTATGTATTATTCGTGATTAGAAATCATCACAAGAGAAATAAAGCAACCATCTATATAATCATTTTTTAGCGTTCCGTCATATTTCGCAGCGGTTTCCTTAATGTTTTTAATTCCAAAGCCATGCATTGAATCTTTGCTTTCTTTTGTAGTTCTCAATTCTTTTGAATCAATAAACGGATTTTTGAGAGCAGTATTTATTACCCTAAAAAATACAAATGATTCTTTTTGCCAGATTTCAACTTTTATATTTCTTCCAGCATCTTTTGGTATTTTCATACAGGCTTCCAAAGCATTATCTATTTGATTAGCAAGTATTGCACATATATCTACAAAAGAAATTGTGAGTTTTGTATTAAGGGAAATCTTATGTATGAATTCAATTCCGTTATTAACAGCTTCATTCATTTTACAATTTATAATCGAATCAATTATTTCATTTCCACTATGGCAGTTCTGTGCTTGTTGATATGAAGCAGATAATAATTCTTGTGTGTATTTCTTAGCATTTGAATCCTCAGACAGCATACCATCTATAGTTAGAATATGATTTTTAAAATCATGTACTTGCTTACGAATAATATCCTGCGTATGTTTTATCTCGGTATAATTCTTTTCCATTAACTCATTTGTAAGCATTATCATTTGAGTTTCTCGTTTTTCATTTTGAAATTTTGCATTTAAAGAAACAGACACAATAGTAATTATAATTGATAATATTATAAAAAACAAAGACAAAATTACAGCTATTTGCAATGTAATTAAAGAATCAGTTACAATCATTTGAGTTAATATTGACATTACAATATACGATAAAGAAGTAATAACTAATATTAAATATAGGCTGCCTTTATTCAATAACTGCAATTTTGAATAAGTTTTTCTAAAACACAAAAAAATTAATATTTGAAGAGCTTTATCAAGAGTAAGAAAAACCATTCTTGTCGGACCTGTTTCCAATATTAATGGTATACCATTGGAAATATTCAGAGATTTTCCGATTATCATAATAAGACTATATGATATTAAGTATTCTGTAGCATGAATAAAGAAAAATGTAATAATAACCGAAGTCAATTTATTAATAAATGCACCATTTGAAAGAAAGGAAACAACAATAAATGTGTATACCATAGCAATAGCTATCGTAACAAATGAAAATACTTGCCATTGATTCATTAAAGTTATTATAACTGTATAAACAACAGTGGCTAAAGAATAAAATAAATAATATTTTTTCTTTTCATCTTTTTTTCCACATAAAGCACCTGATACAAATAATGCAATTGCCCCCTCAATAAATGTAGCCAATATTTCTGCTGTTTGATATACAATACTCATATTAAACAATATCCCCTTGTGAGTAAATTAATTTTTTTCCAAGCCCCATCTTTCAACCAATGTTTGTTTAACACTTTGCAATGAGCGTCTGCTGATTGGTAAAACATGTCCATTTGTTAACTTTAAGCTATAGCCATTGATTTGAGAAATGTAATCAATATTGACAAAGCAGCTCCTGTCTATAAATAAAAATCTATTATCACCAAGCATATCAAAAAACTCTTTTATACCCCTGTTATCAGTTATCTCTCCGAGTAAACGAGTTGTTATAACTAATTGTCTTGATATTCTTGTAACGCAAATTATATCTTTATATGGTATTCTCCAATAATCATTATAATGATGTAAAGTAATTGTTTTATCATCGACATTGGAAATTTCTGCAACAGCACTGCTTAATGCCTCTTCCATATCTCTTTCAAGATTCATTTTAATAACATATCTTAAAGCTTTTGATTTATAGCCCATCGATGCCATTTCGTCATGAGAGGTAAGAAAAATTATTACAGATGTTTCCGTATATTCCCTGATTTTATCTGCAAGTTCAAATCCGTTCATATTTGGCATTTCAACATCGAGAATAAAAATATCTGCAATTTTACCATCTTCTATTTCATACATCAACATCTCCGGATTTGAAAATTCACTGATATTAAAATCAACATGCTTTTTCTTTGAAAATGAAAATAAACAGTCTTTAATCTTTTCAATATCAAATTTACTGTCATCACAAACAGAAACATTAAACATTTCCTGCTACCTCACTGTCATTAATTATTTTATAAGCTTTTTTTCTATTTATATCAAAGAAAAACTTATTGGAATCTGCTATAAGTAATATATATGTGTCATTATACGTTTTTTTGTTTTTTAAATTTGCATTACTGTTATATACAAATGTGCCTTCTGAATCGTTTTCGATATGCTGTTTTAATTCATTGCAAACATCTTCAATTGTGGCAGTATGATATTTTGAAGATGACCAGTGAGGAATCATGCGACGAATCCCTTTTTCAGAGTAATCTGTTATGACTTTCGTTGTTGGAATATTTTCAACAATGCAAGTGACATTTTTATGGTTTATAGCTTCGCAATTTGCAAACAGTTCCAAAAGTTCATAAAAATCGCATCCAACCGTAAGAAGATCTTTGAAAAAAAGGTCTTTTTCTTTTGTTCTTCCAAAAACCGATAACATTTGGGGATTGTGAGAAAGAATTTTAATTATAACTGTTCGGAATGGCGTTGCCAATTCTATTTTTTCCATACTAAAAATAACTCCTTAATTTAATTCGTAAAAGATAAACCATATCAAAGTCATTTATAGTATATATAATTGTTTTAATTAATTGATTGACATTGTTCAAATGGTAACAGATTTTGTATATAATGGTAATTCTTTTTTTATTGAAAAAATGGGCAAATGCCATTTGAACATAAATACTGACCGAAAAAACAAAACTAAAATATATGCAGACTATATGTAATATTTTAACATTGTTAGATGATAAACCAAGTAAATTGTTCATCGAAAAGTTCAATATGACTAAGTTAAATACAGCACAATTTAATACTTAATATTTTATCATGTATTGGTATTAATAGCAAGTTGTAAATAGAATGGAGGAGTTTTAATGCTGAAAGAAGAATTGCTGAAAACATTCAAATCAAAAAAATCATTATTAATATTTTGCTACCTTATAATAGTTGCAATAGCAGACAATGTATGTGGTATATTGCAAACAGGAGAATCGGGTGGATATTTCAATGCACACCCCACATATATGTCACTCCTATCCGGACAAAGCGCACTTGTCTTTTATGCATTATTTGTTTGGATTATGCCGATAACATTGATTTTACTATATTGTGCAAGATACAACCAAGAGCAAAAAGGTCATTTGCAATATATCTATATTTCAAAGATGGGGAGAAGAAAATATTTTCTTTCTAAAATAAATTGCTCGTTTATCGTTTCTGCTGTGTATTCAGCAATTCCATTATTATTGAATTTATTTGTTTCAGTATTATTTTTGCATGGTGGAACAACATTTGCTGATGTTGAAAATTGGAATGTTGGTGATTTTGGTTTAGGTGGAGAGTTTTCATATTATTGTATTCATCATCCTTATGTAGCATGGTTTATGTATTTTACAATTGCAATTCTTGTGTTTGGTTTAGTTGGTATTATGTCACAGTGTATTGCTATAATTTCAAAGGATAACAAAATCACGCTAGCAGCTTCATTTGCTATTTGGATTAGTTTGTTTTCAATCAAATATGATTTAACTATGGCAATTCAACCATTTACAGAATATGGTTATATCTACGGAGTAAAAGCACTCGTTATCTTTATGATTTTTGTAATTGCTTCTTTTGTAGGAGCTTGTGTATCTTTGGTGGTGAGAAAAGATGAAGTATAAAACCAATATAATGCGATTCGCACTATTCAATGTATTGTTTTTATCATTAGATTATGTATATCTTTTTTCAGATTATTTTTCAAATGATTACGAATCCCTAACTATTGCAATTATGGATAATTCGGTGGGATATAATAACCTATTCTATATAGCAGGTATAGTTGCAACAGTTATATTTATAATTGATATCAATCATATTATTTCAATTGGTAATTCTGCATTGGTTGTTAGAAAAGGTAAAAGTGGTTGTATTAGGTATTTTCTTTTCAAGGTGCTTATTGAAGCTATGTTGATTTCGATAGAATTTGTTGGAGCAGAAGCATTGATATGTTCAATTAGATTTAAAAGTCAATTGCTGTTTGACACGAATTTTTATCAGTGCTGTATTCTATATGCTGTTTCCTTATTGGGATATTTTGCAGTTGTTGGAACCACAGAGGTTTTAATTTATGTATTGCTAAATTTCAATAAAGTTAGTTCTATTATTGTTATTGCAATGTTTGTTGGATTGAACTCATTAATACTCTGTGGCTTAGATATATCTCCAATATATTATTCTATGTTTATCTCTGAATGGTTTCAGCAAAACAGCTTTAATGTTATTGAATACGCATTTGATTTGCTAAAATGCATTTGCATTGTTTTAGTAAACTTTTATTTATCTAATATCATCTTTCATAGAAAGGATTTGATATTTAATGAACAAAAAGATTAAAAACTTAATCATATTTATAATTGCGATTGTCTCCCAAGCAATAATCGCGTTCTTGTGTGAAAATTATATTGGTGTGCCGTTTCAATACGATTTGATTGCAATTATTTTTAATATCATTAGCTTTTCTTGTTTAACAACCATTTGCAAAACTGATAGTAAATGTCTATTCTGCAACGAAAGTATAGCAGTGCGCTTTAAAAATAGAAAAGGGATAATATTTCAAGAAATGAAAAAACGAATATGTTATGTTGGAATATTCGTTTTAGTTAATAATGCTGTGATTCTATTGATTCAAAAAACAGATATTATAAATTTCATATATATGATTGTTTTTGAATTTTTAGCATATCTTTTCATTGCTGTTTTTCAAATTTGTTTAGAATTAAAATTCAGTTCAGATATTGGATATTTATCAATCATCATTAGTTATATCTCTTTGCTGTTCGCAGGAATAATAATTTTTAATTACTGCAATGAGTTTAATAATTCACTATCTACAATATTAAAGGCTGTTAATAACTTAAATATCGTTAACTATTTAAGTTTGAATAGAATTCAGCTTTTGGAATGCAATTATATATTGATTATATTTACTCTTATAGGAATAGATGTATTCGCATTACTCGTCATACCATTAGCATTAAAAAGAGTAGATATTATAGAAAGGAAATAGATTATGATTATTAATGTTGTGAATTACACAAAAATTTTGAAAAAGAATACAGTGCTTGAAAACATAAATTGCACCTTTGAATCAGGTCATATTTATGGATTATGTGGCCGAAACGGATGTGGAAAAACGATGCTGTTAAGAGCAATAGCTGGTTTGATTCTTCCTACAGCTGGATATGTAAGCGTTGACAATAATGTTATCGGAAAAGATATTGAATTTCCTGAATCAATTGGACTAATAATTGAAAATATGAGTTTGCTTAAAGAATACACAGCATATCAAAACTTAAAGCTATTAGCCAAAATAAAGAAAATTGCAACTGATGAAGATATAGAGAACGCCTTATCTGCTGTCGGTCTTGATCATAAAGACAAAAGAGTTGTTAGAAAGTTCTCGCTTGGAATGAAGCAAAAGCTAAATATTGCACAAGCAATAATGGAACATCCAAATATTTTGCTTTTAGATGAGCCAACAAACGCACTTGATGAGGATAGTGTAAAAGAAGTCAGAAACCTATTGTTAGAACTTAAAGAACAAGGCTGTTTAATAATTATCGCTAGTCACAATAAAGATGATATCGATACTCTTTGTGATGAAATAATTGAAATATCAAACGGGAGAATTAAGAAATGAAAAAGGTAGTAAAAATAATTATATTACTAATCTGCGTTACAGCTATTGCAGTTGCAGGAGTTAAGTTTTTTGGAAATTCTAATTCATCTGTTAACAATATTCCAGACGGAGAAATTGAGCAAATAGCGATGTGGGAAAGTCCAAAAAGTGATAATGGATGTATTCTAACGCTAACATTCTATAGTAATGATACAGTTAATATTGATCGAATGCTTGAATACTCTTCAAACGCATTTTATAAAATAGATGATTTTATGAATTTGGACTATGCATCAAAGCTCATTAGTGAAGAAGCTGAATACAGTAGCAAAACTGATGGGTATATAGGAGTAGTTCCTAATGATTGTGTTGGTGTACAGGTTGATGGAACTTTATATAAAAGCCAAGAAGCAGAGGTTGTTATTAATGATTCAACTGTAAAATTCAAGTATGTTATAGCAGATTTTAAACATGATGATAGTCATAAAATAAGTTTAATAGATGAAAACCGAAGAGAACATAAAGTTGATTAGTTTACAAGAATAAAGGAGAATGTATAATGGTTAAAAAGTATTATAAAAAACTAACATCAGTTATTCTTGCTTTAATTGTGATTGCAACTGTGTCTGTAACTGGTTTAGTTGCATATGCATATTCTGATAATAATATTTCTTATAATTTTACAATTAAGGCAAGTCAAGCAGCTTCCAAATATTCCGAAAGGGAATATAGAAACACATATGACAATAGTAATGCATGGAAAGTTAATTTAAGATCTTCTGGTGAAGGTTCAAAAGCAGCTACTAATTTTAGATTGTGTTTAGCAGATAACTCAGGTGTATCAGCATGGATATTTGAAACCCGAAGTTAAATTAATTGTTAATCAGATCGTTAATGAGCTTGAAAAGAACGAGAACATTAAGTCGCTTTATGCGTTGTGGTATGAGCAGAAAGACAAAATCACAAGCAATTATACGAGCGGAAAATTAAAAAGAATTCCTTTGTCTGCAAACAAGGAATTCAAAAGCATTCGCAATATGGTAATTAAAGAAGCCTTAAAGCTTGACGAACTTGTTTTGATTTTTGACGATGAATCCACGGGAGAACCGATAGTATTATCTGCTCCCGAAACAGAACCCGAACCCGATGATGACGAGTTGGATTACAGAGATTATTCGCTTACCTCCTCTGAAAAGTATTGGCAAGCGAAACGATTGCTTGATAAAAACTCACCAAAATATGATTTTGAGAGAGGTTTTGCATTACTGAAATTGTCTGCATTGGAAGGCAATCAGTATGCACAATACAAGCTCGGCAGGATGTTAATTGTAAACGAATTCAGCGAAGAAGATATTGACGAAGGAGTATATTGGTTGGAAAAAGCCTGTGAGCAAGGAAATGAATATTCCGAGCATTATCTTGGTAAACAGTATCTTGGTAACGGAAAAGTTGACGAAAATTACAAAAGAGCAATACACCTTTTAAGTGAATCAGCAAGTAAAGGTAACAAATATGCAATGTATTCTCTTGCCTGTCAGTATCTATTTTCAGACAAGTTTAAGGACAAAATCAAGGAAGGTCTTGAACTGCTTGAAGGCTCGTCAGACAAGCATTTTGCCCCAGCCGAGAAGATGCTTGCGTTTATCATCCTTAAAGGTGAGTTATTGCCAAAGGACGAAAAGCGAGCATACAATCTGCTTTTGCACAGTGTATCTCTCGGAGATGACAAGGCTGAGTATGCTCTTGCTAAATTACTTTTGAGTAGCGAAGTTATACCAAAAGACGCAGAACGAGCAATAAAACTATTGATTTCTGCAATAGAAAAGAATAACGAATGGGCAAAGGTTTTGCTTGGAAAAATGCTTTTGTTCGGCATTGACATTTCAAAAGACGAAGAAAAAGGAATTGAACTTTTGCAGTCCGCAGCAGAACAAGGCAACGAATACGCTGCCGTTATTTTGCAGAACAGAGAGAATTATTTGAAATATTCAGCCACAATGTCAGCTATGAGATTATTCGGTTATATGGGCAACCTATTCAGCAAAAAGTTCAATACTGATAAATCAAAAACAGGATTCAGGATTGATAAGAAACAGCGCAGACAGATTGAAGAAAAGAAGATGGCTCAAGGATTAAAAATATAAATTATGATATGATTGGTAATATAATATATTTTTTATTGACAATTTGATGAATATATGATATTCTAGATATAGATTTATTTTATTTCTAAAAAATGTAAAAATATTGTAAAAAATCACAAAAAACAATCTGTTTAAAATACGGATTTTGTATAAAATGCGAATTGACACTATGTTTATTTTTTTCTATTATTAGTATTATCACTTATATAGAAATGTTAGAGGAAGTTAAAAATGGCTAGAGATGCTATATTTGAAAAGAAAATAATTGTACTACCTAAGCATAGTTTTGTCAAGTCTGAATCAAAATTTTATGATAAGTATAGGCACAGCAGTAATTCTTCTTTAGTTAAGGAGCGAACAGTTGCTACACATGGCTTCAGTTCTAAATAGGTTATGGTACATCGTTTTAAACATAAAAACAAAAGTAGCAAATTGATTTATACAAATCATGTTTGCTGCTTTTTTTTGCCTGCACATATTTGGTTACTTTGTATATGTGTTTTCCTTGTTGTAGTCTATAATATATTATACTCTTTTGATGTATTAGTTCCATCAATAGATATAATTAATTTTATTAAAGACAATGTTTTTATTTCTTATATATTACCTTCATTATTACAAGTTGGTCAGTTAGCATCTACAATTATAACATTTCTTGTTAACAAACAAAAAAAATCTGATATTGTATTTAAAAAAATGATTAAGGAGATATTGGGTAAAAACATATATAATGGTACGATTTTTATGGTGCTATTTTTGTCAGCAATTTCTATATTCAATTTTATAGAAATTCTATATTATAATAATAGTATATGCAACACTGATGTTAGTAAAAATTTAGATAAAGCTCAAGATTCTTTTTCTTATATTGTTAGTTTTATAATTATTTCGGTATTTTTATTTGCAGCAATTATTTTATTCTTTTCTATTATTTTCAATACAGATATTGATTATTATGATAGGTTTAAAAAGTACGCAAGACACAAGTTTGGAAAGAAAATTCAAAACATTGATACCGAAGAAATTAAGAGAATTGTAAAAATTACTGATTCTTGTGAGTCACAAGCGGATCTAATACAAATATTGGAGTTAATTTACAGAATTATGCTTGAGTATAATTATAGTAATATTGGTAGTATATATAATTCTATGTTATCTGAAACAGTTACAGTAATAAAAACATTTTCCGGTTCAAATGAAAAAAACAACGGCGAAGATATTGCAAGAAAATTATTTTCAAAATTAGTAAACTTGGACGCCTCTGCTTATAGTAAGCAGAAGTTTAAAATGCAATTTTTTTTAATAACCTATTTCCTTAAAAATAAGTATCCAGTTTTTGATTGGTGTAATAATTTGAATGATAATACAAAAAATGAAGTGACAAATATTCTAGTATATACATATATTTATTTAAATGCTATTGATGAAATTGATGATGAATTGACAAAAACATTATATATAATGATAAGAAATCAGATTTTTTCATTAAAATATAATAATGATATTTTTAGATCAATAAGCGAAATTTTTTTATATTTCGATGAATTGGGAGATATGGATGATGTTTGTCTAGATTTTGTCTTGAAATTTGATGATGAGTATTCATTTTTATATTTTGTATGGGAGAATATTTTTTGTAGAAATCTAGAAGGAGAATAATAGTTTTATGTTGATAGATACTAGGATGATAAAACTTGGAAAACTTTTTGTTCCAAAGACCAAAAGTTTTTCAGAATACAATACAGATGCTAAAGGTGTTAATAATTTTGTTTCATCAGGATATTTCAATTATATCTCAGTAATAGATGTAAATGATAAAGATTTTTATTCAACTTCTCTTATAAATATTCAAAATAAATGCACTGGTGAGATTTCGATTCCTAATTCTGATGAATGTTCATATCAATATGTAAAAGTTTTTACAAATATAAAAAATCAGGAAATAGATTCTTCATTCCTTAATTATGATTTAGATACTATTAGTGATTTTTGGTCTTTAGATAGCTTGATTATGTTTGTAACAATGATTCATATCGGAGAAAATCATATTAATGATGTGGTAGATTTTATTAAAAATAAATTGAGTTCTATTGAAGATCAATATTTACTTTATTTAACATTTGATTATAGTGATATAATTATTTTTGCAAAAAGTGATAAGATTTCTGAATACATTAATTTGATTTATTCGTTGAATTTTGATGATAGTCAAAAATTATTAGTTGAAGACTCCTATACAATTTATGGATATGAAGCTAACAAATATAAAAAACTATTTGAGAATAATAAAGAAAAAGTATTTACTGAAACTGACTTAAAACAGTACTGTAAAAATGAGGAGACAATTTCCATCAGTATAAATTTAGGATTAGAAACAAGTAATTATTTAATTGATTTGAAAAATGCTATATGCATTAATGATAAAATAAAATTCAGTGGTATGTACGGTCGACATGATGTTTCCATCGTAAACCAAGAAGCAGATACTGAATGGTTGCTATTTACACTAATGAAAATTGATTATTATTCAACGAAGAGTAATGATAAAGAGGCTAATGGAATAATATTATATGAGACATATTTGAGATCCGAACTATCTGATGATGATTTTTCTGACAACATTACATGCCAACCTCCCAATAAAGATGATTTTTATGAAAAAATAAAAAAATTGATTGATGATAAATTCAATGAAGTTCATAGTGAATTAAAAAATGATCCAAGTGAATTTGATAAATACATTATTCCTATTCATGAAATAAAAAATTCAACATTAAGTGTAATAAAAAATAATTTTGCTGAAGAATTTATTCTATCAATGTTAGAATCTTATTTTGTTTTTTTAAATAAGCTTGTACAGATGTTAAAACCAGGTTACGATTTCAAAGGCAAAGATAAGAATGAAACTATTGAGGAATACACAAATGAATACTTTAAGGCTCTTAATTGTTTAGTTAGTACAGTTATGCATACAGATAGACAGTTTATACAAGCAACTGCATTTAATGCTGTGTTTTATGATGTTCCTCCTAAAATTGTTGCATACTATACTGCTCTTATTAATAGGTTTAAAAGATTAATGATTGATTCGGATAAAGGCGATTATGTTTTTATATTTACACCAAATTTTCAGACGGGTATAACGCTTCTACCTTTATTAAACTTTGAGGATCCTCCAGTTGATAGGCTTTTCATTATATCTATTGAAGAGAAAGCAATGTATGATGTTGAATCTGTTTTTCGACGTTTAGCACACGAAACTGCCCATTGTGCTAGTAATGATTCTAGATTAAGAGACGAAAGGCAAAAAAAATTGGTCTCTGCTTTTCTGTATAATATATTATATTATTCAGTTCCTGATTATGTTGATTTTAATGATGAAACATATACATTGATAAATCAATTAACGGATGAATTTTATTCAAGTGGTTATTTATCAATTAATGAATATAATTATTCATGTCAATTTGATGATTTAATTAACAAGTTATTAATGCTTTTTGTTAATTTATATAGCGAAAAAGATCAATCGCTTACAGGAAAAACTCAGAGATTAATTTTTAATAAAGTACAGGAACATATTTCTAATACTTTGAAAAATGATGAAAATCTTGTAAAAAAAATCATTAGCAATAAAGTTAAAATCAGCAATAAAAATGGTTTTAGAGATGGTGAAAAAGACAAAAATTATGACCTACATTTAGATATTATAGCTAAGTATCTTACTATAACTTTCTTTAAAAAAGTTTCTGAAAGATTTACAGATTTCGAGCAAAAAGAAGCAGCGTATGAAGATATATCTTCATATATTGATATCTTTAAAGAATCATATTCTGATTTACAGTCAATTATAATATTGAATTTATCATTTAAAGATTATTTAAACTCTTTTCTCGAAATTGAAGGTTTAAATGTTAATCTTATAGAGGAAAGATTTGTTGATTTGGTAAGAATTACTATAATTTCTAAGCTTATGTTTGATACAGGGGTCTGGACAGATTTTAATTCGTGCAGTGGCGATTTAACAAGATTAAAAGATATAATTATTAGTTCCATGTTTACAATATCGTATGTTTCAAACGATGAAGAAACTTCCGATATATTATTTGATATTAATAAATTACTGGAGAAAGGTGATTTGTTGCCTTGTAATGATAACAGCATTGAAGCAGAATATGAAACAAAACAAGTATTAATAAATCAATTATTTCCTATTTGGTGTATGTATAACTATCTAGCAAAATGTATGAAACATTTAGTAACAAGATATAAAAAGAAACATAATTTAGATGAAATAAAGGAAATTCGAAATCAATTCATACTTTTTAAGAAGTTCAATGATATTTCTTTAATAATTAAAGAAATGAATAAAGCATTATTTAATTACAAAAAATATTTGTTGGAAAATTTATGATGAAAAGAGAAACGTTAAAACGTTTCTCTTTTTATTTTGGGGTGAAAATATTGTATAAAATGGTAAATATATATCATTCATATAGCAAAAACATTTATTTCGTTTTTGGTCATGAAAAAATTAGGCTAAGAGTTTTTTTAAAAAAAGATTTTAAAGAAGTCAAAAAAACAATGATAAAAGAGCCTGAGATTCTTGGTTATATAACAATTGAAGAAAAACAGTCAACACAAGCAAAAATAATTTTAAATAAGAATAAAAAATATTCTTTATATAAAATGCCACATAAATCAATTATCTGTTATGCATATGTAGGGAATAACAGTTATGTAGGGCTGTGTAGTTCTTCTTGGTTTTCAAAACTGACAAAAATTTTTATCGTATTATAAAATAGTAGAAGAAGGTGATACTATAAGAAAACAATATCAAACAGAATATATACAGTTCACAGATGAACAGAAGCAAAGAGCAGCCAATACAGACTTGGCTGCTTTTTTACTTTCTCAAGGTGAGAATTTGAAACGATGTGGTTCTGAAATGTTATGGGAAGCTGGCGGCAGAGTAACAATCCGAGATAACATTTGGTACAGTCAGTATGAACAGAAAGGCGGTAATGCCGTTCAGTTTGTTGAGAAGTATTATAACAAAAGCTATCAGGATGCTGTGCAAATGCTGCTTGACGAACACATAGAACCTATAAGCGTTGATATACAGAAAAAGCAAAAAGAAGAAAAGAAACCTTTTGAACTCCCTGCTCCAAATAAAAGTATGAAACAGATATTTGCATATCTGCTTAAAGCAAGATTTCTTGACAGAGATGTTGTTAAATACTTTGTTGATAAAAGATTAATTTATGAAAGTGCAAAGTATCATAATTGTGTTTTTGTTGGTATTGATAAGAACGGCAGGGCTCGTCATGCTCACAAAAGAGGAACATATACGCTCGGTGACTCCTTTAAAGGAAATGTGGATAGTTGCGAAGCCGAGTACAGTTTCCATCACACAGGAACAAGCAATGTACTGTATGTTTTTGAGGCTCCGATAGATATGCTTTCGTATATATCCTTGCACAAAGATAACTGGCAGCATCACTCCTATGTTTCTTTGTGTTCTGTTTCAGACCGTGCCGTTATTCAAATGCTGAAGGATAATCCAAATCTCAATAAAATATATTTATGTCTTGATAATGACAGAGAAGGAATAGATTCCGATTATAGAATAAGACACAATCTTAATCAAATCGGATATAACGATGTTGCATTTATCAGACCGAAATACAAGGATTGGAATGAGATTCTCAAGGCGAAAAAAGGTATAGAACCTTTACCTGCTGTTCCTCATACTACAATGAATAAAATGTGTGAATTGATAAGGGCAACTATTCCTATTGTCATGGATAATAAAACATTGCTTCATCCGTTTAAGACTTTGTGTTCTGATTATAAAGAATTAATGGAATCGGGTTCCTATGAACTTATGATGCAGAACGCAAAACAACTTGCCGTTGATACAATCCGTATGGCTGACAGTTTGATAAACTGCGATGAAAAAGAATTGCAATTGAATATTTTTGAACATTATTTACCGCACAAGGATAAGGAATGTTTTGAAAACAAAATCAAGAATATCCAAAGGGATATGTATGAGGTTGAAAGACTGTTTGGAAACAATCAGACAAGAATTAACGATATTCTGAAACAGGATGTTGAAGCCTTATACAAATTAGCCTGTGACAGTCTAAGGATTGCATCGCATATTGAATTGGAACAGATAACAAATTTTACAGAAGAACAAGAAGGGAGTGATGCAGTATGGGCAATCCAACAGGCTTAATAGTCTCTGCCGTTACAATGTTTACCGTACTCGGCTTAATATCCTTGCTTGCACACATTTATAATCTGAATAATATTAAATCAAAAACAGTCGGTGACGGACAGCATGGAACAGCCCGATTTGCTCCGAAAGAAGAAATCAGGAAAACATATAAACACGTTCCGTATGAACCTGAAAAATGGAGAATTCAGGCAAAGAATGGTGAAACACCTACAATGCCGAATGGCGAGCCTTTACCTCAGGGAATTGTTGTTGGATGCAAAGGTAAAGCAACTACAACTGCACTTGTTGACGATCAGGATGTACACGCATTAATGATTGGTGCAGCAGGCGTAGGTAAAACAGCATTGCTGGTAATGCAGTAATTTAAGTTTCTAAAGTTTTGAAGTTTATACTAATCTAATGAAACATATTGTCGATGGGGCGCCGTGTGAGCTCGAAAGTCTCATGCACGGTGCTAAGCGGGGGAAAATCCGGAGATAACTTCAAAGGATTACCTATCGCAATTGCTGCCGAAGATACAATCAGCCGAGCTTATGTTTTCTGCTGGGCGTTCGAGAAGAATCAGCATTGTGCCTATCATACAATCCTTTGCACAGTTAAATCAAAACTACGGAGAGAATGGTGCAGAGATTATAACCGACAACACACAGCTTACCATATTCGGCGGCTTTGCTCCGAACTCAAAATCTGCCGAAGTATTATCCAAGGCAATGGGCAGCCGGACGGTTATGAGTGGTTCGGTCAGCAGAGGAAAGAATGATCCGAGTCAATCTCTGCAAATGATTGAAAGACCGTTAATGACGCCCGATGAACTCAAGTCTATGCCAAAAGGACAGTTTATCGTTATGAAAACAGGGCATAATCCTATGAAAGTCAAACTGAAACTTTTCTTTAAGTGGGGCATTAAATTTGAGGATCCGTTCAGCCTTGACGAACAGCAAGTTCGTGAGGTTAAGTATCTGAACAAGAGGGAACTTGAAACTGCAATCAATGAGTTGTACAGCGGTGAAGAATTATCCGAAGAAGAAATACAGGCGGCACTTGCCAAAGCCGGACAGCTCCATGCACTACAAACACCAATCATCGAACAAGAAATTGAAAGGAAAAAGGCAAAAAAGAAAAACAAGGATAAAGATTCTAAAGGAGGCGGACAGAATATTGCTAAAAGTAATGTGCCTGTTCCAAAACTGAATAATGTTAAGTAAATATAGATATTGTATTAAATTCAATCTTAGATAACAAAGAATAATAAAATAGAGGAATAACATAAACGATAACTTTAGAAGGATTTTAGAATATTGTATTTTAAATATAATTACAAAAATCTATGGTATATTTAAAGTATCATATTCTCAGAGGTACTTACTGCTAAGAAAATATAATGAAAATGCGAAAAGCTAAATTGAGAAAGAGGGTTGCAAAGCAGATACTTGTTGACTAAAAAAATTTTGAATGGTATAATTTTAATTAGATAGGATTAGAAGATTATTAGTGAAGTTTTCAAATATAATATATTTGCTCATAGTATTAAGAAATATTTGATTAATTTCTTTTCTAAAAGAGTTATTGCGTTATAAGATGATTTTGCTCAAATTATGGAGAAGTGAAATGGAAAAACAATAATCAACATATGCTTATTCACGAAAAATTGATGGTAAGATTTGCTGATGACAATAAATTGGAGAAAAAATGAATTATAAAAAACACGACGAATTAATATTATATGTTGCAAACGAAATTGCAAAAACAATTCCAAATTTTTGTGGAGTCACACTTGGTGGCTCTAGAATGCATGGATTAGACGATGATAAATCTGATGTTGAAATGTATTTTTATTCAAACAATTCTAGTGCTAATTTGTGTCACCCTAATATCACAACTTTGGATAAATTAATGCAAAAATTTGGTGCTACACATAGAAGAAGTGATAACTATTTATGGAATGAAGCTCCATGGGGTCCACATTCTTTTTTTGTTATCGATGGTTTATATTTTGAAATTGGTTACCGTACTATTAAAGATACAAAAACAAAGTTATATAATTATTTATATGAGCTAGATGTTCAACCACATAAAGATTGTCACGATTTAGGACTTGGATATATGCCTAGTGGTTTTGCTGCGTCTGTTGCTAAAGAAAAATTATTGATTTGTGAAGATGATAACATCTCTAATTTAAAACAATTAGCGAATCAGTTTCCAAATGAATTAATATGTGCTCTGAGAGATGAATATTTTGATGCCGCTGTGTATTTATTTGAGGGGAAATTGCTTTCAGCTGTGCAAAGATCGGATGTTTTTTTGTACGAGGTTATATCAAACAGAATCATTCGTTCGTTAATGGTAATGGCATTTGCAATTTCAAAGGAACATTTTCCTGGAGATAAATGGAATATGCAACTTCTTCTTGCAACAAAGTGGCAAGACGCAGAACAATTTATTAATATTTTGATTAAACATTATTCTCATCCAATCGAAAAATTAGAAGAGAAGCGTGAAATGATTTTCGAAGCTTTAAAGTTAATTCAAGATAATATTTAATGGTCTGGGTGTTTGGATATGGGTATTTTATTGGACAAGGCACTATTATTTAATAATGATTGGAAAGATGTAAGTGTAACTAATAACAATTGTAGTGTCAGTATTGTTATTCCGGTCTATAAACCACAATATTTAAATCAGGTTTTAAAGCATTTATCAAGAATTGGTGGGATTCTAGAAGTTATTTTGATAGATGATAGTTCAGAGGGCTTTGATGATTTAATACCTGCAGAATATACATTTAATTTAGTGAAAAAAAAGCACAAAAAGAATTTGGGAAGAGCTGCTTCTCGAAATACCGGAATTGCTATTGCCAAAGGTGAAATCATTGTGTTTTTGGATCAGGATATGTTTTTGGCTCCTGATTTTATTGATACTGCAAAGCGACTAATATTTGCAAATGACGGTAAAGGAATTGCACTGGGGTTTAGAACTACAGAAAGTTATAGAGATATACCTAATTTTGACAATTGGATAATACCTGATATTGATAATGATTGGAGATTTTCCACTGTTGTTGAAAGCAAGCTTATTGATTTAACTATTTCTAAAAGTGGAAGTTGCAATAATAATTGTAAGTTATACCAAAAAATCAATATAGTTAAACAAACAAATGGTTTGAAAAATCTGGGTATTTCTAAAGATAAAACAATTGGTTTTTGGGATTTGGCAAGTATGGTTATTTCTCACTCGATGGCTATGTCTAAGAACGAAATGCTTGAAATAGGGGGGTTTCCAGAATGGATAAAGGGCTGGGGCGGCGAAGATATTGTTGTCGGCTTTTTAGCTATTGCAAATGGAAATTATATAATACCAACTAATTCCGTTTCATATCATATTAAACATCTTCCGTTTAGTGGTTCTGAAGATCAAAAACTAATTGAACTGATATTCAATATTGATAATTATCATCAATGGGCAAAAGAAATTGATTGTTTTCCAAGTTTTAGCTTTAATGAGTGCGAAGACAGATGTTATTAGTAAGAGGTTTATCATTTTGAATATTAAAGAAATTTTAAAAGAATATCAGATTGATGCATCGTTTTGCAGTTGTAGACAATTATTACAATATCCACATATTTTTAACATTACTACAGATGGTGAAGAATATTTTTTAAAGGTACTAAATGATAGATTAGATTTTAATTATAATGAATTGTTTAACATTTTATCAAATAATACGAATGTTTTATTACCTTGTAAAACGATGTCTGGTTTTTATTTCGTTCCAAAAAATAATAATTGCTACTTCTTGTATAAAAGAATAGAAAAACCAGTCTCTTATCCAACAGCAGATTGTTGGGCAAGAATGATTGCTGGTATCCATCAACTTAATTATGATGAATTTGGACAAGGAAATACGGAACCTATTGATTTGCTGTTTGAGCAAACAGTAACTATGTTTAAAAAAGCAATACCTTATATGACATCGCCTTTAAAAAAAGAAATGTTTGTTTTTTTTAAAAAATATAAAAAAAATATTTGTGCTGATGAAGAGTTAGTGATTTCATTAATCGATCCAAGTAAGGATAATATTCTTTTTTTTGAAGGTTACTATAAATTTATAGACTTGGAAAATTGCTCAATAAATTACAAAGAATATGATTTCCAGCATTTGATGTGGAACTTAATGTCGGATTTTCTAAAAAAGGAAGATATAAGTGATTTTTGGCGTTTGTTCAAAAACGAATATGAATCTATTACTGGTATGCTTGTAAATAAATCTTTGTTGTTAAATGTTTATATATTAGATTTTATCAGGTCGATTTCTTGGTTGGTTATAGTTGTAAACGATAAAAATAGGGGAGATTGGACTAGGCAGTATAACGATTTACAAAAAATTTCAGAAAGTGTTGAACAGGGCACTCATTTATTTTTATATGAATGCTTTGAATTTGAGTGATTTATGGAAAATAAAACGACTATTTTTTTGAACAGGGCTTCATTACCCCCATACGAGGAATATATTAATGAAATACGTTCTTGTTGGGATACCCGTTGGATTACAACAATGGGTCCTAAACATATGAAACTGGAAGCATTACTCCAAGAGTATCTTGAAGTGGATAATGTTAAATTGTTTTCAAATGGGCATACCGCTCTTGAAAGTGTGATACAAGCTTTAGATTTGAAAGGTGAAGTTATTACTACTCCATTTACATTTGCTTCAACTACTCATGCAATTATAAAAAACAATTTAATTCCAAGATTTTGTGATATAAATATGTCAAATTACAATATTGACGTTACCAAGATAGAGGAATTAATAACACCTAGTACAACTGCAATAGTTGCTGTTCATATTTTTGGAAATGTTTGTGATGTTGAAGTGATTGAAAAAATCGCTAAAAAACATAATTTAAAAGTGATTTATGATGCAGCACATGCTTTTGGAGTAAAACGATTTGGAAAATCCATCGCAAGATATGGTGATGCAACAATGTATAGTTTTCACGCTTCAAAGGTATACAATACTATTGAAGGCGGGGCAATAGCGTTTAACAGAAACAAATCATTAGATGAAGTATTGGAGAAAATACGCTTATTTGGCGTTGGCAATGATGAATATGTAGAGATGATTGGTACAAATGGAAAGATGAATGAATTTGAAGCAGCGATGGGTATTTGTAATTTGAAACATATTTCTGAAGAAATTGACAAACGAAAAATGGCCGATGAGTTTTATCGTGTTTTATTGAAAGATGTTAAAGGAATAAAAATGAACGATATACCCAAATATACACAATCAAATTATTGTTATTTCCCTATTTTATTGGATAATACTTTTAGATGTTCTAGAGATACATTGTTTAATGAACTACAAGCAAATGGTGTTATGGCAAGAAAACATTTTTATCAGTTGACAAACCAATATCCATGCTATCCAATTAAATTTCAAAGGGATATAACGCCAAATGCAGAATATGTTTCAAAAAACATTTTATCCTTACCTTTGTTTTCAGGAATAAGTAAAAAAGATATTGAGTTCATTTGTAGTATTATCAAAGGAACGCATAATCATTAAGTAGTAATTAATAATTTATCAATCGATAATTTACTACAATAACTTGTTAAAAAGGAATTACAAATTATGAAAAAAATTGATATTGGTTTATGTGTTCCTGTCATTTACTGTGGGGAGTACTTTGAAAAGCTTGTGGAATTGAATAAAAAATATATGAATAATAACTGTTACATATATGAAGTCTATGGAAGTCTGCAAGAAGATATTGTAGGAAATCTTCGTCCACCTTTTGCAATTAAACCAATAGATGAATATAATTTAAAGAAAATTTTGACGTTTTTGAAGTCACATGGCATTAGTTTTAACTATGTTATGAATTCAACAGTGGCTCCTTTGCCAGGACAAAATATTTTTTTAGAAGAATTTATTGCTTTTGTTACAAAATTAGAACAATTGGGAATAGAAAGAGTAACAATAACTTCTCCCTTTCTTTTAAGTGTTTTAAAAAAGCATTTTCCTAAAATGAAAGTTGAAATATCTGTGTGTAATGAAATTTCAAATTTATGTCAAGTCAAGGAATTTGAGTCGATAGGTGCAGATGTTTTGATTTTAGATCGTGATATTAATAGAAATTTTGCCTTATTAGAAAGTATAATTAATAATACGAAAAAAAATTTAAAACTACTGTGCAATTCATCGTGTGTTTTTCAATGCATTAATGTCCAATATCATGCTAATTATTCTTCGTTTCTTAGTAATATGTATTCACTGACTAAAAATACTAATGACGCTCCTTTTTGTTCGAGTTATTGTAAATTGAAAAAGTTTTCTAATTTGAAAGAACATATTAAATCGCCATGGATAAGACCAGAAGATATTCATACTTATAATGAGTTAGGTATTTCTTTATTTAAATTGGATGGGAGAGATAGTGAATCTAATTATATGTTAGAAGTGATAGAGGCATATCTTAATCAAAGGTTTGAAGGGAATTTCTTACATCTATTAAAGAGACACTATCCTTCTAATATGGAGGATATTATATCAGAATTTGATGAGTCATTATGGCAAATAGGCATTGATAATAGAAATCTAGACGGGTTTATTGATGATTTGGTGGATAAAAAGAAGATATGTGATGCAAATTGTGATTTGCGTAAGCATTGTGATAATTATATACAGCATATTATCGTGAATGAAAAGTGGCAGCGATGGGCTTGCTTTCAACTGAAAAATAAAATGAATGTATGTATGTGAACTGTCATTAACATTGTGTCTCCCAAAATGCTTTGTGTTTTTGCATTAAAGTGTTTGAATTTTAAAATTACTTGACTATATATTTTTTTTATGGTATTATAACCGTAGCTTTTAAAAATAAGCATGGGAGCATAGCTCAGTTGGCTAGAGCACCTGCCTTACAAGCAGGGGGTCACAGGTTCGAGCCCTGTTGTTCCCACCAAAATAATTAAAATCGATGATAAAGAGTAGTACGGTTTCTAAATGTGTTGCAGAGAGAAAGTGTATGGTGTGAACTTTTACACATATTAATCGGAAGTAGCTTTTGAGTGCAGAAAGAACTTTAGTAGAATCTGTCGGTGAACAAAACATCGTTATCAAATATATAAGTGTGCAGTTTTTGCAAATTTAGGTGGTACCGCGATAACTCGTCCTAATTGTTTAGGTCGAGTTATTTTTATTATTTTTAGGAGGTTAGCATGGAAAATTTTGAAAAAAGATATAATGGTTTAGAAATTGAAAAGAAAATGCAAAAATATTGGGAAGATAATAAAGTTTATGAGTTTATTCCAGATAAATCAAAACCTATTTATTCAATTGATACGCCACCACCAACTGTAAATGGCAGTTTACATATTGGTCACATCTTTAGCTATACACAAGCCGAGATGATAGCTAGATATAGACGAATGAATGGATATAATGTATTTTATCCTTTTGGCTTTGATGATAATGGGTTGCCGTCTGAAAGATTAGTTGAAAAGGAAACTGGGCTAAAGGCAAAAGATTTACCAAGAAAAGAATTTTGCGAAAAATGTGTTAATACTGTGAATAAGTACGAGGATGAGTTTAAGAGATTATGGAAATCTCTAGGCTTTTCTTGCGACTGGAATTTAGAGTACACAACAATAAGCCCAACATCGCAAAAATTATCTCAAAAATCATTTCTTGATTTGGCTAAAGCAGGTCACGCTTATACGAAAGAATCTCCGGTTTTATGGTGTACAGAATGTCAAACCGCTATTGCTCAGTCCGAACTTGAAACAAAAGATATTGATTCTACTTTTAATTATTTGAAATTCAGATGTGGGGATCAGATTGTTATAGTAGCTACAACAAGACCAGAACTTTTGTATGGAGTAGTATGCGTTTTCGTTAACCCAGATGATGAAAGATATTCAAACCTTATTGGAAAAGAAATTACCGTACCATTATATGATTTTAATGTTCCTGTTTATGGTGATGCAAAAGTTGGAATTGACAAAGGTACAGGTGTTGTCATGTGTGCAACTTATGGTGATACAACAGACGTTGAATGGGCAACAGAGTATAATTTGCCATACAAAAAAACGATTTTACCAAATGGTGTTATAGCTGAAGATGTTCCTTATATTGGTGGATTATACTCAAAAAAAGCGAGAAAGGTCATCATTGATCTTCTTATTGATAATGATTTGCTTGTAAAATCCGAGTCAATTACACATCAAGTTGCAACTCACGAAAGATGTGGTACAGAAATAGAAATTATTCCATCAAAGCAATGGTATATTGATGTTTTATCAAAAAAAGAAGAAATTAGAAATGCTGGAGATAAGATTAATTGGTATCCTGCTCATATGAAAAACAGATTTTCAATTTGGGTAGATAATCTTAAATGGGATTGGTGTATTTCTAGACAGCGCTATTTTGGTGTTCCATTTCCAGTTTGGTATTGTGCTGATTGTGGTAAAGCTCATTTCCCAGACGAAAAGGAGTTACCAGTTAATCCAATTGATGATGAGTTTAATGGAGTGTGTGTGTGTGGCTGTACAAAGTTTGC
>CAJTWU010000028.1:0-1323 GCA_910579975.1 uncultured Vampirovibrio sp.
ACTACTAATTATATTTACCCCCAATCAGGTTATGGTTTTTGTGAACTACTTTTTTAAAATATAAATGTACCAGAGAGGTATATAAAAAAAAAGGAGTTAACAATGAAAAAAACTTTATCTGTATTAGCTGTATTAGGGATTATTGCTACTGCTTCTGTTCAGTCAGCAAATGCTTTTGGTTGGTCAAACTTAAACCCTGCAACTTGGTTTGGCAGCGGTAAATGTGGTTGTGAAAAACCTAAATGCGGTTGCGAAAAACCTAAAAAATGCGATCCATGTGCAACCGGTTACGCTGCACCATGTGAAGTAAAAACACCTTGCTCACCTTGTCAAAAAGCACAACCAACTTGCGATCCTTGTGATAGACTACAGCAAATGAACAAGTAGGGGTAAATGCATTGGAGCGGCTGATTGGTGTATAATTACCAGTTATACTAAAGCTACAAGCCCGCCTTTAAGTGTTACTACAAGAAAATAGCAAAAAAAAGACCAGAGATTACTCTCCGGTCTTTTTATATTTAATTTATCACCTTAGTGACATAGCGCAAGCAATACACCGGCTGCTACAGCAGAACCGATTACACCAGCAACGTTAGGCCCCATTGCGTGCATTAACAAGAAGTTTTGAGGGTTAGCCTCTAGACCAACTTTATTAGCTACACGAGCTGCCATTGGAACTGCTGAAACACCAGCTGCACCAATAAGCGGGTTAATTTTTGTTTTAGAGAACATATTCATAATGTGTGCCATTATTACACCGGCAGCAGTTGCTACTGAGAATGCAATAATACCAAGAACAAGAATGAATAATGTCTGAACAGTTAAGAACTGATCTGCTGATAATTTAGAACCTACAGATAAACCTAAGAATATTGTTACAATATTGATTAAAGCATTCTGCATAGTGTCTGATAATCTATCAACAACTCCGCATTCTTTACACAAGTTACCAAATGTCAATGCACCAAGTAGAGGGCAGGCATCAGGTAAGAAGATTGCACAAAGAATTAAGATAACAAGAGGGAATACAATTTTTTCTCTTTTTGAAACTTCTCTTAACTGAGTCATTTGGATTTCTCTTTGTTTCTTTGTTGTCAAAAGCTTCATTATAGGCGGTTGTATAACAGGAACAAGAGCCATATATGAGTAAGCAGCAACCGCAATTGCACCTAACAATTCAGGTGCTAATTTTGAAGTAACAAAGATTGAAGTAGGACCATCAGCACCACCAATGATACCAATCGCTCCTGATTGAGGAAGTGTAAATCCGAATATACAAAGCGCCATTAATAAAGCACCAAAGATACCGAATTGAGCAGCACC
>CAJTWU010000028.1:1333-22731 GCA_910579975.1 uncultured Vampirovibrio sp.
ATCAACGGACCGAAGTCTGTCATTGCACCAACACCCATAAAGATAATCAATGGGAACAAGCCCTGGTGAATACCAGCTTCATAAATAATTCCTAAGAAACCGTGTGGTCCAGCAATATCACATACAGGAATATTTGATAATAATCCGCCAAATGCAATAGGAACAAGAAGCAATGGTTCAAACTGCTTTTTAATACCTAACCATAATAGGAATAAGCAGATTAAAATCATCATCCATTGACCATGCATATGTAAGATTTGTTCAAAACCGCTTAGATTAGGGTCAGCCGGTAAAACAAAGTTTACAATACCAGTTGAATTCCATAGGTTCATTAAACCTTCTTGAATATTCATTCTTTACCCCCTATCCTAAAGTTACCAATGCTTGACCGGTAACAACTTTATCGCCTTGTGAAACAAGAACTGCTGATACTGTACCAGCTTTTGGAGCCTTGATTTCTGTTTCCATCTTCATAGCTTCAACTACTAACAATACATCGCCTTCTGCTACTTCATCACCTTCAGAAACTTCCACACGAAGTACGTTACCAGGAAGACCGGCTTTAATCTCTTCACCAGCACCTGTAGATGCAGCTTTAGACTCAATACCAGCTTTTACATTAACATCATAAGCTTTACCATTAACAGTAGCTTTGTCGCCTTCAAGTTTAACAGCGTAGTTTTTGCCGTTAACCTTAACTGTGTATTCACCTGTTGAAGAAGCTTGAGCTGCTGGAGCTGCACAAGCGCAAGTTTTGTTAACTGAAACAGTACCTTTTCCTAGTAAGAAATCGATACCTTTATCAACATTACCATCTTTACAAGCAGCTGCGATGAATAAGTTTTCATCAGAAACAGGAAGTCCTGCTGCTTTAAGTCTTTCTTCTGCTGCTTTAAGTCCTTTTTCAGGATCTTTTTCGTTGATATCAACAACTTTTTCAGTTGTAGGAGCCATATTCATTTTTTCTTCAGCCCATTTTACTAATTCAGGATCAGGTTCACATGGAGTTTTACCGAAGTAGCCAAGAATCATCTTAGCATAACCTGGATTAGCCATTTTCCAATCACCTTGAGTAGCATTCAAGAATGCTTGTTGCGCATAGAATTGAGAAACAGGTGTTACAGAAGTACCAAAACCTCCTCTTTCAACACATTCTTTCATTGATTTAATAAGAGCTGGGAATTTATCCAACATACCCATATCTTTTAATTGGTTAACAGTTGTAGCTGTTGCACCGCCCGGTAGTGGAGCTTGAATAAGAATAGGGTTAACTGCTAATGAAATTGGAGAAATAGGATAATCCTTCATACATTCTTTGAATATTTCTTCGGTTTCCATAATTTTCGCAATATCCAAGCCTAAATCGTATTCAGTACCTTTTAATGCATGCCACATAGAAATAATATCAGGTTGACCTGTACCGCCTGAAACAGGTTTCATAGCCAAATCAATACCGTCAGCACCGCCATCAAGAGCTGCTAAATATGCTGCTAAGCCTGTACCAGCTGTTTCGTGAGAGTGGAATCTGATATGAGCATCTTGGCCAAGTAATTCACGAGCCATTTTAACAGTTTCATAAACTTTTCTAGGATTTGAAGTACCAGAAGCATCTTTGAATGCTAATGAATCAAACGGTAAACCTGAATCAAGAATATTTCTCAAAACTTTTTCGTAGAAAGCTACGTCATGAGCACCTTCACAACCGAATGGAAGTTCCATCATTGTGATTGTAACTTCGTGCTGCATACCGTGTTTCTTGATTGAATTTGCTGAATCAACAAGGTTATTAACATCGTTTAAAGCATCAAAGTTTCTAACAACATTAACGCCGTGTTTTGCAAACATTTTTGCGTGTAAATCAATAACGTCTCTTGGTTGAGAGTTAAGACCAACTACGTTAACACCACGTGCTAAAGACTGTAATTTAACATCAGGACCTACAGCTTCTCTGATTTTGTCCATAGTTTCAAATGCGTTTTCATTACAGAAAAATATTGGAGCCTGAAATCTTGCACCACCTGCTGTTTCAAAGTGCTTAAGACCGGCACCTACAGCAGCTTGTAATGCAGGAATAAAGTCATCTACTAAAACTTTAGCCCCGTAAATTGATTGGAAACCATCACGAAATGATGTATCCATAACTTTAATAAGTTTCTTTGACATAGTTTTTATACCTTTCTTTAATTATGCTTTTCTAAACATAGCAGCAACAATAGCTGCAGCAATTTCTGCATCATCAGATACAGCCTTTTTGGTTTTTCCACCGGCAACTTGAGGAATTGCTTCCGGGAAAATAGTGTTCAATTTTCTTACAACATTTGACATAATAAACATTGACAAAATAGTAATCAGTAAAAATGATAATACTGTTCCCATTCCAATGCACATTACGGAAACGCCTTGAACTAATAATTCATTCATAAAATATCTCCTATAAGTAGTACGTGTTCATTTCCATCGTTATCGACTAATTTTAAAGCTCCGTTATCTGTAATATCTTTTGCAATCCCAACTATGGTCTTATCAAAAACTCTAACAGTAACTTCTTTATTAAGGAACCCTGATTTTTTAATATAATCTTCTTTTATTAATAAAAACCCTTCCTCAATAAAACTATCATACCTCAAACAAAACTTATCTAAAAGCATTTTAAGGAATTTTTCTTTATTAATTTCCATGCCTGTTTCTATATTCAAAGATGTTGCCGGCTGATTAATTTCTTTTAACAATTTTTCTTCACAATTCAGATTAACACCAAAACCTAAAACAAGACCCAATAGCCCTTTTTGACTACTAACAGCTTCTGCTAATATACCTGATACTTTCTTACCCCCGATTTGAATATCATTAGGCCACTTAATTTTTGGATTTACTCCGTATTCTTCAAAAGTTTCACATAAAACTAAACATAAATACTGGGTTAAATTTGAATAGACTTCTTTTATCTGAAAAGAAGGTTTTAAAACAATGCTCGCGTAAATATTATCTTTACCTAAATAGTTCCATTGTCTTTGCAATCGTCCTCTTCCAGCAGTTTGATTAGACGTATAAACAACTGTTTTATCTTCTAAAGAAGCAATATATTCTTTTGCATATTTATTAGTCGACTCAACTTCTTCCAAATAAAATAAATTCATACTTCAATTGTATAATAAAAATAAGACCTGTTGAAATTTCAACAGGTCTTTTATATGTACACATTAGGTTTGCCTAATTAATTATGCAGCTTTATCAGCCTCTTTTTTAGCCATATTTCTTCCATTTACCCAATCACCAATTTTATTTGCAAGAGGTGTAATCAATACAGGAGTTGCATATCTATAAATAAGAGTGAATGTTGCAAGACCGGCAAGAATTCTAACACCCTTAAGTCTATTACTCAAACCGCCTGTAATTTTTTCAATTTCAGCTTTTGACTTTCCTTCAATTTTAGCCATTTCTGCTTTATAATCCTGAAGACCGGAGTATCTGTATTCTCTTTTCTTAACCCAATCATTTAATAAATGGTCAACAGTATAAGCTGCAATTGTTGGAATAAAGAAACATAATGCCTGATTTATAGCTAATGTCTTTCTTTTTTCAGGATCTAATTCTTTTTTATTTAAAGTTTGTTGCACATACATACCGCTTGTTAGGAAAGAACCTGCCGTTACCATATGCTGAGTTGCTTTTTTAGTTTTATCTGCAATTTTGCCGGATAAATTTGCAACATTTTCAGATTCAATTAACGGTTTTCCATATAATTCTCCAAACTTTTTAACAAACCAATTTGCTTTCTCACCATTAGGAGCTTTCCCCTTAAATGATACTGCGGCTGCTTCTTTTTTATCTGCTTCTTCAGCAATTGGTTCCTTTATATCAATTTTTGGAGCAGCCTCTTTCTTTTGCGCTTTTTCCAAATTGAATGTAGATTTTAAAATCCAAGGAATTAAAGCTACCGTACTAATTGCAATAGGAATTCTGAATGCCAAATCAGGTCCCCAGGTTAAAAGTTTAGTATGTACTTCATTTCGTGCTTCCGCTTTTAACATTTCATCAGTAATTTCAGTACCTAAGCCGTCTTCTACGCCATTTCTCTGGTAAGTAGTAAATTTATAAATATTTTCTTTATTATCAAGTCTTTTCTTACCGGTAATTCTTGGTCTATAATCAAATGTTTCAAGTGGAGAAGAAACAAAAACTTCATCTAAATCTAATTTCCATTCTTTGCCTGCTTTATCTTTCCATTGTCTGAAATCAACAACTTTTCCATTACTATCAAATACTGAAGCAATATCCAACTCGCCCCACTTTAAATTAGCTTCTTTAGCATCTTTAATAAAATTTGCTAAATATTCTTTATCAATATCTTTGAATAAAATTTGAGCTTTATTCATTCCTTCTTCTTCAACAACAAAACCTAATCTTGACATATCAATAGCATCATATAAACTTCTGCCATCTTTTAAAACTACGTCATTGAATGATTTGCCTTTTTGAGCAGCCCAATCTACATCGACTTTTAGAATTTTACTAAATGTTGTTTCTGAAACATCACCTAATTGTTTAAATTCAGGAAGTTTAGCACAATTTTTAATATCATCAGTAAATAAATTACCTAATTTATCACGCCACTCTTTAATAGGTTTTCTTGCAGTATCAGTACCAATTGTTGCCATATCCAAATGAGGGTATAAACGATGTAGTGTTTTTTGGCTTAAATTTTGTTTCATAACCTTCATAACGTAATTTGAACCGGCTTTAAAAGGAGCTGTTAATGCAAATGCAGTCATAAAACCTACAATACCTGAAGCTAAAGCATGACCTGAGGCATAAGCATTATTCTCCTTATCACCCGGTAAAGCATTGATAGTTAATGCACGGGCACCGCATGCTACAGCTGCTATTGATGCTTGTACAACAGTTTCATATTCTGCTACATTTAATATTTTATCAAAAAGGGGACTTTTTAAAATACTGTCCCCTTTTTTTGATTCAGGCTGGGGAGTTTTAGCAACATCGCCAACCATCTTTTTTATACTCTTAATAATTTTTTTTGCATCCTTAACAGGATTTTTTCCTTTGAATGACACATTACTCTCATAAGAATCCGGCTCATCCATAAGGAGTTGTCTACGCATTTTTTCTGAATAATTTAATCTAATCTCATTAGAAGATAACATGTTGGTTGATTTAGCACCTGCTAAAGAGTTTAGATTTTGTGTTGTATGAATCTTCATCATAGTTTCCAATCTAAATTACTGTCTACACATTTATCTTAAAACAAATGAATTTTTTTTTTGCTAGTTCTTTACAAATTTGTTACAATTAATTTAAATAGAATAAAGGAATAGCATTTATGAATATTAAATCTAAGTGTTTAATAATATTTTTATTAATTTTAGCATTATCAAGCCATGTTTATGCTTTCGACTTGGACGAAACAGTTGATGATGAAATTCGTAAAAACTATGGAACTCATGAAGAAAACCTTCCAAGCCTCCCGGCTATAACAAAACATCTTGAAACAACAAAAGAACAAGATGTAAAAGTACAAACACCGCATGTAACATATCCGGTTTATAAAAGCAGCAATATTAAAATTAAAAAAGGAACCTCTATTAACGTTGCAAGTACTACAGCTATCTCGGATTGGCAGCATGCCGGAACTTCTATCAAGTTTAAAACAAAACAAACAATTTATGGCAAAAATTATACAATTCCTGCTTCAACTATTTTCAACGGAGAAATTATTGAATCACATCAACCTCAAATCACATGCAATGGCGGACTTGTTGTCATAAAAGTTCATTCCATGATTTACAAAGGGCAAACACTTCCTGTTAATGCTTATATTACACGTGCTAATGATAAAAAAATCTTTCTTAATAATATTAAAGGAGAAAGAAAATATCTAAAAACAATGTGGCAAAAAGGAAATTGGGGAAGAACATTGTTTAATAATATGCTAGCGTTAACAATAAATCTGGGAAGCGAAGGTTCTACATTTATACTATCCCCCTTCCCGCTCGCTTATGGAACAATTTGCCTTGGTGCAAATGCTTTAACATCACCATTCTGTGCATTTTTCTCCAAAGGTGGTCATGTTTCAATCCCAGCCGGGCGAACTTTTAAAATTAAGCTTCTTGATGATTTAATAATTTAAAAAAGAGGTACAACATTTTGTTCTTCAAATTTAGGACATGTGTTCCAGATTAAAGTTGGAATAATATCTCCTTGAACTCTACCTGCAAATTGACAATTACAAGTACCTTTAACCATATTAGTCGAACCATCTGCAATAGACTGAAAGAATTTACAATTCTGACAAGCTTTCAGTGTTAAGCCTTTGTCATTTAATTTGGTAGATAATTCTCTCATTGCATCAGTCATACGCAAATGATGGTTTTTCGTAGTATATTTTTTACCCTTATTTATAAAAGTAATTTTAGCCATACCATCTATAGAAATTAATTCCAATTGGCATTGATGTTCATTTCTGCCATCACTAACTATTACATTAGTTGTCATTGTTTCAATTACAGGTTTTTGAGCTGTTTTTTTAAGAATATTTCTAACTCCTCTTATCAAAGGGAAATTATATATCATACGTGCAATTGAACATAATGGATACAAAAATAAATATAAGTATTCTTTTGGATATAATTTTGCATTTAAAAAACTTACGCAAATAGCCATCATAAATACAACAGCAGTAATTAGAACAGTTGAATAATTAACCCAGAATGGGAAAACATAAGAATGACTAAGTACTAAGAAATAAGCAAGTCCACATACAACCCAATTTGGTGCAGCCAACGAGAAAACAAATTCACACGCAATATGACCTTGAGGCTGCCAAAATAAAGACCAGAATATACTTAATCTTTGAGATAAAGAAGGTATTCTAAAATCAAATTTATCAATGCTCATGTAGACTTTTAAATCATCTATAAATGTTACTTTTATACCTTCTTTAGCCAATTTTAAAGTATAACGAACTTCAGAAATAATGTTTCTGAAATCGAAACATTCCATTCTATATAAAATATCTCTTTTTATAACAAAAGAGTCGGTATTAATAATATTAGTTAATCCTAACCTTGTCCTTGTTTTCAGAATAAATTTTGAACAGTATCTTGAATAAGCGGATTTTACGTTCTGCCAAAAAGATAAAGTTTCTTTCTCCGGTAAATAATTTACCATAGGATTGATTACATCATATTTAGCTAAATAATAATTAATGTTTGACAAAAAATCAGAATCAACATAATTTTTAGCATCTAAAAAAACAAAAGCATCTAAATTTTGAGCTTCTTGCAATTTAGCAGCAATAATTGAATAAGCCTGACTTTTACCAATTGGTTCCAGATTATCAATATTGATAACATTTACATTCAAATCACTTTGTAATGTGACTTCCGGTACAGTTTCACATTTATCTAATATCGCATAAATAGTATAATTTTGTCTTGAATATGTTTGATTTTTAAGCTGTTTAATTAAATTTTCAAGCGTATCGGCTTCACCGCTAGCATAAACAACAACACAAAGATTTGCATTTGTTGGTATAAACTTATCACGTATTTTGCGAACCGATTTCATTGAAGTTGCCGCTAATATTAAAAAATAAATCGTAAATATTGAAATATAAATATATAACAAAGTAATCATGATAATTGTCTCCAAGAGAATTGTACTTTAAAAATGCTTAAAAATCCATAAAAAAAAGAGGAGCTTTATCAAAAGCTCCTCTTTTTTTTAACTAATTATGCACTTTCTTTTTGATGTAACTGAATTAATTCAGCATGCTCGCCAATTTCGGATGTTGTTTCTGTTTTCTCTTCTTCTTTTTCTACCATAGCTTTTGTTATAATAAACTTTTTAATCGTATCATCAGAAGGAATATCATACATAACATCCAACATCAATTCCTCAACAATGGAACGTAAAGCTCTTGCACCTGTTTTTCTTTTAATTGCCTTTTGTGCAATCAAATCAACAGCTTCAGGTTCAAAATCAAGTTCAACGCCATCCATTTCAAGCAAGCACTTATATTGTTTAAGAACAGCATTTTTTGGTTCTGTAAGTATCATTTTCAATGTTGCTTCATCTAATGCATCTAATACCGCATAAACAGGAATACGACCGATAAATTCAGGGATTAAACCAAACTTCAATAAGTCTTCAGGCTGCAGTTTTTTCAATAATTTTGCAGCAGCCTGCTGTTTTTCAGCCTGTGTAGGAGCAGATTTACCAAAACCAATTGATGAACCATCCTTAACTCTATGCTCAATAATTTTATCCAAATCAACAAAAGCACCACCAACAATGAAAAGAATATTACTTGTATCAATCTGTATCATTTCAGCTTGAGGGTGTTTTCTTCCACCTTGTGGAGGTACATTTGCAACAGTACCTTCAATAAGTTTTAATAACGCCTGTTGAACACCTTCACCAGAAACATCCCTTGTTATAGATGTATTTTCAGATTTTCTTGCAATTTTATCAATTTCATCTATATAAATAATACCTCTTTCAGCCTTTTTAGGGTCAAAATCAGCATTTTGATATAATCTTAATAAAATATTTTCAACATCATCACCAACATAACCGGCTTCTGTTAAAGTAGTAGCATCAGCTACAGCAAAAGGTACATCAAGCATTTTTGCTAATGTTTGAGCTAATAAAGTTTTACCGCTGCCTGTTGGACCAACTAATAAAATATTAGATTTTTGGATTTCAACACCATTGGTATCTTCTTTTTTATTATGTTTAAGTCGTTTGTAGTGATTGTAAACAGCTACAGACAAAACCTTCTTAGCATCATCTTGCCCGACAATATGCTGATCTAAATATGCTTTAATTTCTTGTGGTTTTGGAATAGGTTTATCATCAGCAAAATCAGAAGTTTCTTTTTTACTACCACCTTCTGTTGTTTTTTCTTTTCCTTCGAAAAATTCTTCATCAAGAATTTCATTACATAAATCAACACATTCGTCACATATAAACACATCCGGACCGGCAATTAATTTCTTTACCTGATCTTGTGTTTTACCGCAAAATGAACATTTTAGTCTGTCGTTTGATGACATTTATATTATCTCCTGTTAATTGGGTCTAAAAGGATGTGATTACATCACATCCTTTGTTATAACCTTATCAATCATACCATACTCAAGAGCTTCTTGAGGAGTCATGATATAGTCTCTATCTGTATCCTTTTCAATCTTTTTAATTGATTGACCGGTATTTGATGCCATAATTTCATTCAATGTCTTTTTAATTCTCAAAATTTCCTGAGCTTGAATTTCAATATCAGTTGCTTGACCTTGAGCACCGCCAAGAGGCTGGTGAATAAGAACTCTTGAGTGAGGAAGAGCCATTCTCTTACCTTTAGCACCGGAACAAAGTAAAAATGCGCCCATAGAAGCAGCTTGACCTAAACAAATAGTACTAACGTCTGCTCTAATATGCTGCATTGTATCATATATTGCTAAACCTGCTGTAACACTACCGCCCGGTGAATTAATATATAACATAATATCTTTTTCAGGATTTTCGCTATCTAACAAAAGAAGCTGTGCAACAATAAGGTTTGCAACCATATCGTCTACCGGTGTTCCCAAGAAAATAATTCTTTCTCTAAGAAGTCTTGAGAAAATATCAAAAGATCTTTCACCTCTGCTTGATTGTTCTATTACTACAGGTACAAAACTCATCTTCTAATTTCCTTTCTTATATTAAGTAACTACTTAATTATACTCTACAAACCTCATTTAACAATAATGAATTTGGATGAGATTTACTTATAATGGGTTGATAATATTATAGCATAAAAAAAGAGCGGATATTAAATCCACTCTTTTTGGTTATTATAATTTTTCTGGATTTCTTAGCGGTATCAGTCGATCTAAGTCTGAATTTAAGCTAAAATAAAATCTTGCAGTATTATTGCTGTATTCATGTTTAAGCGGGAAACCTACGCCAATTTGAGCAGTTAACCAGTCGGTAAAATTCATGTAAGTACCGAAGCCAATACTGTGCAAGAATGTATTTCCATCATAAAGATTGTTATTTGTACCAACCCAGCCCCAATCATAAAAGGCAGCGAGTCTAAGTCTTTCATCCATCCAGTTACATAGTTTATTATCAAGTCTATCAATAAATGGAATTGGCATTCTATATTCTAATGTACCGGATACACCATAGTCACCCAGCATTTCAGCAGGTTGATAACCTCTTAATGTATAAGGACCTCCGATTTGCATTTGTTCTGCTGCAAATAAATTGTTAGGAGAATATTGACCACCAACTCTCACAACACCCATACTTCTTGAGAATAATCTTTGTACACGTGTTGCATTTGCACCAAACTTAACAAATGTAGTATCCGCATTTGACAAATTAGTCTTATCTGTACCAGACATACCAAAGTCAATATTGGCATTTCCAATCCAACGACCATAACTGTCATCAGTCATACCATACAATCCGGTACGCCAAACATGTAAGTTATAATCTGATAAATAGTTTCTAGCATTGCTGAATGCCATTGATGTATTAGCATTTACAAAATCATAACCTGTATATAAGAATAAATCAGATTTAGCAGTTTGAACTAATGGATGGGTTAATTTAAAGAAATAACTCTGAGCGTTACCTTTAACACCATAAGGTCTCCATGGTCCGCCTAGTTTAACATGAGAGTCTGAAAAATCAAATGATAACCTTGTACCATAAGAGCTTACAGGAAGTGAATAACCAGCCATCCATCCGGTAGCACCTGATGAAAGAATAGTTCCGCCGTATATTTTATCACCCAAACCAGTAAGGTTATCCATTCCTACAAGGAATGAAACACGTTGAGCACCGGTATATGATCTGCCGTAATCGTCATAAGAGAAATTAAGGTTTACAGGAAATCTATCTCTAACATTAAGAGTTAAAGAAGTATCTTCATTACCCTCTGCTTGACGTTCAACTTCGGTTTGAATTTGAACATAGTCTTCCCTATTAATCTCTTTCATAGCTCTTTGAAGGTTTTTGGCATTAAATACATCACCTTCTCTAAGCCCTGCTTTACCCATAATAATATGTTTCAAATACCATTCGCGAGTCCATTTCTCGCCTTCGATATTCATCTCGCCAACTTTACTTTCAACAATTTTAATTGTTGCAACACCATCAACAATTCTTTGAGGAGGAACCGTAGCATAAGATGTTAAATAGCCTTTTGAATGATATAAATTAGTAACTTTTGAACAAACTTCAAGAAGCTCATCAAAGAAAATATCTTCACCAATAACTTCTAAACCAAGGTGCTGAAGATCTTCTTCAGAAATATCTTTTACAGTATTTCCTTCAAAATTAATACGTTCTAATAAAAAGTGCGGGTTATATAAGACACCAGTTCTTTGAACATCTTCTTCTACGGTAGCGTCATAAATTCTTTCATCATCGGTTACATGATCAAGTGACTGTACATAACTTTTCTCAAGTTGATAGCCGTTAATCTGCTGCATTTCCATTTTGTTAAAAGCACCGGCATCATAACCTCTAACAGCTGCCGAATCAATACCTCCGGCAAAAGGTTCTGCACTTGCCTTACATACAGAGAGCAAGAAAAACAACGCAAGTAAGTAACTAAATTGTTTTTTCATAAGTCCGAATTCCTAATATATTTATAATAATGGGTTATACTTTATTTTACATATAACATTTTATTTTAAATAAAAACTTAAAACAAATTTTATTGCTATATATGTTACAAAGTATTACGAAACTAAACTAATTCTATCATATTGCTCTAGCAGTGTAAATATATTAACAGTCTGAAATTCTCATACAAATGTATGGTTTTTTCTAATGTAAATTTTTGTAACAATTATTTTCGATTTTGTTATCAAAGAATATGAATATGGAATTAAAAATATTGAAAGGAGATTTTTTTTGATTCAAGCTGTTGGAGCGATAAATCATTATACCGATCCGGAGTACATCAAAATTTTGATGGAACTTCGTAAACTTGGAATTACGCCCAGCGGTAATAAAACCATCGATCGTGAAAAACTTGTTCAGGAGAAACATAGGCTCGAAGAAAAATTTGAAGTAAAAGAACAATACATTCCAAATATTGAACGCGAAAAACTGGAAGAGCAGCGCACTGGTGCAACTGCTCTTGCTGAAATTAATAAAATATTACTAGGATTGTAATTATTTTTTAGAAATAAAATCTAAAACACCATTAATAAATGTTAATGGATGAATTGGGCATCCAGGAATATATAAATCTATAGGGTATTTTTCCAAAAACTCTCTGTTAAGCTTGGATGACTCTTGAAATACCCCGCCTGAAATTGCACAAGCACCCGCTAAAATAACAATTTTAGGATTTGGGGTTGATTTATAACAATCTTCCAAAGCATAAGCCATATTCTCAGAAATTGGACCGGTAATAACCAAACCATCTGCATGTCGTGGTGAAGCTACAAAATCAATACCAAATCTTCCCATATCGAAATTACAGTTAGAGCATGCATTTAACTCCATCTCGCAACCATTACAACCAGCTGCAGAAACTTGTCTTAACTTAAGAGATTTAGAAAATACTCTTCTAATTTCTTTTCTTGCTTGAATTGCCGCTTTTTCAAATTCTTCAGGTGTCATTCCTTCTGTAATTATAAGCTTATCGCGCTTATCAGCTGTTAATTTATAGTAATTACTAAACTGAACAGCCTCACCTTTACACGCACCGCAAAGAGTACATTTACCTAAATCAATTGACAAAGGATTAGCTTTTAAAGCACCTGTTGGACAAACTGTTTCATCAACAGTACATCCACCTTTAAGAATTGGAAAACCTCTAAATTGTTCTCTCATTGGCGCATTTGGAATATCTTTTATAAATTGATTTCCTTGAAAATATTTTAATTTAAGTGTATCTAACATTTTTATTTCCTTTTACTAAGTACGTAGCACTATAAATCGTTGCCACAGTATGACAAGTTAAAACTCTTATTACACAACGGGAAGTCTGAAACACCATTGTTTCTTACAGCCATTGCAAGCATATACCAATTATTGAAAGACGGATCCTTCATCTTATACCTGAGAAGTTCGCCATTTCCACCTGTCAAACCGATATGAACAAGTTCACCCCTCCAAGCTTCAACAACCGAAACTACAAATGAATTTGGAGCTAAAGCTGAATTAGGATTATTTAATATTGCCTCATTATTATAATCTTCTAATTTTCTAAGAAGTTTTTTTATGATTTTGATTGATTGTTTTATTTCCTTATAACGAAGCTTAAATCTTGAATGCACATCGCCTGTTGCTTTAAAAGGTTTTACTACATCTAAAGCCGTATACCACTTATCATTCAAATCAAATCTTGAGTCAATATCAACACCGGATGCACGAGCAGCCATACCTACAGCACCAAGTGATTTGGCATTATCTGTATTCACAACGCCTGTTCTTTCCAATCTTGATATAACAGTTGGAGCTTTAAGCATAACTTTGGTTGTTCTATCAACAGTTTTAGCAACTTCATCAAGCATTTTTACAATTTTATCAGACATTGGCTTATTAATGTCAAAGTTTACACCGCCTACATTAATTAAACCACGTCCAAAACGGCTACCTGATATTTCTAACATAGTATTGATTACCAGGGTTCTTGTTACACCAAAGATTGAAGCACCCATCTGATATGCCACATCTCCAGCTATTGCACCCATATCACCTATATGTATAGCTGTTCTTTCCATTTCAAGAGCTATTCTTCTTATTATTTGAGCCTTTGATGAAATTTGTGTATCAGAAAGTGCTTCCATAACTTGAGAATATGCCATATTATAAGCAATTACAGAATCTCCACAAACAGATTCTGCTAATCTGTTATTATATTTCGCACCTTTTAGAAAAATTTCTTCTACGCCTCTATGTTGATATCCAAGCATAATCTCTAAATCATATACTTTTTCGCCATGACACATAAATCTAAAATGCCCCGGCTCAATTACACCAGCATGGATTGGTCCTACAGCAACTTGATGGACTTCATCACCTTTCATTTCAAAGAACGGGTAAATATCCTGATTTTTGCGAACCGGTTTCAACCAAGGATGGTTAAGCGGCTCAATACCAAACTCTTCAAAAAATTCACGCTCAAAAATATGAAACATTGGAAATTTTTGAGTAAATGACTCATAAGATTTCTTATCCGGAGTAAATATAGCAGATGTTACATATAATTTACCGACCTTATCATCAGATAGAACCACATAGAGTCTTACATTATCAAATTCTTGTTTTCCAAAGAAGCCTATAAGACGCATATTCATATTCGCAAAATCAGTTTTAATCTCTTCAATTGAAACCGTAGGAATATCGTTTGCGTTAATTCGTTTATTATTTTCAGTTATAATCCAGTTCATATTTCAACCTTTCTATAAACCTAATGTCTTTGTAACAGCACTCACTAAATTTGTAAGATATTCAGGCATGAAAACACCTAAAATAAATGCTGCTGCTAAAAGTACAAACTGAGGTGCATACATTGTCCAAGGCAATTTTTTATCAGAAACTTCTTTTTCTGGAGAAGAAAAACTCATTCCAATAACAGATTTTGCCAATCCAAAAAGAATTATTGTAAGCAGCAATACAAATAAAATACAAAGAACTATTTTATGTTGAGCAAGCATTGCTTTTACAGTCATAAATTCACTTATAAATAATACTGAAGGCGGGAATGCTGCGATACCAAGGAAAGAGGCAATCCACAACCATCCGGTCTTCTTGTCGGTTTTTAATAAACCTGTAACAGATTTAATTTTCTTTGTTCCATATAATTCAAGAACATTTCCAGATGTCAAGAAAAATGAGGCTTTAATTAGTGAATGTCCTATAAGATGAATAATAGCTGCAATAGCACCAATGCCTCCTATAGCAGCACCGATAATTAATATACCCATATTTTCAATTGATGAATATGCAAGCATTCTTTTGTAGTTATTAATATGATAAACAAATACAGCTGTTATGAACAATGATAAAAATCCCATTGTAAGCATCATAATTCTTGCATACCCGTCTGCTCCTGCTGCTATCATAATTCCAAATACATTTAAAATCATCAAAAATGCTGAATTTAACAATGTTGCAGATAACAAAGCACTAATAGGCGATGGTGCTTCTGCGTGAGCATCAGGAAGCCAAAAATGAACCGGTGCAAGCCCCATTTTTGTACCTATACCAAATAATATAAATACAAATGCTAACTTTAACCAGAACGTATTAAACAATTGAGCATTATTCATTAAATCATCATAGAATAATGAATTTAAACTTCCTGTTGCAACAGTCAAAAGAATTATACCTACAAAAGCAAGCGCAATACCTATAGAGCATATAAAAACATATTTCCATGCAGCTTCAATAGAATGTTTAGTCTTATGGAAATAAATCAAATAAGCACTTGCCAAAGTTGTACCTTCAATAAATACCCAGGCTGCACCAAGATTTGTAGTAAGAATTGCTCCTGTCATAGAAAATACAAAGAACAATACCATATAAGCATAGTGTCGTGCTTTTCTAACATCGACATCACAACCTTTTAGATAACCGTTATTATAAATAGCCACTGCTAAAAATACAATTGACATAACACCAAGGAACACAAAGTTCTTAGGAGTTACAGCAAAAAACGGAGATGAAGCAAAAGGTAAAATATCTTGTCCGAATAAGCAGAAGCTTAAACTTACCAAAAAATGCAAAATTGCATAAATATTTATCATTAAATTGTTCAAAAAACCCTTTTTAAATATGAACAATATTAAACACGCAATAAGCGGAAATAATAAAATTAAATTAATCATTGTATTCATAGTCCTTTAATTCTGATAAATGTGAAACTTCCAAATCGTCAAACTCATTATTAATTTCTCTAACAAGCATACCCAGTATAAATACTGCAATAAACAAGTCTAACAAAACCCCAAGGTTAACAATAATCGGCATTTCTTTTGCAACCGAAAGTGATAATAAGAAAATACCATTTTCCATTGTAATAAATCCGATAACATTAGACAAAACTTTATGTTTAATTGTTATTAGCCATAAGCTTGTAATAATTATTGCTAAAGAAACGCCAAAATACATTGGATCAACTAATCTAAAATCTTCAGTTGCTACATTTGCGGTTAAAAAGCCGGCAAAAAGAATTAAACTTGAAATAACTAAGCAATAAAAATGTGGTATATTAGCATCTGTATCTCTGTGCGCGTGAGTCTTTTTAACAACTTTATTAAGGAACCAAGGTATAACAAAAGCTTTAACAATAAGTGTTTCAAATACCACAAACAACAAGCTCCACATATGCGGTAAATTTGCAATCAAAGCTTCTTTATGTGTTATCGTGCTTAATGTAAACCAAGGTTCTTTTGCAAAACCTGTTAAGCAGACAAAAAACAATAACCAGCCTTGAGCAACAAGCATATTAACATGAGCAGCCAAACGGCTTGTTGAGGCTATATAAATCATTGATAATCCAAGTAAAATTATAAAAATATTTTCCATAACCTAATTCCCATATATTCTGTAAGTTACAAGTGCAAGAATTAAAAGTGCTGTAAGAGTCATAATAAATATAAACTCAAATACGTGAGTCATTCTAAATCTTGCAATTGAAGACTCAATTGTACCGATTAGCATTGAAAGCAAGATTACAATAAGCAAGAATGCTGCCAAGCTAATCCACTCATTTAAACCTAAAGGTATTATTAAATTAGCAATCAAAGCTTCAAACAAGAACATCTTGATTGCTGCACCCCAGGTTATAAAAGCCAAGTCAACACCGGAGTTATCAAGTATCATAACTTCATGTATCATAGTTAATTCAAGGTGAGTTGTAGGATCATCCACAGGTACTCTGCAACCTTCAATTAGCAGCATTATAAATAAGGTAACTGCAGCAAGGGCTATAATTAAGTATCCATAGATACCTGTGCCATTTAAGATATGCTTAAAGCTATCAAAAGTATAAATCTGTGTTAAAGCTGCAATTGAAGCAATCGTAATAAAGAATGCCGGTTCAACTATAGTTGAAAAACAAGCTTCTCTTGAAGCACCCATCCCTTCAAAACTGCTTCCTGTATCTAATGCTGAAATCAGTGAGAAGAATTTACCAAAAGCTAAGATATAAGCAAAAATAACAAATCCGAAAGGAACAGTAATAATTGCTTGACCGAAAGCTAAAGGCACAAATAATGCTGCAAAAATTATTGAAGCAAAACCTACAACAGGTGCAAACTTAAATACCCATGAAGTAGTTGTACTATAAACAGCATCCTTTTTTAACAATCTTGCAAAATCCCATATTGGCTGGAATAAACTTACACCTTTACGTCCTGACCAAAATGCTTTTGTTTTTTTAATTATACCAATCATTAAGAAAGGCATAATCAGAAGTATTAATATATCTAAAATAAACATCAACATTCCTTACCTCCTAGCCCCAAATTATCAATCTGATTATAGCTAATACTAAGAATATCAACCCAAATAATATGTATTGCTGCATATTACCATTTTGTATTCTTTCAAACTTAGCCAACAGTTTTTCATCCCATTTAACAATCGGATTAACAATATAGGCCTCTTCAATATCCTCAATTTCAAGTTCATAATAAGCATCTTTAGGAAATAATTCCTTCGGTTTCTTAATATGAGAAACTCTTTTAAATAAAGGCTTCAATGTTGAAATAAACGGACTTGCATAAGAAGAAGCTGTGTATTGCATATGAGGATTAGCCCTATTATATCCGCAACCCCAGGTACAATGTTCTTCATAACGTCTGTTGATAAAAAATCTTATTACAAGAAATACAGCCAAAATTATAAAAAATACAGCAAAACAAATACTTACAGTTTGCATTAATGAAATTGCTGATTCAAATATAGGAAGTGCAGTTTGATTTCCTATAAATTGTGAAACCGGCGGCATTATGAACTTAATAACATATTGAGGCAATACACCTATTAGAAGTGTAAATAATGCTAAAATGCTCATCGGTAATATCATTACAGAACTAACATCACCTTTTACATCTGCAGCTGCTTCACTTCTTGGTTCACCAAGAAACATAATTCCTGAAGCTTTTGAGAAACATAATACAGCCATTGTACCAACCATAGCTAAAGCTCCGATTGAAATAACCAAAGTGATGAACATTCCCATTTCACTAGAAGGTATTCCTTGCAGCATACCGGCATAAATCAAAAATTCACTGATAAATCCGTTAAATGGCGGCAAACCGCAAATTGCAACAGAACCAATTATAAATAATAAAGCGGTATAAGGCATTTTTTTAATCAGTCCGCCTAAAGTTTCAATATTTCTTGTATGAGTTTTTATATATGTGCTGCCCGCCGCAAAGAATAATAACTCTTTAAAAATAGAGTGGTTGATAACATGCAGTATAGCACCTGAAAAACCAAGTAATGCAACTATATTGTTACCATATGCAAGTCCGAGCATACCAATTGCAATACCAATACCAATGATACCAATATTCTCAATACTATGATAAGCAAGTAATCTTTTAATATCATGCTGAGTTATTGCATATAAAACGCCATATAGAGCAGATATTACAGCAATAACCAGAACAACATAAGATACGAATTTTGAAGGAACACCAATAATAAGTAAAGTTCTTAAAATTCCATATATACCTGTTTTAATCATTACACCGGACATAATCCCTGAAACATGAGTTGGTGCAGCAGGGTGAGCATCAGGCAGCCAGTTGTGAAAAGGCACAAAACCAGCTTTTATACCAAAACCTACAAACGCAAGTAAAAATGCAATATTTGCTAATTTTGGATTTTGAGCAACAGCTTCGGTAAAACCGCCAAAAGAAAAACTTCCTGAAGCATTTGCAAGTAAAGCAATCATTGCCATTATAAATATAACTGAAAAATGCATATAAATAAGGTATTTTATACCGGCTTTTAAAACATCCTTCTTTTCACCTTCAAATATAACAAGGAAAAATGATGAAAGTGACATTAATTCCCAAACAATAAGGAAAAATAATCCATTCTGAACAGTTACAACTCCAAGCATTGAAGCTAATAAAAGCATTAAAAAGAAACAATGCGAAGATGTGTTCATTCCTTTGTTCAAATACGGTTTCATATAACCGTTAGCATAAATTACTCCGAGCAAACTCATTACAGAAATAACAGCTACAAAAATAGCTGAAAGCGGATCGATTGCCAAAAGTATTTCACCAAATAACGGCGTATTTTCAAAATAACCGCTTAACGTTTCCCCAGTAAATAATACATATCCTGCCGGATAAAGAGCTGTTAATGATGCAAATAAGGTAAAAATAGAACAAACCTTAAGTTTAAAATCTTCTTTTACCAGAAGTGCAGCAAGCGCTCCAAATAACAGGATTTCAATAGATAAAACCAAGTATTCCATAACTATCTAAATTCCGTTCCCCAATTTTATGTGTCTAACTTCTTACTATTTCGTTATATTGCTAACAAAAATGAAAATCAAGGGGAATATTTTTAAGCTCTGGAAAATACCTCTACATCAATATTATCAAATGTTTTATCAAAGAAAAATGCTGCACTAGCCACCATTGAAGCATTATCAGTACAATATTTCATAATTGGAGCATAAACATCATAACCTTCATCTTTTAAATTGAAGATTTTCTTACGTATTTCAGAATTAGCAGCAACTCCACCGGCTAAAACCACCTGTTTATAACCGCGTTCTTCTGCAGCACATTTTACTTTCTTCAAAAGAGTTGATGAAACACATTCCTGAAAACTTGCACATATATCATTTACAGGCATTTCTTGACCTTCAAAGCTCTTAACCAAACGAAGAACAGCTGTTTTTAGCCCGCTAAAGCTAAAATCATAACCGCCTACCTTTGCTTCAGGTAATTTAAATGCAAAAGGATTACCTTCTTGTGCAAGTTTATCTAACTTAGGACCGCCTGGATAAGGAAGTCCTATTAATCTTGCAACTTTATCGTAAGCTTCACCTACTGCATCATCAATTGTTTCACCTATTATTTCAAGCTCTGAATATGACTTAACATCAATAATTTGAGTATGACCACCACTTACCAAAAGCGCAATAAACGGAGGTTTTAATTCTGTATCAATAAAATTAGCACTAATATGAGCGTTCAAATGATTTATGCCGATAAATGGTTTATCATACGCTAATGCCAATGATTTTGTAGCATTTAAGCCAACAAGCAAACAACCAACCAGACCCGGTCCAACTGTTCCCGCAAATGCGGTAATCTCTTGAGGTGTTGCACCAGCTTGTTTAAAAGTTTCATCTACAGCCACATTAACAGCTTCAAGATGTTCTCTAGCTGCAATTTCAGGTATAACCCCGCCATATTCTTCATGAATTTTTATTTGAGAAGCTACAACATTTGCTAATACTTCTCTCCCGCCTTTAACAATAGCACAAGCTGTTTCATCACAACTTGATTCAATAGCCATAATTAGTGAATTTTCGTCAATTGTAACAGGTTTGTTACTGAATAATGTATTTTTAATCTTGTTCATAGTAACATTATACTACAAAGGGAATGATAGCAATCCAGCCAGCTTGAACCCGCTTGTAGCCTACTCCAAAGGGGCACTTGGAATAGGTAAATAATTTAACAGTCAAATGAAATGTGTCCCATCCAAAGGTTAAAAGAAAAAATGAAATTTTTAGATAAAGCAAAGATAAGAGTTATTTCAGGTCATGGCGGAAATGGCATGGTAGCTTGGAGACGTGAAAAATATGTAGACAAAGGAGGTCCGGCCGGTGGTGACGGCGGACGCGGCGGCGATATTTATTTTGTTGCTGATGAAAACATGTCTACTCTTTTGGATTTCAAAATAAAATCAGTTTACAAAGCACAATCCGGTGAAAACGGCGGCATAAAAGGAATGCATGGTGCTTGCGCTAAAGATACATATATAAGAGTTCCTTTGGGAACAATTGTCCGTGATACTAAAACCGGTAAAATTATTGCTGATATAACTAAACATGAACAAACCGTTTTAATAGCAAAAGGCGGACGAGGCGGACGAGGTAATGCACGTTTTGCAACAGCACAAAAACGCGCTCCTCAATTTTGCGAACCAGGCGAACCTGGTATTGAAAGAATTTTAGAATTGGAACTTAAGCTTATAGCAGATATCGGTCTCTTAGGTATGCCAAATGCTGGAAAATCAACTTTTATAAGTTCTGTTAGCTCGGCTAAACCTAAAATTGCGGATTATCCATTTACAACTCTTGTTCCAAACCTTGGTGTTGTAAAGAAATCAGATGCCGGTTCTTATGTCATAGCAGACATTCCCGGACTAATAGAAGG
>CAJTWU010000029.1 GCA_910579975.1 uncultured Vampirovibrio sp.
GCTATGTTTGCAAACGAGTCCGGCTTATTGGTGTTAACGGCTGAAAATGCAATTGGAGCAGTTCCTAAACCGGACTCGTTTGCAAACATAGCACGTCTGAATCCCCATAAAAGACAGGCAAAAGCTCCGCCCGTCATTGCACGGGGAGAAAATGCTTCTTTTATAATTAAACTAACTGTTTCTGGAAGATGATGTATATTAACCAGGCAAACCAAAAATGCGCTAGCCACATATAATGTACACATAACAGGAGTAACTTTGGATGTAAATTTCCCGATAGCTTTAATACCGCCGATAATTGTAAACCAGGTTATAACAGCAACAATAGTACCCAGTATCCATCCGTTGTTAGCAAAAATACTTGCTTCACCGCCTGTAACTTCTGTATATTGTGCCGTCATAGCATTAATCTGGAATAAATTCCAACCGCCTATCATTGCAAAAATACAACAAACAGCATAAGTCTTGGCTAAAATTTTTCCAATCTTTTCGCCTTTCCCTTTAAATGCTATTGGTATATAGTACATTGGACCGCCGGAGACACTTCCATCAGGGTTTGTTTGTCTGAATTTTACTCCGAGAAGTACTTCTGAAAATTTAAGTGCCATTGAAAATAAACCGGCAATAATCATCCAGAATATTACCCCTGGGCCACCGATTGATACGGCTGCAGCGGAGCCGGCAACATTCCCAATTCCAGCTGAAGCGGAAATTGTGGCACTTAAAGCTTGAAAAGGTGACAATTCCCCTTTCTTTTTTCTTTGATAACCACTTGGATTATCATGTTTATATTTATTAGTTATTAATTTTACAGCATGTTTAAAGCCCCAAAAACCTATAAAACCGGTTCTTATAGTAAAAAATACTGCTGCTGATATTAATAATGCAACAAGAAATTCGACTTTAACTTCTCCAATTGTGACATAAGAAAAAATAAAGCCCGATACTTTATCTGCAATGGGCGCTAAGGCGCTATCTATAACGGCATCTAAGTTCATAAATATATTTTATAATAAACATAAGGTATTTAGGGTGATTATGTAAATATTTGTAACAAATTGCTTTAAATAATGTTATTGAGACATGAAATCAAGATAAAGAAGGGAAATGTATATTGAGGCAAAAAAAAAGCCTCTTTTATGTCGAGGCGAGGGGAAATAGTTAATAGGTATACACTTCACATTCTGTTTTTAGAATCTTATCTTAGTCCGAAGGTTGGAACCGTATCTTTGATACCATCGGAGGCTAATTGTTTATATGATTCGAGCTGTTGTCGTTTCATTTTTAATCGCTGTTCAATGCCGTTAAGTTCAAGTTGAATTTCTTTTTCTTTCTCATTTAGAACCGTTGCTTCTTGTTGTTTAAGGTTCTTCAATGCTTGTTCTTTAAACTGATTGAATGCGCTTGTTTCAATTTGCATTTGCATAAGCTGGTTTCCTGTAAAAGGAACTCTACCCGTCATCTTCATCATTTGAAGGTTTTGCATTGCACTCATTGAGCTTGCTTGGTCAGAATATCGAGCAAATAAAGAGGCTCTTGGAAGTAATTCAGGAGATAATCCGGCAATATTACTCAAGTTAAGAATAGATGAGCCTCCCAGAACTCCCGCATACTTTTGGTAATTGGTAAGTCGGGTCTGGACATCCATAGCCTGTTTTTCCAGACTGTTTATTTCGCGTGTTAATCTCTGGACTTGCCAGAATGCTATTAACATAATAAACCTACCTAACTAAATTAAACTAACCTGTTTTTTAACCTTACACATTAATAAAGTATTTTTGTTTTTTAGAATTGCCTTTTTTCTTTTTATTTGTAAACTTTTGTAAAGAGGAGTATAATAAAACCGCAAAGGAGAAAATTATGATTAAAGACAAATTAAAAAATGCGCATATTTATTACCCGATGTCAGAAAATTTGAAAAAAGGGCTTGAATGGTTAATTTCACAGGATTTGGTTAATATTGAGCCTAAAAAATATATTATTGACGGAGAGTCTGTTTGGGCTAATGTTCAAGAATATGAAACAAAAGATGAGGCAAAATACGAAACTCACCGTAAATATATTGATATTCAATATATGATTAAGGGTAAAGAATTTGTAGGTGTTACTGATAAAACAAATTGCTCAACCTGTGTTGAATATAATTCTGATACAGATTTGGAGTTTATGGATATAAAAGTTAAAGAAGAATATCAAATCCTTAACGAAGGTGATTTCCTGATATTTTATCCTACAGATGCTCACAAACCTTCAATTAATCCTGATGAAAAATTGAAGGTCAAAAAGGTTATTGTAAAAGTTTCTTTATAGGCAAGGGTTGACCGACATTTAGTAACAAACCAAATTTGTAAGAAAAATTTCTGGTTGGTTTCTGCTGACCAAATTTCATATGGGTTCAAGCCGAAAGTGCTTTTTAGGCTGCAAAGATATTTTTAGCTGAATTGTCGATTTCGAAATCGTATAATTCATTTTTTTCAATATCTTTCTTAGAGTTTGCTATATTCCATAATTCTCCAAAAACAGGTTCTTTAGCCTGTTTTTTTGCAGCGTGGCTTTTTAAGTATTTTAAAGTTTCTTTCAAAGAATTATTTACACTAATTTGTGTAGATGCCTTGATAATTGATAATTGCGGATTGCAGTCAAATACGGTTTTATCAACGATTTTTTGAACAGTTTCCTGAGAAGCTGTTTGTTTGTTAAGAATGTTTTTAGCCGCATTTCTTAAATTTTCTCTGTTTTCAAACTGTTGAAAACTATTCATAGTATGTGTAATATTAATTCCCATTTTTATATCCCTTTTTCCTTGATATATATATCGACATTTTGGGGTGTAAACTTTAATATTTCAGAAAAATTGTTACAAATCTTAATGTTAAGATAAAAAATATTTTTACGGGATTTACAATAATATGAGAATTAATTCTATTTCTACAATATCGCAGCCGCAGATTTATAATAAACACATGCCTATATTTCAGTCTAAATCAATGACTTTGAAAAAGGCTGAGACATTTGTGCCTGAATTTAATAAGATTGGCATTTGGAACAAATTAAAGCTAATGTTTACTGATTTAAAACCAAATCTTCTCCAAGAGATATTAAATCAGGATAAAAGAATGAGATTACTTCAAATTGGCTCAACAGAGAGACGTGGTGTTTTTAATTCTCTTGCTAAGTTTACTGATTTTGATTCATATAGAAAAGCTTTATATTCTCTAACCCAAGGTAATATTCCTAAATCAAATGCAAAGATGTTTTTATCCCAGCGTTTAGAAGCTTCATCTGTTTCAGGTGAATTTATTCAGGATAGATTTGATTTATTTAATAACCTTTACAATAACTGTTCATATGACAGTGAGTTTGATGAAATGTACATTAGATGTATAGTAGATTATGCTTTCAGAGGTAGAAATATTGATAAAAACAAGGCTGCCTTTGCACTTAAATGGATTGGGCAAAAAGGTTGTTATGATATAGCAAACAGTATTCGGTTATATACTGATGCAGATGAGTTATATGAATATGGACTTCCTAAGTTTACTGATTTCCTAAAAATAATAAACTCCGGTTATATACCATCTGAAAGACAAATTAATGCATTTAAATATATGTATCCTAAAATGCCTAAGGATACTGAATTTGAAAAATTATGTTCTGTTATAAATAAATGTACCATATATAAAGATGCAAGTGAAAATCTTTTGAATTTTGCAGTTGAAAAATTTGATGATAAAAATCTTGATTTATATTTAAACTTTGCTCTTAGTGAAGATAAGAGTGATGTTGATGATATAAAAATCAAGAGAGTAAGCCATCTGATACAATCTGGGATGAATGATTATACAGCTTTGTCCATTGTTTTTAAAAATATGGGTAAATATATCAATAACGAAGAACCATGGGCAGTTATCACAGAGGTTATGGAAAGAACAAGTATTAATAATAGTGGATATTTGACTTCAATAATAAATACCGTTACTGATAATGAAGGTTGTGTTAACCGTGAAGCTCTTGAGAAACTTTTAAGAGTTTACGAAACAGCTCTGAAGAGCAAGGAAACTCTTCGTATTGGAAATAATGAGTTGACAAATGAAGATATAGCTGAATTGATTTTTGATAATCCTGAAAAAACACTAAATACCTTATCATTATTAGGGGAAAAAACTTTTGTTTATTCTTTTGGAAATAAAATAGATGAAGTTGAATATTATATTGAAGATTTATTTGGCGATGTAATGTTGATTAATGTGCAACCTCTTTTGGAAATTATAAATCCGATAGCAGCTTTTGAATATCAAAGTTTAGAGGGAAAAATTAAAAATTTAAAAAAAGAATTTAATAATTTATCAGGAAAGCAAAAAGAAGAGTGCATAAATGAAATAAATACAATGACCAAAAGAAAAAATCAAATGATTAAAAATTCAATTCATGATCCTAAAGAGGCACTGGATCTTGCAATTATCTATATTGGATTAATTAATGCAGCTACGTATTTATTAGATGAAATTATCCCGTATATGAACCCGAAAACAGAAGAGGAAAAACAAAAATTCTATGAAATTCTTAACAATTTGCTTTTAAAATCAATAGACATTAACAAATTTTACCATCAAAAGGTTTTAGATAAAATTGATTTTTCAAAAAGCAGATACTTGCCTCAATTATTTAACTCTGATTCTGATTTTTCAGAGGCTTTCGAAAAATTATTAGACATTTTGGCAAAAGAGCCTGATAAATCCAATTTGAATATTTTTAACTCGTTGCCTCAAAATAAAGAAACGCGTGTTATGTTTAAGAAGTTAGGTATAAACTATAAACAATGGACAACATTTAATCCTGAGTCTAAGATACAAATTAGTGTTAATCTTAACGCAGAACATGCAAAACAGTCTATAATCAAAAATTTAGAAGAAGATTTGACTGGGCAGTTGTTTTTAGAGCTTCCAGAAGAACAAAGAGAAATTTTAACAGGTAAGCTTAAAGAGCAAGGATTTGAACTTAGAACTGTAAAACATACTCTCCATGATGGTTTAGGGTATGCTAAAGATACTATATATATTCAAAAATTCTTTAAAGATGATGAAATGATTGATGTTAAAGGTGCAAAACAAATTATTTCTTTGATAAAAGAAGAAATAAATAGTAATGAGTTTTGGACAAGAACTTTACCAAATGCAAGAATACAATCGCTCAAAGAAACATTCAAAGACCATATTCTAAACATCAGATATAATGAAGTAAAAAATATATTGGATATAAAATCTGATAAAGATATTAATATTGTTGTCCAAAAGGCAGATATGAATGATATTAAACATGCATTGTTCCTGGGTAATGATGCCGGGTGTTGTACGGCAGTAGATGCAAGTAACGGTTATAGTGCCGTAACTTATATTATGAATAAATTCATAAGCGCTATTGAACTTAAAGACGGTGAAAGGTTTATAGGAAATACAATGTGTTATTTTGCTAATGTTGATGGTGAGCTGGCATTGGTTTTAGATAATATTGAGATGAAATCAAGATATCAATATAATGACAAAATACGTGATGTAATATTCAATTATGCAGATAAACTTTGTGCTGAAATTGGTAAGCCTGATTTGCCAATTTATTTGGGACCTAATCGGCACAAAATTAATTTATATAATTATGAATTTAAAGAAAGAAAATTTGAAATAATTGGTTCGAGCGGAGATGATAAGATTTATTTAGATTTCGATGCAGATGGTCATTATATTAAACCAAATAATCAATTCGAAACAAAAATGTATAAAATAAGATAATTAACTACTTTAAAAACAATATTTTTATGTTACCATATTTACACATATCATAATCAATAAAGGGATATCACAAATGAAAACTTGGGCGAAAGGCTTATTATTTATAATAATGATTTTTATTTCAACAGTTAATGTTTTTGCAGAAACATCTAAAACTGTTGATAAGGAAGCTGTACTAAATGCTATAGTAGGTTATAATCAAAAAATTGATTATGATCCGAAAGCTGAAGAGCCATACATTAATCGTGCTTATTTAAATTATTTATTAGGAAATATTCAAGCTGCTATAGAAGATTATAATACTCTGGTTTCATTAAATCCTAAGAATGAAGAATTTTTGTTAAACAGAGGATATCTAAAACATATTTCTAATCGTCGTGAAGAAGCTTTGAAAGATTATGAAGCAGCTCTTAAAATTAATCCGCGTTATGCATTTGCACATAATAATTTAGGTGTTGTTTTGTCTGAGCTTGGTAGAAGCGAAGAGTCATTAACAGCATACAATACAGCTATTAAAATTGATCCTAATTATGCTGATGCATATTATAACAGGGGTAATTTAAAAACACGCAATGAAAAAAATGAAGAAGCTTTGGAGGATTTTAATAATGCGATTAAATTAAATCCTTCTGATTCAGCTTCATACAATAACCGCGGGGTAGTAAAACGTAAGCTGAATTTTGATGTAGGTGCATTAAGCGACTTTACTATTGCAATAAAATTGAACCCTGATGATATAACTGCATTTGCAAACAGGGGGCGTTTAAAGAAAAGATATTATGATAGTGAAGGTGCAGAAGAAGATTTTCAATCTGCTATTGCTGCAGCTAATGAAAGTCCTGTTCTTATTAAAGAAATTGAAATTCAAAAACAAATTGCCGATAATAAAAAGACTATTGACTCTACTCCGGCACCATCAAAGATTGCTCAAGAACCTATTCAAAAGATTGCTAACAAACAAATTCTTCCAAAAACAGAAGAACCTTTTAGAGTTGCTGCAATGCAAGCCGGTGTTGTTAAAGTTGATCCAAATCATAAAAAAGAAACTGTTACACCGACTGTACCGGTTAAGCCTGCTCCTGATATTGCAACTAAACCTGTTGCTAATCCAAAGCTTGCAGAATGTTATTATATCAGAGCATTACAAAAATATATTCTTCAAAACAGACAAAGTGCTTTAGCTGATTTTAATATGGCAATTCAATATAATCCGGAGTATGCAGAAGCTTATTATTATAGAGCTGCAATAAAAAGGGATATGAAGGATTCCGGTTTTGTTGATGATTATACAAGGGCTATTCAGATTAATCCGGCTTTAAAAGCTGTTAATGATGCGGATGTGCTAATGATTTTAAAAATATAGAGGAAAAAGTTAGGAGTGTGTGTAAATGATTAGTAGAATTCAAAGTAGTAATACAACTTTCAATGGAGCGCGAGTTAATGTTCTTGCAACAGCTGATAATCACGGGAATATTATGAGACTCCCGCGTTTGCTTAAAACAGTAGAAAATAACGCTAAAGAAATCTTCCCAAAATCAGAGTCTTCAAGTACATTAAACTTTTTTGCAATTGTTGGAGATTGGTTCATTAACCCGTCTAAAAAAGGATTTATTACTCATCCGGAGTTGTCAAATGGTGATTTGCAAAATTTAGCATTATTAAAAACTATTGATAGTGTTAGATTAATTGTTAAAAAAATGGTAGAAAAAATACCTGGTCATAATAAACCGGTATTTCCTGAAACTCTTTATACAATGGGTAACCATTGTTTGGATGCGGGAACATCTTTTATGCTGAATGTTATGCGTAAAAATCCTATGAAGACTCTTGTAACTAATGTTGATATGGATAATTCACCAAGATTAACCGAGGCGATGAAAACAAATCCTAATATTGTTAAATCTGCAGTGTTTTCAATTCCAGATGATAAAAATCCCGATTTATTACATAAATTAATGTTTTTGGGTGTAACAATTCCAAGTATGGATTTTTATAATCCTGGACTTTGTGAAGGTTTGGAATTCTATGATAATTCCAATAAGAAGGATGCAAATTTAAAAGAAGAAGATTTGCAAGGAACGATTGAGGCTGTAAAATCAGAAGTGGAAGCGTTTAAATCAGAAAATCCAAAAGGTGCTGTAATTTTATTATCTCATATGGGCGGACGGCTTTCTGAAATAATAAGAAAAAATGTTCCTGAAATTGACCATATTTTAAATGGACATGACCATAAAAATTCTCAATTAAACGTCGGTATCACAAGTATCAATTCTCTTGGTAAAGATAATGAAATGATTAAGGCATTAAACTTTGAATTTGATGATGATGGAAATTTTGCAAGAGGTAATATGACACCTTATTTTACCGAAACAACTCTTGCAGACGGCTTAGAAAAACATCCATTTCAATTATTCTTGGATAATTTCTTTGAAAAGGATTTGGAGCCTTTAATAAGTTTAGGTGAGCTTAAATCAGAAGCAGATATTAAAGCTGCAACAAAGAAATTCCCTCAATATGTTTCGCTTGTTTTATCTCGTTTGGGAATTTATGATAAAACACAAGTTGAGGCTTTGATGGGAAATGATAATTTCAAAGAGTTGATTAATTCTATTGCCGCAAAAGAGCTGGAAGAAGACGATAGTGTTGAAAAAGGTTTAACAAGTTTAACTTATGGTAATGAAATCCGTTATCAAAACAGTTATTTGATGAATTATTTAACCAGTGCTATAAAACGTGTTGTACGTGAAAAGCATGATCCGGAAGTATTTACTGTAGCACTTCAATCATCTATTGTTCGAGGCGGACTTGAGGATGAGGCGGATAATTTAAGGGTAATGAAAGTTTTTGACGGTGTAAGTGAAGATTTGTCAAATCTTAGAATTGGTGCTGTGAAAGGTAATGAACTTGTAGGACTAATTGTAGAGAATGTATTATCAAACTTGAAAGCTCCGACCAGAAATACCATTATTCACTGGTCTGATGTTCAGGTTAACCGCTCAATGATAGAATCAATTTCAACAGGTAACTTAGATGCAGATTATACAGAGGCTATAAGAGTAAGAAATAAAATAACAAAACAGTTTGAACCAATTGATTTGGACGAAGAATACAAAATGGTTATCGGTGAAAAGTTCCTGGTAAAAGACGATATTCAATGGCCTGGAATAATTAGAGACAGATTTGTATCTTTGGATAAAACTTATGATCAATTATTCAGAGAATATATCGAAAGTGTAAATTATAAGCTTCATATAACACCAAAAACAAAAGAACAAAGAATTTTATAGTAAAAACAGAAGTATTAGAGTTGAAATAATAAAAGAAGCAATTACAAGAATTTGGAAGGTCGAAAGTCCTTCCTTTTTCTTTGTTGATTTCATTGTATGTGATTGTTTTTTTGTTTTTGGTGAATTTGTTCTTTTCTTTCCTTCTTTGTATTTTTCACTTAAAGTCTTTTTTGATTTTTCGCCTGTAACCAGTAAATCAATGTCATATTGCAGTTTAAGAATATCAGAGTTTGATTTAGTATAAAAAACTGAATAGTTTATTGCAGCTTCAAATGCTCTTTGCAGACATTCAAGGGCAAGTATGCCTTCTTTTTTTACACTGTTTGAGTGAGCAGAAGCATTGCCATGTTTTTTTAAGAAATATAAGTCATCAATAAACTCTTTTTCCTGTTCTGATTTGATTTTATCCTTTAATGTTGCAAGCATTTCATCAAATGTAGAGTCTGGAGTGCATCTTGTTCCTATAACATTTTTGCAAATATTTTCACCAAATTTTCGAGTTTGTACCATACATTGTTCAAAATACTCGTCACGGTATAGTTTTTCAGCTTCTGAAATTATTTCATATAAGTTTTTATCAGTCTTTTTTAAAAAATCAAAGTTATTCATAATAAAAACAATATTACATAAAAATGGGTTGTCTTGCAAAAAAAGTTTTTGTAGTGTACGCTATTTAATGAAAGGGGCAATGCATGAAGACATTTGACTGGGAAGAGAGCTACGATGTAAAAGTTGAACGTTTTAATGAGCAGCATAAACATTTATTTGAAATTGTAAAAGATTTATATATTGCAATGGAAAACAAAGATGATAGACTTGCACTGGCTCAAATTATAAATAATCTAATACGGTATTCCAAGGAACATTTTACAGAGGAAGAACTTGCTTTATTGAATACTCAATATCAAAACTATGAAAAACATAGAAAGCAACATAAGTTATTTATTGAAAAAATTGAACAATTTGCAGCAGATTACAATTCTGGTCAACATTTGTTGCACTTTGATATTTTATTGTTTTTAAAAAATTGGGTTTTGCAGCACATTTTAGTTGCTGATAAGGCTTTTGGCGATCATTTGAATTCAAAAGGTATTTTTTAATATTTTTTTATGAAATATAAATTGCAAAGTTTTATTGAAAATAAATATACAACTAATTTTATTCTAGCAGTAATTATAATTAACTCAATAGTCTTAGGATTATTAACTTATCCTGCTATTACTTTGAAGTATGGAAAATTATTAACAGATTCTTGTACAATTTGTGTGCTAATTTTTACTGTAGAAATATTGATTAAACTTTATGTATATGGAAAGAACTTTTTCAAAGATGGTTGGAATAACTTTGATTTTATTTTAGTTGCAATGTCATGGATTCCAACCGGCGGAGCATTTTCATCCTTTCGTGCATTTAGAGTCTTGCGAGCATTAAGAGCACTTAGACTGATTACTCGTTTGCAGAAGCTTCGTATTATAGTTCAAGCTATCATTGAATCAATACCTAATGTTGGCTGGGCAAGCTTGTTATTATTGCTAATATTTTATATTTTTTCAATAATGGGGACTACAATGTTTGCAGAGGCATTCCCGGAGTTTTTTGGAACGATTGGAAAAAGCATGTACTCATTATTCCAGATAATGACTTTAGAAAGTTGGTCAATGGGAATTGCCAGACCTGTAATATCTGTTTTCCCATTTGCTTGGGTATACTTTATTTCTTTTATATTAACTTCATCTTTTATAGTTATGAATGTAATTGTAGGCGTTGTGGTTAATGCTATCGGAGAGTTAAGCGAGCAAAACAGAAAAGAACAAGAATTAAAGAAAATACAGAATTCAACCAATTTAGAAATAGAGTTAAATAAGTTAAAAACACAAATATCTGTTGTTGAGAATTTATTAAAAACTAATTCAATAGACTAGTTAAAAAGATATATTAGAAATCAGATTATCAGTTAAATAAGAGGCATTAAAGTGTAAATATACAGTATGTTTGATGATTTGAAACAGGGAATTTGACTATTTGGTAAGGTGTGAGATCATATCTTGTAGTTTACCCTTAGTCAAATTTGGGTTATATTGTTGTGGGTAATCTGCTATTATATATTGATTATTTTCGTCTAAATTTGCATACTTATTATCAATACCAGTTAACAAAAATATGGCTCTAGTATCAGAAATTCCATATATCTCTGTACCTGCTTGTATCATCCCTGTTGACATGGAAGCCTCTGCTAACCCTTCTATATGATACTTTTCTTTCCCATATTTTTCCATTGCAATTTCTAATGCAATAATATCATCATCTCCCTCTGTATATCTTCCGGAATCTTTAGCTTTTGCAATTTCTTTAGCTGATACAGAATATGTTTTATTTACGCCTTTTAATGTTATTCTAAAATTGCCTGATGTATCATGATGAATACTCTCTCTAATAATATCAGGATAAGCTTTTGCTACGGCATGAATAGCTGGAGCAACGCTGAAATCGGTACCTTTTCTTGCGGATCTGGTTGCTCCAATCTTACCATCAGAACTTGTGGATGGACTTTGTGTATTTCCTTTTGGATTAGCAAGAACTTCTATATCTACAATATATTTCATAAATTCTTCTTCGGTAATGCGGATTTCTCGGCGTGAATCCCAAGGATTAGTCAAAACTACTATATTTCTACCATTTTCATCAATTTCAAAACGAGCAACATTATATGCGTGATAAGCATCTCTACCTGCACTTTCTCCTAAGTAAAAACAAGCAGAGATTGCGTATTTTTCTGGATTAGCTTTGGCTTTGTTTAATAGGCCTTTTATATTATTTTTTTCGCTGATTCTTTGAGTATTATGTGATCCTGTTATTAATCTGAATACTTCTTCATTAAAACCACCATCAAGAGTTTCACCAAACTGTTTTCTATATTTTTCTACAGCCAATTCTATTGCTAAAACATCAATATCACCAGTCGAATATTTGTTATTATTTTTTGCAGCTTCAAGTTCAGAACTGGTAATTTTGAACTGTTTCTTATTTCCATATGCGCCTTTTAAGGTTATAATGATATCTCCGTTTTCTTTAATATTAATAGCTTCTTTTATAGCATCGCGTCCCCATTGCGTTTCCGATAAAGCACTGAGACCGCTGAGCAGCCAACAATCACCGCTTATCCCCTGTGTACTTGGATCAATATAACCATCTGCTGTTAGCTGAGGACTATTTGTGTTTTTTCTTTTTGTATGTGTATCAGGATTTTCTTCAACTATTTCCTGTGTTTCAAGAGCCTGAGCTTCACTAGGTCCTTCATCTGGTTCCACCTGAGAAATAGTAGGTGTTAGTTCTTCTTGTGAGTTTACAATAGTTGCCTGAGAAATACCCAGATAACTCCCCAGTTTTGTTTTTATTTCTTCGGGCATATTTTTTAAATAGTATTTTATACTTTTAACAGCATTAGCTTCTGTTATATAGTTATTTATAGTTTTTCCCGTTCCAATAACACTTCTAAATTCATCCCAAATGCTTTTGGTAATTTTTCCATCACTTCCATCTTTTGCATCTAACTTTTTCCAAATATCAAACGCACTTAAGCTATTAAGATTGTTTATTTCTGCCATGCTAACTCCTTTATTTTATAAGTAATAGTTGTAATTGGGATAAAAAAATAAAAGTAATACATTTATATTATAACAGTGTTACTTGTATTTTACAAGCATTTTCCAATGTAAAACCTTCTTATTATTTGTTCAATAAGGCTTAGAATAAAAAATAGAGGTTAATATGGAATTAAAAAAAGAGCTTGGTAAAAATATTCAAAAGTATAGAAAACTCAATAAAATTACGCAAGAAAAACTTGCCGAGTTGATTGGTGTTGAGATTAATAGTATAAGTTCAATTGAAACAGGTAAATATTTTCCTTCCCCGGATAATCTTGTTAAAATTGCAACTGCTTTAAATTTAAATATTTCTACTCTCTTTTGTTTTAAAGAAAATTTGTCTTGTGAAGATTATATTGAAGAGATAAAAAATGATATAAAATTATTAAGCTCTGACAAATCAAAACTTATATCAATTAGCAGTTTTATTAAGCAGCTTTTGTAAGCCTGTTGATTTGGGTTTCTACCCCAGCAGATTTAAAATCAGCAAAACGGACTTGCTAATTATTTAGTTTATGTTGGGCAAATTTACTGTTCAATCCATTTGCCACTTCCAAACGAAACGGTTTTTAAAATACATAAAGGTTTCTTTAAAATAACAAAAAAAGACGTTTTTAAAACGTCTTCTGTAAATGGGGCGCCTGATGGGATTCGAACCCATGCATATCGGAACCACAATCCGAGGTCTTAACCACTTGACGACAGGCGCCATAAGTCCGACAAGTTTTAGTATATCAAATAAAAAAAAATAAGCAATAGTTATTTGATAACAATTATTAAGCTTATATTTACTTCAAATCTATGTTTATTGTATTATTGTCTTATATTGGAGGATTTAAGAGTAATGTCAATAGCTTTGGAACAGAAACAAGGATTAATTGCAGGTGATGGTTTATTACCTGTTAAAATGGCACAGTATGCTAAAGAAAACGGGTTTGATGTTGTTGCAATTTCGCTTTCAAATGACAATTATTCTCAATTAAAAAAATATTGTTCAAAAGTTTATTCTTTTTGCCCAGGTGAGGTTCAAAAAATTGAAGATGCTCTTAAAAATGAAGGTGTAAAACAAATTACTTTTTTGGGTAAAGTTAATAAAACAGTTTTGCTTAAACGTCCTAAGTTTGATGCTAGAGCACTTGATTTTCTTAAAAAAGCAATTCGCCTAAATGATGATAAAGTTATGCTAATGATTATTGATGAACTTGAGAAAATTGGCATTACTATTCTTGACCAAACTTTATTTATTAAAAACTTAATGATACCGTCCGGTGTTTTAGGTAAAGTTCAGCCAAATCAAGAACAAGTGGATGATGTAAATTATGGTTACTGGTTAGCTAAAGAAAGCGGTAAACTTGATATCGGACAATCGGTTGTTATCAAAGATAAAATGATTATGGCTGTTGAAGCTATTGAAGGTACTGATAAATGTATTAAACGCGGCTGTAAAATAGCTAAGAAAAATTCAAGAGTAATTAAGGTAGCTAAACCTCATCAGGACAAGCGTTTTGATATTCCTGCTATCGGACTTCGCACTCTTAAAACAATGAGAAAATATAAGGCAGACTTGATTGCGGTGGAAGCCGGTGAGACAATTATTGTTGATCAGGAAGAAGTGATTAAGTACGCTAATAAACATAATATTGTAGTAATGGCAGTTTAGTGAAAATGAAAAAAGTTTTTGTTATAACCGGTGAATACTCTGGTGATATTCATGCAGGGCATGTAGTAGAAATTCTCAAATCCACAAATCCGGATATTGAGGTTCAAGGTATTGGGGGAGATAACCTTAAAAATGCCGGTGCGACACTCTTTTGTGATCATACTAAAATGTCTGCTTTCGGATTTAATTTTAAGATGGCGATTGAACATTTGCAGCTTGAAAAAGAAGTATCAGAATATATTCTTGATGAGTTTAAGCCCGATTTAGTTCTTTTAATTGATTACGGTACATTTAATTTAAGAGTTGCAAAACGACTAAAAGGTAAAGGAATAAAGGTATTTCATTATATCCCTCCTCAAGTATGGGCAAGCAGAAAATGGCGTATAAAAGGGATTAAAAAGTTTGTTGATAAAGTACTATGTATATTTCCTTTTGAAGTTGAAATGTATAAAAAAGAAGGTATTGATGTACATTTTTGCGGTCATCCGCTTGTGAAGCAGCTGCCGGAGAAGGCTGATAGAGAAGAGTTTTTTCAAAAACATGGTTTAGATTTAACACGCCCTCTTGTTTCAGTTTTTCCAGGCTCACGTCCGCTTGAATTGTTTTATCTTGCAGATACTTTCATTAAGTCGGCTAAAAGACTTCAAAAAGCTCATCCGGAGTTACAGTTTTGCATTTCTCATGCACCTAATTTAAGTGATAAAATTTTTGATAAATATGTTAAAGAGACTGATTTTAAGGTTATTAAAGGTGAGAACCATGCTCTTTTGAGTGTCTCAAATTCTTTGATTTTAGCTTCAGGAACAGTGGCTTTAGAAGCATCTTTATATCAAACTCCAATGATAATTGGTTATCAGGGACCTTGGTTTATTTACCTTGTTTATTTGATGGTAAGGTGTATTAAAAAGGTATCATTGCCTAATATTATTACAGGTAAGGATATTGTACCGGAGCTTGTTCAGGCTAAATTTAATACTGAAAATATTTGTTATGAAACAGAAAAACTTCTTTATGATAAAGAATATAGAGAAAAGACTATCAAAGATTTAGGCGGAGTTAAATCTTGTCTTACAGATAAGTATTCAGCTCAAGAAGTGGCTAATTGTATTTTAGCCTCTCTTTAGTTATCTTTGTGATAGAATTAAATCATAGGAAGGGATAGGTTATGAATAAAATCTTGTTATCAGTTTTAATGTGTTTTATTCTATCTTCTGCTGCTTATGCTCAGGATGGTCTTCGTACGATGTTTTTGAAAAACGAAGCAGTTATTTGTGGAATTAATATCCGAAACTTCAATGCTAAAGATACAAATGGCAATGGTATTATTGATAATGATGAAGAAAGCGGTAATTTTATAAATGCAGTTGAACGCTTAGATGAAATAAAAGCTTCTGGTGTGAATGTTTTACATGTCTTACCAATTACTCCGGTTGGGAAATTAAAAGCTCTTGGGACAGCCGGTTCATTATATGCAATAGCGGATTTTGGCTCAATTAATCATCAGCTTGTGGATTTAACTTCTCAAATGACTCCGATGGAACAAGCTAAATATTTTGTAGATGAATGTCATAAACGAGGAATAAAAGTAATTATTGATTTACCAAGCTGTGGTGCTTATGACTTGTTTTTAACAAATCCAGAATTATTTATAAAAGATAAAAAACAACTTTCAATTGTTCCTACTGATTGGACCGATGTAAGACTTTTAAATACAGAAAGTCAGGATGTTTTGAATGTTCATAAATGTTTTGTTGATATGATTATGGATATTGGTGCGGATGGTATTAGAGCTGACGTAGCTACTATTAAACCTTTTGTATTTTGGCAAGAGATAATTAATTATTCAAGGGAACGTAATCCCGAGTTCTTATACTTAGCAGAAGCTTCAGACTCTTGGAGAGAACCTCCCAGCAAATATGCTGTTTTCACACCTTATGACAAACTCTTGGAAGCCGGTTTTGACGGTTATTATGGTAGTTTCTTTAATCTAAAGGACTGGAAAACATCTAATGAATTAATAGAGCATATCAAATTTAATAAAAAACTTTTGACTTCATATGCTGATGATAAAAGTGTAATTATGGCATTTACAACACATGATGAACTTAGTCCGATTATCCTTAGGGGTGAAAATTTATCGGTTATGATGTGCTGGCTGGAAGCAACATTGCCTTTTAACCCATACTTTATAGATGGTTTTCAGTACGGTGATGACTATATTTACCCTTGGGCAAATACAAAAGCTGATTTTACAGAAACAGATGATGATTATTATTTTGTACATCGCGGCAAGCTTGATATTTTCAATTATTCAAGAAGACCGTATGGAAATTCTGATTTAGTAAAAGACAATTTTCAACGAGCATTTTATTTTAGAAAAAACAATCTTGATTTAATAACAAAAGGTACCTTTTCTCCTATTAAAACTGATAAACCTTCTGTTTTTGCTTATACAAGAACTTATCAAGGTGAAACAATTTTAGTTGTAGGTAATTTAGATCCAAAACATTCTCAAAAAAGAGTTAAATTAAAAGTATCAGGTATCAAGAAGGATGAAGTACTTGAAATTATTCAAGGGCAAGGTTATTGTAAGACTGGCAAAAATAAAATCCACGTAGATTTAGAAGCCGGACAAATTAGAGTATTTAAACTATAGATGAGGAATTAATATATGCAAAGAATGGTATCAGGGATGCGTTCCACTGGAAAATTACACTTAGGCCACTACCTTGGTGTTATTGATAATTGGCTTAAGCTTCAGAATGAATATGAATGTTATTTTTTTATTGCAGACTGGCACGCTTTGACAACAAAGTATGATAAGACTGAAACTTTGAAACAAGATGTTCTGGAAGTTGCAATGGATTGGCTTGCAGCCGGTATTGACCCTGAAAAAGCTACAATTTATGTTCAGTCACAAGTTCCTGAAATTGCTGAATTACATATATACTTAAGTATGATTACACCTCAAAACTGGGTAGAACGTGACCCGACCTTAAAAGACATGGCAAAAATTCTTAAATCAAAGGAAGGAATGGCTTCTCAAATTAACTATGGTTTAATGGGTTATCCTGTTTTAATGTCTGCTGATATTATGATGTTTAATGCAGATTTTGTTCCTGTTGGTATTGATCAGGTTGCACATGTTGAATTGACCAGAGATATTACCAGAAGATTTAATAATATTTATAATACTGATTTCTTCCACGAAGCTCAGCCAAAATTGAACGAGTGTTCGCTGATTTGCGGTTTAGATGGTAATAAAATGGGTAAATCTTTTAATAATGATATTAAAATTTCTGATACAGCAGAAGTTACTGCTAAAAAAGTAATGTCTGCAATTACTGATAGAAGCAGAATGAGGAAATATGACCCGGGACATCCTGAAGATTGCGAAGTAGCGTTCAAATACTGGAAAATATTTGGTTCTGAAGATGAAGTTGAAACAGTGAGATGTGAATGTGAAAAAGGTGCTCGCGGATGTGCTGATTGTAAACGCCAATTAGGTGCAAAAATCAATGAAAGGTTTGCTCAAATACGTGAACGCCGACGTTATTATGAAGAACATCCTGAAGTAGTAAAACAAATACTTGCTGATGGATCCGCAAAGGCTCGTAAAGAAGCACAAAATATTTTACGCGAAGTTAAAAATATTATAGGAATGTACTAGCAAAAATTATTTTTACCGTTTTTTTTAAACAATATGAGAATAATGAACCCTATACGTGCTTTAGCTCTTTCAGCAGTAATTGCAGCACCATTTCTAACAGCACCTGTTTCCTCTCAAACTGTTAAACAGGATACTTTTGAGCATTCCATTCCAGCTTCCGGGTCTACCGATATTCATAAACTTATTGGAGCTCCATCAGCTGAGGTTACAATAGCCGGGGTGAAGCACAATGCTGTTATTGTTGTAGATATAAGTAAAAATGTTTTATATAAATATGATAATGAAGGTCATCCTGAGGCGGCTTATCTAGTTGCAAGCGGGAAAAAATCTACTCCAACTCATACAGGAGTAAGGATAGTAACTCATACTGAAACTTTTCCATATAAAAATGCTCCGGCAAACTCAAAAAGAAGAAGAGCTCCTCGTGATTATGGACCTAAGATTATTTGTTTAAATAAAATTGATACAAATACTGCTGAACAATCACCAACAGGTGAGTTTATTCATGGAAACAATAATCCAAATAGTATTGGAAAATATGCTTCACATGGTTGTATAAGAATGGATAATGAAGTTATTAAACAACTATCACAACAAATTAAACGCGGAGATATAGTTATTATCCAAAAGTAACTCTAACCTTTTTTCTTATCGGTTCTTGTTCTAACAGAAATTCTTATAGGTGTTCCCAAGAAGCCAAATGCTTCTCTTAGTTTATTTTCTAAGTAGCGTTTATAATGTTCTTTTAATAAGTCCTCATTGTTAGCAAATAATAAAAACATAGGCGGATGTACCGCAGCTTGTGTTGCATAAAGGATTTTTAAACGCTTGTTTCTTATTGTCTGAGGTGGATTAAGAGCATATGCCTCATTAATAACTTTGTTCAACAATCCTGTAGAAACACGTTTTGTACATTCTGCGTAAACCTCTTCAACTTTTGTGAATATTTGGTTTAATCTCTGATGAGTAACTGCACTGATATAAATCTTTGGAACATAATCCAAGAATGGAATTTCGTGTGCAATCATTTGCTCAAATTTATTAATAGTATTAGCTTTTTTGTCTTCTATTAAATCCCATTTGTTGATTGCAATAACCATACCTTTGCCCGCTTCTGTAATAATAGAGGCAATTTTTTTATCCTGATCAGAAATCCCGTTTACAGCTTCTGTTGCATCAATTACCATTAGGGCTACATCACATTCTCTTATTGAGCGGATTGCTCTATCAACAGCAAATTTTTCTACACCATAATCAACTTTTGCTTTTTTTCTGATACCGGCAGTATCGATAATTACAAATTCTCTACCATTGTATGTTAAACGAGAGTCAATACTATCACGTGTTGTGCCCGAAATATCAGATACAATAACTCTTTTTTCACCAAGAAGTGAGTTTACAATAGAAGATTTGCCCGCATTTGGTCTTCCTACAATTGCGATTTTAATTGTATTATCAATTTCTTCATCTTCATCAATTTCGAAATCTTTTGTAATTTCTTCTAATAAATCTCCAACACCTCCGGAGCCGTGAAGCGCAGAAATCGCAATCGGGTCTCCAACAGCAAGAGAATAGAAATCGCTTATCATAGTAATTTGGTTTGATGAGTCAATTTTGTTCACTGCAAGGTAAACAGGTTTTCCTGATTGACGAAGAATATTGGCTATGTCCATATCAACAGGTGTTGCGCCTTCTATACCGTCAACAAGAAAGATTATTTTTTCTGCTTCTTCACAAGCAATGCGTGCTTGATCGTAGATTGAAACCATAATTTCATCTTCGTCACCAGGTACAATTCCGCCTGTGTCAATTACTGTAAAAAGCTTGTTTTGCCATTCAACATCAAAATATATTCTATCTCTTGTGACACCGGCCATGTCATCAACAATAGATTGTCTTTTTCCTACAAGACGGTTTACAAATGTAGATTTCCCAACATTTGGACGTCCTACTACAGCTACGATTGGTTTTCTTTTCATAATAAATCTATTTTAACACAAACAAAATAAAAAGAGCCTGTTCTTTCAAACAAGCTCTTTTTGGTTTTATAATTACCTTAAAACTACAGTTTAGAAGCAACTAATTTAGTAGTTTCAGCTAATCTTGTAGAATAACCCATTTCGTTATCATACCAAGAAATAACTTTAACCATATTGTCACCCATAACTTTTGTTAGAAGTGAATCAACAGTTGAAGATTGAGCTGAACCGATGTAGTCAGAAGATACTAATGGTTCTTCGCTGTAGCAAAGTACGTGTCCGTCAGCAGCTTCTTTTAATGCAGCATTAACTTCTTCAGCTGTAACATTTTTTTCAGTTTCGAAAACAACGTCAACTAAAGATACATCTGGAGTAGGAACTCTCATAGCGAAACCATCCAATTTACCTTTAAGTTCTGGAAGAACTAAAGCAACAGCTTTAGCAGCACCAGTTGTTGTAGGAACGATGTTAAGAGCACCAGCTCTAGCTCTACGAGGGTCTTTGTGACCAGCATCAAGAATTCTTTGGTCGCCTGTGTAAGAGTGAACAGTTGTCATCAAACCTTTAACGATACCAAATTTTTCTTTGATAACTTTAGCAACAGGAGCTAAGCAGTTAGTTGTGCAAGATGCCATTGAAATTACATTGTGGTTAGCTGGATCGTATTCATTTTCGTTAACGCCAAGAACGATAGTTTTGTCTTCGTTTTTAGCAGGAGCAGAAATGATAACTTTCTTAGCACCAGCAGCAATGTGAGCTTTAGCTTTTTCAGCATCAGTGTAGAAACCTGTTGATTCAATAACAACTTCCACGCCAAGTTTAGCCCAAGGAAGGTTTGCAGGATCTTTTTCAGCGAAGAATAAGATTTTGTGGCCATTGATTACAAGACCGTCTTCTTCAACTTCAACTGTACCACAGAATTGACCCAT
>CAJTWU010000030.1 GCA_910579975.1 uncultured Vampirovibrio sp.
TAACAATAGCAAGTATTGCTCTTGGTTGGGTTGCTGAGTCTACAATTGTTCAATTAATTGAACCGGTTATTAATTTTATTCCTATTAAAAATACTATAATTACAGCACATGCTATAGCAGTTCCTATTTCATTTGTTGTAGTTACATATTTCCATGTCCTGTTGGGTGAACAATTGCCGAAATGCTTTGCTCTTAGACATCCTGATACTTTGTCATTATGGGTTGCTCGTCCAATGGACTTGTTTATAACACTTTTTAAACCTTTTGTATGGCTTTTGCTGGTTTCTGGTGATAAAATTTTATGTGCATTTCATGTTTCATCTGATGAAGCCTCTCTTGTTCATTCAACAGAAGAATTAGATATGCTTGTTGATGCAAGTTACAATGAGGGTGTTTTGAATGAAACTGAAGCTGAAATGCTTCATAATATGTTTAAATTCTCTGATTTAACGGCCAAGCAAGTAATGCTTCCAAGAACAGATATGATGTGCATACCATCTGATATCAGCTATGATGATTTAAATAAATTTGCACTTGAGAACCAGTATACACGTTATCCTGTTTATGAAGGCTCCATTGATAAAATTTTAGGATTTATTCATGTTAAAGACTTGTATTCTTTAGCTATGACAAAAGATAATTATTCTATTGATAAAGTTATTCGTCCATTAATGCTTGTTCCTGAAACAATGACTCTTGATAATCTAATACTTGAATTTAAAAAAACACATATGCAAATGGCGGTGGTTATTGATGAATTTGGTGGTACATCAGGTTTAATTACATTGGAAGATGTACTTGAAGAAATTATCGGTGAAGTTCAAGATGAGTTTGATGAAGAGGAAGAGGTTGATATAAAAGAAATTGCTGAAAATACTTATATTGCTAATGCAATGATGAGAATTGATGAATTAGTTGAATATTTTGACCTGAATGAAGCTCAGTTTGATGAAGATGATGTTGATACAATTGCTGGTTTTGTTGTAAAACTTTTGGGAAGAATTGCAGTTGTTGGTGACAAAGTGTCTTTTAATGGATTAACATTTACGGTTGTAGAAGTTGATGGTGCTCGTGTAACAAAATTGCAAGTTTATAAAGAACCTGTAAGTGAGATTGTAACATCAACTGATGAAGGTTAATTTTTGTAACATTTTGTTTAAAATTGGCAAGAAAATTTTAGAAAAATACTTTATATATTTGTAGTGTAATAGTATGTAAAGGTATTTAGTATGCCAGCTGGTATTCAAACAATAGGTTTATTTGCGCCAATTGTAGCCTCAAATGCAATCTTTTCTGCAAGAAGGGCTTCAAAAGGTATGAATTCTATTGATGAAAATCCGCTTTATGGTGCGATGAATATGGATATTGCTGCAGGACAAACCCTTAAAGGTTTTAAGGCTGCTAAAGAAGTTGCAGCTATAAGTAATAGTGGAGCACATATTATAGCAGAAGGTGCAAGTGAAGCTATTAAAAATTTATCTAAGACAAATAACATTGTAAACGGGATTGGTAAAGTTGTTGATTTTACTGCTAATAATATTAATCCTATTATTTGTGCAACCAGTGCTGCAAAAGTATTATTTGGATCTGATGATAAATTAGAAACCGGTGCAAGAGAAATTATTTCTTTAGGTTCTATGTTTGCAGCTGAGCGCGCTGCAAAATCATTCTTAGGTATGCCGTATACAACAAAAGAAGGTGGTAAAACAGTTACTCATTTAAGAGAAGCTTTGTATAATAAAAATCCATACTTGAAAGAACAGGTATCTGCTTTAAAAGATTATTGTACAACCAAGAAGTTATTTAATAAAGTTTCTTTAAAATTTGTTCCTGGAGCTGTAAAAGGCTTAGCATTTGTATGTGCTTCAATTGCAGGTTATAAATCAGGCAGCTTGCTAGCAGAATGTTTAATAGGAAAAAATGATGCAGAACAATAAGCATGCAATTAATGGAATTTTGCAGTTGTTTTAATCTTGCCTTTTTCTCTATATAAAGTTTTAAAAATTGATTGAGAGTTTCTATAATTATTTATAGAAGCTTCTAATGAGGCGTTGATAGTATAGTAAATTATAGGAACAGATATTGCTATAGTAATAATAGCAATTATTGAATGTTTTATTATAGCTTGAAGCATATTAAAACGCTTTTTTGTAATTGCAATATCATCTTGTTCTCTTAGAATTTTATTTATAAGGTTTTTTCTTTCTTTTACAGTTAAACTTTCAATAAAATCAGTGTTTTCAGGATCAATATAGATAACGTATTTTGAGTATTTAACATTTTCATCCAGATAATCAAGGCTGTCATTATAATTAACTTGTTCTTGAACAATGGGTTTTTCTATAATATTACCGGCTGTAAGATTTTCAATATCTTTTGTTTTTTCAGTTGTATCTTGTACCGGAGCAGTCTCCGTTGTGCCACCAACTTTTTGTTTATTAAGTTTAGCTTTATATTTTTTTATAAAATTATCATCAAAGCTATCATCGATATTAATTTTCGGTGTTTTTTCTACTTTTTCAACAGTCTGTTCTGTTTCTGATTTGTCTTCTTTAGGAAGTTCGGTTTTAGGTTGAACTTCTTCAAATAAATCTCCATCATTAGATTTTTCTACAAAGCCGCTAGCATTTTGTGCAACTTGATTTTGAAGCTGTTCTAAAAAATCAGCTGAAATATCTTCATTTAATTTTGCAAGTTCCTGTATATCAAAGGAATCCTGATTGCTGTAGTTTCCCGCCATTTGCTCTCACTTTATATTTATGTTAACATTATATATGATATTTTGATTAATAGCAATCATAAGAGAGATGGAGATATGTTAATAGATACTAAAAAGTTATCGGATTTGATAAAAAAATTAGGAGAAGCAAAAATTCTTGTAGTGGGTGATTTAGCCCTTGATGAAATGGTTTATGGAGATACAGAGAGAATTTCAAGAGAAGCTCCTGTTTTAATTTTACAACATACTCATACTAAATTTATTTTAGGCGGTGCCTCAAATGCTGCTCACAATGTTTCTAAAATTAATGGCGGGAAAGTTAGTGTAGTTGGGATTGTGGGAGATGATTATCAAGCTCAGGATTTAAAGAATGCTTTTAAAGAAGCTGGTATTGATTGCTCTTCTTTAATAACTGATAATACCCGTAAAACTATTACTAAAACACGCATTTCAGGTTCTTGTTCGCAATCAATTACTCAACAAATTGTAAGAATTGATAGACAAACAAATGCTCCTATTTCAAAAGAAACTGAAGAGAAAATTATTGAAAAAGTTGTAGGATTAATTCCTGAATATGATGCTGTAATTCTATCTGATTATCATATCGGTACTCTTTCAGATAATATAATAAATGCTGTTATAGAAACAGCTAAAAAATACTCGATAAAAGTTATTGTTGATGCTCAAAAAGATTTAAACAGATATAAGGGTGTATATTCAATGACTCCTAATCTACCTGATACTCAAAAACATGTAGGTTATTATTTAAGAAAAAAAGAAGACTTTATTAATGCTGGCGCAAAATTAATTGAGAATACTGGTGCAGAAAATGTTTTGATAACATGCGGTTCAGACGGTATGGTAGTTATTGAACGTGGAGATAAGTATACACATATTCCTGTCTTCAATAAATCGAGAGTGTTTGATGTAACAGGTGCCGGTGATACCGTAACAGCAACATTTACACTTGCACTTGCTATTGGTGCTGAACCTGTATATGCGGCTATTATTGGTAATATAGCAGCTGGTATTGTTATTAAACAATTTGGGTGTGCCACAACTAATATAGAAGAAATTTTAGCGGCTATGCCCGCAAAAATAGAAGTGGAGGAGTAATTTTATATGAAAAAATTTGGTCTTGTAGATTTAATTATAATTTTGGGAGTAATTATAGCTCTTGTGGTTGGTGTTTATACAGCAAAACATTTTAGACAAACTGCTGATAAACAAATAGAAGCAACTTCTCCAATAACATTTCAAGTATTTTTACGCGGTGTAACTGTAACCGGTGAAGAATTTCCTGTTAAAGCTGATGACAAAACATTTATTACAATAAGAAATGTTCCATATACAGAGCTAAATGTTATTGATGTGAAATCAGAACCAAGACAAACTTTTTCTCCGGCGGCAAAAAATCTTTTAGTTCCTGATCCTGCCCAGCCTGCTATTTATGATGCTATTGTAACGATTACAGATACGGCTAAAATTACTAAAGACGGTGCTGTTGTTGGTGGAAATAAAATTAAAATGGGATTGCCTGTTACATTAGAAGGTGAAAAGTATAAGTTTAATGGAACTATTTCAGATGTTCGTGTAACAAATGAAGATACAGTTGAAGACTCCGGTGAAAACAATCAGGTAGGTTAGATGTTTTTAAATACCTTATTGTTATGGATGCAAAATATTTTAAAACCTGTTTATGACAGAAGTTTTGTTTTGCAAAAAATCGATTGGCTAATTTTTACAAATATCTTGTTAGTGATTTTATCATCAACATTTGCTCAATCTGATAATATTGGATATTTTGCTATTTTTTCAATTATTTTGACAGGAGTAAAATTACTAACTAAAACAGGTTCACGTTTTGAACTTACGTTGGCTGATAAGTTTTTGTTAATATATTTTTTATTGGTTGTTATAAGCGTTGCTGGTTCAACTTTGTTTGCATTGAGCTTAAAAGGCTTTTTTAAGACCCTAATTTATCTCGGATTTTATGTATCATTTGTTCATTATATTAAAGATAATAAACGTAAAATAAAATATATTTTATTAGTATTGGCTCTTGCAGCTATAGGGGAGTCGATAATTGCAATAAAACAAAACTTTTTATCAGTATCAGAAATTTCCGGATGGCAAGATATGTCAAGATTAAATCCGGAAGAAGTTATGACAAGAGTTTATGGTTCGCTTAAGCCTTATAATCCTAATCTATTTGGCGGATATATGCTTGCAGCTTTGCCTTCAACTTTGGTTTTAGTTTATTTGCCCTTGATGAATAAACATTATAAAACAGCGTTATTTGGTATAGTTTGTTTTCTTTTTGCAGCTGTATCAATTGTTTTAACAGGCTGTAGAGGTTCTTATATCGGGCTATTCTTTGAATTTATTTTACTAGCGCTTTTTACATATAAATTTTTAAAACCTAAGTTTAAAAAAATTTTTATGACTGCTTCAGCAGCTTTTAGTGCTTTAGTTTTTATGATTATCGTTTCAACGGCTTCTTTACGAGCAAGAATTTTTTCAATCTTTGCTATGCGAAGCGATAGCTCTAATTCTTTTAGATTTAATGTTTATAATTCTTGTATAGATATGTTTAAAGATAACTATCTGCTTGGAATTGGAGTAGGTAACCAAAATTTTCGTGAGATTTACGGGTTATATATGAAAACGGGTTTTGACGCATTAAGTGCATATAATATTTATCTTGAAACGGCTGTTGAAAGTGGTGTTTTTGCTCTGCTGGCATTTTTAGCTTTTATATGGGTAAATATCTTAGGAGCTGTAAGATATATATTAAAACGAAAAAATGCTAATGTAATTTATCTTGCAATCGCTTTGATTTCTTTAACAGGAATTTTAATACATGGATTTGTAGATACAGTATTTTTTAGACCGCAAATACAGTTTATATTTTGGATAATGATTGGGATAGTCAGGGTTTTAACTTATGCAAGACAGAATTAATTTTTTAAGAGAAGAACTTAATAAATATGCTTATAATTACTATGTTCTGGATAATCCGCTTATTAGTGACTTTGAGTATGATAAATTATTCAATGAACTAAAAGAATTGGAAGAACAAAATCCTGAATTTATTACTCTGGATAGTCCAACTCAGCGTGTTGGCGGTATAAGTACAGGGTTTGAAGAACATAAACATAAATATCGTTTATACAGTCTTGATAATACTTATAATGAAGAAGAATTGCGTAAATGGTATGAGCGTGTTCAAAAAGAATTTCCTGAAAAAGTTGAACTTGTTTGTGAATTGAAAATTGATGGACTTGCAATTGCTCTTACTTATAAAAACGGATATTTTACAACCGGGGTAACCCGCGGAGACGGGATAATCGGAGAAAATATTACTCAAAATCTTAAAACAATTAAAGCAATTCCTTTGAAACTTTTTGAAGAGGCTGATGTTGAAGTTCGCGGTGAGATTTATATGCCAAAATCTTCTTTTGAAAAACTAAATGAAGAAAGTTTAAAAAATGGTGAAAAAGTATTTGCAAATCCGCGCAATGCAGCAGCCGGTTCTTTAAGACAATTGGATAGTTCTATTACTGCAAAACGTGATTTATCAATGTTTACTTATACAGCAATCATTGAAAAAGCTAAGGAACAACCACTAACACACTGGGAAGCAATTCAGTATATTAAAAAACTCGGGTTTAAAACTAATCCGAATATAAGACTTGTTAATGATATTGATGGTGCAATTCAGTTCTGTAAAGATTGGGAAACAAAGCGGTTTGACTTAGATTATGCAACAGATGGGGTTGTTATTAAAGTAAATCGTTTTGATTACCAAAATGAACTCGGTTTTACATCAAGAGCACCAAAATGGGCAACTGCATTTAAGTTCCCGCCTGAAGAAATTACTACAAAACTTCTTGATATAGAATTAGGTGTGGGGAAAACAGGTGCTGTTACTCCTGTTGCAATATTAGAGCCTGTAAATCTAGCAGGTAGTGTTGTATCCAGAGCAAGTCTTCATAATTTTGATGAGATTAAACGCCTTGATGTAAGAATAGGAGATCGCGTTTTAATTAAAAAAGCAGCAGAAATTATTCCAAAGGTAATCAAAGCAGTTGATAGTCCGGAACACGATATGCTTCCTGTATATCAAGCACCTCAAAATTGCCCGAACTGTAATTCTCTTCTTGTAGAGCGTGAAGGTGAAGTTAACCTTTATTGTGCAAATTTAGAGTGTCCGTCTGTTGCTAAAGCTCGTTTGGAATATTGGGTTTCAAAAGAAGCAATGGATATCGATTTTATTGGTCCATCAGTTATTGAGAAGTTATTTGCTTTAGGGCTTGTAAAAACTCCTGTTGATTTTTATAAGTTAAAATACGATGACTTTTTAAAATTGGATTTAGTTAAAGAAAAATCTGCAACAAATATGTATAATTCTATTCAGGAAAGCAAATCTAAACCGCTTTCAAGGTTTGTAACGGCACTTTCTATAAGACATGTAGGAAAAGAAACTGCTGAATTATTAACCAATGAACTTTCAACATTAGAAGATTTAAAATCTGCTTCATTAGAGCAGCTTTCTAATATTGAAGGAATTGGAGAAAAAATTGCTCAAAGTATTTATGAGTTTTTTCACGATGAGAAAAATCTTCAAATGATAGATGAATTTCAATCTCTTGGTTTTGAATTTAAAGTTTTGAATATAAATAAAACAGATGAACTTGCAGGAAAAACATTTGTACTAACCGGAACTTTACAAAACATGACAAGAGACGAAGCTGGTGATAAAATAAAATTAAGAGGAGGTAAGACATCTTCTTCTGTTTCAAAAAACACCTCTTATGTAGTAGCCGGAGTTAATCCTGGTTCAAAATTAGACAAAGCTGAAAAATTAGGTGTTATAATATTGAATGAAGATGAATTTCTTAAACTTTTAGGTGAGGAATAGATGAAAAAAAATTTAAATATAATTAAAATAAACGGACTTAGAGGGTTAATTATCGCAATAATGGTTGTATGTTGTTTAGCAACAGGATTTATTGCATTTCCAGGGTATGTTGCAATGCATATTTGGAACTTTTCAGCACCGTTTTTCAGTTTACCTCAAATCGGTTTGTTTCAAGGTGTTTTGCTTTGGGGAATTGTTGTAGCGGCATATTTTACATTTAGAAAAAATAAAATGATTGTTTGTATTAAAACTCCTCAAGGGTTATCAGAAGATGAGTTGAAAGAAGTTTTTGCAGATATGAAAAAGCAAGCTAAAACAGACCCTGTTTTACAAGCTATGCTTAAAGCCCGCGAAACAGAATTGCAAGTGAAAAAACATGATGAAGATGTAAAAATAAATTCTGATAGATAGCTATTAGCAGCAAGTAAGGATATGATTAACCTCTGGTATTAGTATTTTCAAAAATCATTCTGCTCTGACTTAATGCAAGCATTCTTAAAGAACATTCTCCTTCAGAGCGAGAAAGCACTCCTATGGAAGATAATCTTGCTGTTACAAATTCATTTAAATCATCAGGTTTAATAAAAAGCGGACATGTATCGTTGCATTCTCTACCTGCTGTAAATGGACAAGTCTTCATTATTTTCATTTACCCCAGTTCCTCTAGGGCTTGTGCTAATTGTTCGTCATTAGGAGCTTTTCCATGCCAGCCGGCATTGTTTTCCATAAATGAAACTCCTTTACCCTTAACAGTATTTGCTACGATTGCAAATGGTTTAGCTGCTGTTTTAGCTTCTTCAACTGCTTCATAAATTTGATTGAAATCATGTCCGTCAATTTCAACTACTTCCCAGTCAAAAGCTTTAATTTTAGCTGCAGCATCTCCAACAGCCATAACATCTTCTGTGCATCCATCAATTTGCAGTTTGTTACGGTCTATAATTGCTATAAGATTGTCAAGGTTTCTATGTGCAGCTTGCATAAATGCTTCCCAATTAGAACCTTCTTGTAATTCACCATCACCCATATATACAACAACATTGGCTGGATTTTTATCAAGTTTAAGTCCGAGTGCTATACCGCAACCCAATGAAAGTCCTTGACCTAAAGAACCGGTAGAAGCTTCAACCCCTTTTATATATCCGCGAGAAGGGTGTCCTTGAAGTTTTGAACCTATTTTCCTAAAAGTTAATAATTCTGCTTCTGAAAACATGCCATGTTGAGCAAGTATAGAATACAATAGAGGAGAGGCATGTCCTTTTGAAAGAATAAATCTATCACGAGTATCATTCATATCAAGAGGTATATTCAAACACTTTTCATATAAAACAGTTAAAATATCAGCACCTGAAAGTGAACCTCCCGGGTGACCTGATTTTGCAGCGTGTATCATTTTAACAATGTTTTTTCTTACATTTTTAGCTGATGCTTTTAGTTTTTCAATTTCTTGACTATTTAACATATCTATCCCTCATTGATTTTAAAATAAATAATGGTAAAGTTGGAAAAATTCTCTTAATTCTTTCGGGCTGGCATGCTGTTCTGTACAACCATTCTAAACCAAGGACTTGAAATATTTTTGGTGCTCGTTTTACTTCTCCGGACCATACATCAAGGCTTCCTCCAATTCCTACCATTAAAGCAGGTTTTAAAAGTTTTTTTGCATTATATATAAATTTTTCTTGTCTGGGTGAACCCATTGCTGCAAGAATTAACTTAGGCGACTTTGAGTTAAGAGCGTTATAAATTTCATTGTCATCTGAAAAATAACCATTATGGTAGTAGACTATATTCAATCCGTTTATTTGTTTAGTAAGATTTGCAACAGCTTTCGTAATAATTTCTTCTTTTGTTCCTACTATTGCAACAGGAATATTGTTTATTGCAGCTTCTTCTAGAAGTCTATATGCAAAATCAATGCCTGGAATACGAGCAACATTATGCCCATTTAATTTTAAAGCTATTTTAACTCCAACTCCATCTGGAATGACCATTTCAGCTTCTTTTACTATGTTTGAAAATTCATTATCTTTAGAAGAATATTCAAACATTTCAGGATTGATTGTAACAACCTGAGAAACTTTTTGTCCGTCAATAAGCTCTTTTGCTTTACATATAGCTTCATCAAAACTATATGTGTCAATATTAAAACCTAGTAATTCTACACTCATGCTTATATTATACTTGAAAAATGCAAAAATGTATTCTAAAATTATTTCACTAGGAAAGGAGTTTTAAATATGAAAAAATTATTATCTTTATTTTCAATTATTGCTATTTCAGCTTCATTAGCTGCAAATGCTGCAGAATCACAATTGCAAAATTATGTAAACAAAAAGCTTGAACCAGCTGTAAAAAAAGAACAAGAATATAAGGCTAAACAGGCTGCCCAACAAAAAGCTAATGAGCAAAAAAGAGCAGAATTTCAAAAGAAACAAGAAGCGGATAAAGCAGCATTGGAAAAGGCTAAAAAAGATGCTGAAGCAAGACGTCAAGCAAGAAAAGAAGCTTTTCAAGCTGAAAAAGATTACATTAATTCATTTAGAAAATAATCATTAAAAGAGGAAGGTTCTAAACCTTCCTCTTTTATGTTATACTTAGCTTATGATTGATAGATATTCAAGGGAAGAAATTAAAAAGATTTGGGATTTGAATGCTAAATTTAACTATTATCTTAAAGTTGAATTAGCGGTTTGTGAGGCTTATTCAAAAATTGGTCAAATCCCGACCGAGGCTTTAAAAGAAATTAAACAAAAAGCGGCTTTCTCCGTTCAAAGAATTGATGAGATTGAGCGTGAAGTAAGACATGATGTGATTGCCTTTCTTACTAATGTCAATGAAAATGTAGGTGCAGAATATTCTAAATATATTCATATGGGGCTTACAAGTTCTGATGTTATTGATACTGCATTTGCTCTTCAAATAAAAGACTCTTCTTCTTTTATTTTAAACGGATTAAATGATTTAATATCTATTATTAGAACGAAAGCATTTGAGTATAAAAATACAATTTGTATTGGTCGTTCGCATGGTGTTCATGCTGAAGTTATGACTTTCGGTTTTAAACTTCTAAACTGGCTTGATGCCTTAGAGCGTGCTAAAAAAAGTTTTGAATTTGCTTTAGATGAAATTCTGGTAGGACAAATTTCAGGGCCTGTAGGTACCTATAGTAATTTGCCGCTTGAAATTGAAGAAATTACCTGTGCAGAATTAGGCTTAAAACCGGCAAAAATTTCAACACAAATTATTTCTCGTGACCGACATGCTAAGTTTATGTCTGAATTAGCGGTTATTGCAAGTCTAATAGAACAGTTTGCAACTGAAATTCGTCATCTTCAAAAAACAGAAGTTCGCGAGGTTGAGGAGGGTTTTGGAAAAGGACAAAAAGGTTCTTCTGCAATGCCTCATAAGAAAAATCCTGTTTTATGTGAAAATCTCTGCGGATTAGCACGTGTGGTTCGCTCAAATATGCTTGCGGCATTTGAAAATATTAATTTATGGCATGAACGCGATATATCACACTCTTCTGCAGAAAGAATAATTTTTCCTGACTCATTAATTTTAGTTGATTTTATGCTCTATAGATTTAAAAATGTCATGGATAATCTTGTTGTTCATGAAGATAATATGTTAAGAAACACTCAACTATATGGTGGTGTAATTTATTCACAAAAAGTTCTTCTAAAATTAGTCGAACAAGGATATACCAGAGAAGATGCTTATAAAATTGTTCAGAAGCATGCGTTAGATGCTCTCAACGGCGGCAATTTTAAATCTAATTTTACTGGCATGGATAAGTGTTTTGATGAAAAAGATTATCTGAAAAATATTGATGGTGTGTTCAAAAGATTTAATGGTGAACAATGCGAAAGGTAGTACTTTTACTGCTAGTTTTTATCTTATCAATGACAATAGTATTTTCTGCTGAAAGAAGATGGATGTCACAGCCGATTCATGTTTATATTCCTCCATGCGGAAATATGTCTGTGTATATGAAGCAAGCATTTATGGCATGGGAAAAACTATCCTGTTCAACAGTGCGTTTTAAATACGATACTTCTCCAAGCAATGCTAAAATACAGGTTAAGTTTGTTGATTTTGTAACTAACTGTAATAGTGATAATGCAGTAGGTTGTACTCATTGGTATGAAAGAAACGGTAAAATTAATAAAGCAATAATAACAATTGGTACAAAAGAATTTCTGATGGTTCGCGGAAATGGTACAATTACCCCTAAGAAGGTAACTCGTTCTAAGAACCATATATATGGAGTTATGCTTCATGAAGTAGGGCATGCTATAGGTTTAGAGCACTCAAGAAATCCTAAAAGTATTATGTATCCGGCTGATTTAGAAACAATGCAATACCTTACAAAAGAAGACTTAAGAATTTTAAGACAAAATTATCATTGATTTAATTGTAAATTTTTGTAAACAAACATCTTGAAAAAATGTATATTATACCCTTATTAACTTGACGTCACATATTGATGTTGTACGATTGTATAACATGCTTACATGTATATGGGATAATTATGTCCGAAATTATAGTAAAGTTTAATAGTGCGTACATTCATTAGAATAGATGAGGTGAATTAATGTCGACAAAATATGCAAAAAGAGTAACGCCAATGGGTATTCCTAATACACGTTTGGACGATTTACCAGATTTAATTGACGTGCAGAAAAAATCATTTGAATGGTTTTTAAAAGAAGGGCTTAAAGAAGAATTATTAGCTTTTTCTCCTGTAAAAGATTACACAGGAAGATTGGAGCTGCACTTCTTGCCTAATTACACGTTCGATAATGCAAAATACACAGTTGAAGAAGCACGTATCCATGATACAACATATGCTAAACAACTTCGTGTAATGGTCAGACTTGTTAACCGTGATAGCGGTGAAATTAAAGAACAAGAAGTTTATATTGGTGATATTCCTACAATGACAGACAAAGGTACTTTCATTGTTAACGGTGCAGAACGTGTTATCGTTTCTCAAATCGTTCGTTCACCTGGTGTTTACTTCAAACGTGAAATCTCTCCAACCGGTAAGAGATTATATAACGCTACAATGATTCCTAACCGCGGGGCATGGTTAAAAATTGAAACTGATTCTAACGATATTATTTACGTTAAGATTGATAAAAACAGAAAAATCCTTGCTACAACATTACTTAAAGCAATGGGTATTACAGTTTCTGAAATGGAATCTTTATTCACTCACTTTGAATTCTTGAAGAAAACTTTGGATAAAGATACAACAGAAACTACAGATGATGCTTTAATCGATTTGTATAAAAAATTAAGACCTGGTGACCCGGCTTCAGCTCAAGGCGGACGCCAAATTCTTGAATCAAGATTCTTTGATGATAAGAAATATGATATTGGTCGTGTAGGTCGTTATAAATTAAACAAAAAATTGAACTTGAATATTCCTAACAGCACAAGAACATTGACTGTTCAAGATATCGTTGCTTCAATTGAATACCTTATCAACTTAACTTATGATGAAGGTACTTTGGATGATATCGACCACTTAGGAAACAGAAGAATTCGTTCAGTTGGTGAATTGTTGCAGAACCAATTCAGAGTTGGTCTTTCAAGAATTGAAAGAATAGTTAAAGAGAGAATGACTCTTCAAGATTCTGAAACTTTAACACCATTGAACTTGTTGAACACTAAACCGTTAGTTGCTTCATTAAAAGAATTCTTTGGATCTTCTCAGTTATCACAGTTCATGGACCAAATTAATCCGTTGGCTGAACTTACTCACAAAAGACGTATTTCAGCTCTTGGACCGGGCGGTTTACAAAGAGAAAGAGCTGGATTTGCGGTTCGTGATATTCATCCTTCTCACTATGGACGTATTTGTCCGATTGAAACTCCGGAAGGTCCTAACGCTGGTTTGATTGGTTCATTAGCAACCCACGCTAGAGTTAATGATTATGGTTTTGTTGAGTCTCCATTCTTTGTCGTTAAAGATGGTGTGGTGACTGATGAAGTTGTTTATATGACTGCTGATGAAGATGAAAACTATAGATGTGCTCCGGCAGATGTTCAATTAAATTCTGATAATACATTCAAAGATGCTCAAGTCCCTGTTCGTTACAGATCAGAATTTGTTATGAGTGATTCATCAAAAGTTGACTATGTGGGTGTTTGTCCTATTCAGATTATCTCTGTTGCAACATCAATGATACCTTTCATTGAACACGATGATGCTAACCGTGCATTGATGGGTTCAAACATGCAACGTCAATCAGTACCTCTTTTAATTACAGAAAGACCAGTTGTTGGTACAGGTATGGAAAGAAGAGTTGCAAAAGACTCAGGTATGGTTGTTTGTGCAAGAATAGACGGTGTTGTTTCTCGTGTAACAGGTGAAGAAATTATTATTACTGATATGAGTGGTAAACAACATTTACATACATTGATGAAATATGTTCGTTCGAACCAAGATACTTGTATTAACCAAAAACCTATTGTGAATGAAGGTGATAAGGTTATGGCCGGTGATGTTATAGCAGATGGTGCTTCAACAAGTTGTGGTGAACTTTCAATCGGTAAAAATATTTTGGTAGCATATATGCCTTGGGAAGGTTATAACTTCGAGGATGCTATCTTGCTTTCAGAAAGATGTGTTCATGATGATATCTTTACTTCTGTTCACATTGAAAAATTAGAAATAGATGCACGTCAAACTAAGCTTGGACCTGAAGAAATTACAAGAGAAATTCCAAACGTATCAGAAGAAGCTTTAAGACACCTTGATGAACGCGGTATTGTTCGTATCGGTGCTAGAGTTTATGCTGATGATATTCTTGTAGGTAAAGTTACTCCAAAAGGCGAAAGCGAACATCCGCCTGAAGAAAAACTGTTAAGAGCAATCTTTGCTGAAAAAGCTAGAGATGTTAAAGATAATTCATTGAGAGTTCCTCACGGAGAAGGCGGTAGAGTACTTGATGTTAAGGTATTTGATAGAGAAAAAGGTGATGAATTACCACCTGGAGCAAATACAGTAATTAGAGTTTATATCGCTCAAAAACGTAAGGTTTCAGTAGGTGATAAACTTTCAGGACGTCACGGTAACAAAGGTATTGTATCAAGAATTCTTCCTAAAGAAGATATGCCATTCTTACCTGATGGTACACCTGTAGATATCGTATTGAACCCACTTGGTGTTCCTTCTCGTATGAACGTAGGTCAAACTTATGAATGCTTGCTTGGTCTTGCTGCATATTTGACTAAAGAACACTATGAAGCTCCATCATTTGATGAAAGATATGGTGATAATCAATCTGAAATCGCTACAAGAGCTGAGTTAATCAGAGGTATTAAAGAATCAGGATGTGATTGGGTAAGAGAAGACGGTAAAGTTTATCTTATTGACGGTAGAACCGGTGAATCTTTTGATGAGCCTATTGCAGTTGGTTTATCTTATATCTTGAAACTTGTTCACTTAGTTGATGATAAAATCCACGCTCGTTCAACTGGTCCTTACTCATTAGTTACACAACAACCTCTAGGTGGTAAGGCTCAATTTGGTGGACAAAGATTTGGGGAAATGGAAGTTTGGGCGCTTGAGGCTTATGGCGCAGCTTACACTCTTCAAGAAATGTTAACAATCAAATCAGATGACGTTAACGGACGTAACAGAGCTTATGAATCAATCGTTAAAGGCGATAATATTCCAAGACCTGGTATTCCTGAGTCATTCAAGGTACTTGTAAGAGAATTGCAAAGTATCGGTTTAGATATTACAGTTGCTAAGAAAAATGGTGTTGAAGTTGACTTAATGTCTGATATGGAAGATTTGCGTAAAGCAGCTCCAAAAAGAACATTATCAGATATTGATTCAGAGTTGTTAAATATTAACTTCTTCGAAACTTCTACAACATTAGGCGAAATATAAGGAGATAGGAAATTGTCTACAAGTATTGATTATTTTGATTATATACGCATAAGCATTGCTTCACCTGAAAGAATTTTGAAGTGGTCTTATGGCGAGGTTACAAAACCTGAAACTATTAACTATAGAACTTTAAAACCTGAAAGAGACGGTTTATTCTGCGAAAGAATTTTTGGACCAACAAAGGACTGGGAATGCTATTGCGGTAAATATAAAAGAGTTAGACACAAAGGTATCATTTGCGAAAGATGCGGTGTTGAAGTTACTGACTCTAAAGTAAGACGTCACAGAATGGGACACATTGCTCTTGCAGCTCCTGTTTCTCATATCTGGTTCTTGAAAGGTATTCCTTCATATCTTGGTTTATTGCTTGATATGACTTTGAAAGATCTTGAACAGGTTATTTACTTTAATAACTATGTTGTAATAGATCCTGCTGATAGTCCATTTAAGAAATTCCAACTTCTAAGTGAAGAAGAATATGAAGACTTTATAATGGAAAATGAAGAAAGCAAGCTTGAAGTTGGTATCGGTGCTGAAGCTATTAAAAAACTTCTTGGCGAAATCAACACAAAGGAACTTGCTGAAGAAATCAGAACTGAATTAGCAAATGGCGTTACATCTGTTCAGAAAAAAGGTAAGTTAATTAAGAGATTGAGATTATTAGATTCTTTAATTTCATCAGAAACTGACCCAACTTGGATGGTAATGGATGTCCTTCCTGTAACTCCTCCTGATTTGAGACCAATGGTTCAATTAGATGGTGGAAGATTTGCTACTTCTGATTTGAACGACTTATACAGACGTGTAATCAACAGAAATAACCGTTTACAAAGATTACTTGAAATGGGAGCTCCTGAAATTATCGTAAGAAACGAAAAACGTATGTTACAGGAAGCTGTTGATGCTCTAATTGATAATGGCAGACGTGGTAGAACAGTTGTTGGTCCAAACAACAGAGCATTAAAATCTCTATCTAATATTATTGAAGGTAAACAAGGTCGTTTCCGTCAAAACTTGTTAGGTAAACGTGTTGACTATTCAGGTCGTTCAGTTATTGTAGTTGGTCCTACATTGAAACTTAACCAATGCGGTTTGCCAAAAGAAATGGCAATTGAATTATTCAAACCGTTTGTTGTTAATAAACTTATTGAAAGAGGATATGTTCAAAATATCAAATCTGCTAAGAAAATGATTGAACGCTCAGATGCAAAAGTTTGGGATATCTTAGAAGAGATTATTGATGGACACCCTGTAATGTTGAACCGTGCTCCAACCCTTCACAGACTAGGTATTCAAGCATTTGAACCTAAATTGGTTGAAGGTCGTGCAATTCAACTTCATCCGTTAGTATGTACTGCATTCAACGCCGACTTCGACGGTGACCAAATGGCTGTTCACGTACCGCTTTCAATTGAGGCTCAAACAGAAGCTAGAATGTTAATGCTTGCTACAAACAATATCTTAGCTCCTGCTAATGGTAAACCTATTATCACACCTTCTCAAGATATGGTATTGGGTATGTACTACTTAACAATCATGAAGAACCCTGAAATGGATGTTAAAGGTTACTTCTATAACTTCCAAGATGCTATTTCAGCTCTAGAAGCAAAAGTAATCACTCTTCACGATAAAATTGTAGTACGTGATGAAAAGGGTAAGAGAATAGAAACTACAGTTGGAAGAATTATTTTCAACGAAGCAGTTAGAAAAGCGCTAGCATAGAAAGTTAAAGGAAAAGGTAATATGGAAAATACTTATACACATAAAAGTCACGCTCCTGAGTTCATTAACAAACAAATGGACAAAAAGGGCTTGAATAAATTGTTAGCTCAAATGTATTTAGAGTACGGCGGCGCTAAAACTGCTGAACTTGCAAACACACTTAAGAACTTGGGCTATAAATACGCTACAAAATCAGGTGTAACAATTTCAATTGCTGACCTTTCAGTTCCTGAATCTAAAAAAGATTTATTAAAAGAAGCTGAAGCTGAAATTGAAAAGTCTACAAACAGATACTTAAAAGGTGAAATTACCGAGGTAGAAAGATATACAAAGGTTATTGATACTTGGTCTGAAACAACAGCTAAGTTAACAGAACAAGTTGTTGAAAACTTTGATAAATTGAACCCTGTATATATGATGGCATTCTCTGGTGCAAGAGGTAACTTATCACAGGTTTCACAGTTGGTTGGTATGAGAGGTCTGATGGCTGATGCGCAAGGTCAAATCATCGACTTGCCGATTACTTCAAACTTCAAAGAAGGTTTATCAGTAACTGAATATATCATTTCTTCATATGGTGCACGTAAAGGCTTGGTAGATACAGCTCTTAAAACAGCCGACTCTGGTTATTTGACCAGACGTCTTGTTGATGTTGCTCAGGACGTTATTATCCGTGCAGAAGAATGCGGCGGTGATAAATATATTAATATGAAGCCAATTTGTGACGGAGAGAATATTATTGTTCCTCTAATTGACAGACTATTAGGTAGAACAGTTGCTCAAGATATTTTTGATGAAGATGGTAAAACATTGTTGGTAGCTAAAGATACGACAATGGATAGAAAAGATATCAAAAAGATTTCTCATTTAAATCTTACAGAGTTAAAAGTTCGTTCTGGTCTAACTTGTGGATTAGAGTATGGTGTTTGTCAAAAATGTTACGGTTGGGCTCTTACAACTCAAAAATTGGTTGATGTTGGCGAAGCTATCGGTATTATTGCAGCTCAATCAATTGGTGAACCTGGTACGCAGCTTACAATGAGAACCTTCCACACAGGTGGTGCGGTTGGTGTTAAGGAAGCTACAAGAGAAATTCATACAACAGTAGCCGGCAAAGTTTCATCAAAACTTAAAACTAGAGAACTTAGAACTCGTCACGGGGATGTTGTTAGAGTTTCTATTTATGAAGCTGATATTGAAGTTGTCGGTTCTAAGAAAACTGAAAAATATCATATTCCGGCTGGTGCAACTGTATTCTTTGAAGACGGACAAGAAGTTGAAAAAGATTACAAACTTGCTGAATTCAGACCATCTTCAAATGATGCGGGCCGTTTAACAGAAAAAGCTACTAAAGATATCAATTCTGATATGTCTGGTGAAGTTTTATTTGAAGACTTTGTTGCTGATGAAAAGAAAGATAGACAAGGTAATATTTCAAGAACAGCTAACAAAAATGGTATTGTATGGATTATTGGCGGTGATGTTTATAACTTACCGGGTGGTTCAAAGGTATTAGTTGGTGATGAACAAGCTGTAAAATCAGGTGATAAACTTGCTGAAACACTTATGATTTCTGAACACGGCGGTGAAGTTAGATATTCTGAAGATTTAGAAATTGAAGAAGTTAAATCAGGTAAGAATAAAATTAATAAAATTGTTCACGGTAAAGAAATTACAATTGTAATTGCATCATTAACACCGGCTAATGCTACTTTTGAACAGACTAAGAAAGAACAATTATGGACAGTTAAATCAAATGGTGAAAAATATATCGTTAAAGCTCCTGTTGATACAACAGTTGAAAACGGTATGATTATAGCTGAATTAGTTGATGATGAATGTGCAGTTACATCTTCTGGTGAAATCAGATATATTGATGTAGAAGTTGATGATAATCAAATAGTTACAAGACCTGGTAATATAGTATTTGTTCCAGAAGAAGTTCATCAAGTTAACAAAGATGCAACATTGAAAATGGTTGAGAATGGAACTTTTGTTACAGCTGGTACAGAAGTTGTTAAAGATATATATTGCCATATTGATGGTGTTGTAGAATTTAAAGAATTTAACGAAGTTATCCATGAAGTAACAATAAGACCTGGTGAAGTTCATACTTTATCAAGTGTTTCTGAACTTAAAGTTGAAGAAGGCGCAGTTGTTGAAGCTGGTACAATTATCGCTAAGGGCGTTAAAGCAAAAGAAACTTCCATTGTTACTATAATGGAAATGGATTTTGATGATTTAGACATAGATGATTTGGATGAAGAAATTGATACAACATCACTTGATGAAGAATCAATTGAAGATAGACCTATCCAAATTTTGGTTAGACCTGTTCAACCTATGTTTATTGAACCAAAAGAGGTTTCAATTGAATTCAATACAACTGATGAGTTAATTAATATCGTTCCTGTAACTCAATTGCAGTTTAAAGATGGTGCAAGAGTAAGAAATCTTGACGGTGCTACTCTTACAAGAACATCTTTAGTTCTTCAAATGCAAGGTTACTTATCACACCTTAAAGGTTTGGTAGAACTTGATGTTACAGGAGAGTTGAAGATTGTTGTATTAGAAACACTAATTGTTCGTCGTGAACAAGAAGGTAATTCTAAGATGAATTCTTCATTGCAAACTTCACTTTTAGTTGATAACGGTCAAGTAATTGAACCTAAAACACCGGTTGCTAAGACAGAAGTTCTAGCTATTAATGATGGTGTTGCATCAGTTAAAGGTGATATAACTGAATCAAGAAGACTTCTTGTAAATTGTGCTAATTTTGAAACAGTTATTGAAACTAAAGATAAACCTTCTGTTAAGAAAGGTGACTTTATTAAACTTGATACAGAATTGGCTTCATCTGGTGAAACAGCAACAGTTTCAGGTAAGATTGTCGATGTTTCAGCTAAATCAGTAACAATCAGAAACGGTCGTCCATACTTGATTAGCCCTGGTACAATGTTACAAGTAATGGAAGGTTCTTTGGTACTACGTGGTGATATGCTTGCTACATTGGTATTTGAAAGAGAAAAAACAGGCGATATCGTTCAAGGTCTTCCAAGGGTTGAAGAACTTCTTGAAGCAAGAAAACCAAAAGACTGCGCAATTCTTGCAGAGTACGACGGTGTAGCTGAAATCGAAATCGAAGACGATGTTCCAAGATTGTTCCTCGCATCCGAAGAAGGTGGAAGAACAGAAATCAAGTTCGCAATAGATGCAAGCATAGTGGTTCAAAACAAACAGAAAATCAAAAAAGGTCAGCCTTTAACAAGCGGTCCTTTGAACC
>CAJTWU010000031.1 GCA_910579975.1 uncultured Vampirovibrio sp.
AACCTTGATATGATTCCAAAAGTTGTGTATCAAGATAATGGCAGAGCATTCAGAGCAAAATATTTTACTGACGATAAAGGTTTTACCGAACTTGGTTTTCAAGGATTATACTCAAAACTTGGAATTGAAACAGTTTTTGCTCACCCATATAATGCCAAGGCAAAAGTTATTGAAAGATTTTTCAAAGAATTTCAGGAGGGTTTTGAAAAACTCTTACCGAGCTATATTGGTTCATCAATAAATAACAAACCGGCATATATGATGCGGAATGAAAAATTACACAAAAATTTACACAATGAATATATTCCAACAATTGAAGAAACAATAAAAATGATTGATATGTGGTTGAATTTCAAAAATTCACAACCTTGTCCGAATGTTCCAAATAAAACTATTGCCGAAGTTCTAGCAGAACGCAAGACTCAAAAGATTGATATAAATACTCTTGACGATTTGATGCTTGCAACCGAAGTTAAAACAATTCAGAGAAACGGAATCAGATTCTTAAATTGTGATTATTTTAATGAAAGGTTATATGGTTTTAAAAGCAAAGTTTTAATCAAATACAACCTTTTTGACCTAATACATATCAAAGTATTTACTACCAAAGGTGAATATTTATGCACGGCAGAAAGAGTTACAGAAACTCATCCAATGGCAAAAATTTTAGGCGATGTTAAAGACTTTGAGGATTACAAACAGAAAATTATTAAGCAAAGACAGTTGAAAAAGAAAACTATTAATTCAGTAAAACAATATTTAAGTAATGAAGAAGTTAAATTTATCGAGCAGAAAATGGACAAACCCCAAAAAGTCGAATTCAAACCTCGTTCAAATACCCTTCAAACCCTGTTCAAAAATAATTCAGAAAAATATGAATACTTAATCAAACACGATCCAAATAATTCTTGGATAGCAGAATTTAAGCAAACAAAGGAGTACAGACTTTTATATGAATAAAATTTTTGTAAAAACTCAAAACGTCAAAAACTTTATAGGTTTAGTTGAAAACTTACAAAACAAACCGAAAAATATTCCCAAAATGGGATTGGTTTATGGCGAACCGGGGCTTGGAAAATCGCAAACGGCTTTGTGGCTTGCTTGTAAATATAATGCGATATATTTAAGAGCAACAAATTTAATGACAGGGCGATGGCTTTTGGAAGAGTTGGTTAAAGAATTAGATGAGATACCAAGATTTTTAACTTCTGATAACTTCAATTTGGTTGTTAAAAAGTTAAAACAGAATCCAAAAATAATTTTTATTGATGAAATTGATTATTTGATGAATAACTATAAAACCATTGAAACTCTGCGTGATATTCATGACGAAACTAACTGCTCAATAATATTTATTGGTATGGGTTTAGTTCACAGAAAACTTGAAAGATACAAACATCTCTACGATAGATTTTCAGAAGTTTTGAAGTTTGAAATGTTTAGTGTAAATGATTTAAGCCAGATTGTAAATCAATTATCTGACGTTCCATTTACGCCCGATTCTATTGAATATATTTACCCCAAATACAACGGATTTAGACAAATTATACAACTGATAAATCAGATGGAAAATTTTGCAAAAGATAACAATTTAGCGGAAATTATGAAAGAAATAGCTGAGCAAGTATTATGAATATTGAGAAATTGGCAAAACACTTAAAAGAATTTACGCTTGATGAAATAGAAATAATTGCTGAGTGTGATTGTAAAACAGAACTTGAACACCTTTTAAACGGAGGTAAAATAGTTTTTGAACAAGGTTTGTATAAATATATAGAAGTTTCAAAAGAGAAAACTTTTGAATTGTATCCTAAACCAGAATTAAAAATGAGCAAAAAGGTATTATTTCAAGATGTTGCATTGAGTTACATTACAAATAAAAAGTTAACAAAAAATACACTTAAGGGTTACAAATCACAGTTAAAATACAATATTTTGCCGTATTTTGGAGATATAAAAATAAACAAAATCACTTATGAAATGATTGTTGATTTTATGCAGAACATGAAAGAAAAATACAAACCCAAGACAGCAAGCAATGGTGTGACTTTGCTTGGAAGTATTTTGAAATATGCGTTTGAACAAGGTTACATAAAGCATAATCCGTATTATGGTGTTAAAAATTCAATGTGCAGATAAGGAGTTGATATGACTAAAATGAAATATTATAAACAAGCTGAAAAAATGTATATTTATGACAAGATTCCACTTGAAGAAATTGGAGTTAAACTAAATATATCTCGTAGGACTTTGTTTTATTGGAAAAAGAAATACGAATGGGATAGAAAAAGATTCGAGACTGAACGCAACCAAGAAGTTTTTAGCGAAGAACTTTTAGCATTTGCAAGAAAATTAATGCAAAAAATTTCTGCCGATATTGATAACGACAGACAAACTCCACAATCTGAAATCTATTCGCTGATGAAGATTTTGAAAAATACCCCACAAGTTAAACAATACGAAAACTATAATCAAAAATCCAAAAAACTAAAAACAACAGGACAACTAAGTCCTGAAATTATTGAACAGATTGAAAGGGAAGTGTTATTGTCATAGCTTCAAAAAAGCTTTTATTTAAACAAAACATGCTTAGTTACCTAAAGAAAAATTTAATTTACAAAATTATGAAAAAATGCAGCAACTTCTTCTTGAATACGTCTGGCAATACTTTGCAAATAGCGAGCATCGACATCTTTCATAGAATAACTGTTGGATTTTCCTGTTGGTAATAAATTTTTAGATAAAATGAAAATAGTAAAAAATATTGTACTAATACTTTTAACATAATTTTTAATTTTGAAGCTCCTTTATATAATTAATTTATAAATTTTTGAAAAAGTTTACAACTTCCTCTTGAACTCGTTGCCCAATCAAATTCCACTGGTGAACACTATCAGGATTATCAGGTACTAATTTTGGCGAGCTTGGATTATTTGGTTCTAATCTTTGGGCTTCAATGTATTGCGCTAATCTTTTTGCATCAGCTTCTGATACTTGTCCTTTTAAATATATACAGAAATTACTTCCTCTTCCAACAGGAACCTCAATTTGTATGCCTGTCATATTTAATTTTTCGCTATAGTATGATGTAATTCTTGGAGCTCCAATTAATAAAGTAGACATATCAGCTTGTTCTATATAAGAGAGTGTGTTTCGTTTACTATAATTAGAAGTGTAATTTGAATTGGATGTAATATCAACAAAATTTGCCCCATTCTGAGTTCTACCGCAATAGAATACATCTTGTACACTCAAATTTTGCACATCAGTTTTTGCATCTTTTACTCTTGAAAAGCCACTTCTGTTTGGCCCTAATCTCCAAACTTCTTCTCTCTTCTCTTCTATTTTTTGTAAAAGTGCATCTCGAAGTTTTGCATCTTCAATTGAGCGTATATTAGGCTCAATTGTTCTGAGTTCTGAAGTATTTTGAACTTTTGATATTTGATCATCCCATTTTTTATATATTGGATTAGTTGTAATATTTTTTTCTGCCAAGTTAATTTGATTTAGTTTAGTTTCAATCTGTGTTTTTAAATGCTTTTTCATAGTGTTATTATCAGGCATTTTTTCAATAAAAGATAATGCTTCCCTTAATTCCTGTTCATTATTTAGAGTATAAAACGCTGCATAATTAGGTGCATCAGGAGTTCCAAACCTTGAAGAAGTATTAGCGTAAGCATCTCTTACGTTTTGAGCGGAAGAATTAGTATTTTGTTTTTTAACTTCAACCTCATCGGCTACACTTGCTTTAGCTTTTGTATGACAAACTGTTCTTCCATTTCTTGAAATATCTTTCATAATAATTCTGCCATTATGACGTGTAATTAAAATATGATGATTGGAAACATTATCACTTGCATCTGCAAGTCTCACGTCTCCGCTTCTTCCAATTGTAAAAGACTGTCCTTCAGGAAGATTTTGTATTCTATTTAGTATTTCAGGTGAGTTCAAATCTACTTTTGTACCATCTAGCAATGTTAGAGTTGGTAAATTATCCATATTCAAGCCGTATTGCATGCTTCTATCTAGCATGCGACCATTTGCAGGTAATTCATCAATAGGATTTCTTGCATCAAATTTTGCATAAGCTTCTGCTTTGGCTGAATTCGTAGGATTTGAATTCCTGTTTACATTTGAGTTTGCAGTTCTATTATTTGTATTTTTAGCAATACTTGTTCCGTTGGTTGAATTATCTATAATATAGATTCTACCGTTGCGTCTTTCAATGATTACATGAATTCTGGAAACCATATTTGAAGGATCATTTATTTGAATGTCTCCTTCCCGACCAATAGTTAATTGTTGACCATCACGCAAATTATTGATTCTTGAACGTGTAACTGTATCATTCAAATCTATTTCAATAGTATTTGCTAATCTGATTTTTGGATAATTTTGCAGTTCATATCTTTGTCCTTTTTGCATCCGCTCCATTTGAGTTGCGGAATTCGCACCACTTGGAGCAGGACTTTGAGCTGATTTGACAGTTTGTTTTACAGTTGTACCATTTGTTGAATTATCGATTACATATAATTTACCATTGTGCTTTTCAATGATTACATGCACTCTTGAAACCACATTAGAAGAGTCATTTATTCTAATATCGCCTTCTCTGCCGATTGTTAATCTGCCACCTTCAGGCAAGTTATCTATTCGAGTCTTTATTCTTGGATCATTTAGATCTATTTCAATAGTATTAGCAAGATTTAGTCTTGTAGAACCTTGAATTTCAACAGATTGCCCTTTTTGTAGTTTTGCAGTTCTTGTATTACTACTTTGAGAAGAAGACGTTGAAGGCATTGCATTTGGATCGGATGGATCGAAATTTCTCCAAATATCGTCTTCTAAAGTCATATCATCTGCTAGGTATTTACCTTCGCCACGATTAGCATCATAACGATTGTGATATTTATTTCTATCTGTTTTGCTTGATAAATCAAGAATTTCATCTTTGTAAGCGCCTGAGTTAAATTCATACCTGTAGAACAATCTTCCTGAATTTCCCAATTCATTGTCTCCAACTATGCTTGATCCTTGAGCTTCAAGTTTATTTTTTCTAATAATATAGTCTAAATCTTTAGCAATTTGAGCCATATCTTCATTATTTTTTGGATAAATTGTAAATGCTTTACCTTGTTGTTTGCTTCCATTAAGATCATGGACACCACTCATATCATTAAAGGTTTTCCATTCAACTCCTCTTTCTTTAAGATAAGGAATGATAACATCGCACATTTCTCGCCAATCAGCTTCACTTACAGAGTACAAGTGCATTTTCCAAGCACCATGATGTTGGTCTTTAGGAGTATATTGCGCCCAACAGGTTTGATAATATGGTTGAACATCATTGAATAAATCTTTGCGAGACTTCATCCAATCCTCATGTGATTTACTCATATCAACGCCTTTTTTGCTACGAGTATATTTATCTAGTGGATTTACTCCTTCGGCTTTTATACCAACTCTTGAATAAACATCGTGTATGCTTTCTTTTATTGATAAACCAAGAGCTTGTGCCTTGTCATAAAGTTTATCCAATAAAGTTTTCATGTCATCTTTAAAATTAACAAATTTGGTTGTAATTTTATCAAGCAACTTATTGAAACGTTTTAGGTCTGTCATTTTATCGATGGCATTTTCTATTTTGGTATAGAATTTTGATAAACTTTTTCCCATCCTTGCAGTTCTGTCAACGGAAGTTTCAACAATATTCAATCCAATTTCTTTTGCTTTTTTATTCAGACGAGTTAAAAGGTTATTAAATTCAGTAGGTGAATTTTTGAACTTATCAGCAATAAGTGTTTTAATTTTGTTGTAACCACTGATATCTTTTAATGTGTCAATACTTCTTTCAACACCTTGATAAATAGCAAAAAGTTTTTCTCCAAGTTTTGCTTTTAATCGTGTGCTATTGATTTCCGGTTGAGCTGTTTGGTTAACATTTTGGCTTGAATTGCTACCTCTTGAAACTAAACTATCATTTTCAATGCTAAAACCTTTTGTTTCAAGCTCTTTTTGAATTTTTTGTAGTTCTTTTACTCTTGCCGCTTTTTCTGTTTGATTTAAACCGCCATATTTGAATTCATTATTTAATCGTTGATATTCTGAAAATAACTCGTTTTCATCCATTTCAGAATATGATTTTACATTTGAATTTTGAGGAGTCTGTGCAGTTTCCACGTGAGGAGTTTCTACCACAGCCTCTTCTGTTTTAGGGACATCTTCGTGTGGTTTAACTTCAGGTTCGCCTGTATGTTGAGCTTCTACTTCAGGAACATCAGGTTTTACAGCTTCTAACTCAGCAGGATTAATATTGCGTTTTGATGTAAACTTCGCAATTTTTAGTTCATCATCTATTACTCTGCCGTCAGGAGTTCTTATTTCTGTTATTTTTCCATCAGTAAGGGTATATTCGTTACCGTCAGCGTCTTTAAATAAACCGTTTCTGCTTGTATCAGGATCTATTGCATTTTCCCTTGCACGTCTTAAAGCATCTGCGCTTGCGTCATCAACGTTATTTTCAATACGATGAGCTTCTGCATCTGCTTCTGCTGTTCTTGCATTGTTTTCATCAATTGCAACACGTTCTTCAGGAGTAGGCTCTTGGTAGCCGTTTTCTCTTTGGTATGCATCAAGTTCTTCTCTGGTTGGACTTCCTTCAATGCCTTCTTCGACCATAGCTCGTTCATTTGCGTTTAAATGCGATTGGTCAGCGTTTCTTGCAGTTTCACCATCAGCAATATCATCTCTCTTGCCTCGTCTTGCTGCTTCTGCGGATGGTGCTTCGTTTGGTGCATCGACATCTGCATTTGCTTTGCCGCCCCTTACTTCGCTAACGCCGCTGAATGCGTGACCAACAGAGTTACCTGCAACAGAAATTAATAAATCTCTAACAAAAGATTCTTCATCAAATTCACCATGTTGACAATAAGTTTGTGCTAAAGATTGAATTGAATCGCTTGTGACTTCATAACCCATTGCTCGTACCCTTGCGATACAAACAGAAGCTCTATCAAGAGTTTTTTCTGTAATATTAGGAACAAGTTTTTTCAACATGTTTTGAGCAGCAGTTTTATAAACACCGATTGCTTTTGCATCTGCAATCATACCGACTTTCATACCAAGTGCGGATAAAAGTCCATCCCACATTGCCTGTTCTGCATCAGATGTCCATTCTGCATTTGTCCAACCGTTTGCATCAGTCGAATGTTCTAATGCGTTCAAACCAAGAGATGCACCTGCTCCGGCTACGAATACTGCTAAGCTGCCACCTCCGGTAAATGGTGCAGCAACTACAGCTCCAATCAAAACACCCATATTAACAACCATTTTACCTGTTTCAATAGTAGAAATATAGTCCTCTACCATTTCATCCGGGCAATCCTGACCGAAGGCATCTTTAAATTCTTGTTTAAAGCTTTCCTTTTTAGAATTATATGATTTTTCTAAGACTTCATTAATTTTTGAAGAAGATGTATTAAGCGGAATTTCTTCTCCTAACAAATCTCTTGCGACATCAGATAAACCTTGTTTTAACTCCATTGCTAATGCTCTTAATTTATCAACAGGGACAGGGTTTCCGTTTGAATCAACTATAATGCTGTCTTTTACGGAGTAGCCTTTGCCTGCAAGAGAAAGTTCTCTGCCTGTCATATTTGACAATTTTTCCAAGGTATCAATAATCGCAACACTTAAGCGTTTTGAATCAGAAGAGTTTAATCCGTTTTCTAACTCTTCCCAACAAACTGCAATATTAGTTTTTGCATAATTCATTGCAACAAGCATTTGAGCTTGATTTTCAACTTTTTCAACTTTGCCGGCATCAAAATTAGTGCCTATATTTCTTTCTTTAAATACTTCTTCAAATGTAACTGCAACAGTTTTTCCGTCTACCATTTTGCCAAGTTTACCTTCAGCAGCAAGTTTTAGAAGTCTTACTGTTTCTTTATCGTGTTCAATTCTTGCTTCAATTTCTTCTCTTGTAGTTCCTATTCCGTAGTTTTCACAGAAGCGATTAACTGCCCAAGAAACAGCACCTTGACTATCCAGAGCTGCTTTGTAATCTTTTTCCATTTGGGCAAGCTTTTGTTCCATTAATTTAACAGTTCTTGCATATGCAGCTTTTTGTTGAGGAGTTAAGTTTTGTGCCTGATCCATTTCAACGAACATATTATCCGAGCCATCTGTATTAGTTCTATAAGCATCAGAAATGTCTTCGGCAAAACTTCCAACGACAGGAATGAATTTACCTAAGCCATCCCAAAAATCTGCTTTTGCTTTATATTCAGCTTTTTCTTTATTGAATTGTTCCATAACTTTAGCCAATGAACTGCCTTCTTGTTTAAGTTTTTCATCAACTAATTTTGCAACAGCTTCGTTTCTTATTGCTCGAATACCTTGCGCTCTATTATTAAAGTCAGAGTTTTTAATTAATCTATAAGCAACATCAGCAGCCTTTTCGTTCGGTAAAAGATTATTGCTTGCAAGTTCTGCATTAACTAAGTCAGATTTGGTTTGGTTAAGTTTTTTTCTTAAAAATTCGTCTAATGATTTATATCCTTTTGTAGTTAATAATTGTTCAACTTTTGCTAAGACTTTAGGATCTTTTAATTGTTCAACTGCATCTTTAATATTATCAAAATTGCCTTCGAGAATTTGAAGTGCAGCTTGCTCTGCTCTTAGGTTAACAATTTCTGCTTCTGTATAAGCTCCTTGTTCAATAAGCATTTCATTGAATTTTCTAATTTCTTTATGGTCGGTTGAAATTCCCATGAACGTGTCGCATTCATCATAAAGGATTGCTTGCAAGTAGGATTGACCTTGAATTTTAGGTTCAATGCCTTTCTTTTTGCAGTATTCTTTTAATTTAACTTCTACAGCTTTTCTGTCTTCAGGAGAATCAATACCTCTTATAGCTTGTTCAAGATATTCTATATCTGTTCCAGCTCCTTCAACCGCTTCTTGAGTTAAATCTGAAATTGCTTTTGCTTTTTCTTTACCTTGGATTGCATTGGTTTCAGCCAAAATACCATTTAAGTATTTAACTTCACTATCCCACATTTCACCCTTGCAGAAGTCAAGCAAATCTGTACAAGGACTTCCTAAACCGTAGAAAGTGTTGTGTTTCTTAATCATTTCATTAACAAGGCGATAAACTTCTCGTGCTTGCTTGTTATCAGCTTCTCTGTTGCCTGTTGGTTTAGGACATTTAATCATCCTGACTGCTTTTTTGATTTTGTCGCAATCAGTACCAAAACCGTCACCGCCATCGTATAGAACTCTTGCAGCCATTCTTGCTTGTGCTTGGTTTGCTTCTTGACCTTTTAAAGTGCCGTTATCAATCCAACCTTGAACAACTTGTTCTAAATAATCAGAAGAATTGTAGGTATGCACCGCACTATGATTTGCTTCTTGATAAATAAAGTTTTCAATTGGCGAATATTTATCTGTTGGTGGGTAACCCTTAATTGTTAATAAACGATTAACTTCTTTTAACTCTTCCGGATTATCAATTCTTGCAATTGCTGCTTTAATTTTGTCGACATCATTCCAACCGCTCGTGTGTTTGATTAAATCGTTAACAATTTGCTCTGCTGAAGCTTTTGCAGTTTTAGCGTTTTCTGCTGATTGTTGTCTTTGTGTTTCTTCCGCTTCAGTTGCATAATATGTTTCTGTAGCATTTGACATTGTATTTATAATTTTTGAAGAAGCATTATTAATCCAAGTTTGCAAAGACTTCAAATCATTGATTTTTTGATAATCACCATAGTAAATGCCTTTTATGCCCAAGCTTTTAGCTTGATCGACAAGTTTTTTACAAATGTGTTCTTTTACTGTATTTAAATCAAGTCCCCATTCGTCATCAATATCTTTCGCAAGAGAGACCCCATACATTCTTTGATATTCAGATATAACAAAGGCTGCATTTTCAGGAGTAATGCCTCTTAGCATATTGATAGTATTTTCGTTTCTTGAAGCACCTGAAATCTGACTATGTATTTTTTTTGCCAATTCACTTGATTGTTTTTTAATCGTTGCAGTATCGTATTTTTTACGAGTTCTTTGAGTAGCTCCTCTTTGTGCTTCGGTCACATTTTTATAAATTGTAGGGCAACATTTTTTAAATTCCTCAGCTGAAATTTCTTTTTTCTTTGGATTCCAATAGTGCAAATTACCATCACTGGTTTTAGTCACATAGTATCCGTTTTGTCCTCTTGCAATTTCAGTTCCAATTTTTGCTTGTCTTTCAGCTTCTCTTCTAGCAGCTTCTGCCCTTCTTCTCGCTACAGCTGCTCTATAATCAGCTTTTGCCCCTTCTGCGTCTTCTCTTCCATCTTGAGCATTTACATATTCATCTGCTTCCATTTTTCTTGGAATTACAATTTCATCACCGGCATTAAAACTATGCTTTCCACCTTTTAACAAATGAGCATTTGCTTTCACTAAATCTTCAGGTTTTACACCAAATTTTTCTGCAATTGCTTTAACGGATTCACCATTTTGAACAATTACTCCTGTTGTGTTTCCGTTTTCATCATAGCTGACTTCATATTCTCTGCCGTCAATAATCTTTTTTTGATAACGCTCTTTTCCGTTTATAGAAACATTTTCTGTTGAGTCGTTACCGTCATAAACTGTATTTGAAACTCTTGTTCCTTCTTCTGTTTCTGTGGTTACGCTTCTGCTTGCAGGTTTACCATCACTATAAACAACCGTTTCGCCTGTTTTAGGGTTAGTAGTTTTTCTAAGAACAGGTTGGTCTTCTACAAAATCAAACTCTTGAACTTCGCCTGTTTCTTCAATTGTTGTAGTTTGTTTGATTGGCTTGCCTTGAGAGTATAAAATAACAGATTTCGAATCTTTGTTCGTTATTGTTTGCTTTTTAGGATTTGTTGAACCCGGCTCGTACTCGGTTACAGTTTCACCATCGTCAGTTTTTACAGTTTCTTTTATTGTGTTACCGTCTGAATCTTTTTCTGTGATTGTTTTACCGTCTTTTGAAATAATTGTCTTTGAGCCATCAGGCTTAACTTTTTCTGTGTGTCCGTCTTCGTAAGTTATAGTTTCAATATTTGTTGCAGTTTCAGTTTCAACTTTTGCTACACCTTTTGTAAGCTCAGACAATTTTGATAAAAAAGACAATAATTCTTCTTTATGTTTTCTGCCAAGTTTTTTCCCGTCTTCTGTTTCAAACTTTTTTGCTTCGCCGGTTGATAGGTTAGTATCCTTACCGCAAAGTTCACTAATGATTTTAATGAGTTGGTTTAATTCTTGACGATCTAATTTGTTTTTGGAATCACCTTCTTGATTTGTATCAATTCGTTTCCAAATTGAATCAAGAACACTTCCTTCTTGTATGCCAAGCTCTTCTTTAGTAATGCCGCTTCTAAGCTTACTAAAATCTATTTCTCCAAATTTACCATTTTTACCTAATGTATATGAGTTTGTCATTCGTCTTTTCCAATGTCGATTTAGAAATGTAACAAAATACCTATTTTGTTACATTTTTAGATATGTTTTAAATATTCAGAGGTAAGATGTGTAACAGTAAAGGAGAATAGTTCAATGGTATGTGTAGAGCCGATTAGAGATAAAGAAAAAATAGATATAGTAAAACGAATTTTAAAGGAAAATGGAAGTAGAGATTATCTACTATTTTTGATGGGAATAAATAGTGGCTTAAGAATTTCAGATATACTCAAATTAAAAGTTAAAGATGTAAAAGATAAAGAATACATTGAATTAATTGAGCAAAAAACTAATAAATACAAACGCTTTCCTATCACGAACTCTTTTAAATATGAGCTTGAAGAGTACATTTTAGGGAAATTGCCTAATGAATACTTGTTTGCAAGCCAAAAAGGAGGTAAATCCATAAGTAGGATTCAAGCTTATCGCATAATTTGTAATGCATGTGTTAACGCAGGAATTAAGGCGCGTATCGGGACTCATACTTTAAGAAAAACATTTGGCTATCATTTTTATCAAGAGAACAAGGATGTTGCTCTATTACAGCAGATATTTAATCATTCAGCACCAAGCGTTACATTGAAATATATCGGAATTAATCAAGATATAATTGATTCTAGGCTTAATGCATTTTGTTTATAGTAACCCTTCTTTACAACAAATTGTGTAGATTTGTAAATTTTTGTCTTAAAATATTAAAGTTTTTTCAAAAAATGCCGATATACATATAGTACACATGTAACAAAATAGGTATTTTGTTACTAAATATGTAACGTTTTGGATGTTACATTCTTTACGAGAAGTTTGTTAAAAATATAGATAATCAAACTTTCTATCAAATCACTCAAAAAGAAAATAAATAATATACTTAAAATATTAAAAAATAATTAATTTTCTAAACTTTTTTCAAGTATGAGTAATAATATAAATAGTGGATTTACCCACAACCAACTTACAAATCTCTAACATAAGTATTTGTTTTGCATAAGTTGATTAGGTCTATTATATAGTGTAGGAGCTTTATAGCATGGAAAAAGATTTGAAAATTAATATTCCTTCTGATTATTCAGAAAAATGTACCACGGCAAAACCTTTAAAAATTCTTAGTTTTGGAAAGCAAAAAGTAATTATTTCGGACGAAGAGTTTTCAAGACTGGAAAATTTATACAAACATTATGTTAACACTTTTGGTGTTGAAATAGGTTTTGTTAATTATATTCTCAGGATGGTGCCGGAATGGAATTTATAAAAGATTTTGCTGTTGAAAATCTTACTGTAGCTGACTATAATCCAAGAGTAATTAATGAAAATTCTTTTAAAAAATTAAAAGAAAGCATTCGTATGTTTGGAATTATTAAGCCTTTAATAATAAATGGGGATAATAATATTTTAACAGCCGGTCATCAAAGAACAAAAGCGTTCAATGACTTAGGAATAAAGCGAACTCCTGTTATTAAGCTACAAAATATTGCTAAATCGGATGAAATTATGTTTAATCTTTTTCATAATTCGATTGAAACGAATGGCTCAAAAGTAGGTTTAAGTTTGGTTTCAAATATCCCTTATGGTTATAATTTTGTTGAGTCTAAATTTATAAACATACGCCATAATTCAAATCCTGTTGTTGTCAAAGAAATAAGTAAACTCATTATCAAATATGGAACATGGGGAAGTGTGATTTGTGATGAAAATGGAGCTGTTGTTACAAATTCAGAATATGCAATTGCCTGCAAATTATTGGAAAAACCGCTTTTGGTTTATAAAATGAAAAACGATGAAATTGAAAAACTGAAATATTATATAAACGAAGATTATGGCAAATATTATTTTAACAATTTAGAAATAAAAGATTATAACCAAACTTTCTGTCAAATGCATAGGCTTAGCGGAGAAAAAGAGTTAAAATCAACAACTTATACAAAATATATTCTGCCTATTTTAAATAAAGAATTGCGAGTCTTGGATTTTGGAGCCGGAAAATGCTCATATCCAGATAAATTAAGAAAAGAAGGATATCAAATTTTCATGTACGAACCTTTCTATCGGCATAAAGAGAGCAATTCTTTTGATATCAATAAAATAGTTTCTTTCATTGAAGAAATCAAAGAAGATGTTATTAAAAATGGTTTATACGATATTGTTATTTTAGATAGTGTTTTAAACTCAATTACTAGTCTCGAAATGCAACATAATGTTTTGCTTACTTGCAACTCGTTATTGAAAGACAATGGGAGTTTGATTTTAGGCACTCGTAGTTTAGGTAAAACGACTACCACATTAAAAAGCAAACAAGCAACAAATAGAAAAAGAGAAATTGAATTTTTGGATGATAATCAGTTTAGTGTTACTTTTAGAAATGGTGTATGGACCAAGCAGAGATTTACAACGAAAGAGCAATTACAACAGGAATTAATGCCTTATTTTCAAGAAGTTAAAACTCTGGGCAACGAAAAAAGGTCTAATATTTATGCTGTTTGTAAAACACCAATAAGATTTGCCATAGAAGAATATAAAAATGCATTAAATATAGAGTTTAATATGACTTATCCTAACGGATTTAAGCATAATAAACATTGTGAGCTTGTAAATTCAATTTTGAATATTCTTTGAACGTAAAGCTTGTAAATGTATCTATCGGCTAATTATATTTACCCCTAGTAATATCTGTTTTTACCGCAAGGACAGCAAGATTTGCCTTCTTTTTTCATTTCTCTCATGTATTGAAGAGTTTTAATTTGCTCTTCTGTTAAATAAGATTCAAACTTCTTATTGTGTTTAGCTTTTATTTCAGCAGATTTTGCTTTTAATTCAGTAATTTCTTTTCTTAATTTAGCAATTTCTTTTTCGTCAGTTGTTGCTTTAATTTGTTTGTAATTTTCTCTGATTTTGGTATTTATTGGTTTTAATTCTGCTTGTTGCGCAGCTCTGTTTGCATCAACAAGTTTAATTTGTTCTTTTGTCAAGCCCAAATGGTTTTCAAAGTGCTTTTTGCAAGGACAGCGTTTAACTGTTTGTTTTTCGTTGTTTGATTTAATATCATAATACTGTGTATCAATTGCAAATGCTGATGATATGCTGAATAACATTGTAGCTGTCAAAGCTAATGAACATAGAATCTTTTTCATATAAATACCTTTCTTTTTGAGTAAATTATATCATAAGACTTACATTTTTCACACAAAATTTTCTTATAAAGTTTAATAATTTTAAGTTATAATAAATAAAGGAGTTTTGAGCATGGAAAAAGATTTTCAAAAAGGTGAAATTATAATTTATACAAGCGAAGACGGAACTGTATCATTAGATACAAAGCTTGAAAATGAAACTATTTGGCTTACTCAAAAACAGATGGCAGAACTTTTTGGAGTAAAAACTCCGGCTATTAATAAACATTTAAATAATATTTATCAAGAACAAGAATTGAGTAAAGATGCAACTATTTCCATTTTGGAAATAGTTCAAAAAGAAGGTAAGCGTGATGTTTTAAGAAATGTAGCTTTTTATAACTTAGATGCAATAATTTCTGTCGGATACAGAGTAAATTCATCAAGGGCAACACAATTCAGAATTTGGGCAACTGATGTTTTGAAAAAATATTTAACACAAGGATATGCTCTTAATAATAAAGTGCTTAAAGCTCAACAGGCTAAAATAGTTAATTTACAGCAAACTATCAATCTATTATCACGCAGTATGCAAAACCAAATCGAAACGATAGATGACGCTCAAAATGTTGCAAAAATTCTGGATACTTTCGCTAAAGGACTTGATTTGTTGGACAACTTTGACCACAAAAAGCTTAATTCAAAAGGACAAACAACTAAAGAAACAGTAAAAATTTCTGAAAAAGAATATTTAAAAATCATAGATAAAATGAAATCAGAATTCGCGTCAGATGTATTTGCAAACCCGAAAGACGGAAGCTTTGCAAGTTCCATCAATCAGATTTATCAAACTTTTGATGGTAAAGATTGTTATCCGACATTAGAAGAAAAAGCAGCAATGCTTTTGTATTTGATTACAAAAAATCATTCCTTCTCTGATGGTAACAAACGTATTGCAGCCAGTTGTTTCCTGTATTTCTTGGATAAAAATAATATGCTTTATAAAGAAAATGTTCCAATTATTGATAACGGAACTCTCTTTGCATTAACCTTACTCATAGCAGAAAGTAAGCCTGATGAGATGGATATTATGAAACAAATTGTTGTGAGTGTATTGAATAAGTAGGCATTTATTGTGAAAAAAATTCGTTTATTTATATTTATTTTATTAATATGCATATTTACATCAGCATGTAGCAAGAATTATCAATCTGCCCTATATGAGTATAATAATGCTATGCTTCAAGCTAATAATACATTAAAGAATTACTATAAATCTTTATTTGATGTAAACAGAAATTTATACTTTCAAAGTAGGTCTCTAAATAAAACAGATAAAATATCTTTCGAAGATATAGAAAAACCAGAAAATACACAATTAACGATTGTGAATGAAGATGATTTAAATATTAGAATTGAAGCAATAGATACACTTACTTTATACAGTAATTATTTGATGCAAATCTATAATGATGACTTAAAAAATTTAACAATCTCAAGTATTGAAATTATGATAAATAACATAACAAAATATCAATATAAAAATACTAACAATATTAATCAACCATATATTCCAATTGTGACATCTGGATCATCCGCAATTTGCAACAAATTTATTGAAAAACGCCGATATAACATATTGAAAAAATATGTTAATAATACTAATGATACGGTAGTAGAACTACTTAACCTATTAGATGACGAAACTATTAATGTCCTACAAAACAATATTGAATTACGATCTAGAGAATTATTAAAAGATCAAATTATATACTATAATCGATATTTATCAAAGAAAGATAATGATAACTCTCTAGAAACATTCAGAAAATTACAACTTAAAGAAATACGAGAAAATTATATTTACTATGATAATCTAAAGAAAAGTAATCCCCAAAATACAATCAAATTAATGCTTGATGCTCAAAATGAGTTATATAATTTTGTAAATAATAATGATCAAAATGATTTTAACTTGTTACTTACAATTCAAAAAATCCAAGAATCTGTAATTGCTATAAATAAATTTTTACCTTAAGGAGTTAATATGGAACAATATGATATTGATTTTATAAACGATATGAATGATGTAATTAATTGTATAAACATATTTTTAAGTAGAGACGATCTTTCTGAAGAAAATTACCAGAAACTTAAAGATATAAAAAAAATAATACTTGATACAATAACACGGATTCAACTTTTAGAATTAATGAAAAATAGTAAACGACTCCGTGAGATTATTGATGCAATTAATACTAATAAAAATGAACTCAAAAGTGATTTAAAAACTTTGCAAGACTTATGTGAAAAAATAGCCACTATTGGAATTACAGTTGATATATGTACAAACTTCTTTCAAGTATGTACAAAAGTCGCAAGTTATATCCCTTAGTCAAAGACTTCAATATCCCATTCTTCAAAAATAATATTATCCTCAAAAAGTTCTTGTGGATTTACATGAGTAGAAAATCTTGATAGAATGCCTTTGTTTCTATAATTCCAACTCTTAGCATGTTTCAAAGAATATGCAGCAAGTTCACTGCATATAAATTTGTCTTTGTTATCAATAAGGCAGGATATTATATCAACAAAAACATTATGCGTTGCTTTATTAAATTGATTTATACCCGGTAAAGCTTTGCCAACATGTCCTACTATCTGCGCATATTCATATGCACACCCAATTTTTGATTTTGCAAGTTCAACTATTTCATTAGCGATAACTTCATTTACTTCTCGAGGTTTTCTAAAAGAAATCATTTTGTTTTTATCATCAAAATATTTTGAAAGAGGCGCTTCAATAACTTTTTTAGAATTGGCATCTGCTTCAATACATGTATCTTTGTCAATGACAATTAATGCATGGCTAACCTTAATATCTGAATAATTACAATATTTAGTTGCTTTTGCTATTGCTTTTGACACAAAAGAAGTCGGATCATAACAGAAACCTATATATCCTTTGTTATAGTTTTGTTCATATTCAGGAGAAATATCTATTAAACCATATTTGCCTTCTTTATTAATTACACGTTTCATTGACATTTTATAATTCCTTTAATTTTATTAATAATATTTTTTGTTATAACGCTTTGAAAGATCCATCAAAAGTTAATATTTGTTATCCAATACTAATTTCTTGTTCCTCTGCTAGTTCTTTATGATATTCCTTTGCTTTTTGAACTAAATTTAAGAAAGTATACCTTTCTGATGTAACAATTGGATATGTAGAATAAACAAAATTAATAAAATCCTTCCAATATAGTTTTTTTGTTCTTTCGATAATTATATTAATTGTTGATGTAGTATTTTCAGGTAAATCATTCAACATCATACCTTCATCTTTTAGCATAAACATCGTTTTTTTTGTTCCATACATAGTATGCGTATCTATTTTTCTGATTGTTTCAGGATTATTATCAATAGTATCTTCTATATCATGAACAAAAGGTCCATAGTTATCAAAATACCAATTTATATTAGTTACTTGCTCTCCATAATCAAATGCAGAACGCCAATCTATCAAATATACCATTTTAGTTAATCGAGCATTTGAGAGTTCGTTTTTATGTGGATAATTTTTTAAGATATAGGATATTATGTCAATTAATTCTACCATGGCATGTCTCCTTTTTTATTGATTTTATTTTCAACCTTTTCATCTATATAATCTTTTAGTTTTAGACATATTTCTGCATAATAATTTGCTTGTTTTTCCAATTTTCTCTTTATAGTACCTGCTAACCAAGATCTTTCTTGAGACTCAGCAACTAATACTCCAATGATTCTATTTGATTTATCTTTTATTGATATAGCCGCAATTGTTTTTGGTTTCATTCGCATTGCTTTATATTCTTCTTCTGTATATGAATATTTATTTAAACATTCTTCAGGAGTGATATTGGCATTGTAACAATAATCGTTTTTATATGCTTCACCAATGCAACCTTTGTTAACACTATATCTACTCCGTCTCATATTACGATAGTTCGGATTGCTAGAATATCTACCTATTGGATATAAGTAATCAACTTGATTTGTCTTATCCTTTTTTGCTAAATACAAAGAAATTCTTTCTTGATTTTGTTCGTGGGTTCCAAATGCTAGTTCTGCATTTGCAAAAGACATCAATAATCCATCAAATAACTCTTTGATATTATTATTTAAAATATCTAATTTTTCTTCTTTGGACTTTAGTTCCATTTTTAATTTAGTATAAGATCCGATTGCGAATTTTTCAGCAACAGCAACAAATAACAATATTATTTGAGTAAAAAGAAAAATTTTTAGAGGATGACTAAGTAACAACCAATGAAAGAAAATTTCAGCAGGATGTTCACCACACAATATTTTTGTTAAATCAATTGTAGATAATATACCGTAAAGCCCAGATACACCTTGAATTATGATCTTTGCCCAACCAATAATATCAAGGAATTTATAAAAAATAAAACTAATCCATTGTTTTATTCTCACCAGCAGCATTTATTTGTTCCCCATATCTTTTGTTTATTATACACTATTTTGAAAAAAAGTTTAATTGTTACAAAAGTATCTTCATCTCATAGTTCACTGTATCTTGTTTTATCTGTTAATTTACAATAACCTTTCAGGACAGTTTGGATACGTTTTTGTTGGCTATAATGCCGAGTTATTGGGAGTTTGAGGCTGATTTAGATAGTTGAGATTTATAAGTCTTTTCTTGCACTTTTGTCCTTAATTTTGCACTAAATTGCACTGATATTCTGTTATCTTAAGTTTAATTTGGCATCTGTCCTGCTTGGTGTTTGAATTTTAGCCGTAAGACTTTTAGTGCAAAAAAGGTCCGTTTTGAATTATCTTTTAGTTTGATATGTGTCGAAATGTC
>CAJTWU010000032.1 GCA_910579975.1 uncultured Vampirovibrio sp.
ACAAGTTTTTTAGCTTCTTCAAGTTTTTGTTGTCTATATGCTCTATCAAAATTGTGGTATGCATCAAAGATGATATCATAAGCAACTTCATTGATTAAGTTTTTCAATTCAGTTGTGTCATAAGGATTAACAAATTCTTGTTTTTCAACTCCGCAAAGTTTAGCAAACTCAACTTGAGCTTCACATTGTTTTCTGATTTCTTCTTGAGCAAATTCAACAGCAGCCATAATGTCGTCTTCTGAAACAAATTTACATCCTGCTTCAACCATAATAACGCTATCATGTGTACCTGATACAACGATATCTAGGTCTGATGCTTTTGCTTGTTGGTGAGTAGGGTTAGCTACAAGCTGACCGTCAACTTTTGAAACTCTAACAGCACCGATAGGACCTTCAAAAGGAGCTCCAGAAAGCATTAGTGCACAAGAAGCACCCAGCATTGCTAATGTATCAGGCTGATTTTGTTGATCATAGCTGAATAATTGAGCTACGATTTGAATATCATTTCTGTATCCTTTAGGGAACAGCGGTCTAATAGGTCTGTCAATTAAACGTGAAACAAGTATTGCTTTATCGCTTGCTTTACCTTCTGAACGATTGTAACCGCCAGGTATACGTCCAATTGAAGACATTCTTTCTTCGTAATCAATTAAAAGTGGGAAGAAATCAATCCCAACTCTTGGTTCTTTTGAAACAACACAGTGAACAAACAACATAGTGTCTCCACATCTAACAGTAACGCTACCGTTAGTTGATTGTCCATACTTTCCTGTTTCTACAGTGACGGTTTTGCCGCCAATTTCAATTTGAAAACTTTTTGTTTCAGGTACCATTTTTCCTTCTTTCTACGGCTACTCGAAAGCCGTATGCTTCCATTAAATTGTTATATTATTTTTCATGTCAAATTATAACTAAAAAAAGACTCCCAGTAAAGGGAGTCTTTTTTTTACTATTATCTCATTTTGTACATAACTTTCATATTGTTTTCAAAAATTGAAGCCGTACATGTATAATATCCTCTTGGAATACTATCATTAGGACATAGCGTCTGCCAAGTCGGACTTATAGATTCGTCACCTGCCCAAGCAAAACTTCCAACAGGAAACAAAGAGCCGTCATCTCTTAATGAAAATGCAAATACATCAGTTCCCGGTAAATTAGGAGAGGCATCGCCATTTATGTCAATAAAAAGAACTCCGAGATGTCTTTTGTGCGGAGGTGAATTTCTGTCTACATTACCCCAAAAATTTAAATAATATACTGCTCCGTCTTTGCTCTGCCAATTATATCTAAATCTGGGACGAAAATTAAGAGGTTGATTAAAACAAGGTCCAGATGAGGCATCAGAAGAAATAGTATAAGTTGTTCCTCTATATAATGAAATCTTTAAATGATTGCTTAATTTTTCAAAATAATCGCCTTCTTCCGAATCACTATCGTTATTACTCATAGCAAAAATATCCGAAATTGAATCAACATTATTATCAGTTAATAAAGCCTGATTTGCTTGTTCAAACATCGATACAGCCTTACCTAATTTAGGTCCTACTTGGGCACCTTGAGTATCGTTTAATAATGATGGAAGTGTTAACGCAGATATTACACCAATGATACCAAGTGTAATTAAGACCTCTGCAAGTGTAAATCCAAATCTTTTCATATGCATCCTCATAAATTTATCAATTTGACAACACAATATGTATTATGTTGCGTTTTTTATATCTATATTATAGCATAAGCGCGACTCTTTGTGAAGCAATATAAAAAATTATATAAGATTAATTATTACTTAAACTCAAATATAAAGCTGATTTGAGCATTATAAAATAACGCAACATAATGCATATTGTGTTGCATTTTTTATAATAATTATTATATAGAGAGGTTTTATAGATGAAGCATGTAGGATTTACTTTAGCAGAAGTCTTGATTACACTTGGTATTATTGGTGTAATATCTGCGTTAACACTTCCATCATTATTAAACGATACTCAAGGTGCCCAAGTAGGACCTAAATTAGGTAAGGCTGTATCGATGTTTGAACAAGCAAATCAGGCTTTATTAACTGATAATAATGTTGATTCAATTTCATCCGTTTATGATGTTCATTCTTCAGGAAGAATTTTTAATTATGGTGAAGATTTAAGTGATTATTTAAAGATATCGCCATATAGAGGTATAGCTTATAATTCCGGTAGTGATGCCGGATTTTCTGGTGTTACATTTAAGAGTAGTGATGGTTTAAGTTGGCAATCAAAAGACGGCACATTATATTTTATTAATTTTTGGAATGATACAAAACAAAATGTTCCACCTCATAAACAGAATATTGGTGCTGTGTATATTGATATAAATGGAAATTCTGCTCCAAATCTTAGTGGTACAGATATCTTTGCTTTCAGACTAAGAGATGACGGTTCTTTAATTCCTGCTGGAAGCCGGGAATTGGATGAAAATAATAATTGGGCCAGCCTTTGTGCTAATGATTCAGTTCCACAAGCATATAATGCTTGTGCCGGCTCAATATTTGAAAATAATATGAAAGTTATGTACAAAATGAGATAAAAAAAAGAGGTGGTTTTCAGCCACCTCTTTTTTTTATTCTTTTAAGAATGATTCATAATTTCTTGCTAATAAATGAGTCTTTATTTGATTAATAAAATCAAGTGCAACCCCAACCATGATTATCAGAGACGTTGCTCCGATACCTTGAAGAGTTGTAATTCCGGTAATATAACTTGCAAAAGCCGGTACTAAAGCGATAATACCTAATCCCATTGCACCAATAAATGTTGTTTTGGTTAGGATTTTATCCAATGCTTCTGCTGTCGGTCTTCCCGGTTTTACGCCTGGAATTGATGAACCATATTTCTTAAGATTGTCTGCAATTTCTTTTGGCTGCATATTTGGCATAATTGAAGCATAGAAGAATGTTAATGCAACAATCATTACAAAATATATTGCATAATATGTTGCTCCGCTTGGATTGAAGACATGATTTAATGTAACAAGCATATTTTGTATCCATCCTTCAGGTAATTTAGCAGAATCTACAATACTTAGGATTGTAGATGGGAACAACAAAATTGCAACAGCAAAGATAATTGGCATTACACCGCCCGGATTGAGTTTAAATGGAATAAAAGTGTTTACTCCGCCATAAACTTTATTTCCAACCTGTCTTTTAGGATTTACAATAATAACTTTTCTTATAGCTTCTTGCATAATAACAATAAATATCATTGTTATGAAGAAGATTGTAAGCAAGAATGTTAAGTTCCATCCTAAAGATGGTTGTCCGGCAATCATTTGCGCTGTTCTAGATGAATAAAGCGGTATTCCTGACAAGATACCAACAAAGATGATTAAAGAACCACCATTACCTATACCTTTTTCTGTAATAAGTTCAGAAAGCCACATTACTAAAACAGAACCTGCTGTTAAAGTAAGTACAGAAGAAATGTAAAACATTGTATGGTTTACACCGGCTGTGATAGCATTTGTATGAGCCATAAAGCCCATAAATATCATAGCCTGGAAAGCTGCTAATACAACGGTGAAAATACGTGTATATTGCGAAATCTTTCTTCTGCCTGCTTCACCATCTTCCTTTTGTAATTTTTCCAACGCTGGAATAATTACAGCCATTAATTGCATAATGATTGATGATGTAATGTAAGGTCCAATTCCGAGAGCGAATATTGAAACTTTTCCTAATGCACCGCCGGAGAACAAATCAAGGAACCCCAAGATATTATTTTGGCTTGCTAAATTAGAAAAGGATTCATTATTTACACCAAACAAAGGTAGATGAATGCCAAAACGAAATAATATAAGCATTAGAAAAGTAAAGATTAACTTTTCTTTTAATCCTGATGCATTCCACATTGACATTAAATCTGCCGTTGTCGGCATTCTCATTCCATTAGCCATATTATACTAATTCAACCTTTCCGCCTGCTGCTTCAATTTTTGCTTTTGCTGATGGTGAAACATAATCAGCTTTAACAGTAATAGCTTTTTTGATTTCGCCATTTCCTAAAATTCTTAAGCCATCGCAAGAAGGATGAGCTTTTCTGATTTCTTTTAATGATGCTAAAGAAATTTCTTCAATTTTAAGGTCATTAAGTCTGCCTACATTGATTTCTGCATAGTTTCTAGGATTTACTAATTCAAAACCTTTTAATTTAGGTAATCTTCTGTAAGCTGGCATTTGACCGCCTTCAAAACCTCTTTTTGCAGTTCTTCCTGAACGTTGTCCTTCGCCGTTGTGACCGCGGCAAGATGTTTTACCATGTCCTGATGAACGACCGCGTCCAACTCTTTTTGATTTTCCTGTAGCACCTTCAGCAGGTCTTAAATCTTCTAATGTTATAGTCATAATATTTATTAATCCTTTCTACTATTCAGAAATCTCAACTAGGTGAGAAATTTTGTTTGCCATACCTAAGATTGTTGCGCTGTCATAGTGTTCAACAACCTGGTTAAGTTTTTTTAAGCCTAAAGACTGTGCAACTTTTCTTTGTGATTCAGAAGCACCAATTAAGCTTTTTACTAATTTTATTTTAATTTGTTTAGCCATTTTTTTATCCTTTTTATTATTTCATCAAATTCTATAACTAAAAATAGCCTACTAGTTTAATAATTCAGCCATTGTTAAACCGCGTTTTTTAGCAACTTCTGTAAATGGTCTTAGAGATTTAAGAGCTTCTAAAGTTGCATTAGCAGCGTTAAGAGGTGATTTTGAACCTAAAGATTTTGAAAGAATGTTTTCAATACCGGCAAGTTCAAGAACTGAACGAACAGCACCACCAGCGATAATACCGGTACCTTGTGAAGCCGGTCTTAGCATTACAGCACCAGCTCCTGATCTACCTGTAATAGGGTGAGGAATAGTTGTTTTGAAAATAGGTACTGTGATAAGGTTTTTTCTACCATCAGCGATAGCTTTTTGGATAGCAATGATAACTTCTGAAGCTTTAGCGCAGCCAACACCAACTTGTCCTTTTTTGTTACCAACGATTACGATAGCTCTGAAGCTTAATTTTTTACCACCCTTAACAACCTTTGTTACACGACGGATTTGAACAACTTGTTCTTTCCATTCTGATTCTGGTTTTTCTTCACGAGTTTCAACTCTTTTCTTTCTGCCGCGTTGTTTACGAGCAGGAGTTTCTTCTGTTGCTTCAACAGCTTCAACAACTTCTTCAGCTGCTTCAACTGTTTCTTCGACTTGTGTTTCTAATTTTTCTTCTGACATGTTTAAATAAACCTTTCATTTGTTTAATTATAGTGTTCTACTTTTTTTAATATTAACAATTAAATAACCAATGCTAAAAACGCCCAAATCTTCAGGCATTGACGGCATATTCAATTGTGGGTTTTTTCTGACATATAGATAATATCTTAAACATGTCTATAATGCAATAGTAATGTTAAGAAAAATGAAATTTAGACCTTTTAGATGATTTACTTCAAAAAATACTAAAGAAAAAAAACTTCGAGTCGATTAAAAAGAAGTACGTTTAAATACACAATTATACTCGGAGAATATAATGACAGAACAGACTCTTACCCCGATAATGCCCCTATCGAGTGCCTCAGACTCTATTTTAAAAGAAGCTCGTATGGCTCATGAAAAATATCTTATTAAACAGCAAGACTCTGATTTAGAACGCGCAATTGAATGTTATATTGATGCAATTAAAAATAATCCAACTATTTCAGAGGCTTATTATAGATTGGCAAGTTTGTTGTTAATTAAAGGTCAAATTTCTGTTGAAGGTGCTCTGGAACAGTGTAGAACAGCTATATCTCTTGAGCCTGATAATCCAAATGCACATATCTATACCGGTTATTTTCAGTGCTTAAATGGTAACCTTCAAGAGGCTGAAAAGGAATTTGCACTTGCAATTTCCAACTCCGGTAAGAACTCGGCTCGTCCGCGTTTGTTCTTGTCAAAAGTTTTATTGAATAAAATTAAAGGCGATGGAAAACATGTAAAAGACATGGTTAAGTTTCTTTATTATTTCTTGTCAGGCAGCATGATGATTATGTGGGATTGTCCTTCTATCAAAATGTTTTGCAAGTTTCTTGCCAATGATTTTTCAATTATGTCATATAAAACTCTTGGTGAAACTTTTGAGAAAATGAAATTATTTCCATCCGCTTTAGAAGCGTATTCAAAGGGACTTGAAAAAACTTCTCAAAGTAATCTTTTTTATCAAAAAATGGGTGATTTATCTTTGGAATGTAATAATATTGAAGCATCCAGAGAATGTTACAAGAGAGCATATGAACTTAATCCTTTAGATCGCGAAGTTTTAATTAAGCTTGCAACAATCAATCAAACCTATTTCCCTGATGATGTTGAAATGACAATTGATTATTACAATTCACTTTTGGAATTTGGTATTGATTTAGATAAAATTTATTATGAATTAGGACATTTATATTTGCAAAAATCAGATAAAGTTCATGCTGTTTCTGCATTTAAACTTGCAGAAGAATTAAATCCTGAAAATCCATACTATAACAATTCACTTGCTTACGCTTATGTTAAAGCAGAACTTTATGACGATGCTATTGAGTATTATCAACAAGCTATTAAACTAAATCCAGATTCTGAGTGGACTTCAATTGTTTGTCATGCTCTCGGTGCAATTTATGCCGAAATTAAAGAGAACTTTGAAGCAGCTGAAGCTACATTTAATGCTGGAATGGTTCTTGATCCTAAAAATGTTGATATTCAGTTATCACTAGGTGATTTATTTATGGCTCAAAATGATTTGGATAAAGCTATTAAGACCTATTGTGATGCTATTACAACTGATCCGTTAAATTTTATGGCTTATGCGAAAGCCGGTTTAGCACTTTGGGAAAAAGATTATCTTGAAGAAGCAATAGTAGCATTTCACAAATCAATAGAACTTAATCCTGATTTTGAAATTTCACAAAATAACCTGGGTGTTGTTTATCTTGACGGTATTGGTGATCCAAAAGAATCTATTGATTACTTTAAAACTGCAATCAATATTAATCCTAATTATACATTAGCTTATTTTAACCTTGGACGTGCTTATCAAGCAATTGGTGACAAAGCTCTAGCTGCTGAATATTATCAAATGACAATGGATTTGAATAAAATTACAGAAGAATTGTCTGATAAAGAAGTTCGCAGCAGACTTTATGATTTGTTTGAATAAATCTATCTCACATTTAAAAACTTGTGAACTTGAGGAATAAGTCTAACTTTTTTGTAGTGCTGCAAAAATTTATTTAGTATATGTTCAATAAATTCATTGCTGACACAAAAATTGTTTTGGCACATTTTTGGTTGTAAAATTATTTCAATACCGTATTTTGCACCAAGCTTACAAGTTTTAGTAATCTCTTCTTGTGTAATATTTTCATCAAATACAACTTTCGCAAAAAGTTTCTTTTGGATAGCTGTTTCAAAGAAACTATCATGCTCTTCCCATAAATCGCTTATCCCGGTGCAGCTAGGTAATTTAATATCAGCTGAAATATAATCTATATAATCTATAACTTCTTTTAACTCTCCAGAAAGAGTTGCGTTAGTTTCAAGATAAACAGGAAGCGGGCAATGGATAAGAAGTTTTTTTAAAAATCCTGTATGTAAAAGCGGTTCGCCTCCTGTAAGTGAAACAGAGTGACAATCAGAATTCTTTTTCATAAGATTTAATATTTCATCTACGTTGTATTCTTTGGCGCCTTTTCTGTCAAAATCCGTGTCACAATATTCACAATGAAGGTTACAGCCGCAAAATCTGATGAAAAATTGTTTGTAACCTATATAAGGACCCTCACCCTGAATTGATGTAAAAATCTCTTTAATTACTACCTTATCTGTCATACAAATTATCTCTTACATTCCCTGATGAAATTTCTTCCAACTTTTTATAGAGAGCAATTTCAGCTTCTGTTAAATTTTTTGGAATACGAATTTCTATAGTAATAATCATATCACCAATTTTTTTATTTTGCACTATGCCGCATCCGGAAAGACGAATTTTTTGACCATTTTGTGTATTTGCTGCAATTTTTACATTAACACATCCGTTAATTGTGCAAACTTTTATATTTGCACCTAAAACTGCCTCTGATGGTGAAATTGGAATAGTTTTAAGAATATTTAAACCTTCTGTTTTATAGCTTTGAGTTTCTTTAATATGAACTGTAATATATAAATCGCCGTTTTTCCCGCCATCATTGCTGGCTTTTCCTTCACCGGCAAGTCTGATTTTTGACCCGTTTTTAATTTCAGCCGGTATTTTAACAGAAAATTTTTTGTAATTTGTTTCTTCACCTTTTCCATTACAGTGAGGACAAATCCCGCCATTAACAAATCTTTTGCCTCTGCATTTCGGGCAAGTTTGAGTTTGAAGCATGTTTATAGTTTTTGTTACTCCGCTCATAGCTTCAAATACAGAAATTTCAATGTCTGTATGAATGTCTTCGCCGCGTTTAGGCTGTGAGGCTGTATCGTTTCTATAAGTGGTTTCACGTTTTCTTTTGGAAAGAAAATCTTCCCAGGTAAAATAGAACCCGCGTTTGTCATCATGCTCTTCTGTATGCGAATTTTGTGTGTTACGGGTTTTAGAACCTTCTTTTGCATAGTTGTAGAACCGGCGTGCGCGGTCGTACTCATCTTTTTTTATTTTGTTTGACAAAATCTCATAAGCTTCATTTATTTCTTTAAAATGTCTGATAGCTTCAGGAGTGTTTCCTGCAATATCAGGATGCCATTTTCTTGCAAGCTTACGATAAGCAGATTTTATGTTTTCGGCTGATTCTAACTCCGTAATGCCGAGAATTTTATAATAATCTTTAGTCATACTTTAGATTTAATGACCCGATTAAAAAAGTCAATAGAAAGTAGGAGAATTTTTTTTAATGTTCAGAAGGGTTTTTATTTGCGGATATATTTATATAATGTTACAATTTACATAAACTATTAATAATTTAAAGGAAGTTTATGAGAGAAGAATTATTATCATTAATTGAGAAAAACAGCCGTATTGACTTAAAAGAGCTTGCTGTTTTGTTAGGCAGAGAAGAAATTGATGTTGTAAACGAACTTGCACATCTTGAAGAAGAAGGTATTATTTGCGGTTATCATACACTTATCAACTGGGATAAAACTTCGATTGAAAAAGTTACAGCGCTTATTGAAGTCAAGGTTACTCCTCAAAGAGGTCAGGGTTTTGATAAAATTGCCGAACGTATTTTTAATTACCCTGAAGTTCGTGCTGTTTACTTGATTTCAGGCGGATATGATCTTCTAATTACTCTTGAAGAAAAATCCTTAAAAGAAATTGCGGGTTTTGTATCTGATAAGCTTTCTACTCTTGATAGCGTTCTTTCTACAGCGACTCATTTTGTTCTAAAAAAATACAAAGACCATGGTACTGTTTTTGATAAAGGGCATGGAGATGAGCGTGAGGTTGTTTCACCATGACAAAAGAACTTTCTCATGTTGTTCAAAACATTAAACCTTCTGGTATACGAAAATTTTTTGACATTGTATCAGAAATTAAAGATGCAATTTCTCTTGGTGTAGGTGAGCCTGATTTTGATACTCCTTGGCATATCCGTGATGAAGGTATATATGCCCTTGAGAAAGGTAAAACCTTTTATACTTCTAATTCCGGGCTTATAGAACTGAGAGAAGAAATTTGTAAATACCAAAAACGTCATCATGGTATTTGCTATAACCCGTTAACAGAAGTAATCGTTACTGTTGGCGGTTCTGAAGCTATTGATATTGGACTAAGAGCGATGGTTAATCAGGGAGATGAGGTAATAATTCCACAACCTTGTTATGTTTCGTATGAACCTTGTGCGCTTTTAGCCGGTGCAAAGCCTGTTATTATTGATTTAAAACAAGAAAATGAGTTTCGATTGACTCCGGAGGAGTTAGAAAATTCAATCACAGATAAAACAAAAGTTTTAATTCTTGCATATCCTAATAATCCAACAGGAGCAATTATGGAACGTGAGGATTTGGAGAAAATTGCCCAAATTGTTAAAAAACACGATATTTATGTTATATCAGATGAGATTTACAGCGCTTTGACTTATAAGGGCAAACATGTTTCTATTGCATCACTTGATGGTATGCAAGAACGAACTGTGCTGATAAATGGTTTTTCCAAATCTTATGCTATGACTGGATGGAGACTTGGCTATGCTTGCGGACCAGAAGAAATTATTAAGCAAATGACAAAAATTCATCAATTTGCAATAATGTGTGCTCCTACAACGAGTCAGTATGCAGCTGTAGAAGCTTTAAAGCATGGAGATGATGATGTAAAAGCTATGAGTGGGGCTTATAATCAACGCCGACGCTTTTTGCTTAATGCATTTAAAGAAATGAACTTAGAGTGTTTTGAACCTTATGGTGCGTTTTATGTGTTTCCTTGTATAAAAGAATTTGGCATGACATCAGTTGAATTTGCAACCCGTTTTCTTGAAGAAGAAAAAGTTGCAGCAGTTCCCGGAGATGCTTTTGGTGCAAGCGGAGAAGGTTTCTTAAGAATATCTTATGCGTATTCTTTAGATAACCTTAAAATAGCGATGGAGAGATTGAAAAACTTTATTAATCGACTAAGAAGTCAATAATTGTATTGGTAAACTCGCTACAAGTTGCTGTACCTTTTAAATCAGCTGTTTTAATATCAGCTTCCAGTGTTTTAAATAAAGCTTTTTTTATTTTTTCACCGGCTTCTTTTTCGCCGATATAGTTAAGCATTTCAATTGCAGACATAAGCATTGCGGTCGGATTAGCTTTATCTTGCCCTGCAATATCAGGAGCTGAACCATGAACCGGTTCAAATACTGCGTAATTTTTACCTATATTTGCTCCTTGAGCTATTCCTAAACCGCCTATTAGTCCGGCGCAAAGGTCTGAAACTATATCGCCATATAGATTTGGTAGTAATAATACATCAAACTGATTTGGATTTTGAACAAGCTGCATACAACAATTATCAACCAAAATTTCTCTAAAATTTATTGATGGATATTTTGCTGCAACATCTCTTGCACATTCTAAGAATAATCCGTCTGAAAGTTTGCAGATATTAGCTTTTGTTACAATACATACTTCTTTTCGATTGTTTTTTACGGCGTAATCAAAGGCAAATTCTGCTATTCTCAAAGAAGCTTTACGCGTAATAATTTTAATACTTTCAGCTGTATCTTTATCAACTTGTCTTTCAATACCGGCATATAAGTCTTCTGTGTTCTCACGCACAACAACTATATCAACATTGTCAAATCGTGTTTTTACATTAGGTAAATTATAACATGGTCTTAGATTTGCATATAAATCCAAGTCTTTTCTAAGCTGTACATTAACTGAACGAAATCCTTTTCCAATGGGTGTTGTAACGGGCGATTTTAAGGCAACGCCTGTGTTTTTAACAGAGTTAATTACTCTTTCGGGAAGGGGAACTCCTTCTGTTTCAATAACATCTGCACCTGCTGTTTGAATATCCCAATCAATTTCTACGCCGGCAGCTTTTATTATTTTTACAACTGCCTCTGTTATTTCAGGTCCAATTCCATCGCCGCGGATTAATGTAACTTGTTTCATGCTCTAACTTTCTGTTTTTCTTCTATATATGCTTTTAAACCGATTGTCATTTGATCCGGACAGCTGGTAGGCCTTTTCCCGCAAGGTATTCCTTGCAGCTTTGGAATAATATCGTTAATATTCATCCCTCTAACAAGCATACCAATTCCACTAAGATTTCCAGCACATCCGCCTACAAATTCTACATCTTCTATGATATCGTCTTTAATTCTAAATTGCATCATTTTGCTGCAAACACCTTTGGGTTGAAACTGAACAATATCAACGCCATTAACACTTTTTATAATGACATCACTCATATAAATCCTCCTCTAATTATAAATATTATACCATGTCATTATAATTTATTTCAAATGTGTATTATATATATTTGCATATAAATTTGCAGCTGCTGCGGCATTACTCTTTTTTGAATACTCAAGAACTGCATTTAAACCTTTTGGTGTAATTATACCATCAGCTTGAGCCGGATCGGTTGAGTCTTTGCTTAGAATATCTGCTGCTACAATATTTGCAGCATATTCAGAATTATCAATTTTACCATCCTTGTTGATATCTAATGGTTCAGCAGTCATTGTGTCATCAATAAGATATCTATATTCAAATTCTTCTACAGAAAGCTCTTTGGCTTGCATTTCTTGTTCAGCAGCAGCTAGTAGAGAAGCTTTGTCAAACTTACCTTCCGGCATGTAACGATACTCATATTCTAATGGTGGTAATGAGTTTAGATATGCATCATTTTCATCAATAAATTTTTCTAATGATTTTGTATTATTATTGAGAGCTTCTTCTGTTGGTTTGAAATCAAGTATTGGCGCAGTTTTATGATTATCGTTAGCTAATGGTGTTTCCATATATTGTAAATGATTTTCAACAGCATTTTTGCCATAGTTATCATATTTTCCATTTAAGCCGTTTACTTGAAATGTCATAGTTAGATACCTCCACACAATCTTGATACAAATATAAAAACTTATAAGTGAAAAATATTGCTAAAATCCTTTACAAAAGTTAATCATTAGATTTATAATAGTACTTATGATTAGTTTTTTAGGTAAATGCATACAAAATCTCTTTTTGAGTGCAAAATATACATTGTCAGGCCGCTCAAGATTTGCTTCTGTTATTTCTCAAGCGGCGGCGATTAGTTATGACTCGCTTATTATATCACTGGTGATTGTTTTTGTATCTGCTGCTGTAATTGCAATACAAGTTTCGAAACAATTCCTTATGACCGGTGCAGAAGCTTATGTTGGCGGTTCAATTGCTGTTGTAATGATTAGAGAAATTGCACCCGGGTTTGTTGCTTTGGCAATCGGAGCACGTGCTGGAACTGCTATTTCTGCTGAAATCGCAAACATGAAAGTAACTTCTCAAGTAGATGCTATAAAAACTTTAAAAGTTGATCCTGTAGGCTATTATTTTTCTCCAAGAATTATTGCTGCTGCAATTACCGTTCCAATGGTTGTTCTGATAGCTGAACTTGTTGGTATAGCCGGAGGTTTAGTTGTTTCTAATCACACCATAGGACTGCATCCGGCAAGATATATAAACTCTGTTTGGCTCTGGTTGAGTACAAAAGATATTTATATAAGTCTTCTTAAAGCTTTTGTGTTTGGAATTTTAATAGCTTTGGTTTGTGCAACTCAGGGTTATGAAACAACAGGCGGAGCGAAGGATGTCGGTGTTTCTACAACAAAGGCTGCTGTATTATCAACAGTTTATATGTTGATGGCTGATTTTGTTATTAATATTATATTTTACCTATGATTATGCTAAAATGTCTTTAAGAGGAATTTAGAGTTGTCAAAAAATATGCCAAGTAATGACATTTACGGAAAAATTTCAGAGTGGCTTGATATTTACCACTCATCTGATGATGAGCGTTTAAAAGTAGAGATAAAAACACAGATAGTTTCTTATATGATACCTGTTGTAAAACATATTGCCAGAACAATTGCAAGACGTTCTTACGACCCTATTGAAGATATGACTCAGGCTGGATTTATTGGGCTTTTAAAAGCTATTGATAAATATTCTAAAGAAAAAAATGATAATTTCAGGGTTTATGCCGGTTATTTTATTATTGGTGAAATGAAACATTTTCTACGTGATAAGTTAAATATGATACGTGTTCCAGGACATATTCAGGAACTGGTTATTCGTATTAATAACTTTACTAAAGACCTTACACAGGAAGAGATATTTAAATTAACAAGTGAAGATGTTGCTTCTGCTTTAGATGTACCAACTAAAAAAATTGATTTTGCGTTGCAAATTGATAGAAGAAAATCAACAGTTTCTTTGGAGGAAGTTTTTGATACAAGTGATGATAGTCTTGGTTATGAAGAAATAATTGCTTCTAATGATTACCAAAAACAATCTGAGTATGCTGATATTAAAATTATTTTTGATGAAGTCGTAAATAAATTGCCTCCTGAAGAAAGAGTGCTGCTGGATATGTATTATAAACAAGATATGACTCAAAAAGAGATAGCTGAGGCTCTTCAAATTTCCCAGATGGGTGTTTCACGAAGAATGAAGAACCTTTTCAATCTGATAAGTGATTTTGTTTGGGAAAATCCTGAATATCGTCAACGTATGAAAAGGAATGATAATGGAATCGTTACTGAATAATTATATTATATTTTGGGTTTGTATATTGGGTTTGTGCTTAGGAAGCTTTTTTAATGTTGTTATTTTACGCTCTTTAAGTGGAGAAAGTATTGTATTTCCAGCTTCTAAATGTCCTAAATGTAACCATAAACTCTATCCGTGGCATAATATTCCTGTTCTATCCTATCTATGCTTACGTGGGAAATGTGCTTTCTGTAAAGAAAAAATCAGTATCCAGTACCCTATAATAGAACTTGTAACTATGGGGCTTTATCTGTGGTGTTATTTGTCTTTTGGACTAAATTTAAAAACATTGTTTGCAATTATTATTGTATCTTGTCTTTTGATAATGACAGTAACTGATTTGAAAGAAAAACTTGTAGATTGTAATATTGCAATCGGGCTTGGAGTAGTTGGTTTGGCTTATAATCACAATTGGGAGTCGGTTATGGGTATAATAACAGCTGTTATTTTATTTGAATTAGCGGCTCGAATTGGTTATTTGTTTACAAAAGACAGAGCATTTGGCGAAGCTGATACATATGTGGCAGCAGCTTTGGGTGCTTGCTTTGGTTTCACCGGTCTATGGAGCGTGCTTTTATATACGTTAATTTCTTCAATGCTTTTTACGGTACCTGTATTTTTGTATAGGCAGTATCGTAAGAATAATAAAGCTGTTTGCATTCTTTCTGTATTATTTACTTTGAGTGTTTTAGTTTTTAAACTTATTTGGGAGAATTACTACACACTTGCAGTTGTTGCATTTAGTGGATTAGCACTTGCAATATTCATACTTAAAGGACTTAGAAAAGAGCCTTGCCCTCTATACTTACCTCTTGTACCGGCTTTTGCTTTGGGCGCTTTGTATTTTTTGTTTTTTTAGTATAGAATTTCTATATGATTTATCCAACTCAAACAAGAAATTATTGTGTATTTGACGAAGCAAACATTAAACGAAATATTAATGATATCAAGCTTTCTCTTGAAAACCCAAAATCAGAAGAAGGGGTTTTAGAAGATTTATATGCCCTTAATTTAATGCTTGATAAGGGGAATGATAGTGTAGCAGAACTTTATCCGACATTATCAAAATACAACAACACAAAATCACCAAATATTCAGACTTTCTTAGCCGGAATTTACCGTAAAACAAAAGTTCCTGATGCGTTTGGTCCATTATGTGTAATGCTTATTCAAAATGCTATAAATCCGCATAAAGATTGTCCATTTGATCCTAATGAAGAAATTGGCGGTGCAATTTTGGATTATTTGGCTTAAACTAAACAACCGCTTCCAAGCTCAAGTGCTTTCATATTTAATGGCAAGAATTGTTTTTTCTTTTCTCCAAGAACTTTTTCAACACCTTTTGCAAGAAATTCTTGTTTAACTAAATTGCAAACAGAAGATAAAACTCCTAAGGATACCATATTAGTTACTTTACCGTTACCTAAATCATTTGCAATTTTTGTCATAGGTGCAAAAACATAATTAATATCAGCTCTTGGTTTAGTTTCAGCAACAAGAGTTGAATTTGCAACAATAGTACCGCCTGATTTTATTCTTTGAACAAATTTATCAAAAGACTGCTGGTTTAATACTAAAGCAAAATCAGTATCTTGTTTATGTACAGAGCTTACTTCAATATCAGAAACAACGATTTCGCAATTTACAGTACCGCCACGCATTTCTGCACCATAACACGGATACCAGGTTACGTTTTTACCTTCAAGCATAAAAGCGTTTGCTAAGATTGTACCGGCAAGCAATACTCCTTGTCCGCCAAAACCGGCGATTATAAAATTCTTTTCCATTATTTAGCCTCCTGTGTAACATCCTTAAATACTCCAAGAGGGAATACAGGAATCATTTCTTCTTTAACTCTTTTGTGTGCTTCTACCGGTGACATATGCCAATTTGTAGGACATGATGAAAGTATTTCAACAAATCCAAATCCCAATCCTTGTTCTTGAACTTCAAAAGCCTTTTTAATAGCTTGTTTTGCCTGATTAATATGAGGAATGGTATCTAAAGCAACACGTGCAGAATAAGCTGTACCATCACAAAGAGCAATGTGTTCTGCTATTTTAATCGGATAACCGTTATAATCAATATTTCTACCAGTTGGAGATGTTGTTGTAATTTGTCCCATAATGGTTGTTGGACCCATTTGTCCGCCGGTCATACCATATGTAGTATTGTTAATACAAATAGCAGAAACTTTTTCACCACGAAGTGCAGTATGCATAGACTCGGCTAGACCGATAGAAGCAAAGTCGCCATCTCCCTGATATGTGAAAACAAATTTATTCGGATTTGCTCTTTTAACACCGGTAGCAGAGGCACAAGCTCTTCCATGCGGTGCTTCTATACAATCAATATCAAGAAAATCATACAAAAATACTGAACAGCCAATTGATGTAGAACAAATTGTTTTTTCTTGAAGGTTCATTTCGTCCAAAAGTTCAGCAACTAATCTAACTGCAACACCGTGGTCACAACCTGGACAAAAAGTATATTTAAAATCTTTTTTCATTGACTTAGGGATACTAAACACCTGCTGCATATTTCACCTCTTTTTCTACTGCCGAAACAATTTCTTCTACGCTTAACCATTCTCCAACAGGTCTGTTAATCAAGCTAACTTCAGATTTTCCGTTAACAGCATATTTAACATCTTTATACATTTGTCCCATATTCATTTCAACTACTGCAAAATCTTTTCCTAATCCTGCCAATTCTGAAATTCTCTTTTCAGGGAATGGAGAAAGTGTTACCGGTCTAAAGCATCCGGCTTTAATACCTTTTTGGCGAAGAACTTTCATCGCAGCTTTAATATTACGTGTCATAGAGCCAAAAGCTGTAAGTATAATATCGGCATCTTCAACTTCAAATTCTTCATAAGAAGTTTCGTTCTCAGCTATAACTTCAAATTTTTTGAACAAATCATAAATATGCTGATTTTGTTTCTTTTCATCCGGAGCGCAAGAATAAATAGCTCTTCCTTCTCTTCCTTTTGCACCGGTTAAAGCCCAGCTTGAAACATCAACATCAGGATAAGGATTTTTACCAAATGAAGCTGGTTCCATCATTTGTCCAAGTAAACCGTCAGCCAATAAAATAACAGGGTTTCTGTACTTTTGAGCCAAATAGAATGACCTGTAAGTTAAATCAATACATTCTTGAACAGTAGAAGGAGCAAGAACTATTATTTTATAATCACCATTTCCACCACCATAAACAGACTGGTTGTAATCACCTTGTGCCGGATAGATATATCCTAATCCCGGACCGGCTCTCATTACGTTTACTAATACAACAGGAACTTCATCACCGCAAGCATAAGATAAAGCTTCTTGCATTAAAGCAACAGCACATGAGGATGATGTTGTCATTGCCTTAATCCCCGTTGAAACGGCACCTATTACCATATTTATTGCAGCGAGTTCACTTTCTGCACAAACAAACCCTCTTCCAAGTTCAGGCATTTTTGCACTTAAGTATTCCCCAATTTCTGTTTGAGGGGTCATAGGGTAACCAAAATAACATTGGCATCCGGCATTAATAGCAGCCTGTGCAATAGCGTAGTTTCCCTTTATTAAAACTTTTTCATCTTTTTCCATACTTAATTCCTTTTTATATAAGGGTAATAATTTATCCCTTAAATACTTCTATAGCCATATCAGGACATCTTTTTGCACACATTGCACATCCTAAACATTGATTATCTTTATCTTCAAACTCTACAAGGTAATCTCCAAGACGGTTTGTTTTGTCTGATTTTTTGATAAGTCCCTTTGGGCAAGTGTTTACACATAAATAACATGATTTACAACGTGAATTGTTAATTTTTATTAAGCTCATACTTAACTCCTACTCTAATAAAAATTATAGCATTAACAATATTTTCAGACTTCTATTGTAACGAATTGTAAAAAAAGCTTCTGAAAGTGTTATTGGTTTTTTGTTGTGAGGAATTAAAAGAATATAAGAGCAAGGAAGGCTTTTAAAATATTCAAAGAAGGAGTCGTAAGATGGCATTAACTATTAATACAAATATATCATCACTGGTAGCTCAAAGAAATTTGGCAAAAGCTACAACCGGTTTAAATCAGGCAATTGAAAGAATGACTACCGGTTATAAAATTAACCATGCAAAGGATAATGCAGCAGGATATTCAATTGCAAAGAACTGGGAAACTCAATTGGGTTCATTAGATGTAGCA
>CAJTWU010000033.1 GCA_910579975.1 uncultured Vampirovibrio sp.
CTTCTTCCAATAGTTCTTCGCTGGTTTTACTGCTTGAACGCCAACGGAGTTTTCCATTGGCGTTTGTATATTGATGGGTATTTGGCGATGCGGTCAATTCATCGTCTTTTGGAACTCCTATTGTATTATACTGATAGGATAACGGCAGTTCATTATCAAACAAATCCTGTACAGTCATTCCTAAGATATCATTGCGAGAATAGATATCTCTATTCCCCAATTCAAAATTGTAGTAATTTTTGTATTTCATATTAACTCCTTATTCCTGCTAATAAATTTTGTAACATATCGCCGCTTGCTTTGCGGTTCATAAATTGCTTCAACAAACCTAAACGTCTCTGAGAATTTTCATCACCTTCTGCTAATGTTCCTAATATTTGAATCGAATCTGATTGTTCTTGAGGGAATTGTGGAAGTTCAACTCCATTAGCAGTTTGAACTTGCTCCTGTGCAAGAAAGCGTTCAGGATTATCAATACCTTTTTGTTCAAAATACCATAAGAATATTTCTTCCAAATTCAAATTAAGTTTTTGTGCAAACTTGTCAACCGCTGTTACCAGCATGTCTGCTTGTTCGGATTTCAATGTTGTATTTGATGAGTCTGAATATGTGTATTTATACTCTGCTTGTCTTATTTCATCATCAATCTCAATAGTTTCAGGCTGATTATCTTTGTTTACAAAAACTGTTTCAATACCTGATTTGAAATCAGCACAAAGTTTTGCTACCTTTTCTACATTTGGTAAAATAAAATCTTGATTTATTGTATCAACAAGCATTGAAAGACGAGTCATTTGTCCTTGTGATTTAGTATTAATTTCTGTTGCAGTTTTAGCTCCCGTAGTCTCAACCGCACCAATCATATTTGGGAAAATACCTGACACTTCTGCCATTAGATCATTCAAAAATGAAATATCTTGTAAAAATACAGTAGGATTAAAATTCATCTGTTGAAATGCAGCTGTAGGAGTTAAATTATCACCATATTCAATAATTTTTCCTGGATATAATTCAATTTCATCATCATCAAAAAAGCCTTCCGGAGCCAAAAGTGGCGGATTTTCATTAAGAGCTTGCAAATTACAGGTTCTATTTAATAAATCTTCCTGAAATAATGCAAGTGAAAGAACACAATACAAAGGACTTATACCCCTTTTAGTTTCAGGGTCTGTAATAAATGCACCATAAGAAAATGGATTGATAATTCTTTCATTTTTACCAAATTCAACCAAGAATTTTCTTCCAATAATAACTGCATGCCAGTTTTTAAGAACTTTACCATCCGGTAATTTTAAATCACCCCAATGTTCTAAAACTTCAATCGTTGAACCTTTTACAATTTCATCTTCAATAGAATTTGTTTTCTGAGAGTTGCCAACAAAAGAAATAATTGCTTCTTTTTGTTCATCATTCAGTTCATAATACTGGTTATTGATAATATCACCCGGTGTTTTGTAACTTCTATAAATCTTTGGGCAATTATCCCAATTATCGACCTGAGAAGTATCAAAAACCAAATCAGCAGGATTTACAGGATAAATAAAAGGATTATCATAAATCTTTTTAGTATCAACCCAGAAATTTTTACCTTGTTTTATAGCTTCCATAATTTTAGGAAGTTTTGTAAAATCTTGAGAAAAAATATTCTGAAATACCTCAATAGGACGACGATATTCTTCATAATTCTTTTTCCATGCTGTAAAAGAAATCAGTTCTCCAAAAAGTAAAGCGTTATCAATAACTTTGTCACAGGTTTTCTGAAAATCCATTTTTTCAAAGATGTCCACAAGCATTGCTTTTTGTTTATTTGACATGTTATTTGAGTCTCTGTTTTCACCGGATACGTCAAACATTGAATTAACATTCGCATAAGTATTTCTCCATATAAAAGCTTTTAGGGTCTGATAAAACATAAATGTTTTACACATTTTAACTTTGGCTTTCCATTTTTGTGTCTTATTGGTTAATGACTTAAAATCATTTTTAAAAAAGATTTCATTTGCTAAATCAGAAGCCATTTTCAAATTGGACACCCTTTTTGAATTAAGTTCCACAAAGGTTGAAGAAATGTCTTTGACCAATTTTACCTCTTCTTCTTTCGTTAACTTTTTTGTTGAACTATCTTTTTCAATAATGTACTCAAATGACATATAAAATTCCTTTCCGGGCAAAGCCCTGTTTTATTTTTTCACAACACAAAACCGCACCCAGTTAGGTGCGGTTTAATTTGAATTATAATTTATTTTCTTTTTTTCTTTTTCTTCTTGGATTTCTTTTTGTACAGGCTTGTATTTGCAGAATTGACTTGTTTCTTTTTTTTAAAATAACTGAATATATCTGATAAAGAAAAGTAACTTGGCATAATAAATAACAAGAATAGCAAAAAATAACCTATCAAAAGTAATAGTGTTGATATCCAGTCAGGATGAAAATCCAATCCAACTTTACTAGAAATGTATTCTGCCATTGTCGCTTCTAATTTTGGTTGATACCTTAACCCATGCAAAAACGCGAACAAAAAAGTAACTATCCAACAAATTAAGAATTGAATGCTAAATATATATTTATTATCCTTATAGATATTTTTTAATGTTTTAACAAGTTTGTTCATAAATAATATTATAAAAGGAATTTACCATTTTCGCAATTTTGCTTTTTTTAACCATTCTATCCATTCTTTATCGCGTAGTTGATAGCTAGGTCTTGGTTTTGGTGTTTTATACTTGACGGTTCCATCTACATAATCATCGTAGTATTGTAATAATTTATTTTGCATTCTGCGTTTTTGATATTTAGAAAGATTATCAAAATTATCAACATCTTTTAATTCATTAGCTCTTTTCTTCTTGTTACTCCATATATAACCTAAAGACATTGCATTTTGCTTCATTCCGTTACCAATTTTTGGCAAAAACTCATTAATGTCCTCACCTGTAACCATTGAATCACCAATCGCACCGATTGGAGCAGAAACAACACCTTCTGCTACATTTTTTACAACATCATTAACAACCTTCTTCCCTATTTTTGGCATCAACTTCTTCGCAATCGGAGCCATTACTTTGGTTAAACCTCCAACTGCTTTTGCCCCAATTGTTCCTGGAATAAAATACGAACCTACTTCAAGAGTTGCACCACCAAGAATCCTTGCCATATTTTTTCTATGTTCTTTGTCAATTTCTTTATTACGAGCATCTGTAAGCTCTTTTATTTTTGCAACCTTCTCTTCTGTTGATAAAGATGTATCATTTTGAATTAAATCATAAGGATTTACAACTTCTTCTACGGATCCTTTTATTAAAGTTTTATCATTATAATCATTTGCTAATACTTCATCATTGTTAGTTTGTGGTATTAAATCTGATTTTAAATAATCATTTAAGTCGTCCCAAAGTTCTTCTTCTTGAGAAACTGGCAGATTTTCTTCATAATAATCTGGTTCTTCCATTGATAAATGCTGTTGAGACGAATTTGATTTAATTGCATTTAAAACAGGAGAAAACGCATTATCATTTTGTTTTCTATTCTGCAATATACTTTTAAAGTTCTGCATTGTATTCGGGTCCACAAGCGGCTCACTTTCCAACATCGGGGACTCTACAACTTGTTTAGGTGCAGTAACTCCTTGCGAAATTGGATTGTCCACAAAACCAGAAAGCTGGCTTTGTGAATTTGCAGCCTGTGCTTCCTGTTCTGCCCTGCGTTGGCGCTCTTCCTCCAGAAGTTCTTCTGTAGTTTTACTGCTTGAACGCCAACGCAGTTTTCCATTTGCGTGCGTGTATTGATGTGTATTTGGCGACGCAGTTAATTCGTCGTCTTTTGGTATTCCTATTGTATTATACTGATAGGATAACGGAAGTTCATTATCAAACAAATCTTGTACCGTCATTCCCAATATATCATTGTGAGAATAAATATCTCGATTACCTAATTCAAAATTGTAATAATTTTTGTATTTCATTTTCTATCCTTTCTTTTATAACTAACAAATTTTATTTTTAGCGATTTTAATATATTCATAAAGAAGGAATTAATTTATGAGAATACAACAAATCACTATTTTACCAAAATATAACTACAACGAACAAACACCGGTTAGCATACCTTTTGAAGCAAGAGTTGACAAAGGTCTTACACGATTTTATGAAACAAATGCCGCAAGAATGCCAAAAACTGTTAAATCATATATTGAAACAATTTCTGATAAAGCTCTGCAAACTCCTATTAATGCACAAAAAAATGCATTTGCCGGATTAATCGGATTGACAAGTGTTGCTGCAGTTCAACAAGCATTTCCTGAAGAAGAATTATTTTCAGAACTGAAAGAAGCTGATGAAAGCAAAGCGACAAGAGGTTTACTTGGTATTTATAGAGAAAATAAAGAACTATTAAATGTTTGTGAACAAGGAATTTTAAATAATAACGAAAACTTCACCATTTGGCTTCTCAAAAAAATCTTTATTGAAAGTAAAACTCTGGATGAAATTAATCAGGATCTGGAACAAGAGATAAATCCGGAATTTAAATCAATGTATAGTGAAAAAGAAAATGGTCAACTAATCCACTCAAGCACTATAAAAGCCCTGGGAATTAAACTCCCTGAATTTGAATATATGCAATCATTGAGATACACTCGGCTTGGATATTCTGATATAATTGGTGAAAAGATTTCCATAGCAAATCGAAACTTCTGGGACTCAATGCCTCTAGAAGAACGTACTGCACGCAACAAAAAAAGTGTAGAACGTTTTGAAACATGGTGGAATTCCATGAGCCGAAGCGAAAAATTAGATTTAATTGCTGAACAAGCAACAGAATTGGAAATGCTTGAAAAATTCAATCAATCTAATATCGATAAAATACGCAAACCCAAATCAACATCAAAAACTGAACCAACAATACCAAAAGAAAAACATGAGAAAATTTCAACAAGCCTTAGCAGAGACGATTTATTTAAAATCTGGGCTGGTAATAATCTCAAACTCTTTATAGAAAGCTTAACTGAATATGATAAGCGTAGAATTGATATGAAACGCGAACAGAAACGTGCTGAATGGTGGAATTCAATGTCCGCCCAAGAACGTACTGAATATATTAACGGCTTGAAAGCAGCATCAGAACCCATTCGTTACGCAATGATTGAGGCTTGGAATAAAAACCCCGATATATTAGCTGCTCTTTCAATTGCTATGAAAAAAGGGCATGTAGAAAAACCTGTTGATGCAATTTATGGTTCAGAGCAATTCAATGAGCATTTATCTCAAATTATGACTGATTTTTGGACAAATAACCCTGATTTTGCTGAACGATGGGGAATTGCTATTCATGAAGCTCATGAAAAAGTTAAAAATGCAGTTGATAATGGTAGATTTGAAACTTTAAAAAACGATATTATGAAGGCTCGTGCAAAAAGAGAAAAAGAAGTTAACGAACAGGTTAAAAATCATAAAGAATTATTTACAGAAGAAGAATATAATAATTTTCCTGAATATCTGAAAACTTTCATAAATGCTTATATAAATCAAGCAGGATTGGATATTAAGCTTCTTCCACTTCAATATATGAGAGATTTCTTTAATACAGCATTAATAGATTTAACAGAAGAACAGATTATATCTTGGACTAAAGCTCTTAAGCAAGAATCAATGTACACTGAAGATTATATAAATATTAATAAAATTAATGATACAGAACGACCAACCGCTGCAAGAATGAATAGAGCATTAGAAGCTGCTCTTGCTGATATTTTGTATGATTGTACAGAAGATGCAAAAGTTTATTTAATGTCTCAAGCAGATTGCAAAATGGCATTAAGCCAAATACAAAAAGGTTATCCATTTATTGCAGTTGGCTCTCTTAAATTGCAAAAAGAGATTAATATGCCTATTAAAAATAGAAATATTGATCCGAATAGGATTGCGAAGCTTTATAAACAATATAAAGAAGAAGTAACTTACGAAGAAGCAGAATGTATTGTTGAACAGTATTTTAAATTTGATACTTTACAATTTGCAAACGCTTCTGAATATGAAAACACTAAAGAAGAACTAATTAACTACATCAGACTTTATGGTCGTAGCTGCGAAATTCTTTTCGATTTAAAAAATCCTCATTCATTATCAGCAAAAGTAGCATTTGCACAAAAACTTATGTACAATATGCCTGATAATATTCCTACAGAAAAAATAGAATTACTTACAAAAACCAGACAAGATTTTGAAAGAGAAAACAAAATTTTACATATTAATAATAGACTAAAAAGCAAATATAACTTCTTACCTGAAAGTTTATTTGAAACATTTATTATAGAAGTCAACAGACTATTAAGAAATTGCCTTGATATTAACATTAAAGATTTTGAAGAAGCATTTTGTCAACGTATAAAATCCTCAAAAGAACCTATCGCAAAAACAATCCATATTGATAGAAAATTCCTTACTGAATTCAACCAATTTGCTTACTTAAGCATTGAACAAACTCTTGCCGATGCAATTTATAAAGCTACAGGCGAAGCAAAAGTTTATGCTTTAACACTGGAAGAATTGCTTGAAACTTTAGAAACAATAAATACAATAAAAAAATATCGAAATGAAAAAATAGAAATAGAGTCTTTAATATTAGGAGAAAAGTTTACCATTCAGCCAAGATTGAGACCAAATATTTATCATAGTGAAAGCCAGAGCCGTGAATATAATGATGAAATCATAAATTATTATTTCGACAATTTGTATAAAAATAAACCTCTTGATACAACAGAAGTTTTATATATATTAAATCCGGAAGAAAATGAACCAGAAATAGATAAATATACAAAGATAAGAATTGAAAATTCTAAGATATTTGCTTAGACTCATAGACAAAAAGATTATCTTTAACACGTTTAAAACCACATTTTAATAAACAAAATGCAGAAGCTCGATTTTGAGCTTCTGCATAAATATTGCAGGTAAACCATGAAAGTGAAAGGAGTAAACAACGCATATTTAGAATATGACCTTTAGGCTTTGCAAACCCGTTTAGAAAAAGCATATTATTATCTAAAAAATAATATATTGCACCTAATAGCACATTATCATTAATAAACATATAAAATAAAGTATTGTCTCTGATAAACTCAAAAGTATTTGTATCACAAATTTTATTCTGATTTTTTTCATATAAAGTTTTTAACTCGTCCTCAAACTTTTTAAAATCAGGATTTGTAGGAATAAGAACTTTAATCATAAAACCTCCATGGAAAAGCGGTGGTGCTGATAGCACCACCGCTGTAAAATAAAAAAATTTATAGTGATTCAATTTGTTCTTTTATAAACTTATTTTCAGGAGCTAACCTTTGTGCATAATTTGCAAAATCTTTTGCATTCTGCAGATATTTTGCATTACCTGTCTTTTTATACAAACATTCTTCTGTATAAGAAAAATACAAATATGCAACAGGATTATTTTTATCAATATCTAATAATTTACCCCAGTATTTTTCAGCATTCTTGAAATCACCATTTAAATATGACTTATATGCATATCTTGTAAAAAAGTCACTTACACGTTCTTTTTTATAAGAATTATTTACAGTTTTACCCGGTGTTTTAGGAATAACTATAGACTTTCTATCAGAAGAAAGCTTTGGCATAAGAACATTAGATTTATACATATTATAAATACCTTGTTTGCGCCACTCGCTTTCTAAAAAATTTTTTCTTGCCTCTTCATAATTTTCCAATCGGTGACGGGCATTTGGATGTGTATCGTAAAACTCTGAACCGTCATCAAAAGTATTTAGAAAAGAAATCAAATCTTTCGCATTGTTCAAATTATAATTAGCTCTAGCTGCTAGGATAGCACCTGTTGCATCAGCTGCATATTCCATTTTCTTGGAATCAGATATATAACGTCTTTTTGCAATAATATAGGCTAAAGGAGTTTCCTCATTGTTACATCTGTTCATACGTCTGATATGCTGAGCAGTTCTAGCATAATGTCCTAATAAAGAATGTGCTATTTCATGTCCTATTAACAAAGCAAGAGCATCTTCATTAGTTGAAAAAGTATCATAAGCACCTGTATTTATAACGATACAATTTGTTTCACCTGAATATGCATTAAATGTAACATCTTTTTCTACAGTAATTTTCCAATTCAAATAATCAAGATTATTAGCACGAATGATACGTTCAGCTACTTTGTATATATTGTAAAAATCTTCACCATAAGCTTGTGCATTAAAATTATCAACTTTTTTACCGCAAAGCCCGTTTTTTATTTGCATATATTTAAGACTATCTTCGGCATATTTTGCTTTTAATTTATCAGGACTTACAAATTCATATCCTTGAAGCTTAATTAACTTAGGGTCTTTAATCTCAAATCCTAAAGCAACACTATCTTGTTTAGAATAATCAGCATAATATTTTTCAGTTGCATCATATTTTTGAGATTTTTTAAGTTCTTTCAGCTGAATTTTTGCATAATCTTTGGCATCACAGGCAGTATTAAAAAATAATACTACTGCAATTAACATTAAAATCTTTTTCATACATTCTCCTTATAATGCATTAAGAATAACATTATATAAAAATTTTTTCAACTAAATTTTATTTTCACTTATTCCTTCAACAATATTTATTTTTGGAGAAACATCATCCAGTTCTTTATCATCTAATCCTAAAGCCAAGCGCTGACCTTTTTGCACTTTAGTAATTGAAGAGATTAAAAAATCAAGAACTGCAATAGAATTTTTTGACATATCTAAAAACTCTATATCTGCTCTTGTAATTTCGCCCGAGTATTCATTCAGAATAAACTCTAAAATATCAAGAACCTTGTTATAAAACTCAATATGTTTTTTATTAACATCTTGTTTTTGTATCTTTTTTGTCATAATATTTTCCTTAAAAAAAAAGAGGCGCTAAGGAGTAGGTCGGGTAAAATTACCCTAGAGAGAAAGGTGAAAGATAAAAGCGCCCCATGTAAAAATAGATGAATAGAGATTTTTAAATTGTAGTTTTTATTAATTCTTTGTTACCATAAAAATCACAAGCATATTGTCTTACACGCTCTTCACCACGGATTTTTACGGATTTATTAACTCCATACTTCCAGCCAAATGGCTTAGATTTAAATTTTTGATAATTGCACTGTTTCATTGAATAAAGAATGTCATCTTTATATTTCATTGCTAAATCATTAGCCTGAATTCCTATTTTATAATCGCGGGTTATAACCCCGTCAAAACGGATTTCAACAAGTTCGGCAACAGGTTTTTTACAAATCGGACAAAAACCGATTGAAAGTTTTCTGGTAACATAAAGATTAGTTTCTTTCAAATAATAAATATCATCAGCCTTAAACTGACAGCAATGACGCATAAAAGACCTCCAGCCAAAATTTGCACACTTATTAAACCTGTAAATCTACAAGTAATAAGCAATATAACTCCCTCATACTCTTGAGGCGATTTCTCCTACGCAGCTTTTAGGGTAAACTTTGTTTTGAAATCAAGTACAAGGTTATAGTAACACTTTTTCTTTTTCTCTTCCACTTTGTAACAACTTTTTTACATCTTAACCCAGAAACTACTATTCATAATATTTTTGCGTTAGAATTATTCCAGAAGTGAGGGAGTAAAATGAAAGCAATTGTATTTGATAATGGATTAAAACTGGATAATAATTACCCAAAACCAATACCACAAGAAGGCGAAGCATTAATTCGCGTAACCCTGGCAGGTATCTGCAATACTGATTATGAAATAACAAAAGGATATATGGGATATGTTGGAGTTCTGGGACACGAGTTTGTTGGTGTTGTTGAAGAAGTCAACAGCGAAGATAAATCTCTTATAGGCAAACGAGTAGTTGCCGAAATAAGCTATGGTTGTGATAACCCTGATTGTGAATGGTGCGCCCAAAAGAATTATCGCCATTGCCCGGATAGACACACAATAGGTATTTGGAGAAAAGACGGCTGTATGGCTGAATATATTACCGTGCCAACAAATATACTTTTTGAAGTTCCTTCTAATGTAACCAATGAACAAGCAGTTTTTGTTGAACCTCTTGCGGCAGCTTGTGAAATAACAGAACAGCTTCATATTGAACCAATGGCAAAAGTTGTTGTTTTAGGAGATGGAAAACTTGGTTTAACTACAGCTTTAACTCTTAATGCACAAAACCTTGATGTATTATTAGTTGGTAAGCACCGTAACAAGCTGGATATTGCAGAAGCTCAGGGAGTTAAAACACAACTATTGAGTAATTTTACTCCTGAAAAAAAATACGATGTGGTAGTAGAAGCAACCGGTTCAGCTTCAGGTTTTGAAACCTCTATGTCACTTACAAAACCACGAGGAGTCCTTGTTCTAAAAAGCACCGTAGCCTCTGGAAAAGAATTAAACCTTGCGCCTATTGTTATTGATGAAATAACTGTTTTAGGCTCTCGCTGCGGTCAATTTCCACCGGCACTAAGACTTTTAGCAAACAATAGAATAGACTTCACTCCATTTATTACAAAAATCTATCCTATTGATGAGGCTCTTGAAGCTTTTGAAGCAAATAAAGCAAAAGAAAGTCTTAAAATTTTAATAAAAATATAGTATAATTATTACCACCAGCGTGAACGCACTGGCAGCCTGTTCCAAAGGAGCACATGGAGTGGTAATTTAAGTTCATAGTCTACCGCACAAAGGATAAAAAAATGGATAATATTTGTAATAATTGGACACAATGGTTAAAGCAAAATCGTTTTGCTGGTCAGACACCTGAAATGATTGAACAAACAACAAAATGGCTTGAAGCTGTTAGAGATGTTGTGCTTGTTTATGCAGAAATTAAACCATACGAAACTGTTATCGATATTGGAACAGGAACCGGTCTTCTTGCTTTTAAAGCTCTGGAAATGCAGGAATGTAAAGGTAAAATTATTTTTTCAGACAAATTTCAGGACTGCCTGGATGACTGTAAAAGAATTTTGGATGAATCAGGCGTAAGAGGCGGTTATGAAATGCTTTTATCGCCTTGTGAACATATTGCACTTCCTGAAAGCACTGTTCATAAAGCACTTATGCGTTCTGTACTTGTGCATATTGTAAATAAACAACTTGCAATAAATGAAGTTTACAGAATTCTTAAACCGGGCGGCAAATTTTGCGCATTTGAACCTGTAATTCGTTCAAATACACGATATTGGGAAATCACAGATCCAATTTATATTGATAAATATGAAGACTTCAAACGTGTTGAAAACGAACTTATGGAAAATCCCCTTGATTCGCTATGTAACTTTGACCAGGATACTTTAAAAACAAATCTTGAAATAGCAGGGTTCTCTATCCCTGAAGTCAAAGTGCAAGAGGTTAAATCAAATTATGTAGTACAAAATGGAATGGTAGAACAGTGGTTTAACAATCCACCATCTCCGGGACAAGCCTCTACAAAAGAACGATATCTTAAATATTTTGATGAAGCGACTGTTAATAAATATATGCAAGATGTTCAAAATTATCTTACAAATAGAGAAATCAGTCTAAAATCAAATGCAGTATTTATAAATGCAACTAAATAGGGGAAAATAAATGAATAATCAACAAACAGCTATAATTATTCCAGCACGCTACGGTTCATCAAGATTAGAGGGCAAGCCCTTATTAGAAGCTTGCGGAAAACCGATTATCCAATGGGTTTGGGAAAAAGCAAAGCAAACACCTTTAGTTGATAGAGTAATCATTGCAACAGACGATGAAAGAATTTTTAATGCTTGCAAGAAATTTGGTGCTGAAGTCGAAATGACATCTGCTGAACATAAAAGCGGCAGCGACAGAATAGCAGAAGTTGCACGCAGACATCCTGAAATAGGATATATTATTAACCTTCAAGGTGATGAACCGCTTATAGAACAAGCAAATATTGAACTGGTAATAAAAGGTGTAAAATTTGACGAACAAGCTGATATTTCAACACTGGTAAGAGAAATTACAGATGAAGCCGAAGTCAATAACCCTAACTTAGTAAAATGTGTATTTGATTTTAATAACTATGCAATGTACTTTTCTCGTTCAAAAATCCCTTTTGAACGCAATATTGGAAAATCTAAATTCTACGGACATTTGGGGATTTATGGTTATAAAGCAGAAGCTTTATTCAAAATGACCGAACTTAATCAAGCACCTTATGAAATGGCTGAAAGCCTTGAACAGCTTCGCGCCCTTCAAAATGGTATGAAAATTAAAGTAGCGATTGTAGAAAATGTTCCAGTTGGAATTGATACACAAGAAGATTTTGAAAAGTTTAAAAGAATGGTTGAGAAATAAGTGAATTTAAAAACCCAAATTACTAAACTGCACTATAATAAAAATCCAAAGGGTTTGTTATTCAACCTCTTAAAATTTTGTTCCATTTTTTATTCAATAGGTAGCGGAGTCAAAAACTTTCTTTACGATAAGAATATCCTTAAACCTAAAAAAGTAGAGGCATTTGTAATTTCTGTCGGGAATTTTACAACCGGCGGTGTTGGTAAAACCCCTGTAGTAGCAGAACTTGCAAAATACTTTATTGAAAAAGGTGACCGAGTTGCAATAGTTTCACGCGGTTATGGCGGCAAATTAGACAACAAAAAAGTTAACGTAATTTCTGATGGAATAAATCTTTATTACAAAGCAGATATGGCTGGAGATGAACCCTACTGGCTTGCTGTTAATCTAAATATGTGTGCTGTTTTAACCTGTTCTAACAGAGTGCGTGCTTGCGAGTATGCTATCAAAGAACTCGGAGTAACGAAAATTATTCTTGATGACGGATTTCAACATAGAAAACTGCATAGAGATTTAAACCTTGTACTTGTTGACTCTGAAAAACAATTTGGCAACGGATACCAGCTTCCTGCCGGTCCTCTTAGGGAAAAAATTGCTTTTAACAGGGTTGATAAACTTATAGTTATCAGTAAAAATATAGACCACTCAAATGCAGAAATGCTTTTTGCAGAACAAAATCCGATTGTATGCAAAATAGAGCCAGATTATGCGTACAATATTATATCTGGAGAACATATTGAAAAAGGTTCTGAAATCACAGCCATTTCGGCAATCGGACAACCAGAACAGTTTTATAAATTTTTAGAGCCCGATTACAAGATAAAAGAAAAAATAACATTCGACGACCATCATCAATATACACTAGCAGATATTGAAAATATTGAAGGCAATATTATAACGACTGAAAAAGATGCTGTAAAGCTAGCATTATTGGGTAAACAAAACATTTATGCGCTTAAGTTAAAAACAATTCTTGATATTGAAAACCTACTAAAAAAATAAAGCAGCCTATAAGCCGTGTTCTGTATAGGATTTCTCCCTGATAATCATCTATCTGGTACTAAGATTACTCTTAGTCTCTAGCGATTTTTCTGAGCCTCGGCGGACACCTCAAACGCTCAATTCAATCTTGCATCCGACCGGGGGTTGCTTAGCCAATGCCTTCCAGCATTGCTGGTGAAGCTCTTAACTCACCGTTGCACCATCGCCTGTGATTAAAAATCCATCGGCAGTATTTTTCCTGTAGTCCTATCCGCCAGCTCACGCTGCCCGGAGTTTCTCCGGCGGTCTGTCCTTGGATGCACGGACTTTCCTCACCCCGAAAGGCGCGATTATCCAGCTGCTTTATTTATAACTATTTTAACACAAAATTAATATGTAGAAGACCAAGTATACATCATGTGAGTATATTCTTTAACTGTAATAATAAAAAGAAAGGATGGACAACAATCCATCCTTTCTTTATTCTTTAAAAATAAAATTATTTACCAAGTTGGCTCATAACTTCATCAGCGAAGTTATCGTTTCTTTTTTCAAGACCTTCACCAAGAACATATCTGTCAAATCTAACAATTGAGAATTTACCAGAGATAAGTTGTTCAATAGTTTGATCCGGATTTTTAACAAATGGCTGTTCAACTAAACATTTTTGAGCCATTAACTTGTTAACACGTCCTTCTACGATTTTTGCTCTAATCTGTTCAGGTTTATTAGCAAGATCTTCTTTACCCATTTCAATTCTTGTTTCTTCTTCAATAACTGAAGCAGGAATATCTTTTCTTGAAACAAACTCAGGAGCAGAAGAAGCAATGTGTAAGCAAATATCTTTAGCTAAAGCTGCATCAGCATTGTCTGTTTCTAGAAGAACACCAATTTTGCCGTTATGGATATAAGTAGCAGCATTGCCTTCATATCTAACAAATCTTCTAACAGTAATCTTTTCGCCAATTGAAGCGATTTTTTCTTTAAGCACTTCTTCAATTGTTTTACCGCATTTAGGGCAAGTAGAAGCAAGAAGAGCTTCAACACTAGCCGGATTAGATTCTGCAACGAATTGAGCAAGGTTATTAGTTAATTCAATGAATTCTTCATTCTTAGCAACGAAATCAGTTTCACAGTTAACTTCAATCATTGCACCGCAAGCATCAGAAACGAAAGAACCAATTCTACCTTCAGCAGCAATTCTTCCCATTTTCTTATCAGCAGAAGCAATACCTTTTTGACGAAGAACTTCCATAGCTTTTTCCATATCGCCATCAACTTCAACTAAAGCTTTTTTAGCATCCATCATACCAGCGCCGGTTTTATCACGAAGTTCTTTTACCATTGTAGCTGTAATATTCATTTATAATTCTCCTTATTTAAAACAAGGGGCTGACTTGCCCCTTGTATCTTAATTTTACTATACAGAAGCAACTTCAACGCCCGCATCAGCAGCTGTAACTGCTTCAACTTTTGATTTAGCGTTAGCGTTGTTTTCTTTAAGTTGTTTACCTTCAATAACTGCATCAGCAAGTTTTGAAGTGATTAATTTAATTGAACGAATAGCATCATCGTTACCAGGGATAACGAAGTTGATACCGTCTGGATTAGCGTTTGTATCAGCTAAACAAATAACAGGAATGTTTAATTTGTTAGCTTCTGCAATAGCGATATCTTCTTTAGCTTGGTCTACAACAAAGATAATATCTGGTAAACCGCGCATTTCTTTAATACCGCCTAAAGTTTTGCTCAATTTAGAAAGTTGTCTATTAAGTTGAGCTTGTTCTTTTTTAGGTAATTTTTCAGCGTGACCTGAAGAGATGAATTCTTCAAGTTCTCTAAGTTTGTTAACTCTTCCTCTGATTGTTTCAAAGTTTGTTAACATACCGCCTAACCATCTTCTGTTGATATAGTAAGCGCCTGAACGATTTGCTTCTTCAGCAACAACTTCAGCAGCTTGTTTTTTAGTACCAACAAAAAGAACATTACGTCCTTTTGCTGCATATTCTCTAACAGCTTCATAAGCAGCATCTAATAAATCTGTAGTTTTTCTTAAATCTAAGATATAGATACCGTTTCTAGCGCCGTAAATGTACTGTTTCATTTTAGGGTTCCAATGTTGAGTTTGGTGTCCAAAGTGAACGCCTGCTTCTAAAAGTTCAATAAGTGATGCTACTGACATCGTGTGTCTCCTTTTGTTTTAACTTGTTTTACTACGGGCTACCTGCTTCATCCTTAAATTGGACTAGACATAAGTCTATCAAGCTAGTGTAACCACCATCATCGTAGTATAAACATATTTTTCAGGCAAGTCTTTTCGTCTTAATACGTTACAAATATTAAAAAAGAGCGGTTTGAAAAATTTCAAACCGCTCTTTAAAAAATCTGCAAAAGACTAGAACATTAAGCCTGCTTCTCTAGCAGCATCAGCTAAAGCTGCTACTCTGCCATGGTATAAGAAACCGCCTCTGTCAAATACAACACATTCAACACCTTTAGCTAGAGCTTTCTTAGCGATAGCTTCGCCAACAACCTTAGCAGCTTCGATGTTACCACCGTGAGCTAATTTTTCTTTAAGGTCTTTGTCAACTGATGAAGCTGAACATACTGTTACATGTTTTTCATCATCAATAAGTTGAGCATAAATGTGTTTTGTGCTTCTGTATACTGCCAATCTAGGGAATTCAGTTGTACCAGACAACTTAACTCTGATTGATTGGTGTCTTTTTTGAACTTTTGGTTTTCTAATTTCTTGTTTAATCATTTTTCTTTCCTTTACTGCTTTAACGGGCGTTAACCCTTCACATGTAATATACTTGTAGTCTATTCAGAAGACGGGCTTGTAGCTTACAAAATAAGTTAGTAATATCACTAAACCAGCCGCCCAAATATCTACGCACGTAGTGCCTATTTTTTACCAGCTTTACCGGCTTTACGTCTGATGTATTCACCTTCGTACTTAACACCTTTTCCTTTGTAAACTTCAGGAGGTCTTTTTCCTCTGATGAACGCTGCAACATCACCAACTGTTTGTTTGTTAGTACCTTTTACAGAAATCTTAGTGTTAGCTTCAACACTGATTGTGATACCTGCTGGAGGAACAACTAAAACTGGGTGAGAGTAACCTAAAGCCATATTCAAATTAGAACCTTCCATGTTAGCACGGTAACCAACACCGACGATTTCTAATTTCTTTTCAAATCCTTCGTGAACACCTTTAACTGCGTTAGCAATAAGAGTTCTGAATAAACCGTGCAAAGCACCTGTTTTTCTATCATCAGAATTTGGTTCAACTAAGATATGATTATCTGCAACAGAAACTTTTATTTCGCTTCTGAATTCAACTGATTCAGTACCTTTAGGTCCTTTTACTGTAATAACATTACCTTCGATTTTAACTTCAACACCTGAAGGAATTTCGATAGGTTTTTTACCAATACGTGACATAATTTTCTCCTTTTCAATTAATACAGACTTTTCTGTCAATTGTGTCTGTAATGTGTGTAATTTGCGAAATTTAGCTATTAATTAGTAAATATAGCACAATACTTCGCCGCCAAGGTTTTCTTTTCTAGCCTTACGGTCTGTTAATAAACCTTTGCTTGTTGAAACAACTGCAACACCTAAACCACCCAAAACTTGTGGTAAGTTTTTAGCTTTAGAGTAGCTTCTTAAACCTGGTTTTGAAACTCTTTGAAGTTTTGTAATAACAGGTTTGTGTTGTTCATCATACTTAAGCTCGATAGAAAGAGTTTTGAAATTTCCTTCAGCTTTTTCTGAATAATCAGTGATAAAACCTTCTGATTTAAGCAATTTAGCCAAAGCTACTTTTAGCTTAGAAGATGGCATTTCTACTGATGGGTGAGAAACAGCATTAGCGTTTCTAATTCTTGTTAGCATATCTGCTATTGGATCTGTATTCATTTTTACATCCTTTTCCTTGTGGACCTTTATGCTAAGCATAAGCCTACATACGGTTTCCTGGTACTCGTCACTTGCTAAATTAATTTTTGCTCAATTAAAGCGTTCTTTAGTAGTCTGACAATTAGATGGTAACATGACCAATATATTAATGCAATCATCTATTTAAACTTTTGTAACAATTTTTGTTAAAATAGCAATTTTTTATAATTTTAATACTTTAATAATATATACAGGTAAAAAAAGGATACAACTATGGCCTTAGGTATTGCACCAGTAGAACAAAATTATCAATATGGCGAGTATGGCAAAGGCGCCGCTAAAATAGGCCGCTTAGGAGGTCTAACCGTTGGCGGACCACGCGCTGTTGAAGGCGGAGAATATGGCGGGTTTGCAGGAATTAACGGAGAACTAACTCCAAATTATGCTGCAAATGATACAACATATACAAATGGTTTAGGTCATTCAAAACATACATTTATGGCAATGTATTAATACAAAATAAACATAAAAAACGGGTTCGGACTAAAGTCCGAACCCGTTTTTTATTTGCATTTCTTACTTATCATCTAACGCAGCAACGCCAGGAAGTACTTTACCTTCAATAAATTCAAGAGAAGCACCGCCGCCTGTTGAAAC
>CAJTWU010000034.1 GCA_910579975.1 uncultured Vampirovibrio sp.
CCGGTTTAGGAACTGCTCCAATTGCATTTTCAGCCGTTAACACCAATAAGCCGGTTGCACAAGCATTCATCTCAATGTTACAGCCTTTCGTAGATACTGTTATAGTAGGTGTTGCAACAGCATTTGTAATTGTTGTATCTAAAGCATATTTAACTGTTGACGGTATTGCAGGCATTGAGTTAACCTCAAAAGCTTTTGCAACAATTTGCCCAGCATATCCGGTACTACTAACAGTGATGGCAAGCTGTTTTGTACTATCCACTATGCTTTGCGGTTCATATTACGGATTAAAAGCCTGGGGATTTTTATTTGGAGAAGGCAAGGCTAAAACAAGAACTTTTCAAGCGATATATTGTTTATGTATAATAGCTGGTTCAGCAATGAACTTTCAATCTATTATAAATTTATCAGATGCAGTAACTTTATTTCTTGCAGTTCCAAATTTGATAGCAGTATTTATGTTATCAGGAGTTGTAATTAAAGAACTTAAAAGGTATAGTGAAAAATATAATGTAGGAACAAAGTTCGTCAAATATTTATAGGAGATATAATGCCAAAAATTTATTTTGTAGATGTTACCAACAGAGACGGAGTACAAACTTCAAGACTTGGTTTAGCTAAACTTCAAAAAACTTTAATCAATTTAATGCTTGATGATATGGGAATAACTCAATCTGAATTTGGTTTTCCTACAACAATGCATGAATTAAATTATCTTAATGCCAATCTTGAGCTTGTAAAGCGTGGAGTTATTACAAAAACAAAACTTTCAGGCTGGATGAGAGCAATTGCTTCAGATGTAGAACAATCTTTTTCAAACTGTCCGCTTTTAGAAAACTGTAATCTATCGCAATCTACTTCTGAACAAATGATTTTTGGTAAATATTTGGGCAAAAAAACTCCTGATGATATTCTAAGAATGACATGCGAGGCTGTAGAATGCGCTGTTTCAAAAGGCGCTAAAACAATCGGTGTAAATGCTGAAGATGCCTCAAGAAGCGATTTAGATTATTTAATTAAACTAGCAAAAGAAGTAAAGAAATGCGGCGCTTATCGCTTTAGATACTGTGATACATTAGGTTATGAAGACCCGCAAACAACTTATGACCGCATTTACAAACTTGCAAAAGAAACACAAATGCCAATTGAAATGCACTATCATAATGACCTGGGTATGGCTGTTGCTTGTTCAGTTATGGGTGCTCGTGCGGCAATAGATGCCGGTGTGGATGCATATATTAACACGGCTATTAATGGGATGGGCGAAAGAGCGGGTAACGCAGATTTAGTTTCATGTCTTCTTGCAGTTCTTAAATCAGCCGGATTTAGAGATAAATATCAGCTAGATGAAAAAATTGATTTATCAAAAGCTTGGAAACTAGCTAAATATACAGCTTATGCTTTTGGGCTTCCTATTCCTATGAATCAGCCGGCGGTTGGTGATAATGCTTTTGCACATGAATCCGGTATTCACGCTGATGGCGCATTAAAAGACAGAAGAAACTACGAACTTTATGATTTTGAAGAACTTGGACGCGGCGAGCCTGAAATTATTGAAACAGGAAGAATGATTACAACAGGTGAATACGGCGGTATTAAAGGGTTTAGAAACGTCTATGACAAACTTGAAATTGAGTTTAAAGATGAAAATGAAGCAAGAAACATTCTTGAACTTGCTCGTTATGCAAATGTTCACACCCAAAAACCTTTAACAGAAAGTGAATTAAAATTCATTTATCACTACCCTGATATTGCGGCAAAAGTTATGACTGTTTCTCCATTCTATAATCCGAAAGGTGAATTAGAGAAACGTCTTCAAACAAGTAAACCGACAATGCCTGAACATATATTATGAAAATAAATATAGATGAATTAAGTGAAGACATTAGAATAGACTCCTACCTTGCTGAAATTATGCAAGATTTGTCTCGTTCAAGACTCCAAACAATTATTAAAAGCGGAAAGTGCCTGGTTAATTCAAAAGAGGTTAAACCTTCATATTGTCTTAGAGTTGGTGATATTATTGACATTGATGAAACTCAAACAGTTTCTCTTCAGATTTTGCCTGAAAACATTCCCCTGAAAATTATTTGGGAAAATGCAGATATGGCAGTAATAAATAAACCGTCCGGTATGCTCACACATCCAACTCCAATAGAACAAAACGGAACATTAGTTAATGCTCTTCTTTATCAATATGGTGAAAACCTTTCTAATACTAATGGAGATATGAGAAGAGGAATTATTCATCGATTAGATAGAAATACGTCCGGTTTAATTATGATTGCAAAAAACAATTTTGCCCATGATTTTCTGGTAAATGAGATGAAAGAACATCGGTTTTGTAAAAAATATCTTGCAGTAGTTCGTGGAATAATTGAAAAAGAGGAGTTTGAAATAAACACACCAATCGGACGTCATCTTACCCAGCCCCATAAGATGGCTGTTAATGGGAAGGGTTCAAAAGAAGCACTTACAAGGGTAAAAGTATTAGAGCGATTGGATGGAGCAACCTTAGTAGAATTAACACTTATAACAGGTCGAACACATCAAATACGAGTTCATATGTCTTCTATTGGACATCCTGTTTATAATGATACATTATACGGATTTGGAAAAATAAAGATTAAAACAGAAGAACAAGTATTACAGTCATATAAATTAGAATTTACCCCGCCAAATAGCTGTGAAAGAATTTGTTTAGAAATTCCGCATGACGAAAAGCTAATAAAAGTTCTAACTTCACTAAAAAACTAAATAATTCATACATATATACGATAGAGAAAATCTAGAAAAACGGTAAAATAATAATTGACATATCAATGGACACTCGGGATGGAATACGATTTAGATTTTTCTTCTTACAATAAAATAAAAAGAATGACTAACGAAGAGTTGGCTGATTTGTGGAACAAATATTTCGAAAACAAAACAGACAAATCTTTACGTGATGCATTGATTTTGCAATATATTTATCTTACAAGATATGTTGTTGGGCGTGTTAAAGTCGCTTTACCGCCGACTTTTTCGTATGAAGATATTTCCAGCTATGGCGTTGAAGGACTTATTGATGCTGTTGAAAAATATACTCCAAGAATGGGAGCTAGATTTGAAACTTATGCTCTTGTTCGTATCAGAGGAAACATTATTGATAAAGTTCGTTCACAAGATTTCTTACCTCGTAGTGTCAGAAGAAAAATTAGAGATGTAAAAGAAGCTCAAGAAGAGTTAAAAAAGCAATATGGCAGAGCTGCTACTAATACAGAAATTGCAAATTATTTAGGTATTGAAAGAGAAAAAGTCGAACAATTACTAGCTGATGATACAACCATTACCTCGATTTATGATAAAAAAGGTGCTTCAGACGGTGATATTGAAATTATTGACACAATTGAAGACTCTCACAACCTTGCTCCTCATGAAGAGCTTGAAGAAAAAGATGTAAAAAAAGAGTTGGAGGGGGCTTTGAAGCGTTTACCGGAAAGAGAACGTACCATTATGGTTCTTTATTATCATGAAAACATGACTTTAAAAGAAATTGGAGATACTATCAATGTTTCTGAATCCAGAGTATCACAGCTTCATGCTCAAGCAATTATGAAGCTTAAGAATTTGCTAAGCGAAAACAGAACAGAACGTCTTAAGAAAAGTATTATTTAAACATTACCGGTTGAACTGTTTCTATCATCTTCCAGTTGACGAAGTTGTCTTGCATCAACTTTTTCATCCGGAGCATAGTTAGTAATTCTTGGAACATTAATATCTACATTAATGTTAGCATCAACCATTTCAACATCAGACTTTCCAAAATCTTTAATTTTTCCATCTTCAAATTTAACAGATACAGCATTATTCAAGAACTGTATCATACAAACTTTGCCTAATCCAGCCGGAGTCATTACTGTTGATCCGATAGGCGGCATGCCTTTTGCAGCTTCTATATAGTTTGAATATTCATACGTCAAACAACAAAGCAGACGTCCGCAAGTTCCCGAAATTTTAGACGGAGCTATTGGCATTCCCTGATCTTTGGCTAATTTAGCATTAATAGACTCAAATTTTCTCAAATAAGAAGAACAGCAGAATGGTTTACCACATATACCTGTTCCATCCATAATTGAAGATTCATCTCTTACACCAATGTGACGTAAGTCTATTCTCATACGTTTAAATACCTGAGTCAAATCTTTTAACAACTCCCTAAAGTCAACACGTTCAGGTGCTGTATAATAAAACGAAATTTTTCTTCTATCAAATGTTAATCTGCATTGAACAAGGTTCATGGATAGATTATGTTTTTTTACCAATTCTTTGCATTTAAAAAATGAGGTAACTTCTTCTTTCTTAATCTCTTCGTAAATCATCATATCTTCCTGAGTCATAACACGAAGAAATTCAAATGCCGGCGGTGTTTTTTTAGAGTTTTCAAAAAGCTTACCAATTTCAGTATTGACAAGAAATGCTTTTAAAACTTCTTCTCCTTTATCTGTACGAACAAGTATAAGCTTACCGTCAAGATTATCAAGTTCATTAGCACCATTAAGTGGAACGAAAGTATTTTTAAGATACTTAACCGCGTATTTGATCATAACTTTCTTCCTTCTTAAGTTTTCTGTTCATAAGCTTAGATAAAACTTCCTGAGGTGTAATATCAGTATAAACAGCTTCATAAATTGCACTTGAAACAGGAACTTCCAAACCCAGTTTTTGTGCTAAATCGCAAACTGCTTTAGAAGTTTTTACTCCTTCTGCAACAGAACCTAACTCGCGTAGAATATCATCTATTTTCTTACCCTGACCAAGCATTGAACCAACAGTATAGTTACGTGACATAGGGCTGGAGCAAGTAGCAATCAAATCTCCCATACCTGAAAGTCCGTAAAGTGTAGAAGGATCAGCACCCAGCTTTACACTTAATCTGACAATTTCAGCCATACCGCGGGTTAAAAGCGTTCCCATACAATTGTCACCAAGATCCATTGAATGAGCAAAACCTGAAGCTATTGCTATAACATTCTTAAGGCTGCCGCCCAGTTCAACACCTATTACATCAGGATTTGTATACAATCTGAATTTATTTGGTACATTACATGCTTTTTGAACAAATTCAGCAGTTTCCATATCTTCACAAGCAACAGAAGCAGCAGTTGGTTTACCTTGAAGAACTTCTTTTGCCAAAGTAGGACCTGAAAGAATAACTACTTTCTGGTTTGGTAAAACATCTTTTATAACTTCAGACATTCTCATAAGTGTATTTAATTCTAAGCCCTTGGAAGCATTTACTAAAGGTACATCAGGATTAATTCCCGCAGCTTTTAATTGTTCGCAAACAGGTCTCACACCACCAGTTGCAACTACTGAAAGAATTATATCAGCATTTTCAATAGCTTTTTTAAGGTCTGATGTAAACTCAACTTTTTTATCTAACTGTACTTCCAGAGGTTTTGAACAGTGTTTATTAACAACTAAATCTTCGTTTAAATCGCTTTCTCTTCCCCAAATAGTGATATCTTCAAAGTTATCATTCAATAACCAAGCTAATGTTAGCCCCCAGCATCCCGGACCCAGTACAGTCAATTTCATATAATCTACTCCTTATACATAGCTACATTATACTATAAGCACGCAATAAACTTTGTAAATATTTATTAACATCAAAGCAACTTTTTCAAAATATTTTTGTTTATTAATTTAACACAGGATTACTATGAGCTATAAATTGTACGATATTTCACTAAAACAGGAAAGTTCTTTAGAATTAAAGAACTGTACTATTACAGGTAATAGTACAGCTTATATCGTAAAAGACGGCACTATTACAAAATATTCAATAATTAACGGAGAAATTGATAATTCTACCGCTAAAACAGTTGATCGTATTGAATTAACTAATTATCAGCTTGCACTATTTGACCTCTTAAAAGGCAAAGATGGAAACACAGAACTATTTGACAGCAAAGATTTAAAAAATTTATCACCGGACTCTCTCCAAGCTCAAATAAATAATATTTATAAAGAAAAAAACATTTATAATGCCATAGCAGCTAATACTACAGAAACTAAAGCTGAATTAAAAATTACAGATACAAGTACGGTAGAAAAAAGGATTGCTATTGAATTTGAAAAAGAACCAGGCTTTTTTACAAAGCTTTGGAATGAATTTTGTGATGTTTTAAAGAGTATTGGAAGATTTTTTTCAAATCTTTTCAGTTCCAATAAAATAGAATACTCTGAAGCTCAACCGGTTAAAAATGGTCGGATAAATACTCTTCCATCAACCACAATGACAATAGGCGAAAGTGATGAGCATGACCCAATCACATTAAGCAATGATTTGGGAATTTCATATTCCTTACTAAAACTTGTTAACCCAAACTTAGACTTAACTCACCCTCTTGAAACAGGCATGGTGGTAAATATTCCTGAAAGAAAAATCGTTAAACCTGGAAGTGTAACTAATATTGCAGAAGCAGCTGATGCTGCTAAAGTTAGCAAAGAATATGTTGAAGATATTCTTTTCAGAATTGAAGGTAAAAACGGTATAGCAGCTAAAACCCCATATGATGATGAAAAAGAAACTATTAATAAAAACGGATATCCTGTTCCTATTAAAGGACGAGAAAATAAACCAAATGGCACTCTAACTATCGGCTTTGGTCATACAGGAAGAGTTTTCGGTCAAATTATGACCAGAGAAAACAGAAATCAGATTGAAATAAGCAATAATCAGGCTTATGAATTATTAGCCGCGGACATTATTAGTGCAAAAAATGATGCTGAAGAATATTACGGAGAAATCTTTACAAACGCACCGCAATCAATTCAAGATGCAATAGTCGATATTATTTTTAATAAAGGACTTGAAAAAGGTATTGGCTTAGAAAAATTTAAAGACTGTAAAGAACAAACATTAACTCCACAAATTAAAAAATGTCTGGAAAATAAAGATTATGCCGGATGTGTATCTAAATTAATTTATAACACTGGATTAAAAGGACTGCACAAAAGAAATTATTACAGATTAATCTCATCCATGCGCGATCTTACACCTGAAGACAGACAAAAAGCTATGAATGACATTGAATACTACTACAACAAAGTTTGCAAGTTATATAAAAGAAACCGCTCCGAGCTTAACCATATCAAAAATGCATGGGAAAATGCTCAAAACGGTATCTGTTATAATTTTATGAACTAAGCTCTTGAAAAGCTTGCTAATGCACGTCTTAGAACTCCGCAGTTCTTGCGAAGAAGTTCTTTTGCTTCCTCTTTTGACAGGGAGCATTGAAGCATAAGAATTGCTGTTTTAACAGACCAATCGCTTTCCAATAAAGTCTTAAGTGCTGTAGAAGAATTAACACCTGCAATCTCTGAAACAATTCTCATTGCACGGTCTTTTAACTTTTCATTAGTCGGCATTAAATCTATCATAAAGTTTTCATAAGTTTTGCCGATTTTAATCATTGCACCTGTTGTGAGCATATTAAGAACCATTTTTTGTGCAGTTCCAGCTTTCATACGGCTTGAACCTGCTATAACTTCAGGTCCCACTTCAACACAAATACCCAAACCGACCTCATCTAAGATTGCAGCCTTGTGGTTACAGGTGATTGCAACAGTTTTACAACCAAGTTTTTCAGCATGAGAAAGAACGCCTAATAAATATTTTGGATTACCGCTCGCTGAAATCACAACACAAACATCGTCTTTGGCTAGAATTTGAGCATCCTTAATGCCAAGTTCAAAATTATCTTCTGCACCTTCAACAGCTAATCTTAGAGCTTTATCACCACCGGCAATAATACCGGTTACTAAATCAGGTGTAACCCCAAAAGTAGGAGGACATTCAGAAGCATCAAGCACTCCCAGCCGACCGGAGGTACCGGCACCAAAATAGTATAATTTACCGCCAACTAAAAATTGTTTTGCAATAATATCAACAGCCCGAGCAATATTAGCACTCTCATCTTCTACTGCACGCGCCACTATCTGGTCTTCTTCGTTGATTTTTCGAACAATGTCAATCGTTGAGAGTAAATCAATGTTTTTTGTGTTTTCATTTCTGTACTCAGTAATAATTTCGCTCATACACACACCTCACTTATAAATAATAAACTAACCAATAGCAGAGATAAGATTAGCCATTTCAATAGCAGCCTTAGCAGCATCAGAACCTTTGTTCCCTGCTTTTGTACCTGCTCTTTCAATAGCTTGTTCGATATTATCGGTAGTAAGAACTCCGAATATCACAGGAACACCTGTTTCAAGAGATACAGATGCAACACCTTTTGAAACCTCAGCACAAACATAATCGTAATGAGAAGTTGAACCTTTTATAACAGCACCCAATGTAATAACTGCGTTATATCTTTTGCTTGCAGCACATTTTTTTGCAACAAGAGGGATTTCAAACGCACCGGGACACCAAACAACATCAATATTATCCTCGGCTACACCATGGCGTTTTAGCTCATCAATTGCGCCTGATAAAAGTTTTGCGCCGATAAACTCGTTAAATCTTGATATAATAATGCAGAAATTTTCGTTTGTGACAGTTAATAATCCTTCGTATGTCTTCATACCTATTTACCCCTTAATAATCTATATTATTATTATACATGAATTTTATAATTATGTTAATATTAATTTATGCAAAAGGGACAAATTTTTAAAATTCATTCTGATTTTTATTATGTTCAAAGCGGGGATACAACATTTGAATGCAAACTCCGCGAAGTAATTAAGAAGCAGAAACAAAAAGTATTTGTAGGTGATTTTGTTGAATTTGAAGATGGAGCAATTGTTAAAATTCTTCCTCGTGATAACTATATTACACGCCCTACAGTTGCAAATGTAGATCAGGTAATTATTATTTCAGCCGTAAAGGAGCCTGAATTAAGCTTTTTACAGCTAAATCGCTATATTGCATTTGCGAAATATCATAATCTGAAAACAGTTCTTTGCTTCAACAAAAATGACTTATCAGACAACGACAAAACTATTGAAAAAGTTTTCTCAATATACGAGCCTTTAGGATTTGATATTCTGTTTACATCTGCTCTGGAAGGCTTTGGATTAGATGAATTTAAAGAAATATTAAAAGGAAAAACCTCTGTACTTTGCGGCTCATCAGGAGTTGGCAAATCAAGTCTTATCAATGCCATAAGCGGTATTAATCTCCGCACAAAGGAAGTAAGTGAAAAAACAGGTAGAGGCACGCACACAACACGTCACAGCGAAATTATTACAATTGCCAATGATACCAGAATTGTTGATACTCCCGGATTTAGCAATCTTAAATTTGATTTTTTGCTTCCAAATGAAGTAGACACATTATTTACTGAAATTTATCCTTACAAAGAATACTGTAAATTTCAAGATTGTCTACACATAAATGAAACAGATTGTGCTGTAAAAGCTCACATCGGCGAAATCAATATGACCCGCTATGAAAGCTATATTGCATTTGTAGAAGAAGCAAAAGCATATAAAGAAAAAGTTAAATATCAGGGTATAAAAACTGAAACAACTCATAAACAAACGCATTCAAAAACAGCAGTAAAAATCAGCACCAGAAAGCGTCAAAGCGCAAGAAACACTCAAAAACAAAATATATATAAGGACATTGAAGATGAAGGAATTAATTAGCTTAGTAGATGAAAAATTAAATGAATACATGCCTGTTATTTACCCGGAGGATATATTCAAGGCTATGAAATATACCCTTATGCTCCCGGGAAAGCGTTTGCGCCCTATAATGTGCCTTGAAACAGCACGTATGCTGGGATGTGATATCAAAAAAGCAATGCCCACAGCTTGTGCAATAGAAATGCTTCACTGTCAAAGTCTAATTCATGACGATTTACCTTGCATGGATAATGACGATTTTCGTCGCGGCAAACCTTCTAATCACAAAGTTTTTGGTGAAGCAAATGCCGTATTAGCCGGAGATGCATTATTAACCTTTGCACCGCAATTGATAATTGAAAAATCAAAAGATTTGAATTCTGAAACTATTTTAAAACTCGTTCATGAATTTACAAAGTGGGGAGGTGCTTATGCACTTATCGCCGGTCAAGTCGTTGATATCGAATCTGAAGGAGGTAAATATGTAAAGTCTCCTGAAGAAACGCTTGATTTTATACACATGAACAAAACAGCAGCATTATTTAGGCTTGCTATCCGCTCTGGTGCTATTGTTTCAAATGCAGAAGCTAATGTATTAGAAGAATTAGATAATTTTGCAAGCAAATTTGGGCTTGTATTCCAAATCTACGACGATATTATGGACGAAATTTCTTCATTTGAAGAACTTGGAAAAACTGTCGGCAAAGACAAGAATAGTGGAAAGCTTACTTATGTTTCACTTTACGGACTACAAGAGGCTAAAAGCAAATTCCACTCGCTAATCCAAGAATGTTATGATATAATCAATAAGTACAATTCAAAGATATTTACAGAAATCTTAGATAAGTTAAGAGATAGAATATTAGGAGTATAAATGATTTTTAATACAGGTTATGAAGTTATAATTGTTGCATTTTCAGGAATTATTTTAGCACAGATTGCTAAATTCTTATTACATTTGATTGTAAAAAGAAAAGTTGATTTGAGATTATTCACAACAACAGGCGGTATGCCCAGTTCACATGCTGCTGGAGTAATGGGACTTTCAACTGCGGTCGGATTAATACGCGGTTATGACTCAATTGAGTTTGCAATTGCTCTTGGATACGCTTTTATTGTAATGTATGATGCTGCCGGAGTAAGACGTGCAGCCGGGAAACAAGCAGCTTGTCTAAATAGAATTATTATGGATATCTACAAACAGGATCTAGCAGAAGCCGGAGGAAAATTAAAAGAGCTTTTAGGTCATACTCCTCTTCAAGTTGTTGTTGGAGCTCTATTCGGCATAGCTTATGCTTATGGAGTACACTATTATTTATTAAGAATGGGTTCTTAACCCATTCTTTTTCCAAATATTGATTTAAAGAAAGAAGCTATTCCCCCGCCATTTGCAGCTCTATCTTGAAATTTTTCATAATTATCCAAAACAAACTGATTGCGAGAATCTACCTCTTTTAGTCTATTCATATATTCAAATGCCATTGTATAATCACCAATTGAGTCTCTAAATACAGCTAGTTTTTGCAAAGCATTAGCATTTTTAGGTTCTAAATCAACCAGTCTTTCATAGAATTCACAAGCTTTGGTAAAATCTTTCATGCCCTCAAGCTGAACTGCAATAGTTTCAATTAAATCAATATTAGAATTATCATACTGATATGCAGTCATATACTCGTTAAGAGCAACTTCTTTTTCACCTTTAAGAATATTATATTTACCCCAATTAACATGTTCATTAAAAGAATCACCTTCTTTTTCATAAATCAGAGCACGCATTTGATAAATCAAAGGTGAATTTGAATCGAGTTTTGCATATTCATCAATCTCTTTGAAAGCTTCTTCTTTCATATCTTTTTGGAAGTAATATTGTGCAAGTAATGAATACAAAATCGGTTGGTCCTTATACTGGTCTTTAACTTTATTAAGAACCGCAAAACCTTCATCGTTTCTATCTAAATCCATTAATGCACGAGCTTTTGTTAAATCGTTTTTTGTAAGTTCTAACGCCTTATCCGGTTGTGAATTACGGATATAATATCCGGCAAGAATTTCTTCAAATTCTTTAAAACCTCGTTCTTTTATACCACGCTCAAGAATTTCAATTGAAGCTACAATACCTTCTGTTTTTTCATATAATTCTGCAAGTTTAAGATAAACCATCGGATTTTCTTCATCATAATCAGCTATTCTCAAGTATTCATCAATTGCTTCCTGATACTTTTCCTGACCTTCAGCCATCGCTGCAAACAAATATCTTGCCGGCAATGATTCAAGTTGATCTTTTGCATTATCAATTGCTTTTTTATAGTCACTTTTTGCATGACTAAACTGTTGTTGAAGAGAATGTAAATTTCCACGGAGAAGGTAATATTTGAATTTATCTTCATGAACAAACAAATCAATTAGTTGTTCATGAGCTAAAATACTTGAAGGATCAACCTCTAAAATCCTAGCATAATAAGCTTGAGCCTCCTCTTTTTTATCCAGAATTAAAGCAAGATGTCCAAGCTTTGTTAAAAGTTCTACATCTCCTTGATTATGAGCAAGTTCTTTTCGATATTCGGCATAAGCCTCTTCGTACTTTTCATCTTGTTCTAGTTGTTCTGCTAATTTCATTATGTTCTCCTAATTAAACTTATTCTGAGCAACAGCAATTCCTTCTTTGAAGAAACACTCAATACCGTTTTTGGCTGTTGTTAAAACTCCTTTTAAATTTTCAAGCTCTTCTTTAGAAAAGTTTTGTAATACAAAAACTTCTGATGGTAAATTTGGTTGTGGACCAATACCGATTTTAAGCCGTGCAACATCTTTTGTCCCAAGATGCTGAATAATTGATTTTATACCATTATGCCCCCCATCAGAACCATTAGCCCGAAATCTGATTTTACCAAGTTCAAGTGACAAATCATCATAAACTATTAAAATATCCTCTATTGCAATCTTATAATAATCCATAACAGCTCTAACTGCTTCCCCCGATAGGTTCATAAATGTGGTTGGTTTTATAATCAAATAATCATCCACACCATTACGAAGATTAGTCATAAGACATTTTAACCGGGAGTTTTCACGAAAACTCAAGTTATTGTTGAGAGCAATACTATCTGCAAGCATAAAACCTACGTTGTGCCTTGTAAAAGTGTATTTATTCCCAATATTACCCAGTCCTACAATAAGCTTCATCTAAAACGCCTCATATTTTTCATCATTTGATGCATAGATAGCTTACCGGCACCTTGCTGTCCAAGCTTACCCGCCATTTTACCCATATTAGATTTCAAATCGGACATACCTTTCATCATTTTACGCATTTGCTCAAACTGATTAATAAAAAGGTTAACATCATGAATAGGAATACCAGAACCTTTCGCTATACGTTTTTTTCTGGAAGAATTCATTAATTCCGGATGTTCACGTTCTTCCGGAGTCATGGATTGTATAAATACTTCAATTCTTTTAAATTGCTTTTCTCCCTCGTGAGAAAGCATTTGTCTATCATCTTTAGACATTTTTAGACCCGGTATCATACCTAAGAGCTGATCCATTGAACCAAACATTTTCATTTGAGACTGCATTTTTAAAAAATCATTAAAAGAAAACTCGGCTTTTGCCATTTTCTTTTCCATTTCAAGAGTTGTTTTTTCATCAAATACCTCTTGTGCACGCTCTACCAGCGAAACAATATCACCCATACCAAGTATTCTATCCGCCATTCTTTCAGGGTAGAAATCTTCCAGAGCATTTAATTTTTCTCCGGTACCTGTTAGTTTAATAGGTTTTCCCGTACAATAAACAATACTTAAAGCAGCACCGCCTCTGGAATCCCCATCTAATTTAGTAAGTACAAGCCCCGAAATATTAAGCTGTGCATCAAAGTTTTCGGCTACATTAACAGCTTCTTGACCGGTCATTGAATCAATTACAAGAAGTTTTTCAGCCGGTTTAAACACACGGTCTATAAGAAGCAGTTCAGCCATCATCTCCGTATCAATTTGCAAACGTCCGGCGGTATCTAGAATAAGAACATTAAACCCTTTTTCTTTTGCATAATTAATTGCATTATTAACAATAGACTGAACATCTTTAGTATCTTCTGAATAAACTTCAACACCAATTTGTTCTCCAAGAGTCTTTAACTGAGTAATTGCAGCCGGTCTATATATATCACAGGCAACTAAAAGAGGATTTTTACCTTCTTTTTTAAGTTTTACGGCAAGCTTAGCAGAAGACGTCGTTTTACCGCTACCTTGAAGACCAAGCATCATAATTAAACTTGGACTTCCATTAAATGATAATGGATTGGTTTCTTTACCAAGAAGGTTTATTAACTCATCATGAACAATTTTAACAAGTTGTTGAGAAGGATTAACACCTCGTATAACATCTTCACCTTCGGCTCTATCTTTGATATTAGAAATAAAAGACTTTACAACGCGCAAGTTAACATCAGCTTCTAAGAGAGCACGCCTGATTTCTCTTAATGCTTCTTGCATATTCTCTTGTGTCAACTCACTTTGTCCGGAAGTTTTTGCTATAATATCTTGCAATTTATCAGATAATGATTCAAACATTATGTAATACCCCTTTTATGATAGGTGGAGCGGAATTATGCGTAATTTACTCCTTGATACATTACAAAGGTATCACAAACATATTCAGATTTTAACTAAATATACTAAATGTTCTTTCTATATTATCATTTTTTACCTGTTCAAGACCTTGAAGCATTTGGTTAATTGCAGATTGTTCGGTTTCCAGATTTTTCATTCTTGTATCAATACGGGTTTCTTTCGCATTAATAATGTTTTTTTGATATTCATATTCAATCATTGCATCATTTTGTGCATCACTATCATTTACTGTATAAACATGTTTATTGTTAACTGCGATATCTGTAGAATACTCGTAATTATATTTTGCTGAACCATCTGTATTCTTGCCGTCTACATATAGACTCTTAGTCATTGTAGTTAGTGAATATATACCATTTTGAAGCATTTCATTAAGATAGCTTGTATCAGTAATTTTATCATTTTGACACCAGCCTTTTTCTGCAATAGCTGTAAATATTGCATCATAAAAAGCTATTTCTTTTTCTTCTGCAGCAGTAAATATACCGGCTAAAGCAGCTTCTGCTGTATTATATTGAGCCATTCCTGCTTCATATTGCTCATGCCATGCATCGTGTGCAGTTTTCCAGGTTTCATATTCAGGTTTTGAAGTATCATACCATTCATAATTAACTTTGCTGGAACCGGCATAAGCATTATCTTGCGCTTTTGTTGCACCGGCTGCTGACAGCGCAGAATTAACAAGGGCAACTACATTAACTTCAAAGCCCTTATCTTTAGAACCCGTAACAGTTCCTCCGGTTGGTAATTCAGTTCCATTAGACATTGCCGTCATTGAGCCCTTAATAGAATTATCAATACCTTTTTCAAAATCTTCTTTTTCAATATCAGGGAAGTATGCAGCAAGCTTTTTTAATTGATTAGCGATACCTTGTAATTCTGATGTCCCTGAAATCTTAATTGAATCACCGGCATTATAAGCCTCTTTCCAGTTACCTTTTGAAGCAAAGCTTCCTCCTCCGGTAGTTGTTCCAAGTTTTTCAAGCAAAGCAGATGTACCACCCTTACCGGCAAATTTTCTCATCATAGGATCAAGTGTTTGTTCTTTATAATCATTTAATCCGTCAAGATTTGCCTGAGCTGCATCCAAGTTCGCTTTTGCATTATCATAACTGTTCAGTTTGTTAATATCAATACCTGTTAGTTCAGCTAGAATTTTAGTTCTATTGTTTTCCCAGTCTCCACCGGCTGCACCATTTGGAGAAATCATTTCAGCATATTTCTGATAATTAGAGGCAATTACTACTTTACCGCTAGAATCACTTAAAACATAAGGATTTTGCTGATTCATAGCGCTTGGTGTCATTAAGTTTGAATAGCTTAAATCAATATAAGAGACACCGGCATTATTAGACCATTTCAAAGTTTTTGTATTTAATCCATCTTGATATTTACGTGAAACATTTTGCATTTCACGAGAAAGAGACACTTTTTCATTGGACAAGCGAGTAAGCTGTAAGCCGATATCATTTTTTCGGCTAGTCAGCTGTAAAAATCTACCTTGTGATGCTGCCATTCCCATAGTTTAAATCGCTTTCCTTTATAGTTGTCCCTTTTCTATGTATTACGGCTAATTTCGGGTAAATCTTTAATATTTTAGGTAAATTGTTACAAATATTTACAATAATCTATATACGCGAGCGACGGAGTATTGAGTTCACTCCGCCGTAAAAATTTCGTAGCAATAATTCCCGCTATATTAACTTTTTTTATTTGAAAAGATTTGTTAAATACATACGATCTGCCATATCCATTCCAATTTTATTAGCAATAAATAATACAGCTTTTTTTGTAGCTTCCAAGGTTCTATTTTGCTTTGCTTCTAATTCTGTAATTCTTCTATTTAAATCATCAATTTTTGATTGTGCTTCAGGACTAATTATATCTTGATTACTATCTAAATAATCTGCAACATTACCATCATGACTATGACTGATTTGAAGAATTCCATGACGATCCGTTAGTTTTCTATGTTGAAGTGAATAAAGACCCGAGTTTCTATTTTTATCTCTGGAAGCAATCCACATAAATGTTTTATACAAGCTTGCAATAGTAGTATCACTTAAATCTTGACTGGTATTCTTATTGGCAACATTCAAATAAACATTCTTATCTACTGTTAAATCACCTGTAATATGCAAATTATCAAGAACCAAAGTTGCCGGTATTAATGTACCGGGCACTCTTACTATATCATTATTTGTGCCTAATACAATTGTATTGTCTCGGGTTGCTACTGCATTATAGCCAATCGCTGTAGAATTGTGAGCTAATGCTTTTGCATTATAACCAAGAGCTGTAGAGTTTTCACCTTTAGCAACAGTATTTGCCCCAATTGCAAGAGCTTTTGGCTCTTCTGCATGGCTGTTATATCCAAAAGCTGATGAATAGTAGCCGCTAACATTGCTGCTTCTGCCGATTGCAGTAGTATTAGCTCCAAATACTTTTGCATGGGCTCCTAATACTGTTGAACCTGCTAGTGAATCTTCTGGATAGTTAACATTATTTGAAGCTGTAGCCTGATAGCCAATTGCTATAGACTCTTTTGTATTTGCATTTGAACCTTCTCCAAGAGCTATGGCAAATACACCATCAGACTTACCACGGATTGAAACTGAACTTTTACCTTTTGCTTGAGCCTCATATCCGATAGCAACAGCACTGGTACCTGTATTTTGTTTTGCACTGCCGATTACAACTGAACCTGTAGTTACTGTATTTGCACTTGTACCAATTGCTATACTGCCTCGTGCATTTGAGCTAACCTTAGCATTATGACCAATTGCAATTCCATCATACGCACGTGCTTCAGTATAAGAACCTACGGATATTGCATGTGCTGAATTAGAACTTGCGCTATTACCTATTACCACCTGAGAGTCATTTGAAGCTTTTGTTCCAGGGCCTATTACAACAGAGTTTTTAGATGTTTGCGGGTCATTAGAAAGAATTACGTTATCGTTATCACCACCCGCAATCATTCTCATTAAATGACCTCTTTGTCTTCCAAATAATATGTGTGGCGTTGTATCAGAATTTGTATCAATATACAATCTCGGATTATTGCTGCCATTTGGTACTCTGCCGTTTGTACCGATAGTAGCTGTTTTTCTATCCTGTATACCACCTTCATTATCTATGTTATATCCTATTGATTCACCATTAACAAATACCCAGGGCGATTTTTCACTTGCTCCTCTTACCAGTTTCTTGTTTATCATAGGAGCTGATGCTGCGGCTACAACTGCTACAATTGTTAGCACAATCATCATTTCCATTAATGAAAATCCGTGTAATCTTTTCATGCTTTTACCTCGCTCTATATAATTCTTAAATTACGCAACACAATAT
>CAJTWU010000035.1 GCA_910579975.1 uncultured Vampirovibrio sp.
AAGCAAGAAAACCAAAAGACTGTGCTATCTTAGCAGAGGCTGATGGTACTGCTGAAATTGAAATTGAAGATGATGTACCTAGATTATTCTTGGTAACAAATGAAGGTTCAAGATCTGAAATTAAGTTTGCAATTGATGCAAGTATTGTGGTTCAAAACAAACAAAAAATCAAAAAAGGTCAACCATTAACAAGCGGTCCTTTGAACCCACACGATGTTATCAGACTTTGCGGACCAGAAGAAGCTCAGCAGTATTTAGTAGATGAAGTTCAACGTGTATACCGTTCACAAGGTGTAGAAATTGCGGATAAACACATTGAAATTATCGTTCGTCAGATGACTAAGAAAGTTCGTATTGTTGATTCTGGTGATACAAACTTGTTACCTGGTGAACTTGTAGAACTTCAAACATTTGAAAATGAAAATAAGGCTGTTAAAGAACATGATGGTGCAGAAGCAACTTGTGAATATATGTTATTAGGTATTACAAAAGCTTCATTGAACACTGAATCATTTATTTCAGCTGCTTCATTCCAGGAAACTACAAGAATTCTTACTGAAGCTGCAGTTGACGGTAAGAAAGACTTATTAAGAGGTTTGAAAGAAAACGTTATTATTGGTCGTCTTATCCCTGCTGGTACAGGTTTCCACCACTTGTCTAACGCTAATGAAGAACGCGATAGAGAAGCTCAAAAGAGAGCTGCTCAACGCAATCAGGCAAGAAAACCTTCTGCAATCTTAGAAGAGATTGAAGGAATGTTTGGTTCTCCTGAACTTGTTGGCGGTAGCGAAGCTTCAACAGAAGAAGAATAGGATATTAAGAGACAATATGGAGACCCTTTGTGAGAATAATCTCACAAGGGGTCTTTTTATATGGCAAATTATTTTTTTAGGGGTTTTATAGTAAAAAAAAGGAGAAAATATATAATGGAAATTCAAAGAACCAACAATTGCCTGTCTTTTAATGCAAAATTCAAAAACAATAAAGCTTTTCAGGAAGTTGTTCAGTATGCTGTGGATAATAATTGTTTAAGAACACTTGATTCTGCATTGAACAATTTGAGAAAAGCAGATGATTGTACAATTACCATAACACATGGTTTGGATAATAAAGGTACAATATTTTCAACATTTTTGAATGGCAGAAGATCAGTTTCAAATCCAGTTGCAGAAGCAAAGTCACCTGCAGAGGTATCATTAGATGGAATTTTGGAATTAAGTTGGCTTGGCAGAAAATTTAAATCTTTAGTAGGAACATCACAACCTCAACAGAATATTACGAAAGAAAGTATACTTAAAGAATATACTGTTTAAATAGGTGTAGTAGCTTGTTGTAAAAATCCGAAACTTGATTTACCCCCTTGTTTAGTGTATCGTAAATAAGTAATAGCGAATTCAAGGAGTATTGGGTATGTATAATGTTGCGATTATCGGGGCTGGTCCCGCGGGGATTTTTTCTGCGCTTGAAATTGTTAAACTTCGTCCTGATTGGAATGTTGTTTTGATTGAAAAAGGGCAAAAGATTGAAAAAAGAATTTGTCCGATTAGAAATGGTTCACCTAAATGTGTTAACTGCAAGCGTTGCGGTCTTCTTTGCGGTTGGGGCGGAGCCGGAGCTTTTTCTGATGGTAAATTAACTCTGACTCCTGATGTTGGCGGTCATCTTGTTGATTATATGACAAGGGAAAAAGTTGAAGAATATATTAAATATGCGGATGATTTATACCTTGAACACGGTGCAACTGATGAAGTATTTGGCACAGATATGGAAGTTTTTCGTGAGATTGAAAGACAAGCGGCGTTAGCTGAACTTAAGCTTGTTCATTCTCCTGTTAGACATCTTGGTACAGAAAGAAGTCTTGATGTTTTAAAACATATGCAAGATTATTTGGATGATAAAATTACTATTTTAAATAATGTTGCAGCTCAAAGTTTAATTGTTGAATGTGAACAAGTGAAGGGTATTGTTCTTGACAATGGTGAGACAATAAGAGCTGAATACACTATTATTGCTCCCGGTCGTGAAGGTGCGGATTGGTTAACGCAAGAATTTGCAAAAAATAAGATTGGGATGGTAAATAATGCTGTTGATGTAGGTGTTCGTGTCGAGCTTCCTGCTCCTGTATTTGAGCCGTTAACAGATAAATTATATGAATCAAAATTAGTTTATTATTCTCCAACATTTGGTGATGCTGTACGTACATTCTGTATGAACCCTAATGGGGAAGTTGTTCAGGAAAATTATAATGGTATTGCTACTGTTAATGGTCATAGTTATGCTAATATCAAGACTAAGAATACAAACTTTGCTCTTCTTGTAAGTGAAAAGTTTACAGAACCGTTTAAAGAACCAATTGCTTATGGTCAACATATTGCAAGTCTTGCTAATATGCTTGCCGGTGGTATTCTAGTTCAGAGATTTGGTGATTTATTAGAAGGACGTCGTTCTACTCCTGAAAGAATTAAATCAAGCATAATTGAGCCAACTTTAACCTGTGCAACCCCGGGTGATTTGAGTCTGGTAATTCCATATAGACAAATGAAAAGTATTATTGAAATGTTATTTGCACTTGATAAGATTGCTCCAGGAACTGCTTCAAGATATACTCTTCTTTATGGTATTGAGGTTAAATTCTACTCTGCAAGAGTTAAATTGACTAACGAACTGGAAACAGAAGGAGTTAAAAATTTGTTTGCAATTGGTGATGGTGCCGGTGTAACAAGAGGATTAATTCAAGCTTCTGCATCAGGTGTATATGTTGCTCAAACAATTTGTGCCAGAGGATAGATAATACTTGAAATTCTCTTATTTTTGTTATACTTTTATCTATGTAATATAGAAGGAGAACTCAAGATGAGTGAAAGAAAATTAGTTGGAACACAAGAAATGTTCAAAAAAGCGCTTGAAGGCGGATATGCTATTGGTGCTTACAATGTAAACAACATGGAAATTTTACAAGCTATTGCAGAAGCTGCTGAAGAAACAAGATCACCTATTATTCTTCAGGTTTCAGCAGGTGCTAGAAAATATGCTAACCAAACTTACCTTGTAAAATTGGTTGAAGCAGCTTTGGCTACTACTACAGTGCCTATCGCTTTACACTTAGACCATGGTGCAGACTTTGAAATTTGTAAAGCTTGTATCGACGGCGGTTTCTCTTCTGTTATGATTGATGGAAGCAGATTCTCATTTGAAGAAAACGTAGCAGTTACTAAGAAAGTTGTTGAATATGCTCACGAAAGAGGAGTTTCGGTTGAAGCTGAACTTGGAAAACTTGCTGGTGTAGAAGATGACGTTAAAGTTGATGCTAAAGATGCAAAATACACTAATGTTAAAGAAGCTGTTGAATTTGTTAAACAAACAGGCTGTGATTCATTAGCAATTGCTATTGGTACTTCACATGGTGCTTACAAATTTGCCGGCGAAGCTAAATTAGACTTCGATAGACTTAAAGAAATTAAAGATGCGCTTAAAGAAGCTGGATTTGGTGATTATCCAATCGTTCTTCATGGTTCATCTTCAGTTCCTGCTGAATTTGTTGCAAAATGTAATAAATTTGGCGGTAACTTGCCAAATGCTCAAGGTGTTCCAGAAGATATGCTTAACTATGCTTCTAAACACGGTGTTGCTAAAATTAACATTGATACAGACTTACGTTTAGCAATGACTTCTACAATCAGAGAATTCTTTGTAGAACATCCTGAAAAATTTGACCCTCGTGAATACATGGGACCGGGAAGAACTGCTGTAAAAGAAATGGTTATTCACAAAATGAGAGACGTTCTTGGTACAGCTGGTCACGCAGACGACTAATAATTTGTAAAGGTTGGATGCATTGCATTCAACCTTTTTTAATAGGGGAGAGATTTAGTTTGAAAAAGTTTATATTATCACATCCTGATATTTTTACAGTTTTAGGACTTGGTATATTATTTTATGTGATATTCTTCCATGGTATTGGAACTTATGCTTTGATGGATGTAGATGAGTCCAGATATGTGCTTATGGCGCGTGATATGTTTCATTCAAAGGATTTTTTGACACTTTATTTAAACGGTGAATATTTTTTTGAGAAACCTCCTCTATATTTCTGGGGTGAGTGTTTGTCTTTTGCCCTTTTTGGTAAAGTAAATGAATTTACCGCAAGGTTTCCTGTAGCTTTATACGGAGCTTCTTGTTGCTATTTGCTATATTTTATGGGTAAGAAGATTGTATCACGTCTTTATGGGGTAGTGGCGGCTCTTATATTGGCTACAAGTTTGGAATTTGTTATTTTAGCTAAATTTGCAATTCTGGATATCGTGGTATCTACATGTATTGCTTTTTCACTCTGTTTTGGGCTTTGTGTTTACTTTTGTCGTGAAAGTCATAAAAAATACTTTTGGTGGTTATTTTATATTTTTTCCGGTTTAGCAGTTATGGCAAAAGGAATTCCTGGGTTTATTGTTCCTTTTGGCTCTATGTTTTTTGTTTCTATTGCTTCTAAAAAATTAAAAGAAGTATTTAAGCCGCAATATTTTATTGTTGGTATGATTTTATTTCTTTTAATTGTTATGCCATGGCATATTATAATGTTTAAGATGTATAATCCTCTTTTTTGGAATGAATATATAATAAAACATCATCTTGCAAGATTTATGGGTTCAGAAGTTATAAATAGAGAACAACCATTTTATTTTTATTTTCTAACTATTTTGTGGGGATTTTTTCCATGGATTGTATCATGTCTTCCTGTGTGGATAAAAAATATTAAAATGATAAGGTTTAATTGTAATATTGGGAATGAACCTTACAGAGCATTGCTTTACAATGTTATTATAGCTTTATTTATAATGTTGTTTTTCTCATCATCCGGTACAAAATTAATAACTTATATTTTACCAATCTATTGCGCTTTAGCTTTCTTAGGTGCTTATGTGTGGACAGATTATATTCAGCATAAGGCAAATGAAAAATTGATGAATATATGCAATTATGTTCTCGGTGGATTATTTATCTTAACGAGTATTACAGGTATTTTAACTCCATTATATTTACCTGAACAGCTTCTTAGCGATATATCAAGTGTAAAAGTATTTTGTATCTTATCATCATTTGCAGTTGGCTTAGCGATTATATTATTCACTAAGAAAAGATTTTATGCTGCTGTATTTGCATCAATTGTAGTGTTTATGGCAATATTTTCAGCGCATGCAACAGAAAAGTTTTTTGAAATCGATTATAAATTTGGACAAGATGATTTAATGAATTTTGCTCAATATGCAAAGGAAAATAATTATTCTTTAACTACATTTAGTTTTGGACATAAATATTCACTTATTTATTATAGTGGACAGCCGGTGAACTTTGCACCAAAAGCAGCGCCTGAGGATTTACCAAAAGCTCTTGATGTGGAAAAAAATCTTGTAATTATGCGTATAAAAGAAATGAATAAACTAAAACATAAAAACTTTGATATAATAAAACAAGGAAGAAAATTTGCTTTAATTGAAGAAAGGGAATAGCGTGTATCAGTTTTTTAGTGATTTAATGTTTTATATAATTAAACCAATTGCTTCTATAAGTATGAAAAGAAGAGGCTATGTCCAAGAAGCTATTGATAGAAAATGTGGAATTATATCTGAAGACGGGTTTTCTAAGGATGATAATGTAATTATGTTTCACGGGGTGTCTGTGGGTGAGGCGGTTGCTTTAGAGAATATTGTAAAAGCCGTAAGAAATCAATTCTCACAAAATAAAATTGTTGTTACAACAGGGACTCATACCGGACAAGATATTGCTAAGAAGAAGTTAGGCGATACAGCGGACTTAATTACTTATTTCCCGGCAGATTTTCCAAGATGTATAAGAAAATTTTTAGATAAAGTAAATCCAAGAGTTGTTTTTATAGCTGAAACCGAGATTTGGCCTAATTTTGCTATGGAATGCAAAAAGCGCGGGATAAATCTTTATATTATTAATGGAAGGATTTCAGATTCAACTTTTAAATCTTATAACGCTTTGAAATTAATTTTTAAATATTTTTTAAGTTTTTATACAGGTATATTTACTCAATCAGAGGATGATAATAATAAGTTTTTAACAATTGGAGCGAATCCGGATACAACAAAGAAAATGGGCAATCTTAAGTTTGATGTAAAAAAACCTGAAGGATTAAGTTTTAATAAAAATGAAGCGCGTGTGCTTTTAGCCGGTTCTACACATCAAGGTGAAGATGAAATAGTACTAAATGTGTTTAAAAGATTAAAAGAAAAACATTCTGACTTAAAGCTTATACTTGCACCGAGACATTTAACCAGAACAGAAGAGGTTAAAGAGTTAATTGCAGAAACAGGTTTTGCTTTTGATTTGCGTTCAAATAATCGTGATAATTTACTTGGGATTGATATTTTGCAGCTTGATACACTTGGTGAACTTGGCAAAATGTATGAGCATGCTGATATATCTTTCATTGGAGGAAGTTTTAATAAAACAGGCGGACATAATCCATTAGAGTCAATTGTTTGGGATAAGCCTGTTATATCCGGTCCTTCTACGCATAATTTCAAAGATATTTATTCTATTATTAAAAATGCTAAAGCCGGTTTTGTAGTTAATAACGAAAATGAATTTTTTGAAACAGCAGATAAAATGCTTTCAGATAAAGAGTTTTATGCTTATACTGTTAATGCTGGCAAGCAAGTTTTTGCTGAGCAGCAAGGAGCTTTAGATTTCGTAATAAATGTATTAAAAGCGGTAACTATGTGATAACATAATCTTATGGCTAAGTTAATTCCACTTCACGTTCACACGGAGTATTCTTTATTAGATGGTATGATTAGGGTTGGAGACCTTGTTAATTATGCCAAAGATAATGATTTACCGGCAATAGCTATAACCGATCACGGTGTTATGTATTCAGCTGTTGAATTTTATGAACTTGCTGAACACAAAGGAATTAACCCTCTTATTGGATGTGAGTTTTATGTTCATAATGGTGATATTCATACAAAAGAAGCAAACAATAATCCATTATGGCACTTAATTTTAATTGCTAAAAATAATCAAGGCTATAAAAATCTTATTAAATTAGTATCTACAGCTTGGTGTGAGGGGTTTTATTATAAACCAAGAATAAATTTTGAGCTTCTTCAACAATATCATGAAGGATTGGTTTGTGCTTCAGCATGTCTAGGGGGAGAAGTGCTGCAGAATTTGCTTGCCGGAGAAAAAGAGAAGGCAAAAGAAGCAGCTTTAAAATACAAAGAACTTTTTGGCGATGATTATTATATTGAGTTACAGGATCATGGATTAGATGATCAGAAAAAAACAAATCCTGATTTAATCAAAATTGCGCGAGAACTCAATATTAAAATGATAATTACTAATGATGCTCATTATCTAAGAAAAGAAGATGCTGATGCGCAAGATACATTGCTTTGTCTGCAAACAAATGCTAATAAAGATGATGAAAAACGATTTAGTTTCCCTAATAATGAATTTTATGTAAAAACTAAAGAAGAAATGCGACAAGCATTCTCCTGGATGGATGACGATACGTTTGAAGAGTGTTGTGCTAATACAGAAGAAATTGCTGATAAATGTAATGTAGAAATTGAGCTTCATAATGCACCATTGCCGCATTATGATGTTCCCGATGAATTTATTGTTAAATCTGATAGTGTTGATGAAGACATTATTGAACGTTTAAAGAAAAAAAATAAAACAGAAGTTCGTGATGAAGTTTTAGAAGAGGCTGCCTATATTCAGGGTATTGAAAAGTATCTTGAACATGTTGTGCTGGAAGGTCTTAAGAAAAGATATGGTGACCCTGTTCCTGAATCAATTATTGAACGTGCTAAGTATGAATTGGACGTAATTAATCAAATGGGCTTTCCAGCTTATTTTATGATTACGTGGGATTTTATTCATTTTGCAAAGACTCATGACATTCCTGTTGGTCCCGGTAGAGGTTCTGCAGCAGGATCTGTAGTTGCTTATGCACTCGAAATTACAGATATTGACCCGATTTATCACAAGCTGTTGTTTGAGAGATTTCTTAACCCAGAACGCTTTACCATGCCCGATATTGATATAGACTTTTGTATCGAAAAACGAGGTGATGTAATAGATTATGTTACCCAAAAATATGGTGAAGATAAAGTTTGTCAGATAATTACGTTCTCTACTTATGCTCCAAAGGCTGCATTTAAAGGAGTTGGCAGAGTTTTGCAAGTACCATTTGCTGAAAGTAATAGAATAACAGGATTAATTGAACCGGCGTTGGATGTAGCTAGAGCTGTAAATCCTAAAGCAGAATGGTTGCGTGATATTATCTCGGCAGAAGGTGACTCTGATTTTAAAAAATTATATAATGAAGATTACCAAATCCTAAATCCGGACTCAGGGCATTATATTAGTTTTAAACGCTGGGTAGATATGGCAATTGCGATTGAAGGTTTAAAATGTGGTACTGGTACCCACGCAGCAGGTGTAATTATTTCTCACGCACCGTTAGATACGATACTACCGGTTCAGCCTTCAAAAGATGGTATTGTCCAGACAGGTTATCCTAAACATGAAGCAACTGAAGTTCTTGATCTTTTAAAAATGGACTTTTTAGGATTAAGAAACCTTACGATGATTACAAAAACATGTAAGATGGTTAAAAAATACAGAGGAATTGATGTTGATATTAATAATATTCCTTTAGATGATAAACCAACTTACGATATGCTTGTAAAAGGTGAGACAATTGGTGTATTCCAGCTTGAATCACAAGGTATGATGAACCTTGTAAAACGTCTTAAACCGGACGTATTTGAAGATTTAGGCGCTCTTGTTGCATTGTTTCGTCCCGGTCCTCTTGGTTCTGGAATGGTTGATGACTTTGTTGCCCGAAAACATGGTAAACAGGAAATTACCTATGCTCATCCGTTATTAGAACCCGTATTAAAAGATACTTACGGTACAATTGTTTATCAAGAGCAGATTATGCAAGTTTTCCAAACACTTGCTGATTATTCATTAGGTCAAGCCGATCAGGTTCGCCGTATGATGGGTAAGAAAGACCTTAAGACAATGGAAGAACAGCGAGGTAAGTTTATTGATGCCTCAGCAAAGCATGAGATGAAAAAAGAAGATGCTGAGAAGCTATTTAACCAAATTCTTGCATTTGCCTCATACTGCTTTAACAGATCGCATTCTGCTGCTTATGCATTTGTTGCATATCAGACTGCTTATTTAAAATGCCATTATCCTGTAGAATATTTTTCTGCTTTGCTTTCAAGTGTTTCTGATAACAAAGACCAAACTCAATTATATATTGAAGAAGCGCAGAGATATGGCTGCAGAGTGCTTGCACCTGATATTAATAAATCTTATTTAGAGTATGCACCAGACGGTGATAATATTCGCTTTGGTATGGCCGCAATTAAGGGTGTCGGTGCACCTGTTGTAGAAGCTATTATTAAAGAACGTGAAGAAAATGGCGATTTTAAGAGTATTTTTGATTTTTGTAAACGTGTTGATGCAAAATATGTTAATAAAAAATCTTTAGAAGGTTTGATTAAGGCGGGAGCATTTTCTAATCTTGAAAAAAGCAGAAAACAGCTTTTTGAGAATATGGAACATATTCTTGATGTAACTTCGAAAGAAGCAAAAGACAGAGCAATGGGACAGGTAAGTTTATTTGCTTCTGTAGAAAATGCTGAAGAGTTTTCTGGTGTACAGTACCAGCTTGTTGGAAGCGACGAAGAATATACTGATAAAGAAATTCAGATGTTTGAAAAAGAGTTTCTTGGATTTTATGTCACTTCACATCCATTATTTTCAATTAGAGATAAAGTACAATATTTAACAACTCATAGAATTTCAGAACTTAATGACGTTCAAGAAGAAGGTGTTGTGACAATTTGTGGATTAATAACCGCAACAAGACAAATTCCTACAAAGAAAGATCCTTCGAAATTCTTGCGTTTTGTGACATTAGAAGATTTATCAGGAAAAGTTGATTGTGTTTGTTTTCACAGAAAATTACTTGATTACGGAGAGTTATTAGAACCTGATAACAAAGTAGTCATTACAGGTAAAGTTCAACACCGCGGTGAAGACCAGATTAGTCTTGTAATAGATAATGTTAAATCTGTTGAAAATTCTAATATTGTTACAGTAAGTCTTTTAGATGAAATCAAATATGAAGAGCTTTGCGGTATTAAAAATATTCTTGCAAAACATCATGGGGATGACCCTGTTATGATAAAACTTCCTCCGGTAGGTGGCTATAGTACAAGAATAATGACATCATCAATGTTTTGGGTTAACTCTACAAATGATTTGGTTAACAATATTAAACAAGTATTTCCAAATAGAGTCGATATAACAATAAATTCTTTAGATAAGCCTATTGAGGTGGGATAAATGAGTAAAGATAGAGAGAGTGGCGTTTTTTATGTAACACATAGTGGTGAACTCTTATTCTGGCTTGTGGTACTACTCATAGTTGTTGCAGTATCTTCTGTTGTTTATATGATTAAAGAAAAAAATGCAGATAATGACTACCGTATATTTTTGCCGGATGTTGATGGTTTGATTGTTGGTTCACCGGTTAGAATGATGGGGATTGAAGTTGGTCATGTTGTTAAAATTAAGCCCGTAAAAGATGAAGTATATGTAAAATTTATTTTAACTAATCCTGATGTTTATATACCTCAAGGTACTGCTGTTACTGTTGAATTTAGCGGTCTGGGCGGGTCAAAGTCTTTAGAGTTATACTTGCCTGATAAAGATACTTATCTTGATGGAAGTGTGCCTGTTCTTGTAACCATGCCGCCAAAACGATTGCATGATGCTCTTGGACTTCTTAATGATATGTTTAAGAAAATTGATTCAATATTTTATTCAACAACATCTTTTGGGGGAAAATTAAATTTAGATTTACCTAAAACAGGAAAATCGGCTGATATGGAAGGATTTTTAAAGTATTCAAATACTATGATTGATGATACAGAAGCCAAAGCTGCAGATTTTAGAAAGTATTTAAAAAGAGGGGGTTCGCATGAATGAAAAATATAATAATTTAAAAATTGTATCAAATCCGATTGTTAATCAGAGTTTATGCACTATGCGAGCTAAAGACACTGATACTCAAGGTGTAAGACTAGCTGCGAGAAAGCTTACGAGAATTTTATTATATGAAGCGACAAAAAACCTTCCTCAAAAAGATGTTGAAATAGAAACTCCGCTTACAAAATTTGTAACAAAAACAATTAATCCGGATATTACGATTATTATTTCACCAATCCTTCGTGCCGGTTTGATTTTCACCGATGAAGCCGTTGATATTTTGCCTCAAGCAACAATCCGTCATATCGGGATGTATAGGGATGAAAAAACTTTGAAGCCTGTTTGGTATTATAACAAAGTTCCAATGCCTGTTGATAAACCTGTTGAAGATTATTATGTATATATAACAGACCCTATGCTTGCAACAGGTAATTCTTTAATTGAAGCAATTAGATTATATGTGGAAAAAGGTATCCCCGAAGCAAATATTTGCTGTGTTTGTATGATAGCTTCTCCTCAAGGTGTGCATGCTGTATTTGATGTATTTCCGGCTGTTACATTGATTGTTGCAGCTGTGGATTCGCATTTGAACGAGCGTGGTTATATTGTTCCAGGTATGGGTGATGCCGGTGATAGAATATTTAATACATAAAAAAAGACCGATTTTAAATCGGTCTTTTTTTTACTACATCTTTAAGAATTAACCTCTGATTCCTAATTCTTTAATTAAGCTTCTGTAACCTTCAAGATTTTTGTCTTTCAAGTAAGAAAGAAGTCTTTTTCTTTTACCAACCATCATTAAAAGACCGCGTTTTGTAGCAAAGTCTTTTTTGTTAGCTTTCATGTGTTCAGTAAGTTCAGAAATTTTCTTAGTTAACATAGCAATTTGAACTTCAGCAGAACCAGTGTCCTTAGCGTTTGATCCAAATTTTTCTACGATTTCTTGTTTGTTTTTCAAATTGATAGACATAGTTTTTTCCTTTTGTTTGTGGAGTATTTTTAGGGAGGCTCGACTTCCAGCCCTTAATTTACCCCTGTTGAGTGATTATTGGCGTAAGCACTCTACAGGGGTAAATATATTACAAAGATAGGGCGCTGTCAATATAATTATTGTCAACACCTTTGTAATTAATTCTTACTGACGTTATTGGCTGTCTGTAGTCTGATTTATTAATCGAACGCGCTTCTACAAGTACAGATGGCGGTAGAATTGACCATTTGTATAACGCAGTTGACATTCTGCGGTAGAATTTGTCTAACCATTCAATTTTTTGCTCACGTGATATGGCATTTTTCTTTTCGTAAACAAATTCTGTATCTAAAAAGTCGTTGTACCCTTCGTTTTTGTTTTCTATTCTCCATATAATTTCATCCAAGAACTCATATGGCATTAATGCATCTTCTGCAATTAATGTTTTACCTGTTTTAGGGTCTATTGCAAGCTCTGCTCCAGGTTTTTTTAGAATTATTGCTTCAGGAATTGCGTTTTTAACTTCTCTATTAGTATTCATCCAACGCGCAAAAGCAAACAACTTCGTCTTAGGAACATCTGCTATCGGAGCAAATCCACCTGACATATCACCGTTAATCGTTGCATAACCCATATAAAGCTCTGATTTATCAGAGGTTGCAATCGGTATACATGAGCCAAACTCATTACTTATTCCCCATAAAAACATTGCACGAGAGCGTGCTTGAATATTATCAGGGGTAAATGAAGTTTTGTATCTGCCATCCCATTTACTTTCAACGACTTTGAATAAATCGTTAAGGCATTCAGTTGTTGTATCTACCATTGGCTTGATACTAGCTTCTGTAAAATTTATACCAAGGTTTTTCGCGAGTTCAGCCGCATCAGATTTACTCTCATTGGAAGTAAGTTTAGATGGCATTGAAACACCAAAAACATTTTCAGCTCCAATAGCATCGGCAAGCAAAACAGCACAAACTGTAGAATCTAATCCTCCTGATAACCCTAAAACAGCGCGTTTAAATCCGCATTTATTAAAATAATCTCTTATTCCCTGAATAATTGTTTTATAAGTTCTTTCTAAGTCAGACTCATACTCTAAAGTAAAAACTTTTTGTTCTGTAAGTGATTTTTCCAATCCCTTTGTTAACGGGTAAATTTTACCAATATTTTTTTCTGGATTTACAATCAAAAACTGCTCTTCAAATGACTTTGCCCTTGCAATAAGGTTTCCATCCTTGTCAAACATTCTGCTGGATCCGTCAAAAGATATATTATCTATTGCCCCAACCTGATTGACATAAATAAGTGGCGTTTTATAGCTCTTTGAAATAAAAGATAGCATATTATGCTTAAGCTGTTCTTTTTTTGCTCTTGTAGGCGAAGCAGAGCAGTTTACAAAGAGTTTTGCGCCCGCTTGGTGTAATTCTTCAATTGGGTCTTTAGAATAAAGATTTTTTTCAAAGAACTCTTTATTATTCCAACAGTCTTCACAAATAGTTATTCCTACTCCGTTATAAAGTCCGCCGTTAATCCCTACTACAGGAGAAGGTTCAATGTATCTATAGTCATTAAACTCTGAATAAGTAGGAAGCAAAGACTTTCTAACAATCCCTTGAATTTTACCCCCTTGAAGTATTGCAACAGAGTTGTAAAAGCGTTTTCCTTCTGCATTTTTTTCTCGTGGTTCTACAAAGCCGACAAAAGCTGATGTATTTTTTGTAATTTTTGCTAAACCATTAAGCCATTTAATATTTTCCTGAACAATAAACGGATGTCTGTCAATTGTATCCTCAATTGGATATCCCATAAGAGCAAGTTCAGGAAATATAACCATATCCAGTCCGATAGAGTCTGCATGTTTAATATACTTTGCTATTTTTTTAGCATTGTATTCTATATTGCCTGCTATAGGATTAATTTGTGCCATACCAATATAACCACCTGTAGACACAATGTTTTTAATTTCGTTTATTATATTTTCGCTGATTTCTTCTCCATTGGAAAACTTTTTATCAACTATTTCGGACAGTTCGTATAATCTCATAGTTCAATTGTACTACAAGAGTAAGCATTTTTAATAATTTTCTCAAAAAATTTTTTACTTACCAGTTCAATAGAGTAGAACTATAAAAAAATCTATTATGCTAATATGAAAAAACTATGGATATGTTTAACAATACTATTTTACTTAATATCATATATGCCGATTGAGACATATGCGGCACCGCAGCATTCTGCTGAAATTTCGAAAATTGAGAATGAACTATATGGGTTTGATTATATTAATGATGCACTTCAAAATCGTGTTGCAAGACTTGAGAAAACAATTTATGGTAAAGCTTCTACCGGTGATGTATCAAAAAGGTTAAAAAAACTTGCCTCTGATATTACCGCTGAACAAATCGGTTTAGAAATTCCTCCTACAGAAGATACTTTTCAAGAAGATGATGTAGTTGCGGATAGTACAGTTAATTATCCGATAGTTGATGAAATTGAGATGAAATTATTTAATCAAACTTATAAAAATCGTGATTTTCATACTCGTATTGTAACTATTGAACGTAAGCTTTTTGGAAAAATTTATGATATTGAAGATTATTCAACTCGTATGGATAGAATAAAATCTGAAGTTATGCCGCAAACCTTAGCTCGTAATTATGATGATGATGCAATATCCTCTGCTGATTTATCAGGGCTAAATTCAAACAGATTTTCACCAATGCCTTATGGACAAGGAAATTATACACGTCCATATTCAAACTATGGTGATTTTACAGGTGGAGCTTTCCCTACTCCTCAAAATCTTGATGATGAACTTGCACAGCTTGAATACAATACTTTTGGTACAGAATTTTCACATGAAGATACGAAAAAACGCTTAAAACGACTTAATAGCGCAAATAAAGCTAAGAAATCTGCTTCAAGATACGATTCTAATAAATTCCAGCAAAGAATGTCTACAGCAATGGAAATAGGTGCAATGCTTCTTATGATTTTAGCAATGGTGCTCTAACGAGTATTTCCTTTAATAATATCTGAAATCCATGGTAAATAACTATACAATCCCATTGCAGATGTTATAGCAAGATAAAGTATTATTGTAGTTGTAAAAGCTTGTATAACTGATAGTCCTCCAATAAGAGGCATATTTAATAAATATGGAATCGCATTTATTATAGGTATTTTGTATAAAATTACATAAACAAGACCGGCTAATTGCGAAATTAAAAACAATGCAATTGAAAGAAAAATTGATTGCATAATATGATACATTAAAAACGGTCTTATTTGTTTTTTTAATAAAGCCGCAATAATCATCCATATAAAACCTACGAATCCGGCACTAAGATATGAAGCAGCCGATAATAGTCTTTCTATAGCATAAGGTTTATTAGGCAACTAAATCATCCTTTCTTGCTTCTTCAATATAATCATCAAGAACCTGAATAAATACAAGTTTGTATTCATCATTTTCAGGTTTTAAGTTAACTGCTGCTCTATATGAGTATATAGAGCGTTCAATTTCACTATTCATATAATAAACATTGGCAATTAGAACAAAAATACTTGCATCAAGCTTATTAATTTTAAGAGCTTCTCTATACTGTTCTTCAGCTTCAGGATATTTTTTAAGGTTAGAATATAAGTTGCCTAAAAGAATATAGGCATTAACTTCATTTGGATTAGTTTGAATTGCTTTTTTATATGTAGCTACTGCTTTGTCATAATCTTTAAAATCAGATTGTGCAATTGCATAACAAATGTAAGATTTATAATTGTCACCTTCAAGTGCTGCTGCTTTTTCAAAGTACTCATAGCATCTATCTTTATCTTTTAGTACAGAAAGAGTATTTGCAATGCATAAGGCAACAGTTTTATTGTCAGGTGCCAATTCAAAAACTTTATAATAATATTCAAGCGCTTGTTTGTAATCAAATAGTTTGTAGCAAACATTACCCAAATCAACCAATGCAGTTAAGTTATTTGGTTCTATTGATAGCGATTTTTCATAATATGCTCTTGCTTCAACATAGTCTTCAAAATCATGATACAAAAGTGCAATAGCATTATAAACTTCAGGATCATTAGAATTGAAATCAAGTGTTCTGGAATAATAATGCAGTGCTTTTGAAAAATTCTTCATTTCGGCATAAGTATTGCCCAGATTGTAATAAACAAGATAGTTGCTCGGGTTAACAAGTACTGCTTCATTAAAATACTTAAGAGCTTTTTTATATTCTTTAGCATAGAACCAGATACTACCAAGATTTAATAATGTTTGCAAATCTTTAGGATCTATAGTAAGCAAGCTTTCATATACAGAAATAACTTTTTCATATTGATTATCCAAAGCATAGTACTTGGCAAGCTCATGGTAGTGCTCAATATTATTAGGCTCTAATGCCATTTTTAGAACGGTTTTTTCAATAGCTTTTTCTAATTCTTTTTTATCCATTATTTACCTCTATACTCTGAATATTCTTCAGATTCTTTTAACCATGTTTCTTGTGGAATGCTGAATGCATGGTTCCAGAATTTTTCTATAGCATAAGCATCTCTATCATCTTGATGAAGAATGTGTACAACTACATCACCATAATCAATTAAGTTCCAACGATTTTTAGCATCATTTTCTTTGCCATGAGGAAATCTTGCAAAAGTCTGCTTAACTTTATCTGCAAGGTTTTCAGTTAGCGCTTTGACTTGAGTTGAAGTTTGTGCTGAAGCAATAACAAAATAATCAGCGAAAGATGAAACATTGCTGATATTTAAAATTGAAATATTGCTTGCGATTTTTTCGTCCAAAAATCTTGCAACAATACATGCAAACTTATATGATGTTAATTCTTCGGTCATTGTGTTCTCCATACTATATCATGTCTATTCTTTTTTGGTGCCGTCCGCCTTCAAATGGTGTTTTTAACCAAATATCAACGATATCAAGTGCAAGACCGGAACCTGTAATTCTTTCTCCTAAACAAAGGATATT
>CAJTWU010000036.1 GCA_910579975.1 uncultured Vampirovibrio sp.
TTTGTAACAAAAACTTAACAAACCCTAAAGTTTATCTGAAAAACGCCGTTAACTAACTTAGATAAAGGTTAGTACATGGCAGATTATTCAGTACAAAAACATCAAATAATAAATGAATATAGACAAGCGCATCCGGAGCTTGCCCTTTGTAGTGATGAGCAAATACTAAGCATATATAATGAACAGATATCCCAAGTTCAATTATCCGAGGATGAAGAGATATCAATCCTAAGCGGCAGTGAGGAGAATATTAAGCCCGGCTTGAGCCTGGAAAGCCAATCACCGAAGTTAACGTCAGCAGAGGAAAAAGAGCTTCGTTCAGCATTGTCAACCCGCATAAACGGAGTAACATCCAAGACATCTGAAGCAGAAAGTAAAAATGGCTTTCTTGGTAAAGCATGGCATTGGACAAAGAATAATCTTTTGGATTGGTGTACCGATAGTACAAACGATATAAAGAAGCTGCAAGATGAAGAACGTGCGGCATTAAATGGGGATATAAAGGAAGCCTTTAAGGAAATAACCGGCATGGATTATACGCTTGAGAACCTGAATAGGTTTATGAATAATGAGCTTCCTACAAAATCCGAAGCAGCATTGCTCGGCTATGCAGAAGGTCAGGAAATGGCTGTTGACTTTTTGGGAGATATGATTTCTGGTATAGCAGCAGTGGGTATTTATACAGCCTCAGTAGTGGCAGCACCGTTTACCGGCGGAGCCTCAATTGCACTAGGTTTGGGCTTAGCAACATTAAGCGGTGGTTTGATAAAAAGCGGTGTTAAATATGCCGAATCAAAATCTTCAGGTCAAGAATACAATAGTTTTAGCAAAGATATGATAACTGGTGGTTTTTCAGGCTTGCTTGCGCCGGTAACCGGCGGTGTAGGCGGTGCAGTAGGTCGTGGTGTAGCTGCAAAATTAGGGATACAGGTATTAAAACAAGTTGGTAAAGAAAGCATAGAAGTAAGCGGTAAACAAACATTAAAAACAGTCTTAACGAACCCTGTTGGGTATGAATATGCCGGTAAGCGGTGGGGTATGGCCCTTGCTTCGGAGATGGCTGTAGACGGAGCATTAGGGGGTTCAATAGATACGACATTCAGAACAGCGTATGAAATGCATGAAAAAGATGAAGAGATAAGTACAAGTGCGTTATTAAATTCATTTTTACAAGGTGGTTTAGGCGGTTTCTTGATGGCACCCGCAATTGGCGGCGGTATGAAGATGTCCGGCAAATTAGCTGGAAAAATGTTTGGTCATTCAGACAAACAACTTTCTGATATGGTAAGAGAGATTGAACCGGAAAAAGTTTGGGAGCCTCCAAAAAGAGAAAATTTAAATATTGAAATAAGTACCGCTAAAAAAACAACTGTAGAATCGGTGAAAATTCAAGAAGTTTTTGAGGAGTTAAATAATCCTTATTTAAAGGAGCATAAAGACGAAGCTTTTGAGTTGATAGAAAGAATGCTTTCAATGACCATAGAAAATTCTTTAGGAGATATTAATAATAGATTTCGTCCGGCGGTTTTACATGAAGTTCTAGAACAATTTACTCCACAAAACAAAGAGATATTTGAAACACTTTTAAATGCAAAGAAAAATAATCAAAATGATTATTTAATAAGTATTTATGATATGGCTGATATGTTGAAAATATTTTCTGAAGCTGATCCTGAACTTTCTAGAAAATTACTACCAATGTGTACAGCGCAGTTACCATTTTCTCCTGGAGCCAATCAGATAAAACAAATATTTACTGTTGCCGGTAAACATCCTGAAGAGTTTGCTCTTTTAACTAATAATTTTGATCCGTCACTTGCATATAAAAGATTGTTCTTTGAGGATTTGTTAGATGAATTTATTGAAAAATTAGTTGTGAGTACTGATGAGAAAAAGGATCTAGTACGTTTTCTTACCCTAAATGAAGATATTTCCAACGAGACTCTATCGGATATCATAAGATATGATATTGGTGTTAACAAAGAACAGCTTCAAACTTTATGTCAGGCATATAAATATTATAATACCCAAATAGAAAAAGAATTACAGAGATTGGAAACTGTAAAAGGCAAGGTATTGTCTTCTAATAATGAAATTCAATATGTAAAAAATAAAAAAAGTTCTATAGATGATAATATAGAGTTTGCTAAAGCTGCAGGATTGTCTGAAGAAGACTGTTTAGCATTTTGTAATACTCCTTATGCAGAATCAATAATTACAATTATAAAATTTTCAGAACTAATAGGTAATCAGTTATTTGGTGCAGCTTCCCGGAAAGAAGTTTTAGAAAATTGCAATATGCTTATTGCTTCTGGAAATAAAGAGGCTTTGAAAGAGTTTGAACAATTATCTCCAATTCTTCCATATTTGACTAAAGAGAATTTCGAGATATTTAAAAAGACTAAAGGAGATGATGTAGAACTTTTTATTGAAGATTTAGGCAGAAATACTACCAATTTTGAATGTCAGAATGCTTGTTCAATTATTACCAGATTAACAGGCCGGGAAATTTATGAACAAGATTTGATAATACTCGGTACTGATGCACTTAAACTTTCTAAATTATGTGAAAATGATATTTCTATGGCAATAAAAAAATTAAAAGAGCTTGGTTTATATAAAGACGAGGCAAATATTTTAACGCTGCTTTCAAGAGCAAAAGAGTTATGTGAAATTAATGTTACACCAACTCTTAAAGAATTTAAAGAAACATTATTGCAAAATAAAACACTGGAAGAAGGTCTGCTGTTAGATATTTTATATACTGTAAATGGTAAAACTAATGAAATAACAACTAGTAAAATCAATTTCTTTAAGGAAATTACATCAAATGGAAATATTTCCCAAAGAGAGATTGATAGAATAATGGACAAATTTTCATCTGATAATTCTAAAATTCTTAATAGACAGCTAGAAGCTGCTTATGAACTAATAGAAAAGAATAGTGAAGATTTAAATGTAATTCTAACATTGTTGAATGTTAATAATTTAGAAGAATTTGATGTTTATTACAACCTTTATCAATTGCTTAAAGACAAAAAATCTTTTAGTAAGTTTAGTTCAATTTATAGTTTAAGTTTTTCTAAAAATATCAAAATAAAGCTAGAATTGGCACAGTTCTTAGTTATGTTGTTGGAAAAAAATACTGATTTAGATAAAGTTTATGATTTAGTTAAGTTAGGAACCGGCAATACCTATGATATTTCAAAAGCCTTTATTGACTTTTATACAAAAAATATTGATGTCGATATAACTCCTATAGAAGATTGTTATAATGATATTATTTTATTACATGTGAGTGATGCTAATTCCTTAAATCTTAGAACCAGAATGAATTTATATGAAAAATTAAGTTCTATAGACGATAATGGAAAGGTTGTTTTGAAAAACCTTGGACTTGATTTTGATATTTTGTACGATAAGGTTATAAGTTCTTTGGGTGCAAAACGTCCATTAGTAAGTTTGTCGACTAAGCAAGCACAGTTATTTGTAAAACAGGTTCTGGCTAATAATAATCCAAAGGCTGAAAATATTTTGAAAACATTCGATTTTGCCAAGTTTGGTAAAAATGGATTGCCTTTAAGATATACAAGAGATAATTTTAATAAAAAAGTTGAGGAATTGCTGAAAGATTTGAGTGGTGATGAAGTTATGATTATTCTCAAACACTTTGGCTTAGAAAAAGGCGAAGCCGGGTTTGATGGAATTCCTAATAACCGGGTATTTACCAAAACTGATATCTCTGCAGAAGCTAGAGAAGCAGCTCTTAAAATACAAAAAGAAATAGAAAACTTTACGGTTAAAAACGAAGTTATGATAATAGAACCAGAAATCAAAGAAGTTTTGGATGGTCTGATAAAAGGTATGCCTGAATTTACTGCCATAGTTGGTAAAAAACAACATGGAACTCATGCATTTAGTGTTGATATTCATACTTTAAAAGTTCTTCAAAGTGCAATGAATAATCCTTTGTATCAAACTTTGGGTGATTTAGACAAGACTATTTTAAAATATGCGATAATTTTACATGATTTTGGTAAAAAAGGCGGGGTTGTTGATAAAGGTCATGCAAGTCTTAGTGCTGATTATACATGGTCAATATTGGAGCGTTATCCACTGCCAACAGAAGTGAAAGATAGAATAATTGATATTGTTGATAATCACCACTGGTTTGAAAAATATAATACAGGTGCGGTAACTGCTGAAAATGTTGCTGTACGTTGTAGAAAACCGGAGGATTTAAAGATTTATGAAATATTCTCAAAAGCTGATTTTGAAAATGTAAATTCAACATTCCATCTGGGTGAGAAATCCGGCGGTTCTAAAAATCAGGCTGAATTTGATGCTTATATGAAAGCAAGAATGCTGGATATTGAAGAAGCTGTAAATAGGATTTATCAGAATGCTAACTTCGTTTTTGACACACAATTTATGCATAATGGACGACAATTTCCTCTAAGACAAGTCGAAATTGACGGCAATATGGAAGAATTAAGGGTGCTTAATTTATCTGAATTAGCTGCAGATGAAGATTTGTCCAAATACGGTTTCGCTCCAAATGTAACAAAAGAAAATGCAAGATTTTTTGTACATATGACCGAGCCTGAAACTGCTACATTGGCGACTGTATTTAGATTAACGGAGACTCCTGTCTTTCAAAGCACATGGTCTACTTCTTTTATTAAAGCCGATAATAATAGAACTTATGCGCATAAAAAATTTGGATTTATTTTTGATACACCTCAAGCAAATATTTCTGAAGCATTTTTTATGAATTCTGGAAGTGGTAATGAAAAATCAATTGATGCATTCCAAAAATTCTTATTTGGTTCACGAACAATTTCTAAACAAGATGTAACTTATGATGTACGCCATTTTGTTAAAAATAATTTTATTAAAGAAATGCAATCATTGGGATATAATTTGAATGATATTGAGTATGCTGCCTTAAGCCGATATTTGTTTAATAAAAAATACACTTCCCAAATAACAAAAGATATAGAAGTCGGGACTACGCTTATAAGGGCGCAAGACCTTGTTAAAGCACTTGAAAAATCTCGCGATTCATTATTTGAAGGAGAAGATATTCACAGTGAAATTATTCCTATAAATCCAAAAGTAAAAGGTTTGATAGCAAAAGTTAGTAAGCTTGAAGATTGTCCGGCTGTGTTCTTAAAGTTTGCAAAAGAGCATGGCTTACCGATAATTTTAATGGAACCTGCTAATAATTAGGGGGATAATCTTTCAGGTCTGCAATTTTTCCACCTGCGACTTCCCAAAAGTATAAACTTGCTATAGAACAATAAGGACTGAATCGTTTACGATATTTTTCAAAAAGAGCTCTGGTTATTTTTTTATGATGGTAAACCATTCTTATTCCTCTTTGAATAGCTAAGTCGTTATAGCTGAAAACATTTTTACGTTCCATGCAGAATAATAAAAGCATTTCGGCAGTCCAAATACCTATTCCTTTTAGAGAAGAAAGTTCTTTTATCACTTCTTCATCTGATTTTTCCCGGATACTTTCTAAGTCAAATTCTTCATCTTTGACTTTTTTAGCAAAATCCAGTATGTATTGGGCCTTTTTATATGAAATACCAAGAGCTTGAAGGTTTTCTATGCCGGCATTTATCAGCGTGTCAGCATTAATATTTTTTAAATTGTCTTGAAACCTTTTCCAAATAGTTACTTGAGCTTTGGTCGAAATTTGTTGTCCTATAATATGATGTACTACTGCTGAAAAAAGGTCTTTATCGACTTCTCGTTCTATATGGCCGATTTTATCAATAATACAAGAAAGTTTTTTGCATTTACTTTTTAAATATTCAGTTTCGTTTTCGCTATAATTGAAGTACATAATTTTATATTATTATAATTAAAAGGTAGCTGTCAAAGATGTATTATAAAACAAATTATAAATCACCTATAGGTAATCTTACATTAGCATGTGATGTAAATGAAAATCTTGTTGGAGTGTGGTTTGAAGGTCAAAAATATTTCGGTGGTAAAGTTAAAAATGAAATGGAACTTAAAGATAATCTTGATATATTCAAGCGTACAAAGAATTGGCTTGATAGATATTTTGAAGGAGAAAAACCTGAAATATCTGAGTTAGCTCTTGCTCCGGTTGGAACTGAATTTAGTCAAAAGGTTTGGAAGATACTTTGCGGAATTCCTTATGGTGAAGTTTGTACTTATGGGGAGATTGCTAAAAAAATAAATAAAAAGATGTCTGCACAAGCTATAGGCGGGGCAATTGGGCATAATCCTATTTCAATAATTATTCCATGTCATAGAGTTATTGGAGCAAATGGTAGTTTGACAGGCTATGCTGCTGGAATAAATATAAAAACTAAGCTTTTAATCCATGAAGGAATAATTGTTTAATCATTTACGATTATTTTCTTGCCTTCAATGTTATATCTAGATTGTTAAAAACCTTTGTTTAGTATATATTATAATTTGATTTGTACAAAATAAAAAATAAACATTATGAATAATAGAAAATATAACCAAGAAAAATTTTTTCATAGTCATTATATGTATACCAGGCTTGATAAGGCTTGTTTCATTTTCCTTATATTTGTAATGCCATTTTTGTGCTTTTATTATTTGTGCACAACACCTATAAAAGAAGTTTTTATCAGAGAAGCTAATAGTTGTGTTTTAGAACAACATTATATTTTGTCCGACCAGACTCAAGTAATTTTGTCTTGTCCTAAAAATGTAAGAGTAAGGCATTGCCGTTCTGGGTGGAAGAGATCTTCTCCTTTCTTTGCAATTTCAGAAAATATTAATGATCCTTATATTGGGGAAACAGATAAGGATATATTCCAAATACCCTATATATTTTCACCATTTTTTGCTAAAAAAGATGCAACAAAGATAAATGAATTAAATTCAAATATAAAGATAACAAAATACAATACAATCATTGTTTTTTTTATTGTAATGAATATTTTATCAATATTAGGTCCGCTTTTGCTTGGAGTAAGGCCTAATCAAAATAAAAATAAATAGTACTCAACATTACAATTATTTCAACTTTTCAATAACTTACAAATGGTCTTTAACCGATTTGCTGCCAATTGTTATACTGTCTTCAATAAAATTTAACTTCTAATAAAAAAAGCACCTTGCGGTGCTAATTTTAAAAATGGCGGGAACGACGAGGCTCGAACTCGCGACCTCTTGCGTGACAGGCAAGCGCTCTAACCAACTGAGCTACGCTCCCGTATTTGGTTTTCACAAGTCTTATAATAATATGCTGAAAAATTTTTTGCAAGTACTTTTTTATATCCAATAGGCTAAGTGTTAAATTCTCCCCCATGGCAATGGTTTTAGTTTCATAGTTTAGGTTAAATATAATCATTAAATCTTTTTCATACTTCCAGCTATTCTTAATTCCAAAGCCTCTTTATAGAGGCTTTTCTTTATGCTATAATAACCGTATGGAAATTAACCCGATTAGTATAAAACCGATAATAATGAAGAGTACAAATAAAAAAGAAACATCTGTAGAAAATAATATTCCAGTATCAGATGATTTAGTAAAGGAGCTTGATAAGATGAGTATGATAAATAATGTTAATATTTCTAAAAGAGACTATGAGTTAAATTTGCCGCTTGAAGAACTTCAAAAACGTACTCATAAAGACTATTTGACTACTAAAAAAATGCTTGCAGCTGATGCACCTGAATATTTAGGACTTGCTGATGGTGATAAAGAAGCTCTTAAACATCTTGTTAAAGCAGCAGTTGTTTTAGATAAAGTAAATATGCAGCTTGATAATCCAAATAATATTCCATTTGGAGAATATTTAGATAAAGAAATTGTTCGTGGTAATGAAGCTGCAAAGCTTACAAAGATTCTTTTTGACGGACAAAAAGGAGTATGTGCTCTTGATAGAGAGTCTCACATGGTTGAGCTTGCAAAAGGTGTTTCTATGCGTCCCGGTAAAGGGATTTATCCTCAAGATTTGGAAAAAGAAGAGTTTCATGCAATTTTGATAAAAATGATTAAAGCCGGTAAAGTTGACGAAGTTGCTAAAATTCTTAATCAGCGATCAGTTATAGAACGTGTTGGCAATGAGCTTGTTGCTATTGACTATGTTGACAAATTTCACGATGATTTTGATTATATGGCTTCTGAACTTGAAAAAGCTGCTGAAGTTTCTACAAATGAAGATTTTAACGAGTTTCTTCGTTTACAAGCAAAGGCTTTAAGAAAAGCAGACCCTATGCTTGATGCTTATGCTGATAAAAAATGGGCTGAATTACAGGATACTCCTCTTGAGTTTACCATTACAAGAGAAAATTATTCTGATGAAATGACCGAAACCGTTTATGAAAATCCTGAACTTAAAGCATTATTAGATGAAAATGGTATTGTTCCTGTTGCAAAAGATTTTCTTGGCGGACGAGTTGGTATTATTAATAAAAAAGGTACTGAGGCTATACTCGGGGTTAAAAACTATTTACCTCTGATGGCTCAAAATATGCCGTTTAATAGTGAATACCTTCAAAATATATCAACAGAAGGCGATTCTAAACAAACTATGGTTGATGCTGATTTAGTTGCTGTAACCGGTGATGTTGGTGAATTTCGTGCAGGAATTACTTTAGCTGAAAACTTGCCAAATGATGATAAACTTTCTATTATTGAGCTTGATGGCGGTAGAAGAAATGTTTATCATCGTCAAATTAGACTTATAACTTCTGATGATGCTAGAGAAAAAATGCAAAAACGATTAAACGCAATTCTTAATCCTGATTTGCATAAATACTATAATGATGAAGCAGACCATTGGTTTACTGTTGGTCACGAAAACGGTCACTCTCTTGGACCAAAATCAGGTACAGAAGGTTTAGGTAAATATAAGTCTATAATTGAAGAAAATAAAGCGGATATGATTTCTCTTGCTATGATTGATGTTTTAACTGAAGCGGGCATGTATACACCTGAACAAAGAGAACAGATTATTGTAACTTATGCTACAGATAATATGATGATGTCTAAACCAACTCTATCTCAAGCACATAGGGTACGTTCTGTTATGCAAAACTACTACTTTATTAAAGAAGGTGCTATGACTATTTCTTCAGAAGGTGTCTTGGATATTAATATTGATAAAATGGTACCGACTGCTAGAAAAATGCTTGAAGAAATTATTCGTGTTCAAATTGAAGGTGATTTCTCTAAGGGTGAAAAATATGTAAACGACTATTTTGTCTGGACACCTGAAATGGACAAAATGGCAGAAAACATTAAGAAAGTATCAAAAACTTTGAATGGTAAGGTGGACTCTCCGCTTGCTGATAAGTTGCTAAATTAGATTTGTGCAGCAACTGCTTTATAGTAGCTAATGTAGTCTATCATGCAGTCAAATTGGCTTGCATAAACCATTTTGTTTACATTTAGGAGATTTTCTTCTCGTTGGTTTAAATCAAGTTTTGCAATTATGCCTTCTTTGAATTTAAGTTTTGAAAGCTCAAAATCTTTTTGCTCAAGCTCTTGTATTTTCTTTTGGCGTGCAAGCTTTTCTTTATCCATGTTTATAGAAACAAGCGAGTCGTTTACTTCTTGCATAGAAGTTAAATTGACTTTTTCATAGTTTCTTAAGCTTTTTTCATAAGCAATTTTCTTGGATTTAAGATTAGCTTTGATTTTTCCGCCCATAAATATTGGCTGCATAATTCCGCCACCTAAGCTCCAGAGCGCGTTAGAAGTTGTTAATAGACTTCCTATATCTTTTGCATTAAATAAATACAGACCGCCAAGATTTAGTGATGGCAAACATTCTTTGCGTGCAACTTTTACATCAATTCCTGCTTTTTCAAGCATTTTTTCTGCTTTCTGATAATCAGGACGTTCTAAAATAATATCTGAACTTACAAATTCAGGTATATCTCCCGAAAACGCAAGAGTTTTATAATCAATCCTTGTATATTCTTCAATATTATTAGGACTGTCACCTGTTAAAACAGCAAGCGCGTGTAATAATTTCGTTCTTTCTTTTTTGTAATCGGTTAAATCTGTTACAGACTGAATATAAGACTGATTTGCCTTTACTAAATCAGAAGTAGAAATAATTCCTTCTGCATTGGAAATGCTCATTATTTCAAAGATTTCTTTTCTTAGTTTCACAATTTCTTCTTGTAAGGCAACCATTGAGTCTAATTTTACAATATTTATATATGTGCTTCCAACTGCAGAGGCTATTGAAATATAAGCAGATTTTTCATCAAGAATAGAAGCCTCGTAGAGTTTTTTTATAGAAGTTGTTTTATTATGGTTTTTACCAAAAATATCAATTTCGTAATTAGCAACTAAAGGCAGCATCATTCCAACATCAGATTTACCTGTAAAATTCCCATACCCGGGCATAAAACCGGCTTGAATTGAAGGAAGTTCAGAAGCTCTTTGCATAACTATGTTCTGATAATATTCATCAATAGTCAAAGTTGCCATTTTAAGGTCTTTGTTGTTTTCAACCGCCTTTACAATATATCCGTTCAAAAATTCGTCATTAAAAAATTTCCACCAATCAAGATTTACATACTCGTACTTATTGTTTGTTGGCTTAATCTTTTGTGTACCGGCTTTTAAAACAGTATTTTCTATTGCAGCAACAGGCGCAGAAAAAGAAACTGCTAGTGATGTTAATATAATGAATGATAGAAATCTCTTCATTTGAATTTATCCTCTTGACTAATTTTTAACAAAATGATAGCATAGATATGTTGCATTTGCAACATGTTGCTATTACAACATACAGAGGATTTATGGATATAGAATTACAAAATCATTTTACAGATTCAATCTTTTATGAAGTAGAATTAACTGCAAAGTATTGTAAAATGCTTGGAACGCAACTTTTTGAAGATATTGATGCCGGTGTTACTATTGAAGAGTTTTCAACTCTTGATACAATTTTATGCAACCCTGATATTTGCCAAAGAGATTTAGCAAAATTAATATTGAAGGATAGAGCTAATACAGGTAAAATTCTCGATTCATTAGAGCAAAAGGGCTTGATTGAAAGACGATTATCGGTAAAAAATAATCGTCCGGTAAAAATTTCAAGATTGACTAATAATGGAGAACAGAAGGTTTTGGATATTTCAGATGTGCTAAGACCTCATACAGAAATGATAAAATCCAAAGTTTTAAATAGTGATTTAAAACAATTGAGGTCTATGCTTCAAGAGTTTCGAGATGTTATGAACGAATCATTAGAAATAAAAATATAAGGTGAAAAATGAGTGAAGAGATAAAAGAAGAAAATAAATTGCATACAAAAAGATATTGGGTATTGTTCGGTACGCTTATTGCGGCGGTTATTGCCAGCTTTTTTATTTTTGAGGCTTTAAAATATCAATCTACGGATGATGCTTATGTAGATACGACTACGGTGTCTGTATCGCCAAAAGTTGCCGGACAAATTGTTGAAGTAAAAGTAAAAGATAATCAAGCTGTTAAAGCCGGGGATGTTGTAGCTGTTATTGATAAAGTTGATTATAAAGTGAAGCTTGAACAAGCAAGTGCTGCATATGAAAGAGCTTTGTTAAATCAGCAAAATGCTCGTGCAAATTTAAATGCTGCTAATTCAGAAATCGCGCTTGCCGAAGAGGATGTTGAAAGGTATCAAAATCTTTATCAGGCAGGAGCGGTTTCTAAGCAAACACTGGATCAGGCTATTACTAAATTGGATAGCTTAAAAGCTACTCAAATTACAGCTGAACAGGCTATTTTGTCTGCTGATACTTCAAAAGCTGCGAAGGTTGCTGATGCTGATTTGAATGTATTAAAAGCCCAAAAAAAGGCTGCTGAATTAGCTCTTGAATATACTGATATTTTGGCGCCAATTGACGGAACTGTTTCAAATAAAAAAGTTGAAGTTGGTATGATGGTTCAGCCGGGCACGCCTTTATTTGTAGTTGTACCTCATGATGTTTGGGTTGTTGCTAATTATAAAGAAACCCAAATCAGAGGTATGAAAGAAGGAATGCCTGTTGATATCAAGATTGATACATACCCTAATAAGGTATTTAAAGGAAAAATTGACTCTATTCAAAGAAGTTCAGGAGCTAAGGCAAGTCTTTTCCCGCCGGAAAATGCAGTCGGATCCTTTGTAAAAATTGTTCAAAGAATTCCAGTCAAAATTGTATTTACTGAAGATATTGACCCAAAAGAATATTCAATTATTCCAGGGATGTCTGTTGTACCTAAAATAAAAGTGAAGTAAATGCAGATTTATTCAGATAAACTATTCAAAAACCATATAGATACAATTGAAATTTTTGAACCCCAAAACCTTAAAGAAGGTTTTGATAAATTGGAAGCTTGGCGAATGCAAGGCTTCCATCTTCTTGGCTATCTTAGATATGATTTGAAAAAGTCAGCTATAAAACCTCTTATGTATTTTGAGGTATTTGAAAAAGCACTTAAGTATTGTCCTAATTTTCCTAATCGTCAAATCGGTATAATTACTAAACCTAAGATAACTAAGGATGAGTATTTTAAATCAGTTGAATATATAAAGACTCAAATAAAAAATGGAGTTACCTATGAAGTAAACTATACTTATCCCATAAGTGTAAAAACAAATGCGGATGATTTTGAATTGTATGAATATTTATTATCTAAGCAAAAAACTCCTTATAATGCTTTTATTAATAACAAATATGAAACAATCCTTTCATTTTCACCTGAATTATTTTTTAAATTAAAAGGAAATAAGATTTTAACTAAACCAATGAAAGGCACTGCACCGCGTAAAGAGGGAATGAGAGAGTTTTTATATAATGATATTAAAAACCGTGCTGAAAATATTATGATAGTTGATTTGTTACGCAATGACCTTGGTAGAATTGCAAAAACGGGTTCTGTTAAAGTTGAGAAACTTTTTGAAATCGAAGAGCATTCAACAGTTTATCAGATGACTTCAGAAATTACTGCAGAAGTGGATTGTTCTTTGTATGATATTTTTCAATCGATTTTTCCATGTGGTTCAATAACAGGAGCCCCTAAGCTTTCTACCATGAATATTATTGAAAAGGTCGAACCTTTTTCTAGAGAAGTTTATTGCGGAGCTATTGGTTATATTTACGGTGATGAAGCGGAATTTTCTGTTCCAATAAGAATATTACACAAGAATGGTGAAGAGTTAAATTATCATGCAGGGGGTGCAATTGTCTGGGACTCAACCCCGCAAGATGAATGGGAAGAAACTTTGATTAAGACAAAGTTCTTGGATACGGATTATAAGCTTATTGAAACAGCAGTAAATAATTGGGAAAGCCATGCGGCGAGGATGAAAAATTCTGCAACTGAACTGGGGTTCAGATGGAATGATGAAATAGAAAATCTTGTAATTCCTTCAGGAAAAGTTATGCGTGTAGAGTTAAAAAAGGACGGTACTTATGATGTTCAAATTAAAGAACCGTTTTCATCACGCGGGAATAAAATAAGGATTTCAGGAAAAGTGCATACTTCAAATCCGTTTTTGTATCATAAAACGAATATAAGAGAAGATTTTCCAAAAGATGTTTTTGATGAAATTAAAGTAAATGAGCGCGGTGAGATTACAGAAGGAACATTTACTAATGTGGGGATACTAAAAGACGGTAAATATTACACACCTCCTGTTTCGAGCGGGCTTTTAGCTGGGACTTTTCGTGCTAAATTGGACTGGGAAGAAAAAGTTCTGTATCCAAATGATTTAAAAACAGCTGATAAGATTTTTTGTTTTAATTCTGTTCGCGGTTTAGTGGAGGTTGAACTTGCTCATAATTGATAACTACGATTCATTTACATATAATATTGTTCAATATATAAAAATCTTGGGAATAAATCCGATTGTTATCAAAAATGATGAAAAGACATTGGATGAAATTAAGTCTTTAAATTTTTCCCGTATTTTGTTATCTCCAGGTTGGGGTAACCCTTATAACAGCGGGGTTACAATGAATGTAATTGATTTTTATCAAAATTCTAAGTCTATTCTAGGTGTTTGTTTAGGTATGCAATGTATTGCAAAATATTATGGAGCTTCTATTGTTAATGCATTGGAGCCTTTTCACGGTAAAAATTCTTCAATATATTTTGATGATGATTTTGAACTGTTTAAAGGCTTTCAACAAGGATTTTCAGCAACGCGTTATCATTCATTGATGGTTGAAAATTGTCCTTATATAAAAGCTAGAACAAAAGATGGAATACCAATGGCTTTAAAAATTGACGGTAAATCAATTTATGGAGTGCAATTCCATCCTGAAGCGATTTTAACAGATAATGGGATTAAGATTTTTGAAAATTGGTTAGCCTGTGACTTTTAGCATATAACGTACACAATCTTTTGAGTTATGGCATTTTAGTGCTATATTATAACAGTCTTTTACTACGCGGTTATAAGCTGATTTATTTTCCAGATAACTTTCAATTTTGAATATTAAGTCTGAAATATCTTCATAAAAAGGCATTGAACCGTCGAAAAGTGCTAACTCTTCGCGAAAATCACTTATTATAAGACGTTTACATGCAACTGTTTGGAATGTTCTGTAATTTAAGGATGAAATTCCTTGAGAATTCATATTAAAAACAATTTTGGTATTATTTATAGCTTGTGCCATATCTTCTTCATTATCAATAAAACCCTGATAACAAAGGTCGATGATTTCCGGGATTTTTGCACGTTTTTTTGCATCTTCGTAATGTTTGCCAATTGCGTACCATGCAAATTTCAAGTGAGGAAGCTTAGTAAATAGTTCTTCAAAGAAGCTTAAGCGATAGTCTGTATCAAGTCTTCCTGCAAACATAATATCAAATTCAGGTTCTTGTCCGTTATCTTTATAGATATCAAAATTTACAAAATGAGGGAGATAATGAATGTTCTTAAAGTTTTCGTATTCAGTTAAAACTTTATCCCAATAAAAAGTATAATTATCGTCATCTTCAAGATATGGAAGATATTTTTCCCATTCTGGTCCGGAGGTTTTACTTCTGATATCATCAGAAAAATAATTTACAGAAGGAATGTTTAATTTGTTATCAATTTTAATTTTCAAACCCGAAAAATCATATCCTAAAATCTGAGAATAATTTTCTTTCAAAAGTTCATCAAGGTTGTTATCAAAAAGTTCATCATAAACAGTAACATCGCAATAGTTTTGTTTATAACCATCAATAATGCTGCTGGTTGTGAGACGTCCGCCAATGCTTATTGGCAAAATTGCTAAAACCTTCTTCTTTTTCATAATTAATTTATTCTAGCATTTTTTTTTAGGGTTTACAAGCCAAGGAAATTTGTTTATACTTGCAATAGGTCTCACAAAAAAGTATGGCTCTGTAGCTCAGTAGGATAGAGCGGAGGTTTCCTAAACCTTGTCTGCCGTGGGTTCGACTCCCTCCAGGGCCAATTTATATTAACTGGGAGCCTGTGCAAAAGGCCGATTAATATAACTATAGTTTATCAGGACATTTTGGACGCTTGATTTTAGGCAGAAGTGTCGAGTTATTGGGAGTTTGAGGCTGATTTTGAGAGTTGAGATTTGGCGGTCTTTTCTTGCACTTTTGTCCTTGATTTTGCACTAAATTGCACTGATATTCTTGTGTTTTGAACTTGTTTGAGCCTATATCTTGCTTGCTGTTTGAGTTCTAGCAATGAGACTTTTAGTGCAAAAAATGTCCGTTTTGAATTAACTTTTAGTTTGATATGTGTCGAAATGTCTCTGAGATTGAGATTTAGGACTTGATGTTTCTCTAAAAACGAGCGATTAATCTGTGTGAGGTAATTTTATATGATAAACTTCACACCTGAGAAATCTAAACAAATCGCACTTGCAAGATTAGACTTAATTCATAAATGGATTGAATTTAGAAAGAAATCAACAAATAAGCTTCAAGCTGACTATGATTTTGTAAAATTGCACAATACATCAAATTCATATCTCTTTGAGATTTTAGGAAAAATTTCTCGTGGTAGTCTGCACCGTTGGTATTCAATGTTAAATGGAACGGAAGATTATACAAAACTTTTACCACAGTACAAATATTCTAAGGTAAATGAATATAGAACAGTTTTAACCGATGAAGAAATCAAAATATTTATGAGCTTGCTTTTGCACTCAAATAGACTTTCAATAGGCAAGGCAACGGCTTTGACCAAATATAAATTAAAAGAGCAAGGACAAAGTTTTATTCCAGCAGATATTACTTTTAGAAGATATGCAAAATGGTTTAAGGATAATAATTATGACAAATGGATTTTAGCTCGAGATGGAGAAAAAGCCTTGTCTGATAAAGTTGAACCATATATAAAACGAGATGCTTCGCTTTTGGAAGTTGGAGATATTTTGGTCGCAGATGGTCATAAACTTACATTTCAAGTGATAAATCCGTTCACTGGTAAACCTTGCCGAGCAACTTTAGTCGGATTTTTGGATTGGAAATCAACAGCACTTGTCGGTTATGAAATAATGCTTGAAGAAAATACTCAATGTATAGCTTCTGCTCTAAGAAACGCTATACTCAACCTTGATATGATTCCAAAAGTTGTGTATCAAGATAATGGCAGAGCATTCAGAG
>CAJTWU010000037.1 GCA_910579975.1 uncultured Vampirovibrio sp.
CATTTCCATTAATGAAAATCCGTGTAATCTTCTCATGCTTTTACCTCGCTCTATAAAATTTTTAAATTATGCAACACAATGAGTATTGTGTTGCATAATCAAAAGAGCTTATAATTAACTTATATTAATGCAAATAGCCAAATTTGCAAGTTTTTGTTTTTTAGGCTTACTTCACAAAGAGTGTGATATATGCTATAATACAGGTATGAAAAACGCAACACAATACTCATTGTGTTGCGTTTTTTTATATTTTGCTTGTTAAATAAACTAACTTGTTGTCTAGCTTAGTTAGGGTTATAAAAATTTTTATAATCATTTATCTTATAGTTGCTAATATAGTTAATTTAATGAGGTAAATAATCATGAAACAAATAGTACCTGAAAAAAGTTCAGAAAAAGTTGCAAAATTCTTGAAAAAGAATTCTTTGCATAAACGCGATTTTGCTGAGATGATAGGTGTAACTTTATCTTATGTCTATAATCTAATAGATGAAACAGTGCCATTTTCTACCCGAGGTACCACCATTGAACGTATTGCTGTTGTAATGGATGTCAATCCGGAGGAGTTTGGAGAATACAGAATTCCTCAAGAACCAATTCTTATTGATGAGTCTGTTGAAACCCTTAAGGATTATATAAAAGAAAACAACCTTTCTGTTGTTAATTTTTTAAAAGCTTTTCCTCGTAAAAAAAGACTTGATATTGTTGATATTTTGCGTGGAGCTATGCCTTTGCCTATTGATTATAAAGAATTAAAACTAATTGGAAAAACTCTTAATATGCCTGAAGAAGAAGTTTATATGCTTTGGGAAGGCAGAATTAAACAAATTCTTGAATCTTCAGGCATGAATATTTATGCAAACTCTGAACTTCTTAATTCAATGTTGGGTTGTGCTAAAAAATATTTGTTATCAAAGAGTTAGATTTAACCCTTAATTTGAAAAATGCACTTAACGCAATGAGCCTTTGGCTGTAAAACCATATTGTCTTCTAAATCATACATTCTTGCTACTCTTGTGACCAGAGGCTCTCCACACATTGGGCACCTTAGATTTGTTTCACGTTTTAATATACGTGATTTTAAATCTTCAAGAATTTCATCTGTGACCATTTTGAACTCATATTCACGTTCATATTTTTTTATATCATTTGGAGAGCATTTGAAAACTCGCGCAAGTTTTTGTCTTGTTGTTACCGGTAGAAAAAGCTCTCTTCCAGATTCAATATCTTCTAATGTTTCTATAGGGATACTGGTTCTATCAGCAAGTCCATATATAGAAAATCCGGCTTTTTCTCTTTGTGTCTGTATAAATTCTGCTAAACTAGTCATTGAAATACTCTCTGATTATTTTTTCTATTTGTATGGAGGCTGTTCCATCACCATAAGGATTTTGTGCTTTTAATCTTGTAGCTTCTTTTGTTGAAGATAAGATTTTTTCACTTTCTTCCAAAATGCTATCATAATCCGCTCCTACAAGTTTAGAAACTCCGGCATCAATACCTTCTTTCCTTTCAGTCTCATATCTCATTACGAGAGTCGGACATGCAAAAGAAGGTGCTTCTTCTTGAATACCGCCTGAATCAGTTAAGATTAGTTTTGCATGTTTCATTAAATATACAAGATACGGATAATCAAGCGGTGTTAAAAGATGTATATTAGGGATGTTTCCTAATCTTTCATGTATTTTATCTTTTACATTAGGATTTGGATGTACCGGGATTACAAAACTATGGTCATCATATTTTTTAGCTAAATATGAAATTGCTTCAATAATCCTATCAATTCTTTCACCGTGATTTTCACGTCTATGAGCTGTTATTAAAACTAATTTATCATCTATTGGAATATTTTTCTCTTTGTAGAATTGTTCTGATTTTTCAATAACTGTTTGTGATAAACAGAACAATGCATCTATAACAGTATTTCCAACAACATGAATTTTATTTTCTGTAATATCTTCTTTAAGAAGTGCTTCTTTATTTACATCAGTTGGAGCAAAATGTAATGCTGCAACTCTGGAAGTCATTTGGCGCATAACCTCTTCAGGGAATGGTTCATAAATATCATAAGAGCGAAGACCTGCTTCCACATGGAATACAGGAATTTTATGATAAAAACTTGTTAATGCACCGCATAGAACGGTCATTGTATCACCTTGAACTATTGTTGCATCAATTTTGTTATCATTGAAAACTTTATCTAGAGAAGTTAAAATTCTTGCCTGAACAGAAGATAACGATTGATTTTCTCTCATGCAATCAAGATTAATATCCGCTTTAAGCCCGAAATATGCGAGAGTCTGGTTAGAAAGCTCTTTTTGTTGTTCGGTGTTGCAAATAATTACATTATAATCTTTTGGATATTTTCTTAATGTTAATATCACAGGTGCAAGTTTAATAATCTCAGGACGAGTTCCAAATATAAAAGCTATGTTCTTCATATTATTTATTATACAATAGAAAGAATTTTTGGTATAATTTTCATATGGAGGGCTTTTTTATATGAGACAGAGACCAAAAGAACAGGATAAATTTGAAAGAAGGCATAACTTTAATGCAGTTGAAGAAAATTTGACACCACAACAGGTGAAAGAAGAAGCTTCAAGATGTCTAACCTGTAAAAACCCACGTTGCGTGAAAGGATGTCCTGTTAATATTCAAATTCCTGATTTTATAAAAGCTCTTAAAGAAGATAACCTTGAACATGCAGGAGAAATAATCCGTCAAACCAGCATGCTTCCATCTGTTTGCGGTAGGGTTTGTCCCCAGGAAAGACAATGTGAAGGCAATTGTGTTTTAGGTATTAAAGGCGAATCGATTGCGATTGGAGCCTTAGAACGCTATGTTGGGGATAATACTGCAGCTAAGAAAGTTGATATTACACCATCAGGTAAAAAAGTTGCGATTGTTGGTTCAGGTTGTGCTGGAATTACTGCTGCTTCTGATTTAAGAAAAGCGGGGCATGATGTAACTATTTTTGAAGCATTGCATAAATTTGGCGGTGTATTGAGATATGGTATTCCACCTTTTAGACTTCCAAGAAAAGTTTTAGATAGAGAAATTAATAATCTTAAAGAAATGGGTGTAAAGTTTGAAAAAAATGTTATTGTTGGTAAGTCTATAACATTAAATCAGTTAAAAAATGACGGGTTTGAGGCTATATTTATCTGTTCTGGTGCGGGTTTGCCTAAAATGATGAATATTTCGGGTGAAAACCTTAACGGAGTATTTTCAGCAAATGAATTTTTAACACGCGTTAACTTGATGGGTGCTAATGAAGAAGAAACTGCTACACCTTTGAAAATTGGTAAATCAGTTGCTGTAATCGGCGGTGGCAATGTTGCTATGGATGCTGCTAGAACCGCTGTTAGAGTCGGATTTGAGAAAGTCTTTATTGTTTATAGAAGAACTGAAACAGAACTGCCGGCAAGATTGGAAGAAATTAGACATGCTAAAGAAGAAGGCGTAGTATTCAAGTTTTTGCATGCACCTTTTGAAATTCTCGGTAATAGCTGTGTTGCAGGCATGCGATTTGAAGTTATGGAATTAGGAGAAGCAGATGAGTCTGGTCGAAGAAAACCTGTTGGAACAGGCAGATTTGTTGATTTAGATGTGGATACAGTAATTGTTGCACTTGGAACAGGACCTAATCCAATTATTCAAAAATCAGCGATAATGGAAGGTTTAAACTTTGATACAGATAAACGTGGATATTTTGTTGTTAATGAAGATACACGCGAAACTTCAATACCGGCAGTTTATGCCGGCGGCGATGTTGCTCCTGTAGGTGCTTCAAATGCAATTAATGCTATGGGTGCAGGTAAAAAAGCAGCAAAAGCAATAAATGAGTACTTAGAAAGTTTAAGCTAATGAGAAAACAAGTTATAGCATATTTACACACCCACTGGGACAGAGAGTGGTACAGAGAATACGAAGTATTTAGAATGCGTCTTTTAAGGGTATTTGATAATGTACTCAATATGCTTGATACAAATAAAATTCCTTGTTTTTATTTTGATGGGCAGGTTTCTGCACTGGAAGATTATCTTGAAATACGACCTGAAAAAGAACCTCTTGTAAGAACTCTTATAAGGCAAAAGAGGCTTTTTATAGGTCCGTTTTACTGTTTAGTAGATGAATTTTTAACCGATAAAACTTGTTTTACCAAAAATCTGGAACTTGGTATGAAAAAAGCTATTGATTTTGGCTGTACAGATTTTATCGGATATCTTCCTGATACATTTGGTCATAGTGAAAATGTAGTGGATATACTTCGTGATTTTGGAATTAATAAAGCTATAGTATGGCGTGGTGTGGCTGATTTTCCTTCTGAATTTAAGTGGTGTGGTATGGATACGCATAACCTTATTCGCGGTTATTTTAATGATGTGTTTTCATTAAAATGTTCTGTTGAAGAGAAAGCAGAAATTCTTAAAAAAACTCTTGAGGCAATCAGCGAAAAATCAGGACAATATATTCTTTTACCTATAGGAGCAGACCATTTAGGTGTTCCTGATGATATTCAAGACCAAATTATAGCTGTAAATGAAATATTAAAAGATGATTACAACATAAAATTAGGTTCTCCGTTTGATTATTTCAAATATGCTCACGGTTTTGATGATTTTGAATATAACGGTGAACTTAGGGATAATTCTAAAACTTTTGTTTTACAAGGTTGTTATTCATCGAGACTTGATTTAAAAAGATACAATGTTGAATGTTCTCATAATTTAGAATTAGCATATCGTTTTGTTAAATATGCTAAAGCTGAAAAGAAATATGAAAAATTGTTTGATTATGCATATAAAATGCTTATTCAAAATCAAGCTCATGATGGTATTTGCGGATGTTCTATTGATGATGTTCATGCAGAAAATATTATCCGATATAAGAAGATTTTGCAAATTGCAAAAACAGTTATAGATGAACTTAAATTTGAAAATAAGATTGAAGAAAATATGGTTTTAAATCTTTCTGATAAACCATATTCTGGAATTATTGAGTTTGAAAGTTCAAAACCTTTAAATGGTTTTCAAAAAATTTCATCAAGATATGGTTTTAATAAAAACCTTTTGACTGATACACAAAGAATACCGGTAACAGAAGATTATACTGAAATTGGAACATATCTTGCAGAAGTTTGGGATTTGCAGCCAAATGAAGTAAGTTTTATTGATGTGGACTTAGAGGATAGTGATTTGGAAATAACCGGCTCATCCCTATCTAATTCTAAAATTAAATTCAGTATTGAACTCGGTCAAATGTTTATTAACGGACTTCCTGTTTCGTTGGTGGATTTTGCAGATTTAGGTGATAGTTATAATAACGGACCGAAAGAGGATGATAATGGTACTGTTTTAAAACTTTATCGTACTAAAATTCTAATGAATGGTAAAAAACGTGCGGCATTGAAGATTGACTTTGAAGGTCAATGGGATATTGTTTCTCTAGTTGTTTCATTGGATAAAGGTGCTAATTATTTAAATTTTGAATTTGATTGGATTAATACTCAAAAAAATCATTTATTAGAAGTGAAATTTGAGTTACCGGACTCAATTAAGGAAGTATTCTCTGAAGATATGAATACTTTAATAAAACGTGTGTATGACCCAAATTATGATATTAGAAAAAATCTCCCTAAAACTCGCGGTCTGGAAGCAAAGACCAATTCAGCACCTATGCAAAGAGGATTATTAATAGATGAGACAAAAAATAATCTTGGAATTGTAACTAAAGGTTTGACTCAATATGAGGTAATTGATAATTGTCTTTACTTGCCTATACTTCGTGCAATAGGAGTTATTTCAAATCCTAATAACCCGGCTCGTACAACTCCGGCCGGACCGCCATTAGAGACTCCGGATTTGCAAATGCAAGGAGAAAATAGAGCGGAGTTTGCAGTTTTCTTTGGAAATAAAAATGCATTTGAAGATGTAATAAATAGAATTTATAAGTTTATTCTATAAGCGGGTTAAATGTTTCAAACGGGAAGTTCATAACCTTTAATGAGTCAACGACATCTCTAGCATATGATTCCTTTAAAGAGGAACCGTTATAGTTTTTCATTGCTATTTGGACACATTCTTGGATCTCTTTTTCAGACATATTTAAGGTATTATTTTTTAATGCTTCTATTGCTAATGGAACGGTTTTATAATTGCTCCTTCCAAATTTTTTCCCGGCAACAGCTTCTACATATTTCATTTCAAAGGTAAGCAAACCAACCATAACTCCTAGTTCATGGTCTGTTGCACAAGCATCTCTTAATTCTTTTGGAGATGAAAATCTTAATTTATTAGTAGGTTTTCCATTTGCATCTTTTTCATATAATATATCTTTGAGTAAATCAGAATCCATTTTATTAAAAAGAGTATTCCAATTGCCTTTGGCTCCAGGGAAAAAACCATTAACAGAAATTGTAGTTATTTGCATTGGACCGCTACCATTGGAGGAATTGACGCTTTTAAAAGTGCCATGAGTTTCTTTTCCAATAATAGCAGTTATGATTTCCTGTGGTACATTATATTTTTCTGCAACGGTATCAATTACTTTTGTCCAATGCTCGTAATCAACATCTGATTCTTTAACGACACCTTTATATTTTCGAACTTCTGCTCTAATAAGGTCTTTTGTCTGGGATGGAGCAGCTTGTTGAAAATCACTTTTTATTTTTTCAGCTTCTTTACTTTTAATTTTTTCAACTGTAGTATTGATAAAATTATTTAATTCTTGAATATTGTCTATCTCTAAATATTGACTAAAATATACATCTTGAATACCGGCTTCTTTTGCACGTGTTATAAGAGGTTTACAGATGTATTGTTTAACTTCTTTAATGTCTAATCCCCATTCATTATCAATTGCAGAAGCAAGTGTTTCATCCTTACTAATGTTAGTATATTCATTGATAATTTCTATGACATTATTTTTATTAATCTGCTTAAGTTTCTCTATTGTATTTGAGTTCAAGCTTGGACCACTAATTTGATTATGAATATCATTGGCTAAATTTTTACCTTGATTAACTGTTGATAATCTTATGATGAATGATTTCATAGCATCAATAGAAATACGAACTTCTTTAGGAAATGCTAATATTCCCATTTTAATTTCATCATCAGAGAGTTTTGAATCTGCTACTCCATCGCTATTATCCATTGATGTAAATGCACCAAAAGCTTTTGCTAATTCATTTCCTGAAAGTTTACCATCTTTGTTGTGATCAAAATAATCAAAAATATTTTTTAATTTAGAGTCTTGAACACCCAAATCCTGAAAATTAATATCTGTTTTCTTTTCATTAAAATTGTACTTTTTACCGTTAATTTCCATTTTTGCCAAACCTCATCTTATAATGATATTTACGGCATATTTTATAAGAACTTTAGATTATATGGGCTATTATTTACAAATCTTCACATTAACCGGCTGTGAGTGAGAAAATTTCGTAAATTTCATCATCACTAAGCTCTGTAATGATTTTTTCACCTTCATAAACTGCTAAATCTGCTAATTCTTTTTTAGATTTAAGCATTTCATCAATTTTTTCTTCAAAAGTACCTAATGTAATCAAGCGGTGAACCATAACATTTTTTTCCTGTCCGATACGGTATGTTCTGTCGGTTGCTTGATCTTCAACAGCAGGGTTCCACCATAAATCATAGTGAATAACATTTGTTGCACTTGTTAAGTTCAAACCTGTACCACCGGCTTTTAGAGAAAGTATCATTACTTTTCTATCATTATTACTTTGAAAATCTTCAATAAGGTTTTCGCGTTGAGGAACAGTTAATGAACCATGAAAGAACGATGGCTCGGTACTGCATTCTTCGGCAATGATTTTGGTTAACAAATCACCCATTTCTTTGTATTGAGTGAAAATAAGTGTTTTTTCGTTGTTATCAATAATATTTTGCACCAAATCAATACATTTTTCTGTTTTACCGGATAAGTCTTTAGAAGTTCCACCACTTTTTAAGAATTGATATGGATGGTTACAAATCTGTTTTAAGGCTGTTATAAGCTTAAAGATGTTTCCTCTTCTATTTACTCCCGTAAATCCGCTGATTTTTTCCATCATTTCATTCAAGGTTTTTTCGTAAAGAATTGCCTGTGATTTAGCAAGATAACAATAATCATTCATAACCATTTTTTCAGGAAGGTCTGAAATAACGCTTTTATCAGTTTTTACACGACGTAATACGAATGGTGAAACAGAAAGCTTTAGCTTTGAAGCGCGTGATTTTTCTTTGAAACGCTCAATAGGAATTGCATAACTTTTCTGAAATTCTTTTAAAGAACCTAAATAACCTTTATTAATAAAATCAAAAATACTCCATAATTCTGTAAGCCTGTTTTCTACAGGAGTACCGGTCATAGCAATTTTAATATCAGACTTTAGAGATTTAATTGCAAGCGTTTGAGCAGTATCAGGATTTTTTATGTTTTGAGCTTCATCTACTACAATCATTCCCCAGGTGTTATTTTTCATTTCTTCTACATCTATACGCATAATTGCGTAAGTTGTTAGTATAACATCATTCTTTAAATCAAGTTTTCTTTCCAATCCATGATAAGTGGCAACTTTAAGTTTTGGTGCAAATAACTGTAATTCTTTCATCCAGTTACCCATCAAAGTTGTCGGACATACAACGAGTACAGGGTTTTTGAGTTTATTTTCTTCTTTTAGTTTAAGTATTAAGCTTATTACCTGAATAGTTTTACCTAACCCCATATCATCTGCCATACAACAGCCAAAACCTTTTGAAACATTTGTCCAAAGCCATTTAAGCCCGGTCATCTGATAAGGTCTTAAATCTCCTAATAAGTCTTTTGGTTCAGTAACTTCAACCGGTTTTGCGAAATCTTTAATAACATTTGCATAGGCATCATCATAGTTGAAATCATAATCTTGAAGTTGACCGGACATTGAAGCATGAATAAGTTCCAGTCGTGTCATTTTCTTATGATTTGCGTTTGTTATTTGCTCGTATAGCTTTTTACCCTCTGTTTTGTCAACAAGAATATATTTACCATTATATTGTATTAAGCCTTCATTGCTTTCTTCAATAAGTTTATTAAATTCTTCCAGTGATATTTTTTCATCGCCAAGAGATACTTCATATGAAAATTCTAAAATATCATCAAGAGAAATAGCATTTGTTGATACGGTATTGAAAATATTCATTAAGTCATCTGAACGTGAAGCTTTGACTTTGGCGTTAATTGAAGCCCTTGGAATAATAATATTGGTTAGCTCTTCAGGAAGAATTACTTCAATTTGGGCTTTTTGAAGATAATATGCTGTTTGAGCTATTAACTTGTAAACTTCATTCAGGTTCATCACAAGCGACAATTTATCTTCATCTTCAAATAGAGTTTCCAGTTCAGGCATGTAACGAAGCGCATAGTTAAGTTGTTTCTCAACAATTTTACCGATGTCTTCTGTATCCAAATCCCAAATTTTTTCTTTTTGATAAAGTTCATCAATAAGAATTGTTTCATTAGTTTTGCGATTTTTTATATGAACTTTTAACTCAAATTTATCATCACTGATTTTGCTTACTTTAAAAAACGGAATTAAATCGTATTTACCCAAATAGAGCTCATCAAACCATTGAGCAAAATTTTCGGCAAGGTCTTTCCCTTTCATTAAGCATCTTTGTTCCAAATCTTTGAGCATATAATGACCGGATTTAATATCTTTAAATCTGTATGCTTTTATTCCCAAAAATTTATAAACCAGATAATTCAAGTATTCTCTTGTGAAATTTTCGACAAAATCTTTGGGTTTTTCGCCATCAATAAACAAGTCATCAGGAATATTCTTTTCAAGCTCATTCATTATTCTTGCAGATTCTTTATTAGCAACAATCGGTTCGTAAACAATTCTGAATGCGCCGCCTCCCGGTGCTTCTCTACGTTTTACGGTTGGAATGAAATATAATTTTTCAATTAGTTTCATTGCAAAATGTGTAAGTTTATTAAAGTAAGCAAATGTTTGTGTAAGAGAAGAAAAATCAACTATTTCACCGAAACCGCCAAAATAATCTAAAACTAAATCAAGCGGCATTTCATAACCAATTTTTCCATTGAGCTCTTTTGGTGTAAATCTAAACATTGAACCTTTAGATTTTAAGTAGAATTGAAAATTATTTGTAGGAGTTACAAAAAATGACAATTTACCATTACGGTTTATCAAATAAAAATCAGTATTTCTAACAGGTGAATTTGGACTTAGGAAAATTCCTTCAAACTCATCTTCTACAAGTTGATAAATTAAACTTAAAGTGTAGCGAAAATCTTTGTTTTTAAATCCGTTAGGATTTTCGCTCAGATTGTAGAAAAACTCATCAACATTGTTTTTCTTTAATGATAAATCTATATCTAAAGGTTTTGTTTCAGTCATTATTTAATCAGGCTCCCGCAACTCATTTCTTCAGGTGTTTTTATTCCCATAATTTCAAGAACTGTAGGTGCAACATTACATAATGCACCGTCTTCTTTAAGCTCAATAGCTTTTGGAGGATTGATTACAACAAAAGGAACTTCGTTTGTTGTGTGAGCTGTTTGAGGTTTTCCTGTTGATTCATCAACCATTGTTTCAGCGTTGCCATGGTCTGCTGTAAGAAGCATTGTAACTCCGAATTCTTTGCATTTTTCTGCAATTTTACCAACACATTCATCGACTACTTTACAAGCCTTTACAGCAGCTTCAATTACTCCGGTATGCCCAACCATATCAGGGTTGGCAAAGTTTACCAGAATAAATCCATAGTCTTTGTTTTCAATAGCTTCAAGAACATTTTCACAAACTTCTGGAGCGCTCATTTCAGGCTGCATATCATAAGTTGCAACTTTAGGTGAAGCAACAAGCTTGCGGGTTTCATGAGGTTGAGGCTCATCAATTCCGCCGTTAAAGAAGAATGTAACGTGAGCATATTTTTCTGTTTCAGCAGTTCTAAACTGATTGATACCGTTAGCTTCTAAAACATCACCTAAAATGTTTGTAAGTTTTGTCTTAGGGAAAGCTACCGGGAATGTGAAAGTTGCTTCATAACTTGTCATTGTACAATAGTATATATTTTTAAGAACTTTCTTTCTTTCAAAACCGTCAAAATCAGCAAAATTAATAGCTTTTGTTATTTCTCTTGCTCTATCAGGTCTGTAGTTAAAGAAAATTATTGCATCATTATCGTGAATTCTTGACTCTTCTCCACCAATTACTGTCGGAAGAACAAATTCATCTGTTTCACCTTTTTCATAAGATTTTTTAACACCTTCAACAGCAGAAGAGGCATGCTCACCTTCACCAAGAATAAGAGCATTATAACCTTTTTCAACTCTATCCCAACGATTATCTCTATCCATAATATAGTATCTGCCAATAACAGTTGCAACTGGCGGTAAATTATGTTTTTTAAGCTCATCTTCAACTATTTGCAAGTATTCACAAGCACTTGAAGGTGGTGTGTCGCGTCCATCAAGAAAAGCATGTACATAAACTTTTGTTAGTCCCTGTTTTGCAGCTAATTGAATTAATGCTAATAAGTGGTCTAAAGAAGAGTGAACTCCGCCTGTTGAAACCAGACCATAAATATGTAATGCTGAATTATTCTTTTTAGCGTGTTCAATAGCTTCTAAAAATTTTTCATTTTCAAAGAAAGAACCGTCTTTAATGGCATTATTAATTTTTGATAAATCCTGATAAACAATTCTTCCTGCACCGAGATTAAGGTGTCCAACTTCGCTATTGCCCATTTGACCTGAAGGAAGTCCTACAAACTCTCCATCAGCGTGAATAACAGTAGATGTTTCTTCTTGAATTAATTTTGGAACATTAACAGGATGTGAAAGTTTGGTTGCATCATATTTTTCAGAACCTTTTGAAATACCCCATCCGTCCATTATGCATAATAAAACTCGATTCATTTATAATCTCCCCTAATATATTTTTAACCTATACAATATAGGACAAACATAGGGGCATGTCAATTCTTAAATCAGTTGTAGAGCGATTGACGGACTTTGATTTGCTGTAGCTAATAATGTTGCGCTTGCTTGTTGTAAAATTTGTTGTTGAATATATTGAGAAGAAACTTTTGCAATATCAGCATCCTTGAGTGTTGATTTGGAAGAACTTAAATTTTCATAATTAGTTGAAATTTCTTCTAAAACACTTTCTAATCTATTTTCAACGGCACCAAGTTGAGTTTGTATTGCATTAATCTGTGCTAATAATCCATCAGTCTTCTCTAAGACGTTATTATTTTGTAATCCTGATAAAATAATATTTCTTAGTTCATCCAGCTCTAAATAAGCCCCAAATCCTATTTGAGAATTTTCGTCTGCATTAATTCCAACTTGTAATACAGTAGTTTGATTACAATCAATAACATTGTTTACAATACCTAATCCATCCCCAATGATTTCAAGGTCACCGGTCAAAGTTTTATTGTAAGTACAATCTTTAACTTCTAATTTGTCTTCTATTCCGCCGCCAACAATAGCGCCTTTGTTGTTAGTACCATTAACTTGTCCGTTAAAATTGCAATTTTTTATTACACCGCCTTCACAATCAGTCCAACCGGCAATACCACCGGAGTATTTGTTACCGTTAATATTAGTTTTTGCACTGCAGTTCTCTAAGTATACAGGATTATGACCATAACATCCTCCTAAAATACCTCCAACAGGAGCGCCATTATTTAAATTACCTTCAAAATAGCAGTTTTTTATTTTTAAGTCTCCATTACCGCATATCCCGCCTATGCTGCCTGAAGAGCCTGTATCATTAATATTTCCCTTTGCAAAACAATTGTCAATCTCTCCTGATTGGCATGAAGCTCCTACAATTCCACCTACATTTGAACTTACGCATATTATTTCAAAATCAGAAAAGCAATTTTTTACAGAGCAGTTGCTAACTTTCGCTATAATACCTCCACTAGCGCCCCAATGAGCACCTTGAATAACTGCTTTTGTATAACAAGATGTTATATTTGCGCTTGTATTTGAATCAGTATTGATAGCTTGTTCTTGACCTCCAATAAGCCCTCCGGTTGAGGCAAATCCTGTTCCTGAAATTGTTGTGTCAATTGCATAACAGTTCTCCATGGTAAGATTACTGCTATCTTTTAAGCACCCGACAATACTTCCTGTAAGTAATCCCGACACTTTTGCATTTTCAATTCCAATATTTTTGAAAGTCGCATTTTTAACACTTCCAAACAAGCCAGCCGCAGAAGTACTGCTTTGACTGCACTTAAGGTTGCTAATAGTATAGCCATTCCCGTCAAAAGTTCCTGAAAAAGCTTTATTTGTTTGTAAAGCACCATTTTCCCAGCCAATAGGAGTCCAATTATTTATTGCGCTCAAATCAATATCAGCCGCAAGAACAAATTCACTACCGTCTGTAATTTTGCCATTGTTTTGCATTCTTGCTAATTTAGCAAGTTCTTGAGCAGACGAAATACAATATGTACCTTTTGCAAGTACATTGTTTTCATTAACCTCTGATAAAGCGGTCATATTGTCAGTATTTCTTCTATCAACATCTTGAATAAATCCATCACTGTTGATTGTTAATTTATTCATATCCGGCCCTGTATTAAGACCAAAAAGCTTTTTCCCATTGTATTCAGCCGCATTGATAATCCGAAAGATTTCATCAGAGATAGCAGAAGCTTCCCTGTTAATAGCACTAAGAGATTGTTTTCCATAAGTGCCGTTAGCGGCCTTTTCAGCTAAAGCTCTAATTCTTGCAAGCTTGTCAGAAATTAGACTAAGCGTATCACCAGCCGTAGAAACCATATCTAATCCCATAGCAGTATTATCTTCAGCCACTTGATATGCATTAATTTTAGTAGTCAAATTATTAACAATGGAATAATTAGCCGCATTATCTTTAGCATGGTTAATTTTATATCCAGTAGTCATTCTTTCCACAGCTTGATTAAGCAAAAGAGTGGAATTCTTAAGCGCATTTTGAGCAATCCGACCAGAGAGGTTAGTGTTAATATTAAGCACAACAAACCTCCTCTAAGCTAGTTATAGAGCGGGTTT
>CAJTWU010000038.1 GCA_910579975.1 uncultured Vampirovibrio sp.
TACCGTAGAAGCACTTGCTAGAAGCGGCATTGGAACCCTTGATTTAATTGATAACGACACAGTTAATTTAACCAATATTAACCGCCAAATTATTGCTTTGCATTCAACTTTAGGCAAATACAAGGTTGATGTTGCACGTGATAGAATTTTAGATATCAATCCTAATGCAAAAGTTAATGTTATAAAAACTTTTTACACACCTGAAACAGAAATTGATTTCACTCAATATAACTACATAGTAGATGCAATTGATACTGTTTCAAGCAAAATAGAACTTATTATGCAAGCTCAAAAACTTGGCATTCCAATAATTTCCTCAATGGGCGCAGGAAATAAACTTTCTCCAGAAAAATTTGAAATAGCCGATATTTATAAAACATCTGTTTGTCCTTTAGCTAAAGTAATGAGACAAGAGTTAAAAAAACGCAGAGTAAAAAAGCTTAAAGTGGTATACTCACAAGAACCACCAATCAAACATAAAGGACAAAGACTACCGGCAAGCATTGCTTTTGTACCTTCGGTTGCGGGGTTAATTATTGCCTCTGAAGTTATAAAAGATTTAATTAAACAATAAAAAAAGAGCCGCGATTTTCATCGCGGCTCTTTTAAATTTAATCTATTTAATGTTTGAATATGTCCAAGCATCAAATGTAGGTGTTTCAGAAATATTTAATTCCTTCTTCTTTTCACCTGCTGAACAGTCATCATGTGCAATTGGTGCATATAATCTGTTGTAATATTCAATAACCATTCTGTCTGAATTGAAGTAAGCTTCAGATGTTCTGATTGCTTGTCTCATCAATCTAGCCCATTCCTGTTTATTGTTGTAGTAAGTAGGAATGATTTGGTTTTCAATAATATCCATTACACATTCATGATCTTTCCAATGTCTTTCTTCCCATGGCATATCGTCATCTAACTCTGGATATTCAACAGTATAACCGTTAATACCAGGGAATGTACCTTCAACAGTCCAACCATCAAATGTAGACAAGTGAAGAGCTCCGTTAGCATTAGCTGACATACCTGAAGTACCTGAAGCTTCAAATGGTCTTAATGGAGTATTCAACCATACATCAGTACCGCGTTTTAGCAATCCTGAAAGTTGAAGTTCATAACCAGGAAGTACAACAACATTTTTCAATGAATGAGATCTGTTCAACAATTTGTTAAACATTTCTTTACCCATAACATCATCCGGATGGAATTTACCAGCAAAGATTATTTGGATTTTGTTTTCGTTAAGTAATCTTTCAATTCTGTCTTTATCCATCAATATTAACCAAGCACGTTTGTAATCAGCAAATCTTCTTGCCCAGGTAATTGTTAATACGTCCGGATTAAATCTCTTACCAGCTACATTGGCAACATATTTGAATAATTCTTCTTTCATTTCGCGTTTTGTAGCAAGTAATTCATCAAATGATTTATCACCGTTCATACGAGGATCTTGCCAGTAGTGAAGATTTACAGCATTGGTGATAGCTCTGATTGGGCATCTTCCTTCAACCCATTCCCACATTTTGTTAGCAACAAGGCCGTGAAGCTGAGAAACTGCATTTGCAATTCTAGACATTCTTAACGCTGCAACTGTTAATGAGAAGTTTTCTCCACCCAATTGAATAGCTGTTTCACGAGAAGCACCGGCAAAGAAGCCGCCTTCAAGAAGTTTGTCAACCCAGTGAACTTCGTTACCAGCTGCAACAGGAGTGTGAGTTGTGAATACTGTTCTTCTTTTAACTTCGTTTAAGTTACCATTGTATTGTCTTAAAAGTTCAAATGCTGCTGGAAGCGCATGACCTTCGTTCATATGAACAACATCAAAGTTGTAACCAGCTGCTTGAAGAACTCTAATACCAGCAACACCAAGAACTGTTTCTTGAGCAATTCTGATTTCTTCATTGCCATCATAAAGTTTGTGTGAAATGCTCTTAGCCCAGTCGCTGTTTCCTTCAATATCAGTTGTAAGTAGGTAAACAGGGCAAGTACCGAACAATTCAGGATTAACTTTAAATGCCTTAACCTTAACTTTTTCACCGAAAGTATCAATGTCAACAGTAATGCCTGTATCTTCTAAATAATCATAATATTTTCTGATGTAAGCTACTTCAACATTGCCGGAGTGGTCAATTCTTTGATCATAATAACCATAAGACCATAACATAGTTACGCCGACCATAGGCATTTGTAAATAACCTGCAGATAACATATGAGAACCTGCCAAAAATCCTAAGCCGCCTGAATATGTGCTTAGAGATTGATCCATTGCTATTTCCATTGAGAAATAAGCTACATTTGGTAATGTCATAATTTCTAACCTTTTTTAATGTGTACTACTAAAGGACTAATAAAGTCCACTCTAATATATAACAACAAAATAACATTTAATCAACAGTTTTGTAAAATTTCTAATTCTTAAAAACTAGTCAAAAAGCTAAAAGCTAATCAGAACGGCACTTATTCAATTGTTAAGATTTGTTACAATCTAATTCTTTAGAATTAGTTAAAAATGACTAAGCATTTTTATTGTATAATTTATAAAAAAGGAGAAAATTATGCTTACAGGACCGTTTTTGGATAGAAATTGGATAGGACAGAATGAAGATTATGAAAGTTCCAATATTGTTATGTTAGGACTACCGTTTGATGGAACAGTCTCTTACAGACCAGGCTCACGTTTTGCACCTGAACAAATAAGACTCGCAAGCTGGGGATTAGAAGAATACTCTCCTTATTTTGATAAACATTTAAGTGACTGCAATTTCCACGATGTTGGTGATTTGGAATTTCCTCTTGGTAATACAAAAAAATCTCTTGACGTTATTGAACAAAATGTTCGTGAGATATACAAAGACGGTAAAAGAGTTTTTGGTATCGGAGGAGAACATCTTGTGACTTTACCTGAAATAAAAGCTGTTTCAGAATTCTACAAAGATTTGGCTATAGTTCATTTTGATGCGCACACAGATTTAAGAGAAGAGTACATTGGGGAACCTCTTTCTCATTCTGCTGTAATTCGTCATTCAGCAGAAATCGTAGGTTTTGAAAACCTAAAACAAATAGGTATACGCTCTGGAATGAAAGAAGAGTTTGAATTAATGAAAAAGCATGGCACACTAATTCACGAACACACTGAACTCGACTGTTTTAAGGATAAAAATATATTTGTAACAGTTGATTTAGATGTTTTGGATACCGCAATCATGCCGGGAACAGGTACACCGGAAGTCGGCGGGCTTAATTTTAATGAGCTTGTTGGTTGGTTTAAGTATCTATCAAACTTTAATATTGTAGGCGCTGATGTTGTTGAACTTGCACCAGATTACGACTCTTCAGGAGCCTCAACAGCGGTAGCAACAAAGGTTATTAGAGAATTATTAATGGCAATGTAAAATATTAATGATGAGCACCACAAGTTCTTTCATAAGAAGACACCTTTGTACCATCACCTCTTGTATAACCGCCTACAGAGTATGTACCTGCGCAATTTGATGAATGCGTATGAACATTAAAAGTATCTCTGAAAGCTTTTATTGCAGTATCTAAATACGGTGGCAATGAAGATTCATAATTATTATATTTATGCATTAATTCTGATTTAGTTACCGGCGTTCTTGTTCTTAAATCTTCCATTACCTCAATATCATGATGAGCAAAGAGCCCCTTGGCTTTTTGAGACGCAAATCCTTTTGAATTAATTTCATAACATTTTCCAAAATGTTCATTCGCATTACCGGAAGCTACCCAATCACGAGGATTACAGTAATTAATTATTCTTGAAGTATCTATATTTTCATCAGTTTTTATCAAACCCGCAGTCCCTATCGGGTTGAACACAACCGCTTGCAATCCGTTCCTAGCGGCGGCATAAGCCCCAATTCCACCGCCTAGTGAATGCCCCGTAACTGTTATATCATACCCTTGATAGTTAGCTTTTATTTCTTTACATATTTCATAAGCTTCTTTTGCTTGTTTTGGAACCTTATTAAAAAGAATCTCTGCACCATCATTTAAATCCTCATTATATTGCTGAGTTCCTCTAAATGCAACTACAATATCATTATCCTTTTGCAATACATAAGCATCTAAACCAGACTTCATATGATAACTATTAAGCTGTTTTGCTCCTTCAAGCAGTTCTTTTTTATTATCATGATAAGAATACATTGCATATTTTTTTAATTTTTCATGAAATTCAATTTCTTTACTTTTATCAATTTTAATCTGTGTCATAATTATACCTTTCTTTTACTGTATTTTTTTATATAATATTTATATGAATTTTAATAATATTTTTAATCGTTGGAGCTTCAACTCTTTATCATTTTTTTTAATCAGCTCAATATTATGTTTTCATATTGGAGGTTTAACAATTCAATATCTTAGTAATGGCAATGATTTTACCGGCGGAGCATTATTTTTATTTTTCTGTTTTTTAGCATTCCAAGCATTTGCTCTTATGACATCTTGTATTATTTTAGTAAAAGAACATTTCAGTACCGACTTCAGAATCAAAAATAAGACTCTGTTAAAAATATGTGATAATATTTTTTACAGAAGTTTTGCTGTTATATTTTCGATTATTGAAGTAATTTTAATGCTAACTTCAACTTATTTATTTTTTAAAATATTACCGGAATTTATTTAATTTCATTAAAAGGCGAGAATTAAAGAATTATTATTGGCAATGTAATACTTTACCTTATAGGTTTTCTACTATAATATCCATGATCTCTTGAGTCATCAGAACGCACATAAGTATCCGCTTCGTTATTCCAAGTCGCATGCTCTCCTGTTCCAATTGCAAAACCATATTTCTTTTGAGCAGAAAATAAAATCACTTTATCTGCTAAAACTTTAAGAATTTTATATTTATCAAAAACAAATGCAATTTGATTAAACAAGCGGAATTTCTTCCGCCTGTTTCTATCCTTTTAACCTCCAGTAATACTCAACCAAATAACTAATCGCATCAAAAGGATGTTCCAAAAATTTTGCTTCACGGCTTGATTTTATTTGTGTATGCGTTGGAACATCAACGATACGGGTTCCTTCTTTAAACGAAAGATTATAGATATTGTACAAAATCCATTTACACCTCCTCGGGTCTACAAAAAGATGCCGCTCGTTATTGGAATTTTTTACACGCGCATTAAATGCTGAAATACGACTCAATATAGGCGGGTTATAATCCCTTAACCTGAATTTTACATTTTCATAACCGTATTTTTTTAGCGCATTTTTAATAATCGCATAGTTTGTATACTCACTTTGAGTACTTCTGTTATCACCCGAGGCATCGCCGTTTATTATAATTTCTGATTTATGATTTGGATAACGTCTTATAAACTCGTCAATACATTGTTGAGTTGTTGTTTTTTCAATAACAATTTCGTCAAAGAAATAAACATCTTCATCATCTTTATGTGCCAATGCCCAACACATAGGATCTACGTTAAAATCACAGGTCAAATGAAGCGGCAAGTTAGGATTATAATGAAGCTTAAGCTTATTCTTGTCATCAAATCCCTTTACAACAAGACCTGAAGAATAATCACCAAATTCACCAAGGACGTTGATTTTATAATATTCTTCATCAAAGCTTTCTTGCATAGATTTAATAAAATGCGGAGGAAGATAAATATTATTAGTGGTTGGAGCTATAATTAAGCGATAATTTTCTTTTTTATTTTCAACAAAACGCTTCCAAATCCATCCTTTATCAGGTTGAGGGTTGGTATGGCCAAAAAGACGATACCGAAAATCCACCCAACTTTTTCCTCTATAAGTATTTCTTAATCTACCCAGCAGTTGTTTAAAAGAAGAATCTGTTATTTGGGAAGCTTCTTCAATTTCTGCCCAATGTAAGTTTAAAGACTTAAATTTCTCAGGATCTTCAAGAGCAGAAAAAAGGATTTGAGAGCCATTTGAAAATTTAATAATTTTATCAACTTTATTATATGTATAATCAATCTCTTCTTTATATCCAAGAGCTTCAAGGTGTTCCAGATAACTCACAAGCGTTGTTTTTCTAACTAATTCATATTCCTTTGCACCAACTAAGCCACGGCAACCGGGATATTTTTTAGACAATAATATACCCAATAAAGAACCGCACCATGTTTTTCCACTTCCATAACCGCCTTGATAAATTGCAACATCTAAAGAATTTGAATGAGGAATTTCTATAAACTCCCTTTGTTTATCCAAAAGTTTGTATTTAACCATCCGCAATCCTCCACTTACAAAAAAGTTTTTGAAATAAATCAACAGAATTTTTCATAAAAAAACGCTTCATTGGATAAACATCAGAAGCTTCAAGTAATGCATTAAAAACATTTGAAGAAAATTTTCTATCATTATCTACATATTCATGGTGTTCACAAAGCACATCATGAATAAGAGCCGGTATAAGAAACCTGTTATCGGTATTAGAACCTATAACCCTCCAAAAAAGACGGGGTATAGAAGCCCCGTCATAACAATAACCTTTTGGAATAGAAAAATTATATGTTTTGTCTTTTTTATAATCAATGAGTTTAACTTTAAGATTTCTTTTATTAATAAAAGGATATTTTTTGATTGATTTCTTTTCCTCCCCGGTACTGCTTGGAAGTGTATATCTTATACAAACATGAGGCACATCATCAAAAAACACCCCGACATATTTATTCGAGCACCATTCCATCATTGTTTACCTCCTGCTCTTCCGGCAGCTCTTTGTTTTCAAAAAGAAAATCCAAATCATTAGAAGAATAACCTAAAACACCGCCTATAATATCAACATAAGGATTTCCCCGATAAAAATTGTTGGCTTTAAATTCAATTTTTAAAGCCTTAACATCTATTTCAGGGTTATCCTTAACAAGTTCTAGAATATCTTCAAAATCTAATCCTTTTGCTTTATAAATTGCACGTTCGACATCTGCTGATGTTAGAGAAAGTCTTGCTATACGTTCATGTTCCTTTTGTTCTTGTTCATTTTCAAAATTTGAATTTATAACAAGAGTACCGTTTTCAATAATATATTTATTGTATTCATAATCTATCGGTAATTCTTGAACATTATTATAATATTTTGCCAAAGCAGCAGAATTATCGGCAATTAAAATAGACTCATTTTGTATTGTATAATATTTCATTATTACGCTCCTTTCGCCGGTAAAAATTTAGCTGTTACAACAGTACCATTACATGAAAAAACATCACCAGGCTGGACAAAAATATGAGTACCACAATATCCGCTTGCTTCTCTAGCTACATCGACACCATTCAGATAAGCATAGCCTGTACCGCTTCCTGATAAAAATGTTATGGCAAAAATCCAACCATAATTTGGCACTGTAAAAGTAGTAGAAGTAAAAGATACCGCATTTTCATAATCGGGCATAAACCAAGCCATTACCTCACGTTTGTCCGTTGTAGATGTTTTCTGAATAGAACTTTCATTAATTGCATTTACTACTTCTATTACTTCTCCCGCATTAAGTAATTGAAGATCTTGAACAGCATTTGCAACTTTGAAATATAATTGAGTGAGATTACTTTTCAATCCACTCGTTTCTGCAACCACACCCGACACTTCAGAATTCATAGAGATACCTAACGCATTTTCATCAGGTGGTATAGCGCCCGTTTTTACTATAATAGGTAATTCTTTTCCAACACCATCACTTTGAGGTCTTAAACCTGTATTACTATACATACGAAGACCATAATCAGTAGTACCATTGGTTAAACTTAGAACCATACCATTACCTCTAACTGGAATAGTATCAATATCACCGTTAAGCATATGAAAACTCAATTTTGTTGGCGTAGTAAATGTCATATTTTCTTGATTTACCTTCCAGTAATCTGAATAATCAACTTCTAATTCCATATCATTAAAATCAATAACTTTAAGATTATATGGATTAGTGCCATTTAAGCAATTAACAAGTGTATTATAACAAGATGAATACATCCCGCTGCTATTTGCTTGCTGTCCGGCTTTCAACCAACTCACATTATTAGGCGCAAAGTCAAAATACATCCCTGTAAACAATGGTATTGTATCATTTTCGCTTGTAGTTATTTGCGTTACATTTGTAAGAGCAGCTTCTTGCTCTGTATTTCCAACAACAATATATAATAATTTATTACTCGAAGCCGGCTGAACAGTATCAGATTTACCATAAACACTTGAACAGCGAGAAGCATCGAATTTTGCACTTGGGTCCCACTGACCATCATTAGATAAAGGTCCCACACTTGGACCTTTGAAAAAAGCACCTGAAGCAACTGTTCCAGATTGCCCTATCGGACCTACTTCACCAACAATATTCGGCACTCCGGCCTCATTAAACTTATTTACACTGCTTATATCTGTTGTAACTTGCATAAACCAGTTATTTCTTGGTAAAAAGACCCGTTCATTTTCTTCATCAATACCATACATCCAACAAACGCCATATGTATCAAAAAATGTATCTATTGCTTCTTTATCAGCTAGGTTATAAAATATATGCCCGTTTGCATTATTGTATGTTGTAATTGTTATTTCGCCCAGAGTAGTTTGAGTTTCTGTTCCTGCATTTTTTTCTTCAATACATTTTGCATAAAATTCAGGATAACCATAACACTCCGGTGAAGAATTTTTATTTACATAAGTACCTTGTAATGCATAACCTTTTGATTCTTCAAAACTTAAAACTTTATCAAACCATTTTATGCTAAACATTTTTTCTCTGGGAATTTCCTCCCATGTAAAATTTGTTCCATCATTAGTTAAGTACTTTCCAATACTATCTGTACAATCCGGTAACCTTACACTATCAACTGCTGAATTCATTTCTGTTTTTGTAGCATAATCAGCATCATTTTCCAGCTCACTAACATTTATTGGAAGCTCGCTCTTCAATGCATAATTGCCAACATCTTGTTTAGAATTAATTTCTGTTTCTAATACTTTTCTTAAATCAATTAACTGGTCATAAGTAACATTAGAATTTTCTTCAGCATAATGTTTAGCATTTTCACAATGAACCTTTGCTTCATCTCTAAATTTCTTCGCAAGATTAGCAAAGTAATGAGCTCTGTTGTTGGTTATTGATATTGTCTTTTTAATATTAGAATTAGTAGAAATACTTAATCCCGCACCAAGAGAAAATGTATCAGCATTTTGTGGTAAATGTATATTATCTTTTTCCATTTATGCCCCCTTTACTTTTTTCGGATAAACTATTATGGGATTCATATCACCATAAGTACTATTTTCTATGAATAATGTATCTTCAGTAACACTTTCATTTTCACAAACTTTTACTCCATAAAAATACATTTGATAAGGTTTATTTTTTGGCACTGTAAGTAAATTTGTAAATTCAGAGGTTAATATAAAAGTTACAGTATCAGAATTATTAACAGAAACCTGTAATTCTTCTCCTATAGTTTTTCTATCAGCATCCTGTATAGCAAAATACACTGTTGCCTTAATACTATTGTCAAACCCTGTAATTACAACTTCACCACTATCACCTTGATATAAATATATCGTTCCATCTTTATCTATAACAATCATATGACCTCCTTTAAAGCTCTTCTGATGAAATTTCTACAACCGGTAAGAAATATGCACCCGCTAAACTAAGTGTACACCCTACCACATCCGCCGCTTTTACCGGTATAAAAAATAATTGTCCGGCATTATCATAAGAAGAATTTCTTGTTTTTAAAGTTACTACACTGTCATTAACTGTTAAATTCCCCTTTGATTCCGGTTTTGGATTTAGCAATAAATAACCATTTTTTGGCACTTTGAAAGAAGCTTGTTCTTCATTTGTAAGGGCAAAACACTTATCCCAATTAGGAAGCATAGAAAGATTATTCAATGCTAACCTTGTTTTTGTACGGTAATCTTCTATTTTAGATTCAAAGTTTTTTGCATCATCTTGAACATCATCCGTAATTTCTCCCAATCTTGAGTTAATTGTAGCAATATTAGATAAAATAGAAGATATCATTGTATTCGAAGAATTCGAAAGTTCTGTTATTTTATCCTCTAAATATAAAAAATTTTTGTTCATTGTATCTGAACTGGCTATAGAGCCGTATTCAATATTAATTAAAGCCATAAGCTTATTTTCCTCCTATAATTACATCATATATTTTGTCGATTTTTAACTGCATTGCATTTAATTGAGCTTTCAAATCATCATATTGTTCTTTTGTTGAATAATTTTTCGAAATTTCAGTTAAAATTTCTCTATGCTTAACTTCAAGCATTTCAGGAGTAACAAAAATGTTGTACTGAAAAATTAATGCAAGACACATTATTACGACAGGCAAATACCTGTGCAAATATTTTTCCATTTATCCTCCTTATTTCATAGCCAACATTGCCATTTGCATTGCTGTATTCATTATTTGAGACATTAAACTGTCTGATTGGGTTGTTTTTGAAGTAGTAGTAGCATTTCCCTGACTTGTACTTAAAGATTGTTTTTGAGTATCAGATACAACATTATATCCATTCATATACATTAACAGTAAGTTACTCAACATTGAAGCTGTATCCTTTTGAGATGTTGCAAGTAATTCATTTGCATAATTACCTATTGCATTTGCATTTGTATTAGCAAGATTATTATACATATTTGTAGCTTGTGATGAACGCACCATATTTCTGTTTGATAGCGGATTAATTATATTATTTTCTAAATTCTTTGCTGTTTCACTATTTAAAGTATTCATATAAGAATTCATCTTTGCTTGATTTGTAGTTGAATTTAATGTCGGATTCAAATATTCATCAAGAAGTTTATCCATATTTGCATTAACAAAATTATTAACAGAATCCAAAGCTGTTCCAGGATTTAAAGTTGTAACAGTACCCTTATTAGTAGTTTGTGCAGTTGCATACGGATTAGATGTTGTAGTGTTACCATAAACCGTTTTATTAGTTGTTTTTGACGATTTTTTTCCCATAATATTCCTTTCTATAATTTTGATTTAATTCTTCCAAACTCAATACTGTTTATACAAAAGTTTTGCCCTGTTTCATTTGTATAAAACGTCATCTGCAATGTCTTAAAATATGAAGCAGGAAGCCTTTTAATAACATTGATTTTGTCCGGTGGAAATGTTGTTTCATCCCAGTGACCTTTATCAAAATAAAGTACACTTTTTAATGTTTTGGAAATAATTTGCCTGTGTTTTGTCGTAAGAGAATTATAATCTTTAGTGTACTCAACATTAAACTTGTTTGTATAAAACATATTAAGTGTAAGTTTTGGCGGATAAGCCAATATTTTTAAGGAATTTTCTATCCCAAGATTTAATGGAGTACATCTATAATAAGAGTCTATAAATTTTCCATCAAATTCATTTGATACATACTCCTCATAGATTTTTTTACCGGCTGAATATAATTTTCCATTTATAACAGCGATACAATTAATTTTTTGGCATTTTCTTTTGACCCATGCTCTACGAAGATAGTCATAAATTAAAATCCTTGAATAATTAGCATCTAAATCCGGTATCAAAAACCAAACTTCGTTCCTTTCGGATGTAACGACTGATAATGCCTTAATTTTATCTAATCCGGCTGCCTGAATTACAAAGAGTTCATCCTGAATATCTAACGCAATATTTTCTCCAAGCGTTTTATCACCATTAACAACTTGCAAAAATGAAAAAACACCTTTCTTAGTATTATCGTAAAAGTACAATTGCGTTCCATGAAATACTAAAGACCCATATGATGAACAACCGCCAGGCGAATCAAAAGACTTGTAAAACGATTTATTGCTTTCATCTTGCATAATCATACAAGATGAATTTGAATGAAAGACTGCAAGAGAACCTAAATATGGATATATAGCTGTAATTTTTTTCACAAACTCAATATATCCGGCTGATGTAACAATTTCAGCATCAGAGGTAGAAAAATCATATATATTTTCTTGAGCTGAATACCATAAAACTTGTCCGTTAAATACCCATAAACGCCCTGAAAATATCACTATTCCAAGACCTTTAACATCCCGATTTTCGGGATCTTTTAAATTCATCATAACAACTTCATCCGGCTCATTTTCTTCATTAAGTTTCCCTAGCTCAATAGATAACATTTCTTTTGAATTAGAGAAAACCCATAAATCAGACCAGCCTTGAGAAACATCCGTAGCACAAGCTTTTCCTGTAACACTTAATCCGTCACATTTTAAAATCAGTGTTTTATCTTCCGGAGAAAACAAATAAATTTTACCTTCCAATGCACTCTCAGCATAGACAAAAAAATGTGTTGCCGATTTTTGAACACTTTCAAAAATCCCAATCACATTTTCGTCATCAGGAATTGACTCACATACTGAAACATTACCGCTAGCAGTTCGTATCCCAACTCCTGAATTGGTTTCGGTTGCAAATAATTCAACATTTTGCAAATCAGAAGCAGTAATAACATTGCTTGAAAAAACAGAAGATGTTCTATTTATACCCGAAAAAGTATTACATATTAAAGTTGATTGCTGCATAACCTTTTCCTTTCTGTTTTGTAAATACTGTTTTTATTAATTTTCGTGACTAAAATCGCAAAAAATCCGCCCGAATGTTACAAAACTTTACAAACGGGCATAAAAAAGGCAATTTTTTCAAAAGTAA
>CAJTWU010000039.1 GCA_910579975.1 uncultured Vampirovibrio sp.
GCCATTATAGGAGCTGGTGCTTCAGGATGTATGTGTGCATATTTCCTCTCAAAACAAGGAATTGATGTAACATTATTTGATAAGGGTTTACCACTTAGAACACTTTTACCAACAGGCGGCGGTCGTTGTAATTTAGCCCATGCGGAATATGATTTTAAAGAACTTGCTAAAAATTATCCTCGCGGGGAAAAATTTTTATTATCTTTATTTTCCAGATTTTCAACCTGGGAAACTTTAGCCGCATTTGAAGAAATGGGAATAAATACCTACACACAAGACGACAACAGGATTTTTCCCGAAAGTAACAGTGCAAAAGAAGTTAGAGAAACTATATTAAACGAACTTACAGGCGTGAAGTTTATCAAAAAAGAAATTAAGTCGATTAAAGAGTTAGATTTTACTCATATAGTTATAGCAACAGGCGGACACTCCGGATACGAGTTACTAAAAGAACTTGATATTAATATAATAGAGCCAAAGCCATCGTTGGTTGGACTTAACACTAAAGAAAGATTTAACGACATAAGCGGTACCGTTTGCAAAGGAGTAGTAGCAAACGGATTAAATGGAGATGTGTTATTTACTCATTTTGGTTTATCAGGACCATTAATATATAAAATCTCCTCAATTAAAGCATTTGACAGTTTTCCTTATGAGTTGGAACTTGATTTAGCGTCAAGTTTGCAAGACTTGCAATCAGTATTAAATATTTACCCCCATAAAGAGATTAAAAATATTTTGAAAGAGTATTTGCCGCAAAAAGTTATTTCTAAAATATTATTTGATATTGACGAAACAACTAAAGCACATGAAATTAATGGTCAAACTCGCGATTTGATACTAAATAGAATACATCATTTTAAAGTAACTGTTACAGAAACAAACAAAGGTGAAGAAACAGTAACCGCCGGCGGAGTTGATTTAAATGAAATCAATCCAAAAACAATGGAAGTAAAAAAAGTTCCAAACCTGTTTTGCATTGGTGAAGTATTGAATATCGACGGCTTTTGCGGAGGATTTAATCTCCAAAATGCATGGACAACAGCGTTTGTTGCAGCAGAAAAAATTAAGCAATAAAAAACTCCCTTTCGGGAGTTTTTTATTTTTATTAGTATGCAGTTACTTTTTTATTATTATTTATATAACAACCCTCATCGTCATTATAGTCATAGCTCATACCAATTCTTGCTGTATATGATTTTTTATCTGCAATAGTACCTGTTATTTTAGCTATTTCGGAATTTTCTGTTGTTGTAAATCTCCATTGAGCCTTAATTGTATCACCGGTATTTTTGCAATCAACCCAGTAATTAATATTACCGTCTTTATCTTTTGTTACATTTGCAATAGAACCTTTTATCCATTGATCAGATGCAGCATTATATGTTTCTACATAAACTACAACTGAAGGGTCAAGTTTGCATAATAACTCTAATTTAAGCAATGAAGAGTAATCTCTTGGTACTTTATATCCGTCATCAGCTCTTTTTAATGAAGCCAATGATGTTTCAAGACCGGATTTAAGTTTAGTTTTTTGTTCAGGAGTTAATTTATCAAATCCTGCAATTAATTTATTAATATCATCATCTGATAAATCTGTTTTATCCGCAATACCGGAAATATCATTTGCATCAGGTGTACCAATTTTAATTGCATCTAATTTTCTTAACTCTTTAGATAATAACTCTTTATCAAGCTCATCTTGAATACCATCAAATTTACCTTCAAGCTTAACTTGGATTTCGCCTTTTAATGTATCTATATCATTTTGTGTCAATGTACCTTGTTTATTTTTTTCAAGTGCAGCCACAACTTTTCCACTTAAAGCATCTATATCAGTCAAATCAGCATTAGTTTTTTCAACTTCTTTTACTACTTCTTTTTCAACTGTTACAGTTTTTGTACTTGGTTTTACAGTTGATGCAGCAGGAGTACCGCCAAAGCCCCAGTTGCCAAATCCGCTGAAAGAAGGGAATCCGCCGAACATATTACCCATACCAAATCCACCGAACATGTTGCCAAAGCCGCCACATAGACCGCCAAGTAAGTTACCAAAGCCCATACCTAGACCTAAGCCTAAGCCGCCCCAGAAGCCGCCGCGGCGTCCGCCACAGCAGTTATAAGTATTATTGCTATTGTAGTTAAAAATAAATGTATCACCTAGCGCAGCTCTGTTATAACGTTTAAAAGAACTGTCGCCGTAGAAGCAATGACATCCATAAGTATTTCTTACATAGCCCATAATTTTTACCTCATCTATTTACATCTTATGTATATATAAAGTATTTAAAAATTATACGATTTCAGAAGCTATTAAGATTGTTACAAAAGTTTACAATTACAACTTTAGTTATAGGAAGATATAAAAACACCTATATTTTACAAGTTTAAAACTCTTTATTTATAAGCACTCCAGGGCAACATCTCCTCCATATGGAGTATTCTGCAACTAAAGTTGTAAAGTTCATTTTTTTTATTCCGTAATACATGAGGAAAGGTAAATAATTACAAATTTGAAAGGACATTTATTATGGGGTCAACTTCAACAATTACAATTAACACGAATTTGTCATCCCTAACTTGCCAAAAATACCTAAGTTCAGCAACAAAAGGTATGAATTCAGCAATGGAGAAGTTATCTACAGGCTTCAAGATTAACTCAGCAAAGGATGACGCCGCAGGGTACGCAGTGTACACAGGCATGGAAGCCAAAATTAACGGTTATGATATCATTGAAACAAATGCTCAAATGGGTTTGGATATGTTAACAACCCAGGAAGGTATTCTTGATATTATTAACAGTTATCTACAAAGAATTAGAGACTTGACTATGCAAGCAGCTAACGGTACTTATGGTTCAGCATCTTTAGATGCTATCAAAACCGAAGTTGTTCAGAGAATGGATGAAATCAACCGTTTATGCGAAATCACAGATTTCAATGATGCATATCTTCTTGATGGTTCCAGAACCGAAGATATTAACTTGCAAGTTGGGCTATACTCAAACAAAAGATGTGTAATCACTCTTGATTCATTCTTGTTTGCAAGTGCAAAATCTACCGTTATTATGGGATTTAGCTCAACTACTAACGGCGGTTATATTGATTTAACTTCAAGCACTGATCCTGATACATATCAGTATAGAGCAAGAGAACTTGACAAAGATGGAAAGCCTGTTTATGAAGCAGATGGTAAAACAATTAAATACAAAGATGGTTCATATCAATCAGCGCTTGCAGCAGCTCTTGCTGAAAACGGAGTAATTGAAGCAGCTGATGGCGATGCAACAATTATTAAATCAAAAGATACAACAGATCCAAAAACAATCAGTATTGAAGATATGTGCGATGCTATCTACAGAAATGATAGTTCAGCACGTGCATTCATTGACAATATTGACTATGCAATTGATAACGTATCATTAAGATGTACTAAAATTGGTGCTTATATGAACAGACTTGATTCTGCAATAGAAGCAACCGATGTTCAAAGAGAAAACTTAACAGAAGCAGTTTCTACAATTAAAGATGCTGATGCTGCAACAGAGTCTTCTAACTACATCAGATACCAAATCTTACAACAAGCAACAGCTTCATTATTAGCTACCGCTAACCAGCAGCCGCAAATAGCACTGAACTTGTTATAAGAATACAATACTTTAAATTAAATACACCCTTAATCAATAGGGTTTAGTTAAAATACAAAATAATAGATGTCCTTTCAAAGATGTCCAGCATTTATAATGCTGGACATTTCTCTATTTTAAGGTCTTTACATACTCAATAATATCATTTGATTCATACATCTGAATATTTCTATCTTTATCAACTAAAAAAGGGACTTGTCGTTTCCCGCCAAGTTGGATTAAAGCATCCTCTGAAGCTTTATCAATAATATCGATTTTACGGTATTTGATACCATTTTCATCCATATAAGACATTACTTTTTTACAGTAAGGGCATGTTTCCAAAACAAATAAATCTAACATTTTTCCTCCTTTTTTGATATTTTATATTTATTTATAAAATTATACATTCAACATGCGCATAATTTTTTTGTGCTAGTATATTTAAAGAGGTGACAGATATGTTATTTGAATTTTTACACTCCAAAATACATAGAGCAACAATTACCGACTCAAATTTAAACTATGTAGGCTCTATTACAATAGATGAAGAATTTCTTGAAAAAGCAAATATTAGAGAATGGGAAAAAGTTGAAATTCTTGATATTAATAATGGTGAAAGATTTCAAACTTATGCTCTTAAAGGTAAGTATGGTTCAAAATGTTTTTGCGTAAATGGTGCTGCTGCAAGAAAAGTTCAAGCCGGAGATAAAATTATTATTGTAACTTATGCGCAGATGAATGAAGAAGAAATCAAAAGCCATAAACCAACAATCGTTCAAGTGGGAGAAAATAACGAAATAATTAGTTATGGCAAATAATCCGTATAAACCAAAGAAAAAGAAATTTAAAATTGACACCAAAAAGATGGGTGTAAATATTGATAAAAATGAATATTATGAGATAATTCTTTCAAATTCAGCACACCCTGAAAAATTCAATCCTAAGGCAATATCCTAACTCCGCTATTAGTGCCATAGTTATTATTCATAATACGATATCCGCTTCCTCCAAAAGGGAACGCAGAGTATTGCATTATATTAGAATTAGTATATTGTGGTGCAAAACCTGTATTATAAGAAGGCATTAAGTCTTGAGTCATAATAGACGGTGTAACACCGGTTGCTTGTCCGGCTATGTAATTACCAAGAGCATTTCTGAATGTATTTCTATAAGCATTATGCCTTGGACGATTTAAAATTGCGTTTTCAACTTGTCTATATCTGGTATCAATATCACCATTTTGAACTGCACCGAATGCAAGATTTTCGAGTCGTTCAAGACGTTGAATATCATTTTCCCGGGCATAGTTCCTATTTAAAGCATATCTCTCCAATGCATTCAGACTCCCGGCCGGTAAACGCATTGGCTGGTAATAACCCGGATTATAGTAATATGGTCTTGTTGTACGAACAGTCTTTGCCGCAAATACAGGAGCAATATTAACTAACAATAAAAAACAAACGAACAATCTTAACATAATAAAATCCCCTTCATATATAATTTAAACGGGATTAAAAAAAATATTATTATGCAACAGGGTTATTTTTTAAGGTAAGTTTCAAAACTCTTATCCTCAACTCTATATCCGCAGCCTTCATGAAGTTTACCCGGATAACCTATTTTGGCAGCCGGATATTTTTTACACATTCTAAGCCGTTTATTATAAACCGAACACAGACCTTCTTCTGTAACATATTTACAAGCAAAAATTAAATTTCCATTTTCATCTTTACCTCTAATATAAAAGCGTTTATATGCCGGAAATAGAAACTGCATAATCTTAAAATCAGTTGTTGTATAAGTATCAAAACTATACATATATCGGCAGCATTTACCACATTTTAAACACTTGCCTGTAATTTTGTACTCCATTTTCTCAGGTACAAAATATGATAAAAATTCATTCTTTAAAGTCGTCAAAAAACTTAACATATTATAAAAAAACACCCTTTTAAAATATTTATTTGGTAAAATAATGTAGGCTTAACTAATATGTTAACATAAAGAGGGGTATATGAAAAAACAATATAACATACCAAAACAAAGAAATAGAAATTCTTCTGGACGCGTAACTTTCGAAAATCCGATAATGAAACTTATAGCAACAATCGCTGTTTTAGGAATAGGTGTTCTTTTAGCCGGCATGATAGCTTTAGAATTATACTTAATCTCACTTCCTCCTATTAAGAATTTAAATTCACTAAAACCTAATATAGTAACAACATTTTGTGCTAGTGATGGTGAAGTTATTAAAACTTTTGCAGCATATACTTTCTCAAATGTTGAATTAAAAGAAGTTCCAAAAGAACTTGTTCAAGCTCTTATTGCAACTGAAGACAAAAATTTCTATAAACATCCGGGCTATGATTTATTAGGCTTAGGACGTTCTATGGTTGCAAACATTCTTGCCGGACATGTTGTTCAGGGTGCAAGTACTCTTACTCAACAGCTTTCAAGAATTTTATTCTTATCTAATGAAAAAACATTTACACGTAAAATAAAAGAACTGCAAGTTGCAGCACAAATAGAAAAAACTATTTCTAAAGACAAAATTTTAGAAATGTATTTAAACAATGTTTATCTGGGTTCCGGTGCATATGGTGTTAAAGGCGCTGCAAGAATTTACTTTAATAAAAACTTAAACGAGCTAACTTTATCAGAAATGGCACTTATTGCCGGTCTTCCTCAAGCACCATCTGTTTATTCACCTTATAACAGCAAAGAACTTGCTAAACAGAGACGTAATCAGGTCCTTTTGAGAATGTACAAGATGAAGTACATTGATAAAGCTACATACGAAAAAGCAAAAGAAGATCCTATTGTACTTTCTACAATGCCTCAATTATATGCGACAAATAAAGCTCCTTATTTTTGTGATTATGTAATGAAAGATTTGCATAAACTGGGCTTTTCTGAAGAAGAAATCGTCAATGGCGGATACAAGGTTGTAACAACCTTAAATTATAAAGCTCAAATTACTGCAAATGAGTCTATTATAAATAATCTTAATGCCTGGGGATTAAAAAGTGATAAAAACCAGGCGGCTGTATTTTCTTTCAGCCCTATTGACGGTCGTATACTTGTTTATGTTGGCGGTAAAGACTATGGAAAGAGCCAATATGACCGTGTAACACAATCTCTAAGACCGTCTGGTTCAGCATTTAAACCATTTATCTATACAGCAGCAATTGAAAAAGGTTATTCACCTAATGATATGATAGATGACTTGCCTTACAAAATAGGAAACTGGTCACCTAAAAATGATGGAAATAAATACCGTGGCCCAATCCCTATGTATACAGCATTAATGGTTTCATCAAATGTATGTACTGCAAGATTAATGGATGCAATTGGTGTAAGACCTGTTATCCAACTTTCAAGGGTAATGGGAATTTCAACTCCTATACCTTATGATTATACAATTGCTTTAGGTTCACACAGTGTAAAATTGTTTGAAATGACAAGAGCTTTTGGAGTTTTTGCAAATGGCGGATTTAAAGTAGAGCCTTATGCAATTGAAAGAGTTGAATCTTCAAGAGGAACTATTCTATATGAAGCAAAAAAAGCTAAAACAAGTAAAGTTCTTAATCTTAATACAGCAGCAACTATGACTGCTATTATGAAAACAGTTATAACTAACGGTACCGGACGTTCTGCTAACATAGGTAAACCGGCAGCTGGTAAAACAGGCACAACAGATAATAACAAAGATGCTTATTTTATAGGATTTACACCTGATGTTGTAACCGGCGTTTGGGTAGGAAATGATGACAACTCACAAATGGGTGGAGTTTATGGAAGCACTATACCGGCTAAAATCTGGAAAGATATAATGCTTGTAGCAACAGCACCTTACGGCAATTCTGATTTTGAATATCCTGAAATTATTCTTAATCCGTTTAAAGCTGCTAGTATCTCAATAATTCCACAAGGAGAAGCCCAAAAAGCCTGGGAGGAAGAAGAAGCTGCAAAAGCAAACGAAAAAGAAAACACTGAAGTTATTCAACCTGATACAGTTAAACCGGATACTGGAAATCCAACAGAAGTTTTACAACAAACATTAACTCCAATTAAGAAAAAAGAAGTTAAAAAAATTGAAGTAAAACAAGAAAGAACAGCAGAGCCTCCAATGGAGCAGTTTGCACCCATACCAATGACATCACCAATAGGACAATAGGGAGAAAATATGGATATAAAGTTACTATATGGAGAAAACGCATTTCAGAATGCAAGTATTGAACCAAATGACAAAATGATTGATTATGAAACAAGTAATAACTTAACTTACATTAATATATTGTCTCTTGTAAAAGGGTTGAATGTAATAAGTGAATTTTATGACGTTAAAGCAGCATGCACAGTGAAAGGAACAGGTATTTGTGCTGTTGCATTAGGACAATCTCTAGCAGATGCCGTACAAAAAGTTATGGATTCCAATCCTGTAGATTTTATGTCTTCTGTAATCGTTGTATCGGATGAAGTTGATAGTGAAATAGCAAGGTTTTTAAAAGAAACAAATATCATAGCAGCTCCAAAATTCACTAAAAACGCACTAGAAATCTTAGAAGCCCGCAATGTAACCTATGTTACTATCAACACACCACTTAAAGACTACAAAAGTTATTTATCTAATGAAATCAGAGTTACACCTCTTGGTACATTAACTCAAACACCAAATATAAGTGATTTAGACAAGGATTTATTCAAAGTAGTGTCAAAAACAAAACCAACATCAGAACAAATTGAAGATGCGGTTTTTGCTTGGAAAGTCGCAAAGCATAACCACTCACAATCAATCGTTATTGCTAAAGATTTAAAAACAACCGCAATTGCCCAAGGGCTTCAAAGCGCCTCTGTTGAATTTGCTCTTGATTATTCATGTGATATGTCAAAAGATGCTATCTTAGCTTCTGACATGCCAATAACTATTCATGATGTAAATGTAGCCTCTCAGGGAAGGATAGGATTAATTATAGTCCCATTTGCAGATAAAGAAGTCGTCAATCAAGCAGATAAGTACAATATTGGTTTGATAACAACAGGATTTACAAATATTCTTTTTTAACATATTTTAATATATTTTCAAAAACCTATTGACAAGATAGGTTTTTTAATGTATTATCAAGCTATGGAAAATATATTAAAAATTAAAACAATTGCAAACTTGGAAGAAAAGATTTCCAGAAACACTGATTTGTTAGAAATTGCAAAAACTTATTGCGAATTCAATTGCGACAAGTCCGACGAAATTTCCACATTATTCTCCATATTGGAACTTATCGTTGAACGGCAAAAAGATACAGTGAAAAGTCTTGAATCCTTGCTTGCAGGTTAAACAAAAAGGGCGGGTTATTTACAAACCCGCCTGTTTAACCCCAAAAAAAAGACTCCGATTTTTCGGAGTCTTTTTAATATAAACATTAAATTAATATCTATAATGAGCAAATGCCTTGTTAGCTTCAGCCATTCTGTGGGTGTCTTCACGTTTTTTGCATGCTGCACCGTTACCGTTAGAAGCATCAATTAATTCACTTGTAAGTTTTTCTACAAATGATTTTCCACCTCTGTTTTTAGCAGCTGCAATTAACCATGAAGAAGCAAGAGCAAAACCTCTGTCCGGTTTAACATCGATAGGCACTTGATAAGTTGAACCACCGATACGTCTAGCTTTTACTTCCAATAATGGAGTTGCATTTGTAAGAGCTTTTTGGAAGATTTCCAAGCCCTTTTCATTTGTTCTTGTTTCAATATTAGTTATTGTTGAATAAAAGATTTTTTCAGCCAATGACTTTTTACCACGTCTCATAACACGGTTAATAAATTTAGATACATCAACGCTGTTATAAATAGGATCTGCTGAAGGAATTCTTCTTTCTGGTTTAGATCTTCTTGACATTATTTCTTACCTCCTTTAGCTCTCTTAGCACCATATTTAGAACGGCTTTGTGTTCTGTTAGCAACACCAGCTGTATCTAAAGTACCACGAACGATGTGATATCTTACACCTGGAAGGTCTTTAACCCTTCCGCCTCTGATTAGAACAACACTGTGTTCTTGTAGGTTGTGTCCGATACCTGGGATATAAGAAGTAACTTCAAATCCGTTAGTAAGTCTGACTCTGGCAACCTTTCTCAAAGCAGAGTTAGGTTTTTTAGGGGTTGTTGTGTAAACCCTTGTACAAACGCCGCGTCTTTGAGGACATTCCATAAGAGCCGGCGATTTGGTTTTGTCTGTTAGCTTTTTACGTTCTGAACGTACAAGCTGGTTAATTGTAGGCATAACTTTTCTCCTTTTACCTTTTACTATCTTTAGGGTCAACTCATTCCATCAGTAATCACACCGACAAGACCGAGCCTTTCGCCCCTTTTGACTAGCCACATTTTGTGGTTACGTCAACCCTCTAACCGTCAAATCCGGCAGAAATTTCGACTAGAGTACTATAATAATATGACGGACATGGTTGTATGTCAATGTTTGTGGGAAATATTTCGTTACAAAATATTTGAACCAGTTCTTTCAAGAAAGATTCGTTCACCAAAAGATGAATATTTTTGACAAACAATTTCATCATTATTATAATAGTCTTTTCTGTGTATAAATGGCTCCATTACCTGTCTACAATAGTCAATATAATCTATATCACTCGTTCCTGGTATCAAATAAGTTTTTTGGTCAACTTCTCCGGTAGTTTCAATTTTATATAGCTTACCTTTAGAATCAAAATAATATTTATGAGTCATAAAATATGGATTATCACCGGCATTTATACTAATATCCATACCGTCAAATTGTTCATTATAATAAAATATACGACGAGAGACACCTTCAAGTTTACCAAAATTATCTCCTACTATTCTTTTTATACCTTCTGAATTTAGAGCATAGTCCTTAATACAAGATACACTTCCATAATAGGAAAAATCTACTTCTCTACGAGCATTCATCTCACCATATGGAGATACATCTCTTTGAAAACCTATACCTGGAATATGATGTGTAGTAATAGAATCTATCAATTCTTCAGACAATGGTACAACTACATTTACAGGAAACTTATTTTGAGGTAGTGGAGTTGTATATTTAGATATATATTTATCAAGTTCTGCAGCTGGATATAAGTAGTACTCTTTTGAATTTATGGATACTTTCTTCATATGAGCTTCATACTTTAGAACCTCCTCCAGCGCTTTTGATAACCTTTTATTAAATCCCATATCACGGGCCTTAAAAGTAACGTTATTTTTATCTTTATTAGTTAACTTTTGCTGTTGAAGGCTATTGATATGATTTACATGATTTATGGGATATACTAACATTTAGACACTCCTTATATGATATACAAATCATAACACAAAGAGAATATTAATTGTAAAAATACAACTTATTCTGTCATAGCAATAAGATAAACTTGCCAAAATCGTCTTCTATGTAGTATAATAATCAAGACTTAAATCACAATCGACACAAAGAAGGAGAATATTATGTCAAGAATTGAAAGTTTTAAAAGAGCTTTAAGCGAAAAAAGAGCAGTAAAAATTATTGCTGGTATTGATAATTTCGATGCTGAAAGCGTAAAAAAAGTTGTTTTGGCTGCTGATAAAGCAGGTGCAAGCGCAGTTGATATTTGCGCTAACCCTGATATTATTTCTATGGTTAGAGATTTAACTGATTTACCAATTTTCGTTTCATCAGTTATTCCTGAAGAATTAGTTCACGCTGTTGCATTAGGCGCAGATGCTATTGAACTTGGAAACTTTGATGCTCTTTACAAAAAAGGTATAAGCTTTAACTCTTCTCAAGTTCTTAATCTTGTAAAAAGAACTATAGAATTACTTGATGGCGAAGAAGTATTCTTCTCTGTAACTATTCCTGGTGAGCTTGAAATTGCAGAACAAATTTCATTAGCACGCGAGTTAGAAACAATGGGCATTGACTTAATCCAAACAGAAGGTCATTTCTCTAACGAAAACCCTTCAAACGGTGCTAGAGGTCTTGTTGAAAGAGCTGAGTTAACTCTTTCTAATACAATTGAGCTTTCAAGAAACATTGAATTGCCTATTATGACTGCAACAGGTATTAACCCTACAACAGCTTCTTTAGCGTTCGCTTCAGGCGCTTCTGCTATTGGATGCGGTTCTTGCGTAAACAAATTAGATTCAGAAATTTCTATGATTGCTGTTTCTAAAAATCTTGTTGAAATCGCAGAAAAGAATGCTCAATACGTAGTTGAATTAGTTTAGTTCATACAAATATACCAAACAAGGTCGAAATGCTAAGCATTTCGACCTTGTTTTAATTAAGAAATGTAACAATATCTGTAAATTTTGTTATTATTATACAAATATTTGGCATTATACAAGTATTAGGATACGATAATTATGCCAAATAGATTAGAGAGATACAGCTACAACACAGTAAAATCGGCAACCCAAATC
>CAJTWU010000040.1 GCA_910579975.1 uncultured Vampirovibrio sp.
ACCGTTTTTCGTATGAAGTCAATGAAACAATAATTGGAATTTCACGCTTACAATTATTTATACCTGAAAAATTTCCAAGAAATCTAATTTGTAAACCGATAAAAGGATTACAAAACATACGAAGATGAAATCTGTAGGAAAAAATACGCTTAAAGAATTCCATATTTCTCCTTAACAAGATTAATTTCGTCACTTTTTGAGAGACTTTGATTTTTAATTCTTTTTTCTAATAAATAATTAAAAATTTCTTTGTAAATTTTGCCATTAGGAATTCCTAATTTCTTTAAATCTTCACCATTTAATTTAACTCTGGTGGATTTTAAGTTATCAAGATAATGGCAAGCTATATTATAATCTACACTTAAAGCATACAGAAGTATTGACTCAAGCGGTATATTTTCAAACATTTTGTAAATTTCAAACTCTGTTTTTGGTTTTTGAGTTGGAATTGACTCAATAATTTTTTTCTCTTCAACGCTCAATTCAAGTTTAGACAAATCAAATAATCCTAAATATACAATCCAAGGGGTAATCGGGTTATATTTTGATATTAATTGTTCTATAGAAGTTGTTATTGTAGGCAAATTATTATCCAATAATTTATAAATACCTTGCTCTACAAATCTTTTGTACGCTTCTTCATTATTTAGGTTAAAAGTTTCTTTCAATTCTTTCTTCAAACGATGATAACTCATATCATAATTAATATTCTCTAGATACTTGTCTTGAAGTTTTTTTGTTTCATCATCCAATTCAAATCCAAAACGTACTGAAAACTTTAGTGCACGTAAAATTCTTGTTGGGTCATCAATAAAACTGTTAGAATGTAATACTTTTAACTTTTTTAATCTAATATCTTCCATACCGCCGAAATAATCAATAATCTCCCCTGATACGGTGTTTTTTGCCATCGCATTAATAGTGAAATCACGGCGTTTTAAATCATTTTTTAATGAGCAGCCAATGTTTTTAACAACAGGCAAATGTCCGGCTTTTGGATAAGTTTCTTCTCTTGTTGAAGCGATATCAATTTCCTGACCGTTATAAAGTACTCTAACAGTTCCAAAATCAGGATTTTCTTTGAGTATGTTTAAGTTCTTTGCAAACTCTATTGCATTACCTTCATAACAAAAATCTATGTCAAAACTTGGTGTCCCAAGCATTTCATCTCGAACAACTCCTCCGACATAATAAAGATTTTTGTCTTTAAGCGTCATTTTTCTTCCTTTTATTATGAATAAGAGAACTAATAAATGCGGCTGCAATTATTAGGAACCCTAAAATCCCTGTTATTACTTCCGGTACTTCATGGAATGTAGATAAGAACATTAAAATTGCAAGAACTCCGATAGCCCAATGTGCTCCATGTTCAAGGTAACAAAATTCATTCAAAGTTTTCTTTTCTACAAGCATTATTGTTAATGAACGAACAAACATTGCACCGATAAACAGTCCGATTGTAATAATTATAATATCCTTGCTTAATGCAAAAGCACCCAAAACCCCGTCTAAAGAGAAAGAAGCATCAATTAGTTCAAGATATAAAAATCCTACCAATCCTGAACATTTTACGGCTTCTGCACATTTTTTAGCACGTTCTTCTTGCCTTTTTTCAAGCCATTCTGCAAGTCCGTCTATTGCAAGGTATATAAGTATTCCCGCTAAACCTGATGTAAAAACGCTTTGTCTTATAGACGGATCCAGTTTAAACATTAGCAGACCTAAAACTAATAAGGTTGTAATTGTGCATATACCTTTTATTTTGTGTAATAAATGGAATTTTTCTTCAATATACGGTATCCAGTGAATTTCTTTTTTTTCTTCCACAAAATAATCCATAAATAGCATTAATAGGAAAGCTCCTCCAAATGCTACAATTGGAGCGTGAGTTAATTCTAAATAATGTGCATATTGTTGAACATCACCCAATGCCATATTTAAAACGGTAAGAATATTTAGTTTTGCAAAAATGGCAACGACTGCTAACGGGAACAAAAATCTCATCCCAAATACAGCAATCAAAATACCCCATGTAATAAAACGATGCCTCCATTTTTCAGACATTCCTTCAAGCTTCATTGCATTAACTACAGCATTGTCAAAAGACAAACTTATTTCTAATATTGCTAGAACAGAAGCAATAAATACACAGGCAAACCCTGTCCCGCTATGTACATGCTCACCCCAGAAATATGCTGTTACTAAGCCTAAAATAGTTACCAAAAACGAACTATGAAAATAATGAAACATCTTAATACCTTTCAATTATACTTGTAATTCCAGATTTTGCAATTTCAAAAAGTTCAAGCATTTTCTCATATTCATACGGCTCACCTTCTGATGTTGTCTGGAAATCAACAATTTTGCCGCTTTTTGTTAAGATGACATTAGAATCGACTTGAGCGTGAGAGTCTTCTTCATAATTTAAATCTAACTTAATTTCGCCATCAACAATTCCTATAGAAATTGCTGCAATTGGTTCTATAATAGGACTTTCAGTTAATTTGCCATCTGCAATCAATTTGTTAACAGCATCATTTAATGCAAGAAAACCGCCGCAAATACTAGCTGTTCTTGTCCCGCCATCTGCTTGAATAACATCTGCATCAATTGTAATAGTCATTTCAGGCATTTTTTCCAAATCTACACAAGCTCTAAGACTTCTTCCAATCAATCTTTGGATTTCATGAGTTCGTCCAGAAACTTTTTCACGCTCACGGCGGCAGCGTGTATTTGTAGCTGAAGGTAAAAGCGAGTATTCAGCTGTAATCCAGCCTCTGTGATCATCTTCATTCATCCATTTAGGTTTTTTTAAATCCACAGAAGCAGTTGTGATAACTTTAGTATCTCCAAATTCTACAAGTACAGAACCTAATGCATGTTTTGTAAAATTATGTGTGAATTTTATCTCTCTTAATTGATTATTTGCTCGTCCGTCATTTCTCATTTATTTATCCCTTTTTTACCCATCCTTCTAAAATTTTTAACGGTGCTCGGGTAATAGCTAATGCCCATGCCGGAATATTCTTTGTAATAACTCCTACAGCACCGATATTTGCACCTTCTTCGATTGTTAGAGGTGCAACAAGAACAGAATTTGAGCCGATTTTTACATTATCTTTTATTACGGTTTTACTTTTAACCTTTGTCAAAGGATTATAGTTTGCAGTAATAGTCCCGGCTCCAATGTTTACATTTGAACCAATTTCGGCATCACCTAGATAAGTTAAATGACAAGCATTTGTGTGTGATTTGATTGTTGTCTTTTTAACTTCTACGAAATTCCCGATTTTAACATTATCTTCAAGAACTACATCACCTCGTATATGTGCAAAAGGGCCGATTTTACAGTTTTTACCTATTTTGTTTTTACCATTTATATAACAAGATGGATAAATAACTGTGTCTGCTTCGATTTCTGTTTCAGGGCTAATCCATGTTGTAAGCGGATCAATGATTGTGACTCCGTTATCGAGATGATTTCTGATAATTCTTTGGTTTAACATTCTTGAGGCTTCTGCAAGATGTGTTTTTGAATTAATTCCAAATATTTCTTCATTGTTTTTTAGAATATGAGCGTTAACTTTGAGTTTTTGTTCGTTTGCCCATTTAATAATATCTGTTAAATAATATTCTCCCTGAGCATTATTACTTTTTAGCTGTCCAAAAGCCGGCTTGATTTTTGCCCAGTTAAGACAATATATCCCGGCATTAATTTCTTTTATTGCTTTTTGTTCAGTATTTGCGTCTTTTTCTTCTACAATAGAATTTAAGGAGCCATCATTATTTCTTATAATTCTTCCATAATTTGCAGGATTTTCAAAAATAGCACTCATCACAGTCAAATCAGATTTTTTGTCATGATGTGTCTCAATAAACTCTTTTAATGTTTGTTCTGTAATAAGCGGTGTATCTCCGCAAAGAATTATAACTTCACCTTCAAAGTCATTGAGATAAGGTAAAACCATACTTACAGCATGTCCTGTTCCTAATTGAGGGCTTTGAAGGACTGTTTTTGCGTTATCGTAGTTATTATTTATAAATTCTTCTACACGCTCCGCTTGATGTCCGACAATTACAAAATTTTCATCAACCAGCCCTGTTTTATTAACTGCTTCGATAACATATCCTACAAGAGTTTTATCAAAAATTGTATGAAGTACTTTTGGTGTTTCAGACTTCATTCTTGTACCTTTACCAGCTGCTAATATTATAGATTTAATCATTTTCCTATCCTCTGTAAGCTATTAAAATCCCTCCAGGGACTTCTACTATTTCATATTGAAACTCATTATCTGCATCAACTGCATCAATAAATGTCTGCACCTTTTCTGCATGAGAAATTATGTTATCTGCAATTATCAAAGCTTTATCTGTTAAATGAGGTTTTACAAGCTCAAAATATTTAACATACTCGCGCTTATTTGCATCGATAAATACAAAATCGAACTTTTCATTCTCATCTAAAGCTTCTATTACTTCACAAGCGCTACCCTGTAATGGTCTTACGATATCATCAACACCGCATTTTCTAAAATTTTCCATTGCAACACTTTGACGTTTATCATAATACTCAATAGTAGTAAGTCGTCCGCCTGTCTGCTTAAGAGCTTTAGTTATCCATAGTCCTGAATATCCGTTGGATGTTCCTATTTCCAGAACTGATTTGATATTCATCATTTTGATAAATGTATTAATTAAAACTCCGGTTTTTCTTGGAATATTCCAGAACTCTTTTTGTGTTTTCTCTAATTCTGCTAATGTCTGGGATGTGATTTCATCCATTATAATATCCATTAGAACTCCTTAACCTTGTCTGTTATTATTATGTCATTTATAGGAACATTAACTGCATAAGTTTTTAAAACTTTACCCTTAGCTAAGTCCATAATTGTATATTTATTTTTCTTGATATCAGTAATTACTGCTAAGTCGGTTCCCTGAATTTTATTGAATCCTGTTGAAAATCCTTCAGTTCCTAATTCAATAGTTTCAGCAACTTTCCCGTTATCAATATTAATTCTTTGTACTCTGTTATTTTGAGCACCAAGAACATAAAGGTTGTTTCCATATAGCTGCATTGCAATAGGTTTATTTACTGTTGTGAATTCATTTGCAAGTCCTAATGTTGAATAATCAATAACAGCAACTCTGCTCTTTGTTCTGCTGGAAATATAAAGTTTATTTTTTGCAAATGCTATAGCAGAAACATTTGGAAAACTTCCAATATCTTTTAATTCATAATTATTTTTAAGTTCAATTGCCCAAATTTCGTTTTTAAGTTTGTCAACATAAAACATTTTATCATCTGCTAATAGAAGTTTTTCACAATATCCGTTTACTTTGATTTTTTGAACTAATGACATAGTTTTTAAATCAATTACGAAAATTGTTGAAGTACTTGGAGAAGTTACATAAGCCTTATTTTTATCCTCATCCAATAAGATTTCTTCTGGAAAAGTTGAAAGATTAATTTGTTTAATAAATCTTGAGTCTGCAGTTGAGATTATATCTAAAAAAGGTCTTTCATAAGACGTAACAAGCAAAAATTTCCCGTTATTAACAGCTTCAATATCAATAGGAATTGATTTTTGTGCAAGTGAATACTTAGGTGAACTTTGAGCCGGCTCAAGCACCTGAATATTTTTTGAATAATTAGTCGTTACAAATAAAACTTTGTTTTTTAATTGAGGTATTAGTGCTTGCTGCTTAATAGGGTCACTGTCTGCAAGAAATTCTTCAAAGCTTTCTCTTGCATTAAGCTTAATTATGTCTTCATTTTTTATATCTATCTTTAAGTTACCTACAATTCCTTTAATATTTTCAGGCAAAATCAATCCGCTGGGAACAAGCATATCCTGTGGTAATAATCCGGTTCTAACCTGTAATGGCGGTATTGTTTGATGAAGCACTGTTTTGTGTCCTTCTCCATCTGATAAAACTTTCATTAATACGAAATCATTGTTAAAAATTATAATATCAGGTTTTTGGCTTAACTCTTTATTTGCCGGATATGATTCTTTGACTTTTAAATTAGTAATATCAGAAAATAAAGAAGGAAAAAGCGGTAAATAAACCGTATTATCAGGTAGAATAACTACTCCGTCAAAACGAATATCAGTTCCTGGAACTGTTTTGTTAATGTAATTTTGTACTTCTTCCGGTAGTTTAGCAGCAAAAGCACTGGTACACGAAATCAGGATAATACCTAATAACAATAAAAACTTACGCAAAACAATCCCTCCAACTTATAATTTCTATGTCTCTATTTTAACACAAGATAGTTTATTTAAATACACCTTTCAACCTTTCTTTTACAGAAGGCTGTTTTCCTCTTTGTATTTCATAAAGCTTTTGATAAAGAGCTTTTTCCTCGTTAGAAATATGAGTTGGAGTTTTAACTGTAACAACAACAACATGCTCACCGCGTACAGAAGGTTTTGAAAGATTTGGTACTCCGGCATTTCTAATTTTAACAACTTCGCCGTTTTGTATTCCTGTAGGAATTGAAACTTCCTTGTCACCATCTAATGTTTTTATTGTTACGGTATCACCCAAAACTGCTTGAGCCGGTGAGATTTCCAACTTAGTGAATACATTTATACCATCACGTTGATAGTAAACAGAAGGTTTTACGTGAATTACTATGTACAAATCTCCGGCAACACCGCCGTTTTTACCGGCATCACCTTCATGAGAAAGTCTCATTTTTGAACCATTATCAACACCAGCGGGTATTTTTATATCAATTTTCTTTTCAACTTCTTTTCTTCCATCACCTTTGCAATCAGGACAAGGATCAGAAATAATTGTACCTTTACCATGGCAATGTGGACATGTGACAATTTGAGTAAAATGACCTAATACGGTTCTGGTTGTCTGCTGAACACTTCCTCTTCCTCCGCAATGCTGGCATGTTTGAGGTTTTGCCCCTTCCCGGGCACCGGTGCCTTTGCAGGTTGTACAAGTTTCTAAATGACCAATTTTGATTTCTTTGTTAAGCCCGAAAACAGCTTCTTCAAATTCTATCTCAATATCAAGTCTTAAATCGTCTCCGCGTTGAGGTGCATTAGGATCTTGACGTCTGCCTCCTCCGAAGCCTCCAAATCCTCCTCCAAAGAATGAATTGAATACCTCTTCCAAATCACCAAAACCATTTGCAAAAGGTCCTTGAGAGCTATATCCGGCATTTTGTAATCCGTCTTCGCCAAAACGGTCATAAGTTGCACGTTTATCGTCATCCATTAATGTTTCATATGCTTTTCCCAGCTCTTTGAACTTTGCTTCTGCTTCAGGTGCTTTATTAATATCCGGGTGCCATTTTCGTGCTTGCTTTCTGAAAGCACTTTTTATTTCGTCCTTTGAAGCGTTTTTTTCAACGCCCAAAATCTCATAATAATCGCTCATTTGCTATTCCTTTTCATTTCCATTTATGGTGCTGTTGCAACATTAACCAGTGTTGGTCTTAGAACCTTATCCCCTAATTTGTAACCTTTTTGGAGTTCTGTAATAACTGTGTTTTCAGGCTTTTCATCAGTAGGTGTCTGCATAACTGCTTCATGAAGGTTCGGGTCAAATTCTTCTCCCTCTGCTGAAATGACTTCTAAGCCTATTTTACCTAAAACATCATTAAGATTTTTGTATGCCAAATTAAAGCATTCTTTAACTTTTTCACAATCTTCAACTGTTTCAATTGCTTTGGCGCCTCTATCAAAATTGTCAAGAACTTCAATAAGTTTTTTTACTGTATTTTCTGCACCATATTTTAAAAGATTTTCACGTTCCAGTTCCTGACGTTTTCTAAAATTATCGAAATCAGCAGCAAGACGTATGTACTGATTATTCAATGTTTCATATTTTTCTTGCCATGGATTAGTTTCTTCCGGCTGTTCTTTTTCTTCAATTTTTTCTTCGTTTTCTATTTCTGTATTTTCAGCAGCTGTTTCTGCTTCTTCTTTATTTTCTTCAAAATTAGTATTCTTGAATGGATTATCCATGATTTCCTCCCTTATTACATGATTATATATGATAATTATATGTTGGCAAATCACCATTGGGGTAAAAATTTATTTTTTCTTAATTATTGGGGTAAATATATTTGTAAACTTTTGTAACAGTTATTAACCAAATCCTAAAGTTTATATCACAAATGCCGTTAACACATGCAAAGTAAGTTTTGGAGAAAAATATAAGGAGTAATTTTATGTCTGGTAAAGAGATTCGTAATTACGAGTTTAAAACTCAAAATGCGCAAGCATTTATTAATGACAAAGGTGAACTTAAGTTTAAAGGAAAAAAAGGCGGTAAAGAATTAAAACAATTGCAGCCGCTTTTTGATGCAATTTTAAAAGCTGATAATTCCTACAAATCCAACAAGAAAAAATTAGATTCTGATAAAGAAAAAGCATTAATGAATAAACTTCATGACTTACTAATGGCTGATGATAAAGTTGATTCTAATGAGTTAAAATTGGCTGATGAGTTTGTGAAATCAGGTTTATCTGTTGAAGCATTTATTGATAAGAAAATAGCTGAACTAAATCCTGAGAAGACTGCTATAGAAGAAACTGTAGTAATTGAGGATGATCCGGTTGCAGATGAGATTTTTGAAGAGCTTGTCAATCAAAATCTGTTAAGTTCCCAGCAGAATGTACCTGTTGTAGAACAAAAGCCTGATCCAAGAGTTTCTCAAAATGCGTTTAATCAAACAATCCAAAACCAAAAAATAAGAATTCAAGATAAAAAAGATGAATTAACAAATGCTTTTACAAAAGAAGTTAAAGTAGAAAAAGGCGTTTATCTTTATAATGTAGCAGTTCAGGCACTAAAAGATGAAGGTATTGAACATCCGACTGCCAAGCAAATTAATGCACGTCTTGCAGAAATTGCATTAGTTAATGATATTAATGATGTAAATAGAGTCCCTCTTAATAAAGTTATTAAGGTTGGTAAAGTTGGTGCACCGGTTCAACCGGTGGTTGAACCTTCCCCTACTGTAGGGGAAAATCCCGTAACACCATCATCTATCACGCTTGAAGAGAAGCCTGTTGTAGATACTTTGACCGAACTTGGATATTCATCAGAAGATAAAACCGAAGGTGAAAATGATGATGCATTTACTTATAAAGAATGGACAAAAGAAGGCTCTGCAACTATCTATACTACAGAAGTTGATGGTACAATCTTATCTGCAGTCAGTCTAGAAGATTTAAAAGAATTGAAAACAAAATACGAGGCTGCAGTTATAACATCTGCACCAGAAGGAGAAGAAACAGATGAGGCTAAGGTAACAAGACAAAACACAAATCTTGCTAATCTGAAGCAGCGTATTGACTTATCCGGTGGTAATCTTGATGTAATAAAAGATGTAATTGATAAATTGAGAGAAGAAGGCAATGTTCAACTTGAGTCCGCTGAAGTTCAAGCTTTTGTTCAGGATTTGGTAAGAACTAAAAATGTTGATATCCTGACTAAATTGTTGGTAAATGGTTCTGATGAATTTACAAATGAGCTTATAAAAAATGAAGAAACTGCTAAAACGATAGTTTCTTTATATAAAGAAATTCGCGATAAAGAAAATGCCGGAGTCAAGCTTAATGATGATGAAATTGCTTTGAAAGACTTTTATACACAGAATATATATTCAAAAACACTATATACAATTGCAGCTGATGAAGAAAAAGGAACTGTAGAAAAAGAAGTACGATGCTCTGCTATAACTGGTGATTTAGGATATATGGCAACTGTTGATGGAACTAATTATAGTGCGTTTAGTTCAGAAATACTTGATGAGTTTGTAAAAGCCCTACAAGCTGCAGATACAGATGAAGAGAAAACAGCTGTATTTAAACAATTTGCAAATACAGAAGATAAAGCTTTAGCGCGAACATTAGCTGTAAAAGCAGATACATTAAAAGCCTCTAAAGAAGATGTATTAGCCTTTGTTGCTAATAATGATATGTTTGTTATTTCAACGTTAGATTATACTCCATCAGCTGAAGAGGCTCCAGCATTTAATAAAGCAGTAGCTGATAGAATTGTAGCTCTATATGAAGCTGGTGCTGGTAATCCGGCAAATATGGAATATCTTGATGAAGCTGTTGAAAAAATTAATGCAGCTTACGATTTAGAAGAAGATAAGCAAAATGCTACAAATAAAATTCTGGAATCTTTCTTTGAGGTGACCGGTGAAGGTGAAAATAAAGAATACACTTTTAAACCTTCAAGACGTCCAGTCTGGGAAGAAATTTATATAATGCTGCGCAATATACCGGCAGGTATGCAAAAAGCTGTATTAGACTCTGTTACATCGATAGATGATTTAGGCAAAGGACAGTATACACAGTCTTTAGAAACAAATGCTCAGTACATTACTACTGCTGATTTGAAAGCCAAATATGCAGAATTATTTGAAAAAGCTGCGGCAGAATTTGACTTGGAAAATGATTTAGAAGGCGCTCAAGCTAAAGTTCTTAAATTTATAGAGGCTGTTGGAGAAAATATTGACTTGATACCTTTTGGTAAAATTCAGGAAAAATTCGGCGATGTTACATTTGTTAAAGATTATCTTGGTCCTTTAAAGAATGAAAATGAGAATATCTTACGAAAGCTTACGCTTCTTGATTTAGATATTAAAGAAACAGAGTCTGATGGCAATGTGACTTATAATGTTAGTTTTTCAATAGCTGCAAATGTTGATTATAATGCTGATGTTGCCCATATTGTATTGAGTGCCGCTTCAAAAGAAGAGTTACTTGCAAAAGCAGAACAATATATTGAATTACAGAATATTGTCTATGAAGCGAAGACCAATGAAGCATCTTCTAAATTTACTGATACAGAAAGAGGTATAAATATGGCTCGTCTTAAAGAAATATTTAATGATGAAAATATAGATAAAGATGTTAAATTGTCCGTTGTTAATTTTGTAGTTGGTAAATGGGATTTATATGATGAAGAATTAATTGACAATATCATTGATACAAAAGACCCTGATTTTATTAAAGAAGAATCCATAGTAGGCAGGGAGGGTGTAAAATTAAATCCGACACAAATGGCAACATTAATTGACTATGCTGTAAAGCCTAAGTTAGAAGACGGTAATGATAATCCATTCTATTTAGGAACTGAATCTGGTAATCAAATCAGAAATGTAATAATAAATAGTGGAAATAAGGAACAAATAACTGCTATTTATGATAGCTTACGATCTAGTGATCAGTTGTATGTATTAAGCAAGCATTTTGAGTTTTTTGAGGATGCAAATGATAAGTTTGAACAATTGATTAATAAAGTTATTGATACAAATGAACAAGATGGCGCATTTGCATTTGTTGAAGTATTAGAATTGGCAATGGATAAGCAGTTAACACTTTCCCAAGAGACTGCAAATAAGTTAATGAACAAAATCCAACGACCATTACCGGTACATGACGGTCGAGAGCCGATTTATTCCTGGGCAGATTTCTATGGAAATACAATTTTCTATAGAAAGAAAACTGGTTCTGATGGTAAAGTAACATTTGAAAGATGTAATGCTTCTGATTATGCTGCAGAAATAAAATATGAAACTGATAATAACGGAACTTCTCATACTAAAGAAAAACGACAGGCTGAGGCTCTATCAAGACTATCAGTTTCA
>CAJTWU010000041.1 GCA_910579975.1 uncultured Vampirovibrio sp.
TTAGAGTCATTATGCATTCTTGTCATTCTAGCAGTGAATGTATCTGTGCAATGTGAGGCTCTTATACCTTCAAATCGGTTTGCAGTTATCGACATTCCAATTCCTGTGCCGCAAACAAGAATACCTTTTCCATTTGTTTTTAATACTTCTTTAGCTACATCTTTTGCAATTAATGGATAGTCGCAAGAGTCGGTATTATAGCAGCCAAAATCTGAAACTTCATATCCAAGTTTTTGTAAATGGTTAATAATCTCATTTTTTAGTCTGAATCCGCCATGATCAGAACCTATAGTAATTGTTTGAGTCAAATCCGCTCCCTTCAACTTTATTTTATCATATGAATGAGAGCCTCGCAAGCGAGGCTCATATATATATGTATTATTTCAAAGCAACAGTTAAATCTGCTTCAATAGCCACTTTACCATCAACATAGCCTACACCGTGACATTTGCAAATAGGTCCTTTAACCTTTGTTGTTTCAACATGCATTTCAAGTCTGTCACCAGGTCTTACAACACTCTTCCATCTTACATTGTCAACTCCGGCATAAAGAGTTAATTTACCTTTGTATTCAGGCATAGACATAAGAATTGGTGCTGAACATTGTGCCAATGCTTCAAGTTGAAGAACACCCGGCATAATAGGGTTATTAGGGAAATGACCCTGGAAAAATTCTTCGTTCATTGTAAGGTTTTTGTATCCCTTTGCATATTTACCTGGAACACATTCTGTAATTCTATCAACTAATAAAAATGGATATCTGTGCGGTATCATTTCCATTAACTGCATAACATCATAAGTTAAAATTTCTTCTGTCATTTTTCTCTCCTATATTTTAATTAGTTTATTTTTAAGTATTTGTGCAACTTTGGCATGAACTGCATGACCGGCTTCTTTTACAAGAATTTGCGCTCTCATATTGAGAGGTGAAACTCCTGTAAGATATAGGTCTCCAAACATATCCAAAATTTTATGTTTAACAGGTTCAAACTCCGAACGGAGCTCTGTAGTGTAACCGATATCTTTTAAACCAATTGTATTATCGATAGTAACTCCGCGTCCAAAACCCATCATTTGATATTTTTTAAGGTCTTTATAAAATCCAAAAGTTCGGGCTTCAATAATCTCATCAATTTTATTAGAGTTAAAACTTACCCAACGATTTCTAAGATCCGGATGGTCATAATTTACAGCATAATTGATTGTAAGCTCTTTATCAGGCAAAATTACCATGCTGGTTTTTCCATTTAAGTAATAAACAGGCTCTGAAACCGTGTAAAGTTGATTGTTTACACCATCAATTCCTGCTTGCTTAAATAACTCAACCCATGTTTTAGAACTTCCATCCAATATTGGAAACTCTGTTTCAGAAAGATAAACATCAATTGAGTCAATTTTAAGCAAAGCGCAAGCGGCCATAAAATGTTCGCATAGCATAGCTTTATATTTATAATCGCCTAAAAGTGTTCTATGTTCCTTGCTGCAAAGAGTTACACAATGATCTGTTGAATAAAGATTATCAATACAGGCATCAAAACATACATCAGAACCTTTAGAAAAAATTCTGATTTTCCCTGTCTGTGAAGGTTTGATAATAACTTCACAAGGTTTATTTTTCATAAGTGAATTACCGGATGTTTTAATCTCTGTTTTGATTGTTACCATTATTCTTGACTTTCTTCAAATGTACGTAGAAGCGGCTCATATTTTTTGAATTTAGCAATTAATTCTCCCGCATCTTTCATAACTTTTAACTGCTTAATAAATTCTTTTCTTGGAACAGCCGGAGCTCCTACAACAATTGATTTCGCCGGGAAGCTCTTTGTAACACCGGCTTTTGCTGCAATAATAGTATCATCTCCAATTGAAATATGATCAGCAAGACCTGCTTGACCGGCAATAACTACTCTATCACCAATTACACAGCTGCCGGCAATACCAACTTGAGAGACTATCATACAGCCTTTTCCAACTCTACAGTTATGACCAATCATTACTAAGTCATCAATTTTTGTATTATCTCCAATTATAGTATTTTCAATTGTTCCTCTATCGATTGCAGTATTAGCACCAATTTCAACATTGTTACCAATAATTACTGAACCGATTGAAGGGATTTTAAAAATAACTTGTTCAATATTACCTTCTTTGATTTCTCCATCTTTTCTAGCTTGTTCAATATTATTAGGATTTTCTGTTACAAAGCTGAAACCATCTGCACCAAGAGAAACTCCATGGTGAAGAATTACATCATTGCCAACTTTTACTCTATCCCCGATATTTACACCAGCATGGAAGAAACATTTATTACCAATAATAGCGCCATTACCAATATAGCTGTTTGCTAAAATCTTTGTATTGTCACCAATTACAGCGTTTTCTGCAACTACAACATTAGCTCCTAATGAAACATTTTCACCTAATTTAGCAGAAGGATGAACTACAGCAGTAGGATGAATACCCGCATTGGTATGTGGTTCTTCATAAAACATTGTAATAAGTTTCATCATTGCTAATCTTGGACGTTCAACTTCAATAGTAGTGAAACCATCAATGTTCACACCTAATGGAACTAAAGCTGCTTGAGCTTTTGTAGAAGTAAGATTTGCAATTTCTTCTTCTCCCAAAGCCAAGGCTAAAGTATTTTCATCTGCTAAAGCCGGAGGTGCAATATTTGTAATTGCAACATCTTTTGCTTTAGAAAGCATGCCGCCTGTAATTTGAGCAATTTGTTCTAATGTAAAAGTTTTCATAATCAACTCCCCTATATATCTATCCATTAATTTTATTTATAATATTTGTTGTGGATTTGCCTTGAACAAAGTCTATAAATTCAACTTTTATACTGTTTCTAAGGACTATCTCCCGTTCCGGTAAAGTCTCTAATGTATAATCCGCTCCTTTTGTATAAACATCTGGTTTAATGTCTTCCAAAAGCTTTGCGGGAGACTTCTCATCAAATAATACCACATAATCAACACAACTCAAAGCACTTAATATTTCAGCGCGGTCGTTCTCATTATTAATAGGTCTTCCTTCTCCTTTTAGATTTTTAACAGAAGTATCTGAATTAAGCATTACAATTAAGTAATCTGCAAATTCTTTTGTTTTTTGAAGATATCGAACATGTCCTACATGTAAAATATCAAAACATCCGTTTGTAACAACATAGGTTTTCCCATTTTGTTGTCCTTCACGTACAATATTAACTATTTCTTGTTGTGTTACCATATAACCTCATCTCAATAACTTTTTTGCAAATTCTTACAGTATTTAATGCTGCACCTATTCTTAAATTATCAGCAACACACCATAATGAAATACCGTTATCAAATGCTAAATTCTTTCTTATTCTTCCTACAAATACAGGATCAACTCCGCTTGCATTACGTGTTGTAGGATATTCAAAGTTGTCCGGATTATCAATAACTTTAATTCCGTAAGCATTTTTTAATATTTCGCGAATTTCATTAGGTTCAACTTTTGTCTGAAATTCAATATCAACAGCTTCTGAATGACCGTTAAAAACAGGAACCCTTGCTGCTGTACAAGATATTGGAGTTTCTTCTGGAAGATGAAGAATTTTCTTTGTTTCATTAACAACTTTCATTTCTTCTTTTGTATAACCATTTTCACAAAATACATCAATTTGAGGTATGACATTAAAAGAAATTGGCTTTTTGAAGCATTTATTTTCAAATTCTACGCCTTTTAAATTTGCTTCTGTATCATCTTTTAATTCATTTATAGCTGCAAGTCCGGCACCTGAAACAGCCTGATAAGTCGATACAATAAGTCTTTTTATTCCAAACTTCTTATTTAAAGGTTCTAAAACTAACATTAATTGAGAAGTCGAGCAATTTGGATTAGCTATTATGCCTTTGTGTGCTCGTAAATCTTCGTCATTTACTCCGGCAATTACGAGTGGTACGTCTTTTTCCATACGAAAAGCAGAAGAGTTATCAATAATCAAACCACCGCGCTTAACAATTTCAGGTGCAAATTTTTGACTGGTAGAACCTCCGGCTGAAGCCATGACAATATCAATTCCTTCAAATACTTCAGGAGTGGCTTCTTCAACGATATATTCATGCCCTTTAAAAGTGATTTTTGACCCAGCACTGCGTGCACTTGATAAAAATTTAATAGTTTCAAATTCAATACCAAGTTCTTCTGTAATTTTAGTTATTTCTCTTCCAACTACTCCAGTAGCCCCCAAAATTGCAATATTAGGCTTTCTCATCTACCCCTCCATTATATTTTCTAATCCATAAATGAACTCGTTATGTTCATTTACATATCGTGCTGCCAATAAAACACCGTTCATATAACATTCTCTGTTCATAGAATCATGTCTGATTGTTAAAATTTGACCGCTTGAACCAAATAAAACTTCTTGTGAAGCTATATATCCAGGCATTCTAACTGAATGTATATGTATATTATTGTATGAAACTCCTCCTCTTGCGCCTTCAATTGTTTCTTTTTCAGCACAATTGCCGATTGTAAAATCATCATTAGCTTCCGCCATCATCAATGCTGTTTTTACTGCTGTTCCTGATGGAGCATCTTTCTTTTGGTTATGATGAAGTTCAATAATTTCAGCATTATCAAAGTATTTTGAAGCCATTTGAGCAAATTTCATCAACAATACAGCTCCTGTTGAAAAGTTCGGGGCGATAAGGCATGCTATCTGCTTTTCTTCACTAAGCTTTTTTAGTTCAGCTATTTGTGAGTCTGTTAAACCGGTTGTACCTATTACAACTTTAATCCCGTTATTGAGACAATAAAGTGCATTTTCGTATATGGAAGCCGGCTGGGTAAAGTCAATTAAAACATCAATTTTTACTGAGTCATTAGCATCTTTTATTGTAGCAAATTGTCCATTAAAAATATCAATTTGGGCAACTAATGTCATGTCTTCAGCAGCATTAACTGCTTTTACTACTTCTTGTCCCATCTTACCATTAGCACCGCATACAGCTATATTTATCATATAATCATCTCCCCTTAACAATTCTATGCTTATATTATCACAAAAGAAATTCAATATATACAATACTTTCAGCTTGCAATTGTAAAGATTTGTTACTTTATGTAACAAATTAATCTATATTTGTTATTGAAAAAGTATATTGAGGAATATATAAAGTATAATCTCTTTTCTTTATTTTCTCCTCCACTCCTTTATCTAACGAGAGTTAAGGCCGCAACGATGCGGCTTTTTATTTGGAAAACTTTTTCCATAGATCAGGACGTTTTGATTTGGTCCTTGCTATTTTTTGTTCCATGCGATACTCATCAATAAGTTTATGATTACCGTTTAATAAAACCTCCGGTACTTCATACCCTCTAAAATTTCTTGGTTTTGTATATTGCGGATATTCTAAAAGACCATCTGAAAAACTATCATCATGAGCTGATTCAATTTTACCCAATGTTCCTTCAATTTTTCTTGAAACACTATCTATTATACAAAGAGCCGGCAGCTCTCCACCCGTTAAAACAAAGTCACCAATAGAGATTTCTCGTGGTTTAATTATTTCTCTTATTCTTTCATCAAAACCTTCATAATGACCGCAAAGTATAACAATTTGTTCATATGAAGCAAGTTCATTGGATATTTTATCTGTGAACGGTTCACCTTGCGGAGTCATCATTAATGTAATGCTGTGTTCTTTTTTTTCAACCGCTTCATAAGCATCTATATAAGGTTGTGGCATAAGAACCATTCCTGCTCCGCCGCCATAAGGTGTATCATCAACTTTTTTATGTTTATCAAGTGTATAATCACGGGGATTTATTGTATTTACACTAATAACACCTTCTTCTGTTGCTCGTCTCATTATACTAAAATCCAAATGAGACCGGATTAGTTCAGGAAATAATGTTAAGACATCAAATCTCATGAAAGCAATCCTTCAATATTATTGATTTGGATACGTCGAGATTTAATATCAACAGAAAGTACAATAGCTTTTACAAAAGGTACAAGCGCAATATTTTTGTTTAATGTTTTGATTGATAATAAGTCACTAGCTCCGTTATTTGAGACTCCGACAATCGCACCAACTTTGGTTCCTCCGTCATAAACATCAAGTCCAACCAGTTCATCAATCAAAAACTCATCTTCTTCAAGATTTTCTCTTGCTGTAGTTTCCTCTACAAAAACTAATTCACCTTTATACTCAATAATCTCATTGAGTGTATTAATACCTTTAAACTTAATAATAGCGCACTTTGGCGTAAATCTAAGATTCTCAATCTCAAAGTATTTATCCTGAATATAAACACCTTCAAGCTGAGACAAAAATTGTTCCCTATTTTTAGTATAACCAAGCTTTGCTTCGCCTTTTACACCATGGAAATTTAAAATTTTACCTACAGAAATAAAGTTATTCTTCATCTTCTTTCTTCTTAGGCTTTCTTCCGCGTTTTGGTTTTTCTTCTGCAACAGGCTCAGAAGGTACTGTTACCTCCAATGGAGCGGGCTCGCTGTTTTTTTCGTGTTTAGCAACCATATAATCAGCTGGTTTATCGGCTCTATCTTCATTCCAACGGTCTAAACCAAGTTGGGCACGAACAAGCTTGATACCTACGTGAACACGCCATTCTTCCATTTTTAGTTGAGCAGCAATAATTTTATGACAACCAATTGGAGGAAGCGGCAATAATGGTTCATATAAGCTTCTGATTGCAATCATCTGTTCTTGTGAGATTGCCAATTTACGTTTAGGGAATGGTAATTTAGGTAACATCATTTTTTGACGTACTAAATTAATTCCAAAAAATACTTTTTGAGGTTCTAAACCAATTTTTGCACCGATTACTTCATGAGCATCCGGATTAGGAAGAGGAAGCATTGTTTTATATAGAATTTCAATTTGTTCTAATTGCTCCTTGCTTACTAATAATGGTTTAGCCGGTTTTTGCGGTCTTGGACGTCTGTTCATTGGTCCATTTGGACGACGATTTTGGAAGCCGCCGTTGTTTCTACCACCGCTTGCATAATTATTTCTGTATCCTCCGCCGCGATTATCACGTTGCTGTCCATCAGGTCTTCTTTGTTGATATCCGCCCGGACGGCTGTTGTTATAGTCTCGTCTCTGGTATCCGCCACCTTGATTATTGCGGTTATAATCTCTTTGACCATCCCTGGAATACCCGTTATTTCTATAGCCGCCTTGTTGAGGTCGGTCATAGCTTCTAGGACGTTGTTCTCCGGCAGAATATGAATTATAAGAACTATAACTCTGCATTGGTTTTTCTTCTTGAGTCTCTCCCTTGTCCGCGTACAAACAGTTTGGACATATCACTCTTTTGGGGTTCTTTGTTTCAAATTCAGCACCACATTTAATGCATTTGTTTACATACATAATAAAAGCCTCTTAACCACAATAAAAAATTTCACTAAACTATAAATATCCTATCAAAATTAAATAATATGAGATTTAAAAAATAAACGGTATAATTCCGTATAACTTTATTATAATACAAGTTTATAATAATGCAAGGGGGTTATATTTTTGCTAAATATTTTGCTAATCCTTCACCCATAGAAAAGCATGAAGGTATAATTCTTAAAGCACCTTGAGCCTTGAAATCTGCTGAAATACAGCGACCAATAACAAATACATTATCATAACCTTCTACCATTAATGACTCAATTGGAAGCTGGTATTCTTTGTAAACTTTTTGTAAAGTTGAGCCGTTTCTTTTTTCTGAATGAATGTCAACAGGATAATTTGATATTAATACGGGATTTTCAAAAGTTTTACCTTGAATTAAATCATCATAAGTATATATATATTTCCCTTTTACTCTTCTTGAAACCCTTACTCCCATTGAATTTGCTATTGAAGAGATATGTGCATTTCTAAATCCGGGAAGGTATTTTTTACAGAAATTCGATAGCCTTAAAATCGACATACGAGCTTCTGCATATCCCTGATTATTTATTAGTCTTGGAGCGTTAAAAGCAATAGAGTCTGCTGTTCCAGCCACTGAAAATACCTGAAAATAGTTAGTGTCTTCCTTTGTCAAAACTCCTTCTGTTATTGCCCTTTCAAATAAAGGCTTTAAAGCCCATTTAACTCCTGTATCCCAAGTATAAGCTGTAGATAAGTAGGTATTGCCATCTATAATACAGGATGTAGAGACATTTCTATCCTTATCAAATTCCATTAGCCAATTTGAAAATTCATTTACATTTATTCCAGACATTATAAATCGTAAATTTTTTGGCTGAATTTCATCAGATTTTTCTAAAAAACCACAATTTAATTTTTCACAAATTTTTGCATCACCAGTTGCGTCTACAACAAATCTCGTTTCGATAGGTGTTGATAACTCTTTTGTGCTAAATAAAATTTTATTAGCATTTATCGTATCGATAGATATCGATAATAATTCTTCTTCAAATAGAAGATCAACATCGGCTTCTTGCATTAATATATCCAGAGCGATTTTTGTAAGTTCAGGGTTAAACCAGCCTTTATTACCATCTTCGTAAGTAATTGCTCCATTTAAAGAGGATAATTTACCATATAAAGCGTTAAAAAAATCTGTATTAATCGCATTATTTGAAGTTTTCATTGCGGGAATAACTAAAGCAGATGTTATTGAGCCTCCTAAATAAGAGTTTTTCTCAATAATTAATGTTTTTAATCCTCTTTTTGCAGCGTTCCAGGCACAGCTTACTCCTGATGTGCCTCCTCCAATAATTACGATGTCATATTTATTCTTCATTCTGATTGCTCCTAGATTTGCGGATTTTCATATACATTGATGATGATATTAACTCGCTTGTATTGAATTCATGTTCTCGTCGTTTTAATATTTCTTTTTTGTCGAAATTTAAGTTTGGATCATGATAAGGTATGCCGGCTTTTGTTGCACATAAACCTATTTCATAGCTGGACAAAGGGTATTCAATCAGTAATTTTTCCTTTGCAGCAACTGTTCCTATAAATTTACCGGTTTTTTCATCCAGAATTTTACCTACATAAAAATTATTTTCTAAAAAAGTATTTCTAACAAGTGCAGAATTTGAGTATGTCATTATAATGCCATCTTGTGAAAGATGCTTATAGAGCTCCGCCATAAATTCTACAGACCATAATTCAGGTGCTTTTGAATATGTAAAAGCATCTAGGAATATAAAGTCATACTCGCCTTTAATATTCAAAATAGTCTTTCGGGCATCATTTATGTAAAAATTCAGCTTAAAAAGCTTACTAAAGGGCTTAAATCGGCTTTTTTTATATCGTATCGATAAATGGTCATAATATATATTATGTAAGAAGGCAAATAAATTAAATCTGGTGAGTAAATTGTACCTAAAATTTTGTTTAAATTGGGCGTAGTTGACCAAAGAAAAGTTAAAAAACTTCTTTTTTGACTTTTCTTTTATATTTTTTTTGAATTCTTTGGTTATATAGTTCTGTTTATAATGATCGACCAGTGAGTCGATAAGAATATAATTTACATATTTGTGTATCTTGTATTCTTTTGCGATTTCATCATAATCTTTATTAAATTTTAATTCTAAAAGCTCTCTTATTTCTTTCTTATTTTTTGGTGCAAAATTTAAAGATATTTTTGCTAAGAATTTTTTAATTTTCCAATATGTTTCAAAACATTCAAAAATTGGTGGAACAACATTAGTAAAAATTTCTTGCGGAGTTACGATTGTTTTCAGAAGTGGAGAAATTTTTACAAGTTCCTCATTAATATCTAAACAATCTATTTTAATCGAGCTAATATTATCCTCATTTATCGTTTCGATAGGTATTGATAATACTTTATTTAACCACTTAGCATTATTATTATCTATCGAAACGATATTAAGTCTGTATAAGAACGTTTTTAAAATTTTTTTTAAAACAATTTTTATTTTTTGAAAAATATTTTTTTGTTTCAAAAATTTTTCATCAGAATTAATTATAAAACTCATTAATGCTTTTGTATTGTATCCAATACCATAACATACGTCTAAAACTCTTATTTCAGGTTGTTGATTAAGCTTTTTTTCTATATGTGCAGGAAGTATAAATTTCTCCCATGCTTCAGTAAGGGCGCCAAACTTAGAGTGATAAACATCGTCATCAGCGTATGAATACAGACCTACAGAACCGTCTTGTGTATAATAGAACTCATAATCCCTCATAAACCAATTATAGCACAATATTGCTTCCCTTTGACTTTGTTAAGAGAAAAAGTATATAATATAATAAATGGGGGATATGATATGAGGAATATTATACTAGCCGCTTTAGCCACTG
>CAJTWU010000042.1 GCA_910579975.1 uncultured Vampirovibrio sp.
AGCTTGCTACAATTAAACAACCGGCCAAAAGAATTGCAATCATTGGTTCTCGTAACCTTGCTATTACTCACCAGCAAATGATTGAAACACTTACAACTGCTCTTGTTATGCAAGGTAATACTATTATTACATCAGGTGGTTCATGCGGTACAAATGCTGCTGCAATCCGTGGTGCAATGAAGTCAAATCCTGATAAGTTGAAAGTTATTCTTCCTCAAACTATTGGTCAACAGCCTTCTGATGTTCAAGATCAGTTAATCGGTGTTCCAAATATAGTTGAACATTCTGATAGAGCTATGATGACTCTGGCTGATGCTTCAAGAGTTTGTAACAGAGAAATTATTGATGATTGCAACCAATTAATTTGTTTCTTATCACATACAAGCCGTACTTTGCATACTGCAATTGATTATGCTGAAGAAAATCACAAAGTTGTCACAGTATTCTATTTGGATTAGGATTTCAACAAATGGATTTAATTAAGAAGCTCACAGGGAAAAACCCTTCTGAGTATGAAGTTGTCGCTAGAAATCTTGTAAACAATTCTGATGTGGAATTGTTCGCAAAACTTGTTAAACAAGATGATTTTTTATTTGATTTTATAAAAAATAATGTTGCAAAACGTATCCAAAACGCTTGTACAAAAGATAACTACCGTAATCTTTTGAGTTTTCTAGAATTTTATTCTGCAAGTTATGATACAATGATAGCAACCGTTTTACATTCTTTTGGCGGCGAAACTCTTTTCATTGAATTGAAAGAATTGTTTTTTAATGGTACCGAGTCTCAACAAGCCTATGCTGTTAAATATTTTACTTTGGTTCCTGAAATAGCTAGAGAATTATTACCTCAAATTCGTGAGGCTGCAAAATCAGAGTTTGAGCCGCTTTCGATGAATTCTATTGAGCTTTTATCATTATTAAAGGACGAGGTTTCTAAGTCGGAGGCTTTGGAAAATCTTAATAGTGATGACGAGTTTATTCAGTATGATGCTGTGAAGTTTTTAGTTAATTATCAGGCAAAGGATGCATTGGATAAGATTGTTGAGGTGATGAAAAAATCTTCGCTTTCAGAAAATATAGCTTCTGAAATCTCATATCTTATACCTCTTGAGGAATTGATTGAAAAAGATATTGATATGGCCTCTCTTGTGCTTTGTTATATTATAAACGCAATTCCTGATATTATTTCACCGTCTGCAATTTGTGATTATAATCTTTATGAAGTTTTTGAAAAAATACCTCTTACAAGCTCAACTGCTGTATTATTAAGGTTAGCAAAAGATAAGTTTGAAGAACTTCTTTCAAATGACGAGTATCTCTTTGACTGTGATAAAAACACGAAGGATGAGGTTAAAGGGGTAAATGAATTATTAAAAAGGTTTAATTCTCACAAATTAAAGAGCCTTTTCTATGATGAATTATTTGATGGAAGTGATTTTGTGTTCTTTGCTATTGATTATGTTGATGAAGTGGAAGAGCTTGAAACTCTTTTGGATAGTGAAAACCAGACACTTATTTTAAAGGTACTTACTGTTTTAAAAGAAAGAAGTCAACTTAGAGATGAGCATAAAAAGTTAGCTCTTGGAAATATTACATCTGAAGATATTAAACAAATCGTCGAAGTTCTTTAAATATAATTAGTGTTACCAAGTTCCAAATCTTTGTTAAACTCACGGATTAATTCAGACGATATCTTCCAGTTGATTTTTCCGTTAGGATATTTGATATAGTGTTTTGTCGAACAAAGTGTTGAAACATAACATGCATCAAGCACATTCATAAACGAAATATCTACGGACATGTTTTCGCAATGGTATTTTTCAATATAAGAGTTTATAAATTCAACTGCCTCCGACGGGTTTTGGGTATTCGGAGTCACTATATCATTTTGGGGTAATAGTTGTAACATGTATATTCCTTATCTACAACTATATTGACGGCATTTTTTTTAGTTTGTTTAGCAAGAATAAAACAAAATCCTTCGTATAGATGAGGATGGTGTTTTGATGCAAAGATAGAATATATTTGTTAGACTTGGAGAGTAGTATGATTAAAGATTTGTTTTTTGAAGTTTATAAATATTCTGGTGGAACATTTACCTATCTGCTCTTACTTTTTGCATATATCGTATCATTAATTATTTTGTTTATAATAATTAGAGGTATTATGAAATCCAGAGTAAACCCTCTTCAAATTATTATACTAGTTATTTTGGGAATTTTACTATGTATACCATCAATTTCTGCCGGTATAAATTTGTATGGATATATAACAGGAAATGAAAAACTTCTGGAACTTTCAATAAAAATAACACCGATTAAATGGCAAAAAGGCGTTTATTATATTCAGCTTGGAGAGTTAAAAAAGGGTAAAGAAGTATTTGAATGCTATAAAAAAGCTTATGATTTGATTGGATCATATAAATACAAATGCTGGTATGCTTTACCTTCAGTATATTACTATAATATACAAGATTATGATACAGTATTACAAATTGCAGAACCTAATAATGGTTATATAATGGCTACTAATTGTTACATAATGAAAGATGACTATCAAAAGGCGTTAGCTTCTATTAATAATGCAATTGAGAAATCCCCTAAAAGTGGAATTTTGTACGCAAAACGCGGATTTATATGTAATAAACTCGGTCAAAAAGAACTTGCAGAAGTTGATTTGAAAATGGCATTGCAGTTGGAAAAAGATAAAAAAAGAATTCTTCAAACATATAATGATTGGAAGAATTATGAACTAAAGAGATTAGCTGAAAAAAGAAAAGAGGCTGGAATTGATTAAGAATTTTATAAAAGATACTCTTACATATATTTTTAAGGATAAGCAGATTTTCCAAAAATCAGCATTTTTAATTCTTTTTATGCTCTTGTCCTCTTATTCTCAGCTATTTGCTTTTAATTTCTTTTCTAGTGCAGATAAAGTACGGCTTCCGTTTATCAATTTTGCAGTATTGTTTCTATTAGCACTTTTTGTGCTATTTTTCATTAACGGTTATAAGGTAGATTGTATCAAAAATCTTATGTCAAAATCTGAAATACCGGCTTTTAATTTGAAAAAATCTTTCCAATTTGGTGTTAAGTATACATTTGCGGCAGCTTTATTTTACTTGCCGCTGCATTATTTAATATTTGGCTGTGCTTTCTTTGGTCCATTCTCTATGACAGTTGAACATGCACAGCCGTTTTTTGGTAATATTGGCTTGTTTTTGTTAATTCTTTTAGTTCCTTTACTGTTAATATCAGCTTTGTATAGCTATGTTTGTATTATTGCTGTTAATCGTATTTTTGCTGAAACTGAAGATTGGCTTTCTTTTCTTCGTTTTAAAGAAGTGTTTGGCTTAATAAAAAATAACAAAAAAATGTATTTGATATCAGCTGGATTAATTTTCTTGTTAACACTTTTAAACAAATTTATTTTATTTGTCGTAAATCCGTTATTTACTAATCTTGATATAGCTTATTTAACGATAATACCGGTAACTATCGTTTCTCTATATGAATTTTTTGTAAGCGTTTTTGCAGCTTCTAAGTTTATAGAATATCCAAAGGGTCAACATCAATAGCGAGCTTAATATCTTTAGGCAAGGTAATTTTGTTCATAAATTTTGATACAAAATCATGCCCTTTTTGTGAGAGTTTGTTTTTGATTAAGATTTGGAACCGATAGTAACCATTGATTTTTGAGATAATACAAGGTGTTGGTCCAAGTGTTTCAAGATATTCTGTAAACCCAAATTTTTCGGTCATTGTTGTTAAGCGCATTGCAATTTCCATTGCGGATTTTTCAGCGCGAAAATTATTTTGAGAAGATAAAATCAAACGTATTATTTGGCTGAATGGCGGATAATCAAACTCTTGGCGGGCTTTAATTTCAGTTTCAAAAAATTTTTCATAATTCTGTGACTTAGCTGTTTGAAATGCATAATAATCCGGATTGTATGTCTGAAAAAGTACTTTTCCTTTGTACTCGCCTCGTCCGGCACGCCCTGCAACCTGTGTAAGCAATTGGAAACCACGTTCTGAGGCTCTGAAATCAGGAACAGAGAACCCTGTGTCTGCACTAATAACACCAACAAGAGTTACATTAGGATTGTCTAAACCTTTTGCAATCATCTGGGTTCCTACCAGAATATCAATTTCACCTTTTTGGAATTTGCTTAAAAGTTCAATATGCGCATTCTTTTTTGTTAAAATATCGCTGTCAATTCTTTCTACGCGGTAATCAGGAAAGAGTTCTTTTATTAAGATTTCGATTTTTTGTGTGCCTGAGCCCGAGTTAGAAAGTGCATCACTACCGCATTGAGGACAAAAATCAGGAAAACTCATTTCTTTGGAACAGTAGTGGCATTTAAGTTTTTTACCATCAGCGTGCCAAACCATTGGAATTGAGCAATCAGGGCATTCTACAACCGTCCCGCAAGCTTTGCATTGTGTATAAGTCGAAAACCCACGGCGATTCATTAGTAAAATAACTTGTTTACCGTTTTCTACAGCTTCTTTTATTTCTGTTTGAAGCGGTTTCGAAATGATACTTCTATAAGCGGCTTTTCCATATTCTTGCATGTTAATAACTTCAGGCTTTGCCAAAGGAGCGTTGTTAAATCGTTTTAACATTTGAAAAATATTGTTATTATTCTGTGCAAAATAATAAGTCGAAACATCAGGAGTGGCTGAACCTAAAAGTAACGGTGCTTGATAGAATTGAGCAAGTCGGCGTGCTACAACACGTGCATCATAACGAGGAGCCGGGTTAGTTTGTTTATAAGCTCCTTCGTGCTCTTCATCAATGATTATTAATCCAATGTTTTGCAAAGGTGCGAAAACAGCAGAGCGTGCTCCGGCAAGTATACGAATTTCATTATTGTAAAGTCTTTGCCAAACATCATATTTTTCTCCGTCTGATATGCTGCTATGCCAAATTGCAACATCTTTTATGCCGAATTTACGGGCAAGACGTTTGGTTAATTGCGAGGCTAAGGCAATTTCAGGAGCCATAAATAAAACATTTTTTCCTGAATCAAGTACATCTTTAATTAATTTAAAATACACTTCTGTTTTCCCGGAGGCTGTTACACCGTGTAATAAGATAGGATTAGGAGATTTTAATTTTCCACTTATGCCTTCATAAACTTCCTGTTGCTCAGGTGATAACTCATATAAGGGCTCTACTTTTACATCTTTAAAAATCGTAAGTGGATTTCTATAGACATATTCCAAGTTAATCTTTACAAATCCGGCTTCTGCAAGTTTTTTCATTGTAGAACGGGTGGTTTTTGCTTTTTCTTCAAATTCTATTAGCGGACTTTTACCTTCTGTTTTTAATAGTTCCAAAACTTCTTTTTGGCGTTTGGTTAAGCCCTCAAAATTAGTATTAATTAATTCAATAGATTGCTCTGTTTTCGAGTTCTTTTCTATGAGCTTCATTGGAATTGCTGCATTTAAAACTGTTACAAAATCTGTGCAATAATAATTAGCAACCCATTCCAGAAGTTTCAGATATTTTATTGAAAATAAAGGCTTTTCATCTAATATTCTGTTGATTTTTTTTGCCCGTATTCCTTCTGGTAAATAATCAGAAAATCCTACAATAAATGCGTTAATAAGCCCCTGACGTCCGAAAGGAACCAATACTGCTTGCCCGATTTGGGCAATATCTTTCATATCGTCAGGAACTATATAGCTGAATGTTTTTACACCCAGACCTTTTATATTAACTAATACAAGCGCGTATTTCATCTACAATCTGCTCTTTTGTTAAATGATATCTTTGATATAATTCATCTAAAGGTGCTCTATCTGTAAACTCTTTTTTAGCCCCATAATTTAAGACTTTCATATCAGAGTTGCCGTAAAATCTTGCGATTTTTTCTCCAAAACCGCCATCAAGCTCGCCGTCTTCGAGGGTGATAACAAGAGAGTGGTCTTTTTTTAGTTCTTCAAGAAGTTCAATATCAAGTCCGGTCATAAACAAAGGGTTGATTAAGGTTGCATTAAAATCGAGTGCTTCTTCGACTTCTTTCGCTAAGCCAAAGAAATTTCCCAGTCCTAAAATTGCAACTTTTTCACCTTTTGAAATGACTTTGAATTTGTTAAGTATTGAATAATCTGTTGTATCTTCAAGTCCTGTTGAATTTAAACCACACATAGGAACTCTGATTGCTACAGGATGTTCAGTCTGTTCTACAGACCAATCAAGCATTTTTAAGTACTCTTCTTTATTTGTAGGAGCAAGATAAACCATATTTGGAATATTTGAAATCAAAGGAATATCAAATGTGCAAAGGTGTGTTGCATCTGCGCCTGAAATTCCACCCCAATAGACAAGCATAGTTATTGGAGAATTGTTTAGGCACAAATCTTGAGACATTTGGTCATAGGTTCTTTGAACGAATGAACTCATGACTGCAAAAATAGGTTTAGCACCATTTGTTGCAAGACCTGAAGCACAAGCAACAGCGTGTTCTTCAGCTATACCTACATCAAGGTATTGTTTACCCATTTGAGCTCTAAATTCTTTATCAAAACCAAATACACCGGGTGTTCCTGCATTCACGGCAATAACAGTTTTGTCTTGTTTTGCTTTATTTAAAATATATTCACGTGTAATCGAAGTATAACTTTCTTCCATTCCACAAGATTGATTATTATCTAATGCTCCAGGCAAAATCCAGTGGAAGCCTTCTCTATTTTCTTCGGCTGCTTTGCATCCTTTACCCTTTTGTGTGCAAATATGTACGACAACTGGATGTGTAGAATCTTTTACACTTTTGAATGCTTCAATAAGTTTTTCAATGTTGTTTCCTTCTTTTACAAGAACGTAGTCAAAACCTAATGATTTGAAGAAGTTACATTGAGCTTTGCCGTCTGTTTCTCTTAATAGTTTTAAGTTGTCATATAATCCGCCATGGTTTTCGGCAATTGATTGGTCATTATCGTTTACTACAACAATAAAGTTTGAGCCAAGAACAGCCGCATTGTCCAATCCTTCAAGTGCTTCCCCGCCGCTTAAAGAACCATCGCCGATTAGAGCAATTACATTTCCTTTTTCGTCTTTTAAATCACGAGCTTTTGCAACTCCTGTTGCAAGTGAAACAGAAGTTGATGTGTGACCGACTTTAAAGAAATCGTGTTCGCATTCTTCCGGAGCGGTGTAACCGGTATATTTTAAATACTTTTCAGGATATAAAAAGCCTTCTTTTCTACCTGTTAAGATTTTGTGCGGATAGCATTGGTGTGAAACATCATAAATGATTTTGTCTACAGGAGAGTTGAAAACATAATGCAATGCAATTGTCGCTTCAACAATACCTAAGTTTGGACCAAAGTGTCCGCCTGTTTTATTAACTTTTTTTATAATAATTTCTCTCATCTCATCAGCAAGAGTTTCCATTTCCGGGATGGATAATACTTTTAAATCATCAGGGGTATTAACTTTATCTAAAATCATACTCTTTCTCCTTCCTGTATTTATTATACCTTAAACGGATGAAATTTTAGCAAATCACTACATCAAATGTATGATTTTGAAAAATTCCTTAATTAAAAATTGTAAATACTACTATATAATGTTATTAGTACATTTGACTTTTTTTTAAGTCTCATTAAAACAATAACAACAATAAAAACAGGAGATACCAATATGGGTATGGCAGCATCTCAAGCCAGATACTTAGCTCTGGTTGCAAGAAAATCAAATTGTGAATATGAAGGGCAGCAGATTAACCAGGCCCGTACAGTGTTGTCAAATCAAAGTGCAAATCTTTTCAATCAAATGTTGGGTCTAAAGGTTCCTGTTCCTCCAAGCACGTCGGATTTTACAAAAAATATCTACACATACAAAGATGGTCTTGGCAAAGAAACGAAACTTGAAAATTGGCAACAATTGTCATCTGCTGATCCTGATTATAACTATGTTGTAACCAGAAGCTATACAACTAAGCGTTATACAGGTTCAATTAAGAAGATGAATGATCCTCAAGTTCAGTTTAGTGATGGTGTAAGCTCAAAGGCTGATATTGAAGCTGCAGAAAATGCAGTAAGAGCTGCTAATGAAGCTTATCAAGCAGCTTTAAAAGCTCAAGAGGATGCCAAAGCTAATCTTGATGATATTCAAACTCAAATAAATTCAATAAAAGCAGAGAGAGCAAAGCTTGCAAACTATGCTTCAGAGCAGACCGGTATTACGAAATGTACATATGATGGTGGTGATGCAACTACTCCTAAGGATGAATACACTGTAACGGATGCTTCAGGAAGCAAAACATATAAGGCTTTTTCAACTTTCAATCCAACAGAACAAGAAGCAATCAAAACTGCTTTAGACGATTTAATAAAAAGCGGTGCTATTAGTGAAGGTGAATTAGCTGGTTTATATTTTGATTATGATGGTACAAATTATAGTTTTGCTAAAGGTACAGAGCTCAATGCTTTAGCTTTAGAAAGTGGTAAATCTGAAGCGGGTAAATTTAACGGTACATTAAATGTTTATGACAAGGCAAATATAGATGTAAAATTAGCAGATTATAATACTCAACTAACATCTTTAACTCCTTTATTAAATCTTGCTCAAAGCGGCTATGACACAGCTCAAACCTCTGCAGAGTCTGCAAAAATAGAATATGATGAAGCTCTTAAAGCTTATGGAGAATTAAAGCACCCTACATATATTGGTAACAGTGATTTAATCCCTCTTGCCGAATTAGACAAAGACCAGTTAGCCGAACTTCAACAGGTTGTTGCTGATATGAAAGAACAGGGTATTGAATCAAAAATATTAGACTGCTTTGAATATGATGAAAATGGAAAAATTACCTCATATAAAGGCGGTATTTATTCATTCAAAATGAACGGTGTAGCTTATTATACAAGTTATGCTGATTTAGAAGCTTCATATAATAGTGGTACAGGTCCTAACAATATTGACGGACAAACAAAACTTCCATATTATAATGCAAGTTATATTGATACAAAAATAGAAGAAACTGAAAAAGCACTTGTTGAAACAGATGGCAATGGCCGTTTTACAAGTATCAGATTTGAAGATGACTCAATAGTTTATACCTTGAATATGGGTACAGAAACAGATGATGTTGCTTATCAGGATGCAATGAACCAATATTATTATGATAACGCCGTTTATGACAAAATGATACGCGATATCAACGCAAAAACATCAATAATTCAACAGGAAGACCAGCAGCTAGAATTAAGGTTAAAACAATTAGATACAGAACAAAGTGCTCTATCTACCGAAATGGAAGCAGTGAAGAAAGTTGTCGATGATAACGTAGAATCTTCATTCAAGACATTCGGGGGGTAAATAATTTAGGTTAGAATAAAATCTACAAGCGGGTTGATACCTCACCCCGTCCCTCTCCTCAAGGAGAGGGGGAAAGACACAAAATGGCTTATAAAAATGATGGATACTTAGTAATAGCAAACAGATACGGCTCCGCTTCGGGAGACGCTAAAGCTATGTTGTATGAAACCTATGATAGATTGAGAGACTTGACTGTTTCAGGCTCTGCTTCCTCAGGTACAGGTTTTGAAGCAGCTGGAGGGTTTTTGTATCAGTTAGCAAGTTTATTTGCGCCGTCAGCATTTATGACTACTCTTGGCGGTACTACTGCTATGAATATTCCAGGAACTTCATACTGGTCACAATATACAGGCGGTAATGGCGGATTAACAGGAAATTATTCATCATTTGGTGTAAATAGTCTTGGACATTATTCAGGTTTTCCAAGTGGTTATGCTTCAAGACTAAGCGGTTATACAACTGGTGGTGCAGCCGGTTTAGGCGGTAATCTATTATATGGTTACGGTTCATCAAGATTTCCTTGGCCTGCCAAATCAGCGCCTGGTCG
>CAJTWU010000043.1 GCA_910579975.1 uncultured Vampirovibrio sp.
CTCTAAAATCGCTAAAGATTTTGTTAAAGAATTAGCTGATGACACTATAAGATTTGTTTCTACTTGCTTGAAATAATTTTAAAATCAATTAAAATAGTTGTATGAACAAATGTTTATTAGTTTTTATTTTAGCACTTTTACTCCCGGTTTATGCGGATTATAATCCGCTTTCAGATGCTCCTATTAATAGTGTTGAAGAGTTCAATCAAGATGAGATTGAGATTGACCGGATGGAGTTTGAGTATCCTTCTTCAAATTCTCCTCAGCCCGTTGAGAGCAAACCAAATAAAAATTATCCTCAGATATATAATGATTTGCAGCTTGCAGATTTTTCGTATTTGCATAATATAGATCCCGATCAGTATTATGATATGAAAGATGCGGCTTGGTCGCCTTATCCCTTATTAAGACTTAATTCTGCAATTTATTTTAAAGGTATAACCATTGAACCGGGCTATTATTTGTTGACCCCGCGTGAGCATAATGGCAAATGGTATTTACTTTTTAAGCAAAATGGTGTGGTTGCTCATACCTGTATATGAACGTGATATTACGCCTGAATTTTTCTATGATAAACATTTACCAAAACCAAAATTAACAAAGTCTCAAAAAATACACATGAGCACCTTAGATTTTCTGGGTAAGTTTAAGAGCACCAAAAGGAAAGAACCTATAAAGAGTTATATGGAAATTAATGACCTTGAAAATCATTTTGTTTCTATTGTTATTTATTATGGGAACCATAGATATTCAACAATTTTTAGAACAATTAAGCTATAAATGTAAAATTTTGTTAAAATAGTGAAATTTTTAAACAAAAATAGTTTTTAAATATATGTGTAGTTTGTTTAAGGATTTCATATGTCAATTTCACCATTAAGTAATTCAGGAGTTAATCCGCTTCCTCCAAAGCCATTAGGTGATATAGTGCAAAAAGCTGAAGATACCGTAAGAAGAACAAATCTTCAAGCTGCAGCAAAGACACCGGCCGGAGCTGCACTAGCAACTGCAAAATATATAGCAACTGATGTGATTAAAGAAAATTTCATTTCTCCTGAACTTTCTAAATCGGTACCAGGTGCTATATACTTGAACTCAAAAGCTGCTGCCGGTATTTATAATCATAAATAGATATTAAACCATTTCAACAGACTTATGTTTAGAAACAGAGTATCGTGACTTGTAGTTTTCATATTTACTAATGAATTCAATATCCTCATCTTTGTTTCTATGGTTGTATTCGTGTTTATCGATTGTTTGGTCATGAAGCTGAATAACACTTGTTGCAATGTTACCGCAGTGAGCAGCAATTCTTCTCAAATCATTCAGTAAATCAGAGAACAAGAAACTGAGTTCTGCTGTACATAAACCATCTTTAAGTCTTTGGATATGACGGTTTTTAACCTTTCTGATAATTTTTTTGATTACAGCTTCTAACGGGTCAACTTCTTGAGCAAGTTGAATATTATCAGTTTTATAAGCTTCAAAAGAAACTGCAAATATTTCAGAAACTGCGTGAACGATAACTTTTAATTCTTCGACCGCTTCTGCTGAAAGTTTCTTTTCGCTTTCTTTAAGCTTTTCAGCAATTTTTAACATATAAGTTGCGTGGTCGCCTATTCTTTCATAATCACCAATTGCTAAAAGAAGTTGTGAAATTCTCGCATTATCTTCTTCTGTTAATTCTTTGGCTGAAAGTTTGAGCATAAAAGCATTCAGTTTATCTTCAAACATATCAATTTTAATTTCGTTTGCATTAATTTGTTCTGCTTTTTTTGAATGAAAACTTTTAAGCATTTTAGTTGAGTTAATAAAATTAAATTCAACCATCTCTGCCATTTTGATAGAACGTCTGTAGCACTCCGCAATAGCAAAACTAGGAGCAAGGAGTAATCTGTCATCAAGAAGAACATTTTTATCTTTTTCTTTCTTTTCCGGTACAAGTGCAATGGCTGATTTTTCAAGAAATTTGGTAAATGGGAATAGAATAATTGTAGTTGCAATATTAAATATTGAATGTACAACCGCAATTCCAAATGGTGAAATATTATTTGTTACAAAATCAAATTTAAAAATAGCATTTCCTAGTAAAAATGCGGATAAACAGATAATTACGCCAAAGACATTAAATAGGACATGCACAGCTGCAACTCTTTTTGCACTGGTGTTAACTCCAATGCTTGAAAGCATTGCAGATACACAGGTTCCTATGTTTTGTCCCATAATTATAGGAACAGCCATTCCATAAGTTAAACCGCCTACCATAGAAAGAGCCTGAAGTATACCTATAGAGGCCGCTGAACTTTGAATAACTGCGGTTACTAATGTACCTACTATAACGCCGAGAATTGGGTTTTGAAATGCTGTTAATATGCTGGTAAACTGAGGCATATCAGCCATTGGAGCCATAGCATTTTTCATAACTTCCATACCAAACATTAAAATTGCAAACCCAACAAAAACTGCTCCAATATTTTTTCTTCTGTTGCTTTTTGAAGCCATAATCATAACGACACCAATAAGCGCCAATATAGGAGAAAAGGATTCAGGTTTTAATAATCTTACGAAGAAATTAGAACTCTGAATCCCTGATAAACTTAATATCCAAGCTGTAACAGTTGTACCAACATTTGATCCCATTATAACGCCTATTGCTTGCGATAATTTCATTATACCTGAGTTAACGAGACCAACTAACATTACTGTAACTGCCGAAGATGATTGTACTGCTGCCGTTATACCTGCACCAAATACCAGACTTTTTAGTGGATTTGATGTCATCTTTTTTAAAATCTTTTCAAGTCTTCCACCTGCTATCTTTTCTAAACCGGATGACATTATTGAAATACCATATAAGAAAAACGCTAAGCCTCCGCAAAGTGTAAATATCGAGAATATGTCCATAATCTTTTCCTTCCTCATGCCCATATAGGCATATATCACCAGTGTATCACAAGCAATTTTTTTCCTCAATTATTTAGTTTTGTAAAATTCTTGTTAATTTTAGCGGTTTTTGTTACAATTCTTAATAATAGACATAAAAAAGTCAATTTCTTATTGGTTAAATACTTTATATATATATAAGAGATATTTAATTATAAAGAGAGGTAATAATGACTACCGAAAAGCAATCAAGATTTACTGTTATTACTAATAATGAACTTGCAAAAAAAGCAACGGATGGGCTGCAAACCAATCCGATATCGGGCAGTTATACAAATCCGTTCTATGAGAAATTGATGCAGTTTTCAGAAGTCCAAAAACGAAAACGATTTACGGTTGAAGATTTATTAAGGTAAAAATTAATGTACCAAATAAAAAATAGAATTTACCCCGCTTTTGATAAAACGCAAAAGAGCGGGGTTTGTAATTATTTAAGAGCTTTAGTTAAGCAAAATCAGGAATTATCTGTAGAAGGTATTCTTGATAAATTTCTTGATGATGAAAGATATTATCTGGAGATTAATGCTTCCAGGTTTCCTTTTTTGGCTGAATTTATTGATGAGACGGATTTTCTTAAAGATACACGTGATTATATTTATGAATGTAAAAAATATTATGAATATAAAGAGAAGCAACGTCCCATAATTGAGGCTCAAAAAGAATTTGAGAAAAAAAAGCGTAAATTTTTACAGGAAGTCAAAATGTCAAAAGAATCTCCTACTAAGAAACAACTTTATTATTATGATAAACTTTGTAAGAGATATTCTATTGATAAAAAAGATGTTGAAGAGTTATCTAAGCTAGATTTAAGAAATGAGATAGAAAGAATTTTAAATGAACATTCAGACGATTATAAAATTAATGATTAACTCCGGTATTGAAGAGAATGAAGCAAAATATGAAATAAAAATGCTTCTTGAACATTTTTGTCATTATACCGAAAATGATAAATTGCGCGGTGTAGAACTTACAAATGAACAGCTGGAGTTGATTAAATCAAAAGTTGAAGAAAGAATTAGTACCGGTAAACCTGTTCAGTATATTATTGGTGAAGCTTATTTTATGGGAGAATTCTATAAGGTAACTCCTGACGTGCTTATACCTCGTGACGAAACTGAAATTCTTGTAACAAGAGCTATTGAAATAATAAAACAACGAGGTTTTAAAGATGTTTTAGATATTGGAACAGGTACAGGCTGTATTGCCTGTACAATTGCAAAACGAACAGAGGCAGTAGTTTTGGGTGTGGATATTTCTTCTGATGCATTAAGGATTGCTCTTGATAATGTGACTAAGCTGGGAATAAATAACAGAGCTGTTTTTAGAAAGTCTGATTTATATTCAAAGGTTAGGGATGAAGAGAAATTTGATATGATTATTTCAAATCCTCCTTATATTCCTTATGGAACAGAGTTGTCTAAAGAAGTTCAACATGAGCCTGATTTAGCATTGTTTGCAGAGGAAAATGGATTGGCGGTTTATCGTAAAATAATTGAAAAAGCGCCAGTGTATCTTAAACCGGACGGCTATATTATGTTTGAATTGGGAATAGATGAAGCCGAGGCTGTAAAGGACATGCTAACAAATAATTTTGTTGACATTGTTATAGAAAAAGATTTTGCTGGAATTGATAGAGTAATTTATGCAAAGCTTGCTATTGCTTAATACCATTGCGAGCAAATTTATTTAGGTCAATTAAATCATATACATCTTTAATTTCGCAGTTTGAAGTCCATCTGGAAGGACAAATATCAATGCCTCCGCGTCGGGTATAAAGTGCAGAAACGAAAAGTTTATCATTTTTGTTAAGAATATTTTGAAGACGTTTAAATATCATTTCAACACACTCTTCATGAAAATGGTATTCTGAACGAAATGAGCTTAAATATTTAACTAAACTTTCCTCTTTAATATGTTTTTCTGAATTGTAATAAATGAAAGCATCACCAAAATCAGGCTGATGCGTAACACGACAATTTGAACGCAAGGACTCAAATGTTATATAATATTCTTTTGTATCTGATATTTCTGTTTCAATAAGTTCAGGATTTTCTTTGAATTGCTCTATTTTAATTTTACTTTCATCGACAAGCTCCATAATATTCTGGAATTTACTAAATATTTCTACTCTTGGAGAGTTGTTTTCAAGAAAATTTACTTCTACTTCTGTTTGAAGTTTTTCGCTCAAATCTTTCTCGATAGTGTTTTTGCAAATTTCTAAGCATTCTTTTGTTGTCTTTCCAAAACGTGACATGTTAAAAGAGTTTAGATAAAGCTTTAATGACTTGGATTCCATTAAAAATTTGTTATTACAATTGTATTTTATTTTGAGAACTCTTGTTACAGGTATGCCATTTTCACTCATTGCAGAAAACTCATAGGCATGCCATATATCCCATCCCTTGAATGGTAAGTTTTCATTAGAAATATTGTACTGCTTGCGATTTTCTTCTCGTGGAATTGGTAATATAAGTGAAGAGTCATATGTATAACTACCTTCAGTTCTTTTTCCCAAAAACTTTGAAGCTATTTTATCTGTAGTGTTCTGCATATAATTAATTTTATTCTTAAAATACAAATCTTTCAACACATGGAGGTCTTAATTTTTTTTGTTTGTTTTATGATTTAGATAAAGGGGGAGAAATTATGATACATAAAGGTAAAACAAAGATAGTTGCGACACTGGGACCGGCGTCATCATCATATGAAGTTATTTATAAACTTATTAAAGAAGGTGCTACGATGTTTCGTTTGAATACATCCCACGGTACAGTTGATACGCATTTGGATAAAATAATTAATATAAGGAAGGCTTCAAGAGAATTGGGAGTATATATTCCTATTCTTGTAGATTTGCAAGGTCCAAAAATTAGAGTTGGAAATATTCCTGAGCCAATAGAAATTACAAAAGATGAAAAAATCAGACTTAAAGCCTGTGATTATGTGCACGGGTTAATACCTGTTGATTATGCCGGTATTGCAGATGATGTTAAACCTGGAGATAAAATTTTATTGGATGATGGTAAAGTTGGTCTGGAAGTTCTTTCAATTAATGATTGTACTGTTCAGGCAAAAGTTCTATATGGTGATTATATTCGACCAAGAAAAGGTATAAATTTGCCGGGGGCAACAGCAAGTTTGGATGCTGTAACTCCAAGAGATGTTGAGTTTATTAAATTTGCTATTGAAAATAACGCGGATTATATTGCTCAATCTTTTGTAAGAGAGGCAAAAGATGTTGAAATTGCTAAAAATTATATTAAAGAATTTGGCGGTAAAATTCCTGTTATATCAAAAATTGAAAAACCTCAAGCAGTGGAAAACCTTGAAGAAATTGTTAAGGTTTCAGATGGAATAATGGTAGCTCGCGGAGATTTAGGTATTGAAATGTCTCCGGCTGAAGTTCCTATTGTGCAAAAATTCATTATTAAAGAAACTATAAAACAAAGGAAAGTTTGCATTGTTGCGACTCAAATGCTTGAAACAATGATGGAAGAGCCTATTCCAACCCGTGCAGAAGCTTGTGATGTAGCTAACGCAATTATGGACGGGGCTGATGCAGTGATGCTTTCCGGAGAGACGGCTGCCGGGAAATATCCTGTGGAAACGGTTGCTATGATGAGAAAAATTGCAGATAATACTGAAAACAGCAAGTTTTGTACTTATAATTTGAGTCTTGATATTAACAATGACTATGAATTGTCTCCTCAAGCAATTGCTAATGCTGCTGTAAAAATGGCACAGGATTTGAATGCAAAAGCAATTTTAGCATTTTCTCATACCGGTTATACTCCAAAGCTTTTAGCAAAATTGCGTTCATCTGTTCCTGTTATGGCAATTTCTGATTTGGAACAAACTTGTCGCAGACTTAATCTCTATTGGGGCTTGGACACTTATTATAAAGAGTGGGATGAGGTTCTAGGGCATAATATGCTTGAAAAAATAGATGCATTTTTGTTTGAGAATACTAATCTTAAAAAAGATGAAAGAATAATTATCATTGGTTCAATTCCAAAGCTTATCACAGGAAGAACAAATTTTATAAGAGTGCATAGAATAGGAGCGCCAGAAGGTAGATAAATAAAAAAAAGAACCGACTTAGTCGGTTCTTTTTTTTTATAAAGAATTGTATGCATAGAGTATTTTGTATCCGTTATCAACAATAGAACCAGTGCAAGCTCGAACATTGGTAGGTTTTTTAGACCTATTAGAAGGACATCCGTTTGTCCATAAAATATTGTTAGTATTTTGATATTCTGCGTATTGAGCTCCTCCAAATGGAATAACTTGTCCATAATAATCAACCCAAACAAAGAATTGATCTTTGCCAAGTCTGTTTGGTCCTTTGTTGCCATTTGTATCAATTGTAATTTCATAATGAGAACCATGGTATTTAGCAGGGCGGTTAGGTTGGTTTAAATCCAAACTCAAATGAAGTGGAGAAAATCTAAATACTATACCATCTTTTGTAGTTACTGTATCATCACCCCTTAGAATAAATTGACCTTGAGTAATTGAGCCTGATCTGTATGTAACATTTAGGTTTTGAGCAAGGTATCTAGTATATCCACCAACACCATTGCATGCAGATGACAATGTCCTTGCATTTCTTTCTTGTAATATTTTTGCGTTAGCTGTTTCTAATGTATTTATAGCTTTGGACAATACTGCTGCAGTTTGCTGTTCCATAACACTATGAGTTAATGCCGGTAATGTTAATGTTGCAACAACGCCAACAATACCAAGTGTGATTAAAACTTCAGCAAGTGTAAATGCCTTTAGCAATTTTCTTATATCTTTCATAACATCCTCATCAATTATGCAACACAATATACATTGTGTTGCGTTTTAGTATACATCAATTATAGCATATTGGCATAATTTTGTGAAGTATTTTCATTTTTTGCAAATAATTCAAACGAAAAAATGGGCTTTTTGGCTTTGATTACTCAACACAATGAAAAAGTTACTTAAAGCATTTCTTTTAGCAGAGGTTCTAATCACACTTGGTATTGGTGGATATACTATGGTTCTTATTATGAACTTTATATTGATACAAATGGTAATAAAGGACCAAATAAAAGCGGCAAAGATACATTCTATGTTTGGGTTGATTATTATGGACAAGTTATTCCATATGGAGGAGC
>CAJTWU010000044.1 GCA_910579975.1 uncultured Vampirovibrio sp.
AATAGAAGGAGCCTCTGAAGGTGTTGGGCTGGGACATGAGTTTTTACGTCACGTTGAAAGATGCCGATTCTTAATTCACATTATTGATTTAACAGCAGAAGACCCTGTTAAAAATTATAGAATAATTAATGAAGAGTTAAGAAAACACTCTAAAGAGTTAGCAAATCTTTATCAAATAATTGTATTGAATAAAATTGATTCAATTCCAGAAGAAGACCGACTTAAATTTGAAACAGAGTTTAAAACATTTACGACGGATGTATTTTTGATTTCAGCTGTTACCAAAGAGGGTGTAAATGAATTATTACATTTTATTGACCAGAAAGTCGATGAAATACCTAAACCTGAATTTGATATTGACATTGAAGAAGATTTAGGAGCTTATGATAATGATGATAGTGCGTTTGAAATAACAAAATTAGATAAAGAAACATATCTGATTTCAGGAGGAAAAATTAACCGTCTTGCAAAAGTAACAGATGCCCGTAATACTGAACAAGTAGTAAGACTTCAAAACATATTAAAAAGCATGGGTGTTTTTGAAGTACTTCATGATTACGGACTTAAAAACGGCGATACTGTTATTTTAGGTCATTTAGAACTTGGTTATTATGACGACGAAATCTGGGGTGAAGGAAGCAAAGTTTAATGAAAGATGCAATCTTTCAAGCCAAAAAATGTGAAATTGATGTTCCAATAGGCTGTGTTATTAAAAAAGACGGACAAATAATAGCAGCCTCACATAATAGACGGGAATTAGACAATGACATTACTGCACATGCCGAAATACTTGCCATAAGAGAAGCACAAAAAAAGCTCGGGACAACAAGGTTAACTGATTGCGAAATGTATGTTACTCTGGAACCATGCCCGATGTGCGGCTGGGCAATTATTCAGAGCGGGATTAAAACTCTATACTTTGGCAGCTACAATAACCAATATGGAGCATTTTCAATTATTAATTTGCCAAATAACTTAAAAATTTATGGTGGCATTGAAGAAGATATTTGTAATAAAATATTAGAAGAGTTTTTTAAGGAATTAAGAAGTGATAACAAAAATTGAGCTTGATAAATTAGTTGAAAAGTATGAAACAAAAGAATTTATAAAGGATGACCCTATACAATTCATACACCAAGGTAAAAACAAAGAAGAAAGTGAGCTTTTAGGCTTTATTGCCTCACTTTTTGCTTATGGAAACAGAAAAGTTTTTATAAAAAAACTGGAAGAAATTTTTACTAAAGCAAATAGTGATATTGTAGGTTTTATTAAAAATGGAGATTTTTCTTCTCTAAAAGGTGTTGAATACAGATTTTCAAAAGAAAATGATATAATCCCGATTTTTGAAATATTAAGCAAACTTTACAATGAGTCCAAAGGTTTAGAAGAATTATTTGAATACGGTTATAATTCTCCAAGAATTGATAAAACTGTAGTAGACTATTTTTACTCAAATGCTCCAAAAACAGCCGGACAAGGTTTTTATCACATGATACCAAATCCTGATAACGGCGGAGCTATGAAGCGTATGAATATGTTCTTACGATGGATGGTTAGAAAAGGTCCGGTAGACCTGGGTATATGGTCATTTATGCAGCCAAAAGATTTGTTAATTCCTCTTGACGTTCATGTAGCAAGGGTATCAAGAGAAATGGGACTGTTAAAACGTAAAAGCAATGACTATAGAGCAGTTCTCGAGCTTATGGAACCTCTTCGGGAATTTTGTCCGGAGGATCCTGTAAAATATGATTTTGCAATGTTTGCTTTTGGTGTAGAATATAAAAACAAAACAGGAGGATAGCATATGGATAAATTTGATGTTAGAGGAGCAAAGCTTCTGGCAATAATAGGTTTGATATTATTTATATTTATTATGGTAATTGCAAATGCTTATCAGTATTTGCCAACAGATAATTCTGATATCCCTGATGTAAACTCTGAAATCAATCAACCAATTGAAAATGCAAATGAAGATAACTATAACGTAGAAACTGATAATGAAGAAAATAATGATTCAGAAGAAACAAATTATAATCAGTCTCATGAAAATGATGGTGAAACGGTTTCTAATAATGAATATACTCCATTAGAAAATATCGATAATGAAGATAATTCGGACAATTCTGAAAACAACTTTGCAGAATGTATTAATAATGCAAAACAGCTAAAAGATGAAAAAAAACTTGTTAAAGCTGTTGAAGAATATCAGAAAGCTCTAAACTTAGCAGAAAATTCAAAACAAAAAGCTGAATGTTATGAAGAAATTTCGACAATTTATGCTGTAACTAAAAAATATGGAACTGCATTGTCATATGCACAAAAAGCGTATAATCTTTCTCCATCCACATCAAGAGAAATACTTTTAGCCCGACTTTATTACAAAACAGGAAGTACAGACAAAGCCTCTGATAGAATAAATAATGTATTGCGAAGAGATTTCAATCAGGATAATTAAATAAAAAAGGCTTCTTAAATTTAAGAAGCCTTTTTTATTATACCAATAATTCTTCAAGTTTCGGTTGAGCAATGACATTTCTTACATATTGATAATAACCATTGTTAAGCCCGTATTTTTCAATTTCTTTAAGCAGCTTTTCTCTGGAAATAAACCCTTGATTGTATGCGATTTCTTCCAGACAAGCAATTTTAACTCCTTTATTCAATTCCATTGTTTGCACAAATACACTTGCTTGAAGCATTGAATCGTGTGTACCTGTATCAAGCCATGCGAAACCTCTTCCAAGAATTTCCACGTTCAAAGAACCGGCTTCCAAATACATTCTGTTTAAATCAGTAATCTCCAGTTCGCCTCTATTAGAAGGTCTTAAATGTTTTGCATAATTACAGACATTTTTATCATAGAAGTAAAGTCCGGTAACAGCATAGTTAGATTTTGGAAGCATTGGTTTTTCTTCAAGAGAAATTGCTTTTTTATCTTTATCAAACTCTACAACACCAAACCTTTCAGGATCCTTAACTGTATAGCCGAAAACAGTAGCACCATGATTTTTGGAAATAGCTTCTTTCATCAAAGTTGAAAAACCATGACCATGGAAAATATTATCACCAAGAATAAGCGCTACGTCATCTCCGGCAATGAAATCCTCTCCTAAAAGAAAGGCATCTGCAATACCTCTTTGAACATATTGAATTTTATAATGTAAATTTAAACCAAATTGAGAGCCGTTACCTAATAATTTAATAAAATTATCATAATCAATCTCATTTGTAATAATAAGAATATCTTTTATTCCAGCCAACATAAGAGTCGAAAGCGGATAATAAATCATAGGTTTATCATAAACAGGCAATAAAATTTTTGAAATAGGCTGTGATGCCGGATATAAACGGGTACCTGCACCTCCTGCTAAAATAATCCCTTTCAATTTAAACCTCCAATCTATTTTACAAACGACTTTACTCTTTGACTAACACAAGAATAATCGGTTAAACAATGAGGTGGAACCATTGTTGTCTGTTTAGTCTTATTATTAATCAACAATACAAAAGGCACATAAACCGCTTTATACTTATATGCAATGGTTTCGCCATATTCTGTGTTGCCATCAAGTTTAACAAATTTACATTTATTTCCAAATGCAGAAACAAGTTTTTTATAATTAGGTTCAAACTTTTTACAATATCCGCATTGAGGAGTATAAATATATAGAAAAATATTATCATTATTTCTCATTGCATCTTCAAATTGTCCTGCAAAAACAGGGATTGTTAAAAATAATGATATAAAGCACAATAAAATCTTAATCATAGAAAGATAATAACGCCTAAATATAGTTTAGTCAAATATATTACAATACGAAGTATTTTATGTCATAATATAATAAGAATAGTTTAATGAGGTTTATATGTACGAATTTCCTTTCGAGCTGGATGATTTCCAAAAAGAAGCTTGTGAATGTATTACAAACAAGAAAAGTGTTGTTGTTTGTGCTCCTACAGGAGCCGGTAAAACAGTAATAGCACAGCATGCAATTCACAGAGCTCTTGAAGAAGGGAAAAAGGTATTCTATACAACACCCCTAAAAGCTCTTTCAAATCAAAAATTTAGTGATTTTTCCGAAAAATATGGTGCTGATAAAGTCGGACTGTTAACTGGTGATACTTCATTTAACAGAAATGCCCAAATTGTAGTTATGACGACTGAAGTATTTAGAAATATGCTTTATGGTACAAATTTCGGCTCTGTTACCGATAATCTTCAAGATGTTCGATATGTAATTCTTGATGAAGTTCATTATATGAATGACGAACAAAGAGGAACTGTATGGGAAGAAAGTATTATTTATTGTCCTACAAATGTTCAGATTATAGCTCTATCTGCAACTGTTGCAAATGCTGATAAATTAACTGATTGGATTAATACGGTACATTCAAGAACAGAACTTATTAATACAGACTTTCGGCCTGTTCCACTCAAGTTTTACTATTTTGACTCATCCCAGCCTAATACAATTTTACCATTGTTAACTCCATCCGGAGCTTTAAATAAAAAAATTAAACCAGAGAAAAAACAATTCAAAAAAGGTAAATTTGTACAGAAAAAAAATGTCGTTAAAGATGTTGTAAGAAACTTACATGAAAAAGATATGCTTCCGGCAATATATTTTACATTTTCAAGAAAAAAATGTGACGAACAAATGGAAAAATGTGCTGAATTATGCCTTGTAACTCCAAAAGAACAAGAACAAATTCGTCAAATCATTGATGACTATATTGCTGAAAATCCTTATTTATACAAAAACAAACATATTGAGTATCTTCTTCAAGGAGTAGCCTCTCACCATGCCGGATTGTTACCGGGATGGAAAGTACTGGTAGAAAAATTATTCCAAAAAGGATTAATAAAAGTTGTTTTTGCAACAGAAACACTAGCAGCCGGTATTAACATGCCTGCTCGCTCCACAGTAATCAGCTCCATTAGCAAACGTACTGATAACGGACACAGAATGCTTACTCCTAGTGAATTTTTGCAAATGTCAGGACGTGCCGGACGAAGAGGAATGGATGAAATTGGTTATGTCACTATTATTGGAACAGCATTTCAAACACCAGAAGAAGTAGCAGAACTTGTTTTAAGCGAAGCTAATCCGCTTGAAAGCAAATTTTCACCAAGTTATTCAATGGTTCTTAACTTACTTCAGAGATTTTCTCTTGAAGAAGCTAAAGAACTTGTATTAAAAAGCTTTGGTTACTTTTCTTCAAATTCAAGAATTGAGCCATTGTTATTATTGAAGGAATTTAATCAAGAAAAAATTAATGAGTGTAATTCTTTTACATGTTATTGCAAACGTTCAACAGAAGATTTATTGGAATACAATAAAATTAGGGACATGTATGTTCAAAATAGAAAAATATTCAAAGTTATTCAAAAACAGGAGAAAAAGAAAAACAGACCTTTAACCCCTGAGATTATTGAATTTAGAGAAAAGACAAAAGACTTGCTTAATCAAATGCACTCTTATGAATGCGACCAATGCAAACTTTATAAAAAGCATATGAAATCAGTAGAAGTACTTGACCGATATCTGGCAAAACAGAAGTCATTGGATAAAGAAATTGAAAAACAAAAAGATATTTTCTGGAATAAATTTTTAGCTCATAGAGCAGTATTAGCAGACTATGGTTATATTAAAGATGATTACCCAACAGAGCAAGGTGTAACCATTTCACAAGTTCGTTCTGAAAATGAATTGTTCTTGGCAAGAGTAATTTTTTCAGGAGTATTGGAAAACCTTACACCGGCGGAATTAGCCTCTGTTATATGCGCTCTTACAACAGAAGATATGAGAGCAGACTTATTCTCGCAATTACCGCTTTCAACCACTGTTCGTAAAACTCTGAACAAAATTAAAGATATTAAACGCGATTTAGACAAAAAACAAAAATATTACGACGTTGAAGATCCAATGTACATTAACGGTTATTATTCACCATTAATCGAAATGTGGGTTAACGGAGCAGAATGGGATTCTATTATAGATCAAGTTGATATGGGTGAAGGTGACATTGTAAGATGTTTCAAACGAGTAATTGATGTTTTAAGACAATTCTGTACAATATCAAATATACCAGAAACTCTGGTATTTACTGCACGAGAAGCTATTGAAATGATACAAAGAAGCCCGATAGACGTAGATTAAGGAAACTTATTCCTCTATTTCGTCATCCTCATCTTCTTCTTTTTTAATAATCTCAATAACATTTTTTGCCATTTGTTTAGCAATTTCATGTCTTGTAGATTCAGGGCAATTTTGAAGAAGGCTAATTGCTGTTCTTAAAGTACCATCAAGGTCATACCAACGACCTTTTTTTGTATTTTCTAAAATATCTTCTGTAGCTGAAACAATATCTTCTACAGACTCATATTCAGAGTTTGAAATATTGTGTTCAGTAATAATTTTAATAAGATTGAGCGCTATTTTAATTTGAGACTCATCATCAGACTCTTCAAGGGTTTTCATTGCAGAAGATAAAACAGGATCTTTGTCGTACCATCTTCTGGCATTAGTTGTAAATTCTTCTTTCATAGTCCCTCCTAATAAATCTATAAAACGATTATATAATAATTTTTAAATCTTGTCCATTATTTAAAATAATGCTAGTATAGAACTATGTTAAATTTATACATCACATCCGCAAAACATGGCGACGGTAAAACATTTATTTCTTCGGGTATTGCCGCAACAATGCAAAGCTTAGGTTACTCAACTTCTGTTTATAAACCTATTCAAACAGGAGGTGTTGAGATTAATGGATTTATTCAGTCACCGGATATTACATTTATTAAAAGTATTGACCCTTATATTAATACTCATTATTCATACATGTTTAAAACTAAAGCTGAACCATTAATTGCAGCAGAAGCAGAAAATGAAGCTATTGACATAGAATTGATTAATGGAGAATATTCAAAACTTATTTATAACTCTGATTGTACAATTGTTGACGGCGATAGCGGGTTGTTAAGCCCGATTGCTGCAGCAGTGCAAACTGTCGATTTGGTAAAAAGGATGCAAGTTCCTTGTTTATTAATAGTTACACCGAAAGAAGACTCTATCAATGATGCTTTACTTTCAATTTATACAGCACAAGAAAAGGGTGTTGAAATACGTGGAGTAATTATTAATAATATCCATCAGGATTGTCCTAAGACATTGCTTACATCAATTACAAGAGTTATTGAAGAATACTCAAATATAAATATACTTGGGCTAATGCCTTATCTGGGAGAAAAAGTTATTCCAGAAGATCTTATTACAGGTATACTTAACGGTATTGATATCGAAAGTATATTCAAAGTAAAAATAGAAAAATTGGAATTTAGCCAATGATTATAACTGGGGGTAAATACAAGGGACGAAAAGTCTTAGCGCCTGATGAAAAAATTACACGTCCTACTCTTTCTAAAGTAAGAATGGGAGTCTTTAATACTCTGTTTTCTATTCTGGGTGAATTTGAAGATAAAACTTTTCTAGATGTTTTTGGCGGTTCAGGAATTATGGGGCTTGAGGCACTTTCAAGAGGATTTAATGATGTTCTGGTTTTCGAAAAAAATCCAAAAGCAGCACAAATAATCAAAAAAAACTACGCAGCATTAGGACTAACTCCTAATCTAAAAATAGGAGATAGTCTGAAATTAATTCAGAAGCTGGATAAAAATTATGATGTAATTTATATTGATCCGCCTTATATGAGTGGAATTTATGAAAATACTTTTGATAAAATTAAATCTGATGCTATTATTATTGCCGAGCATTCAGAAGATATAGATACCAGTTCATTGACTTTAATCAAAGAAAAAAATTACGGCGGCAAAAGAGTATCTTTTCTTAAGAAATATTAAAAAAATTGTAACAAATTGTGTAAAATTTGTTATTAAATATTGAAACAAGGAATATATAAAATATAATAGTTATATAGATATGGATGTCGTCATGGGAAGTACACTGTCATCAATCAATTATACTAATATATTTGTATGCCTTATCGAGCACCTCAAAAGTC
>CAJTWU010000045.1 GCA_910579975.1 uncultured Vampirovibrio sp.
TCTTTTCATGCTTTTACCTCGCTCTATATAATTCTTAAATTACGCAACACAATATGTATTGTGTTGCATAATTTAAAGAGCTTGTAATAGCCTCATAACAATGCATACAGCTTATTTTTAAAACTTTGGTTTTTTAGGGCAACTTCACAAAGAGTGCGATATATGCTATAATACAGATATAAAAAATGCAACACAATACATATTGTGTTGCGTTTTTTATATAATCTTACTCATCATCAAGACTTAATACAGCCATAAATGCTTCTTGTGGAACCTCTACACGTCCAACTGCTTTCATACGTTTTTTACCTTTTTTCTGTTTTTCAAGCAGTTTACGTTTACGAGAAATATCACCACCATAACACTTATCAAGTACACTTTTACGAAGTGCTTTAATATTAGTTCTCGCAATTACCCTGCCGCCAATTGCTGCTTGTATAGGCACTTCAAACATCTGCCTTGGAATGATAGTTTTAAGTTTTTCGGTTAATTTTTGACCAATATAATATGCATTATCTTCATGGCATATAACAGAAAGCGCATCAACCACTTCTCCGGCAAGCATTATATCAAGTTTTATAAGCTTAGAACGTTTATAATCCACAAACTCATAATCAAGACTCGCATATCCTTTAGAACGTGACTTCAACTGGTCATAGAAATCTGTAATAACTTCACTCAACGGTATGTGATAAATCAAATCAACACGAACTTTATCTAAATAATTCATATTGATAAAAATCCCGCGTTTTGTTTGACATAAATCCATTAAAGTTCCAACATAATCATTTGGAGTAATAATTGAAACCTTAACATATGGTTCTTCAATAAACTCACGATATTGAGCTCCCGGTAAATTTGCAGGGTTATCAATCTCAACCACTTCACCATTTGTTTTATGCACCTTATAAATTACTGAAGGAGCTGTAGTAACAATTGAAAGATCATATTCTCTTTCCAATCTTTCCTGGGCAATTTCCATATGAAGCATTCCCAAGAACCCGCACCTAAAACCAAAACCAAGTGCTGATGATGTTTCCGGCTCAAAGGTTATAGAACTATCAGATAGTTTTAATTTTTCCAGAGCTTCTTTTAATTCATGATAATCCTCATTATCTACAGGATACATTCCCGAAAATACCATCGGTAAAGCTTCTTTATATCCTGGAAGCGGTTCATTAGAAGGGTTCTCAACATTTGTAACCGTATCACCTACAAATCTTGTAATCTCTTTAATAGAACCGGCAAAATAGCCGACATCTCCACAAACAAGTTCATTTACCTGAACTCTGTTCGGGGTTAAATAGCCTAATTCCACTACATCATACTCTTTACCTGAGGCCATAAATCGAACTTTATCACCCAGTTTCATTTTGCCATCCATTATTTTAAAGAAACATAGAGTTCCTAAATACGGGTCATAAGCGCTGTCAAATACCAAAGCTCGCAAAGGTTTTTCTGTAGTATCAACAGGAGGCGGTACAAACTCTACAATTGCTTCCAGCACATCTTCTATACCTATCCCCGTTTTAGCACTAACAGGAATTGCCATTGATGTATCAATACCAAGTATTTCTTCAATTTCTGCTTTTACCCTTTCAACATCAGCAGAAGGTAAGTCAATTTTATTAATTACAGGAATGATTTCCAAATTCTGTTCAATTGCCATATAAACATTTGCCAAAGTTTGCGCCTCAACTCCCTGAGTAGCATCTACAATTAACAAAGCACCTTCACAAGCGGCTAAAGAACGTGAAACTTCATACGAAAAATCTACGTGACCCGGGGTATCAATAAGGTTGAAAATATATTTTTCACCATTTTTAGCCGTATAATTCATTCTTGCAGCATTTAATTTAATTGTAATACCACGTTCACGTTCAATATCCATTGTATCTAAAAGCTGTGCTTGCATATCACGCTCTGCAATCGTACCTGTTGCCTCTAAAAGTCTATCAGCAAGAGTTGATTTACCATGGTCAATATGCGCTATTATACAAAAGTTTCTTACATTATTCCTGTGCATTATCATCATTTTCCTTATCAAAGATATGTTTCAATTTATATCCAAATGTTTTCTTTTCTGCTTCCAGTGCTTCGTGTTCAGCGATTGCTTCTTCAATATTTGTAGCTTCAGAGCCTTCAACTGGTTCAGGAAGTGAGTTTACAAAATCAACAGCTTCATCGTATTCTGTTTTAGAAGCAAGCCACTTAAATGATTTTACCAGAGTCAAAGGTTTTGCAACATCCCCTCTAACTACGATTTGGAATTTTGTTGCAGAATTATCTACATATTTATTAGCAAAGCTTGGTAAAATATCTAACTCTTCTTCTGGGACCATTTCACAGAATATAGAGAACGCTTTAGCCGTAACCACATTCAAGCTTGCAGCACTGTTAATCAAATTAGCCGGGTTAATAGCTCCGATAGGTCCAAGAAGATTAGAAACTAGAGAAGCCATCCTTGCTCTAACTCTCATATCACAAGCGTTTCTAAGTAAATCAAACTCTCCGAAAATATGCAGAGCCAAAATATCACCGGATGATGTTATCGGGTCAAGATAACAAATCCCGTCATTAAAGCTTAGTTTACCGGCAAGCTCTGAAAAATGAGTTGTATCAATGGTAAACAAGCCTTCAATAATACTTCCTAACGCTGTTTGGAAAAAAGCAGACTCACGTATGTTTTCAGCTATGATGAGGTTTTCCAGTTTTCCAAAAGGACCAAATTGACCATCCTTGACATTAAAATCAACATTTCCTTTAAGGCTTCTCATTTGTTCTTCATAAGTAGCGCCTTTTAATGCAATATTTGCTTTAAAATCTGCTGTACCGCTTAATGTATCTTTCATAGCTGCAGCATCTCTTAATGCTTGGTCAACATCAAGACCTCGTCCTCTAACATCAATATTCATAAGAGTATTAATAAGGTTCATTGATATATTACCATTTACAGAACCTTTAAACACATTTGTTCTTAAATTATGCAAATAGAAAACATTTCTAGCCATCGAAATTCTTGAAACAGTGTTTCTAACATCAATATTCCCTGAAATTATTCTTGCCATATTAATTGAACCGCTTCTAATTTCAACAGGAATATCAGCAGGTGCTGAATTTGCTGTATTAGGAGAAGCCGGAACATATTTCATAGCCTTATCTGCTGTTACCAGCAATTTATCAGCATTCAAATATCTTGAAACAACTTTCAAATCAGTAATTTTAAGTACTGATGAAGGAAGAAGACTCATTGTTCCATCAATTTGTAAATCAGAACCGTTAAGAATTAAATCTTCTGCTTTAAAGTCCATATCATGACCACGAAATTTTACAGAAGCTTTTCTCAAATCCATCAATAATTCAGGAATTTTAAATCCTTGAACATCAAATCCGCCGCGCATTCTTGGAGAAGCAACTTCTCCAAATATAAACGCTTTACCATCAACTTTGAATACAGAAGCTGGAAAAACAACAATTTTACCTGTTAAAGGTTTTAAATTAATCTTTATAAGGTTAATTCTATTTCCTTCTATTGTACCGTCCACATCAAGAATATCACTCAAAGATACAACTTCACGTCCTTTGTCATCAACAGTTACATTTCTTTCAAATAACCCTGTTTTTTTGATTTTAATTCTGTTACCTTTAAGATCAATTACAGACTGTAAAGAAAGATTTTTACCCTGTAATTCTGCAAAATCAACAGGTGTAAAGAAATTAGTTTTATCAGTCAAAGCTTGAACAAACAATGTTTGTTTTTTACCATTACCATCCAGTGTAACTTTTACAGGAATTGAACCGGATGAATGTATAAATGGTTTAAATTCACGTCCGATAACTTTAACCATATCATCCGTAGATACAGAACCGTTAGCATTAAACACAATTGATTTAAGTTTTGAATAATCAATAACTTCTCCTGAATAAGTTATTACAGATTTATCATTGAAATTGATTTTGTTTTCTTTAATTTTTATATTATTATCAGCAATCTTTGTTTCAAAAAACGGAGCAGAAACAAAAGACTTGGTTTTAGGTAAAGCAAAATTAAATCCTTCGTTTACAATTTTACCTCTAAAAGTTTTAGCATCTGCCAAAAACTCACTGGTAAGTTTTTTATCAGTAATTGCAAAGTTCCCTGGTTTATCAGCAAGGTTCAAATTATCCAAACCGGCTTTAACAGTCGCTACCGCTTTTTTTAGTTCACCCTGTACAGACAAATCAAATGTTGCATCACCTGATGTAAAGTTATATGCAGAACGAACTTCTTTTGGTGCAAAAGCATTAAACAAAATAGGAAGAGGAATTTTATCAGCTTTTACACTAATATCTGCAACTGATTTTTCATTAATTCTACCATCAATTGCAATTTTTGATTTATCAACAAAAAGACTTGAATCTTTTATATTTAGAATACTGTTATCCAATAGTACATTGATATTAGCATTGGAAATAACACTTCCAATTCCTTTTACATTTATACCCCCGTTTTTTACAAAAATTGAACCGGATGATTTAAGCTTTTTAAAATTAGTTTTGATATGACAATCAGCATTAATTCCACCATTAGCAGAAAATGAATTAAGTTCATGAGGAATAGAAAGCGAGTCTAAAAATGCACGACCCAAAATCAACAAATCATTAAATTTAAGCTCATTGATTTTAATATCCAAATCCATTTTAGGATTTCCATAATTAACTTTGCCTAACAACGCAATCTTTTGCCCTTTTGCCGGAGAAATGTTTGTATCCAAATCAACATTTGTATTGAATAGTTTTGCTTTCAAATAACTTTCAGGCAAAGTTAAATGTCCCACATTCATTGTTATATTTTCAACATTGCAATGACCCCAGGCACCGTGTTCACGAATAAGAAGTTTTGTATCAATCTTAGCTTTTAAGTCATAGTTACGATACATAGTAACAGGGTTAACAAAAGGAATATCAATTCTTTCAGCCGGATCGTCCTCTTCATCCAACGCCGGAGCAGCCGGTGGAAGGAAAGTATTAATATCAATATCAGCAACAAGATTTAAGTTTTCATCACTGAAAAATTCAGCATAAGTTTTAACCTTAACTGTCTTGCCGTTAAAATATCCGGCAGTAAATTTTTCACCGGTCAACATCAAATTATGATTAGATTTAAGGTCATTAACAAAAATTGTATAGTTATTTAAAACAACATTAGGAACCTTAATTCTTATCCAAGCCGGATTAAACCAACATTCCTGAATTTCTTCTTCTACATCTTGTTCCAACTTTTGCTCTTTACCGGCATTTAGAAGGTCTTCAACCAATTGAACCACCTTAAACTGTTTATCATTGACAATCTCTAAGTTAACAATTGGACGGTCTACTTCTAAAGCTGAAACTTTAACCGTTAACAATAATAAACTGGGAAGTGAAACTCTGGTTTTCAAGCCATCAGCAGAAAATAACATAGAGTCATCAGGAAGTATTACTGAAATATTTTCAGCCTTTAATCCGACTCCAAGCAGCGGTGTTGTTATGATTTTAGCGTTCTCAAAATCAACGCCAACATTAGCCTGTTCATATACTAACTCCTGTATCACGGGTTTGTATTCATTAATATTTATTATATTAGGTAATATAAATAAAAAACTTAAATAAGCAAATCCAATAACCCCAAGGGTTGAAAATCCAAATATCTTCCAGAATTTACGCATAACATATCCTCCAAAGACAATTTTAGCACAAAAAAATTATTTACCCTCTATCCCTTTACTGCGCCGTCATTTTCTCCTGAAATAAAATATCTCTGCATAACAAGGAAAAATATAATAATAGGTATCGTTGCAATAATAGAACCCGCTGCAATAAACCTCCAGTTAGCAGAAAACATTCCTTGTAAATTATTAATTCCAACAGGAAGTGTGTACATTGACTCTTTTGTCAGCATAATACTCGGCCACAAAAATTCGCCCCAAGAGCCAATAAAAGTAAAAACAGCAAGAACAGCAAGAGTTGGCTTAACCATTGGAATAACTATTTTCATAAACATTTCAAAAACATTGCACCCATCAACAATAGCAGCTTCTTCCACTTCTCTTGGCACCTTTAAAAAAGCTTGTCTCATTAGCATTATACCAAACGCACTTACTGCAAACGGCATAACAAGCCCAATATATCCGGCTGCATTATTTACACTATCAATTAAGTGTAATTTCAAAGTTATAATATAAACAGGAAGCATAATCGCCTGAAACGGTATCATTATTGTAGCCAAAATAGAAAAGAAAAATATTTTCTTCCCCCTAAACTGCATTCTTGCAAGAGGATAAGCTGCAAGCGAAGACAAAACAAGATTAAGAATAACCGTCAGTGCTGCAACAATCATACTGTTCATAAAATAAGCTATAAAATCAACCTTATGCCAAACATCAATATAATTTACCCAAGTAAAATCCGCAGGTATTATTGTCGGAGGATAAGCAAAAATATCCTCGCTCAATCCTTTAAGAGAAGTGGAAGTCAGCCAAACAAATGGAAATATTGACAGGAGCGATGTTCCTATCAATATTCCATGTATCAGAGTTTTTGAAAATATTTTCTTTAACATTAATAATCCATATTGTAACCATTCTCAATTAGACGCGCAGTACAACCTACACCAAAGTTACTTTTGGTATTATCAGTACAACTCCAACCTCCAACTCCATTCCAGGTTCTATCAACACTACCTTGTTCATATTTTGCAACATCCCTTCCACCAAAAGGATATAGCACGCCGTCAG
>CAJTWU010000046.1 GCA_910579975.1 uncultured Vampirovibrio sp.
ATTATAAATACATAATTAAATATTGTCAATAAATGTATATAAAATTACCGTTAGTGGCTAGATGTATTTTTTGGTATTCTCAATTAACAGATTGTATATTTAGTTGGGTTCTTTTATCACAATATTTTATTTATGTTATTGCAATAGGATTGATTTTAGCAAGTATAAAATTTCAATTGCATAAACGAAAATTATCAAATTGAATTAAGTTATTTTGCTTGTAAAATAATATTATGATTAATTCTGTAACTTTAAGCTTATATAATAATATATGTGAATCAAATCAAAAAAAGCGTTTTTCTTATCCTTCATTTCAAGGAGTTAGAAAAAGTGTACAGAAGGATATATTTGTTTCGACTATACCAAAGATTTCTAAGGTTACAAAAAGCAAATTAAGTGAGATTGCTCCAATTTATCTCAGATATAGAGAAAGTGCAAATGTTACTTCTTCTATATCAGAAGTAAAACGATATTTACAAACAGAGTTCAAAAAAGGAGATGACAATATCATTTGTGCTAGACAGGGAGAAAAAGTTATCGGTTTTCTGCATTATGGTGTTGAGCGTTCAACTTTACGTCCGGGAGAAAGAATTCGCTTAAAAGCAATGTTTGTGGATGAAGGGAGTCGTGATAAAGGAGTTGCGAAACAATTGCTTGAATTTGTTCAGGGTGAAGCCGGTGATAAAGAAATTATTGTTAAAGCAAGACGTTCAAATGGAGTCTCTCCATATTTATATTTAAATAATGGTTTTAGTGAAGATGAAGAATATATTCATCTTGTTTATAAAAATAAAAAATAGTAATTAATATTTTATATCTAAAAAGGTGGCAACTTTTAGTTGCCGCCTTTTTGTAGTGCAAAAAAGAAAGGATTTTATTATGGAAGAAAACACACAAGTTTCGTTTGAAGAAAATTCAGAGCCGACTTCGGTTGATAACTTTGAAGTTTCAGAACATCAAACAAGTTATGAAGGACAATCATATAATGACCCTTCTGAAAACTTGATTTTGGGTAAGTTTAAATCGGTTGAAGATTTATCCAAGGCTTATGAAGAGTTACAACGCCATCAGGGTGTTTGTTCAGAAGAACTTGGGGATTTACGCAAAAATTCTTTGGCTTTTAAACAAGCAAAAGAAAATATGGAGCTTCTCGAAAAATATAAACAAGGATTTGAAAATCGTATTCGTAAGGATCAGGAAAAATATAATGCTCCAGAATACTTTCAAGATCCGTCGTTTAGAGAAATGTATGGGGAAGTTTTTAAGGTCTTTGGTGAAGATTTGGATACAGAAAGGTTTGTAAATCTTCTTGAAGGCTATGTTTCTTCAAGAATTTTAGCTAATGAAAAGAAAAAAGCTGCAAAGAATGAAACTGAACAAGTTTTAAATTCTATGAGCTATAGCAAGAACTCAAAAAGTTCATTTACTCCACCTCAAAAACGATTTGATGAAATGACCCAAAAAGAAATTGATGAGTTACTTGAGAAATTAATTTAATTAAAAAAAGAAAGGAAAATTTATGACATCAACAAAACAAATGATTGTAAGTGCTTTTTCAACAGCATTTAAAAAGTATTTTTACAATGAATTAGTAGTGGGTAAACTTGCTCACTCAGAGATGAAAGACAATATCAATAAAGGGGATGAAGTTGATATTACAATGCCGGGAATGGTAAGACTTTTTGACTATGACGGCGGTGATTTGCCTACTGCTGAAACTGCTACAATTTCTACTTGCAAAGTTAAAATTGATAGAGGAAAAGCTTTCCATTTTGAATTATCAGAAGTTGAAGAAAAAATGCTTGAAAAATCTCAAGGCGAGCCGGCTAAGATGGTTGATTTGGCAAAAGATTATACAGAAGATGCAATTAAACAATTTGCTGCGGCTGTAGATGCTTCTTATGCTAATTTATATACAAGAGCCGGACATTATCTTGATGATGGCGGTAAAGCAATTACTTTAACTCCTGAAATTGCAAAAGATATTTTTGCATATATGCAAGCAAAATTTCAAAGAGGTGATGGCAAAGGTCATACAAACTGGCTTGATGGCAATATGATTTGTGTAATTCCTCCTGAATACCAATTCTATCTTGGAAAAATGGAAGATTTAAAATATACCGAAAAGGGAAAAGAAGAGATTGCAAAAGGTTATATTGGTTCACTTTGTGGCTGGGATATTCTTGTATCTAATAATATAGCACAACCTGAAAGCGGTGTGTTCTACCCAATGTTTGGTGTGAAGGATAAAACTTTAGCCGGTGGTGTTTCATCTAATCTGAATACAGTGTTTTATACTCCTGAAAAGAACTTTAACACTTGTTACAAGGGTTATGGTTTATTTGGTGTAGGTGCTCCAAGAGCTGATATGTTAGGTACTGTTAAGATTTCAGCGCCTTTATCAGTAAAAGCTTAATAAAAGAAAGGAAAAATTATGACAAGAGATATTATTAATGTACAATACCCAAATCTTGACCATACAGAGTCTGTGGCAAATATTTGTATTGAAAAAACTACAGTTATTCCTGCTAATGGTGTAACAATTGCAGAGGCTTTTTCTAACAAAAATAATTCGTTATTTTTGATTATTGAAAATGCCGCAGAGGCAAAATCGTCTTTGACGGTAAAAGCTGGTGAGGCATATCCAAACTCAATGTTAGGAGATATTTCAATAGAGCTTCCAGTAGGAACTTCTGCAATTCAGCTTCAAGACTTGTCTCGTTTTGAGAAAGCTGATGGTTCAATTGACTTGGATTTTGCCGATGCATTTGATGGCAGCTTATATGCTGTTGCAAAATGGGCAGGTGTTAGAACGGTCGACTAGTTGTTTATCTCATTCTCCCTCTCCTTAAGAAAGGAGAGGGTTGGATGAGAGATTAATAGAAAGGAAGAAGAGGTAACATGAAAGATATGCGTAAAGACCCATTGTGGGAAGAATTATACCAAAATTTGTTAAATTTAGTTGAAGGTAAAACCGATAGACAACAAACAGGAGGTGCCGTTCTAGGTGCAAAAGTGGCTGGTCAATTAGCTAAGCCTATAATTCCAAGCGTGGGTAGAAAGATAGCAAGAACAATTGCGGATAATGCTGTTAGATGAACTTTAATAGAAAGTGTAGAGGGGCTTGGACGAGGAATGCTCAATGATGAAAATCCATTAAAAACAATTACACAGGATGCTGTAGCAGGAGCTGTATCAGGATTAGGATTAGGTGTGCTGGGAAGTAATATTAAAAAAGTTGTTAGGGGAAAACAATTGAAATCTTTTGGTGATATTGACCAATTAGATAATATTGCGAGAAAGCAATATCAAAAATTTAAAGATGGTTCAAGGCGATATTATATGACAAGAAACACTTCCAGTGGTACACCACATGCTACTAGCACGGGCTCCAAAGGAAGTGTTTCCAATTCCATTATATCAGAAAATTCACAAACTCTCAAGCCCTTTACTGAATGGTTAGAAGAATTAAAACGCAATCATAGACATAAATAATAAAGCTTTATTAGGACAAGGATATGTGTGTCGAAATTATAAGAATTAGGTTAACTGTGAAAAATTTATTTGAGAATTAACTAAAATTCCGCAAGTAAGCGTTTGGCTGCGGATATACCTAAGCTGTCCAAACCTCGCTCCAATGGTCGGTCTTATTTCACCATCGAACTTACTGCGGATAATAATATTATATTGTATAAACAATCAAACTTCAACTCTATCATAGAATGAAACGTAAAAACGAACTTAAATAATAAGGAAGGTTAAATATGTATAAAATAACTTATGTTCCTACAGGACATATTTTTGAGCTGCCTGATGATGCTGCTAATGAATTAAAAGAAAAATTCCCTGATGATTACAAAATTATCGAGAAAAACGGTAAAAAAGTACGTGAAAGCCGCACTAAAAAAACAAAAAAAGTTAATAGTAAATCTATATATTCAAAAGTTGTGGAGGAATAAGTACATAATATGAAAACATTACAAGATTTTTTGAATGATTTGGGTGCTCGCGAGTCTGGAGGAAATTATCAAGCATTTAATAAATTTGGATATGCCGGCAAGTATCAAATGGGAGAAGCAGCTTTAATAGATGCGGGATATTATAAAAAGTCTTCAAGAATTTATAACAATGATTGGAGTGGGGTTTTTACAGGTAAAGACGGTATAAATTCTATCCAGGATTTTTTGAATAATCCTTCAGCTCAAGAGATTGCTCAAATTATTTTTAAGAAAAAACAATGGAGTTACTTAAAAGCAGTTGGTGCTAATAGTTATTCAGGGCAAATAATTAATGGATACAAAATAACCGATTCAGGTCTTTTAGCCGGTGCTCATCTCAAAGGTGCCGGTGCTGTTATTAGTTATCTTAAAAGCGGTGGAAAAAATATTGGCAAAGATGCTTTTGGAACTTCTGTAGAAAGTTATATTAAAAAATTCGCTGGATATGATGTAAGCGAACTTACAGTTTAAAAAGGAGAAAATTATGACATTAACATTATTGGATTTATACAATACAGCTGCTTCTCAGGAATGGGCAATGTATGATAATGATGCAGCTTCTGATGCAGAATTTGAAGACTCACTGGTTATTGCTCTCAATAAAGCTATTCTTGAGATTTATATGTCTCATGACTTTACATTTAGAGATAGAACTCATCTTATTTTAACCATTCCAAGAATATATTCATATACAATGCCTTCGGGATTGATTAAACGTGATTCAGAAGGTAAGTATTTAGTGAAACACAATTCTAATAGGTTAAAATTTATCGAAAATCCATCAGACCTTACACCTAAAACGGGCGTTCCAGAAGGTTTTTATATTAAAAAAGATAAATTAATCCTTTATCCAACACCACAGGAAAAGGGAATTGTGACTATTGATTATTTAACACTTACAATTGGTGAGAATGCAGAAGGTGATGAAATTTATTCACTGCAAAAGGATAGTGATATGCTTTCTGTGCCTGTACATTTAGAAGCTCTCATGAAAGAGGCAATTATTACAAGAACAATGTTGAATACAATTGCCTCTGAATCGGATGAAAACTTTTCGGCTTACAAAAAACAAGCCGATAAAGCGTATAAATTATTGGTAAAGTATTCAAAGGGGGTGGGGCTTGATAAATCAGTAAAAATTTAGAAAAAGAGCGTTTATGTAATAAACAAAAAAAAGCCCGCGGTAATGCGGGGAAAAGTTTTGTAAGATGTAAGATAGTTATAAGAGAGGTGCTACGCACATAGACATTTGGTCGATGTACATATGTTAGTATTTCTTGTTAGTATTTTTTGACAAGCACGCTTCGAAAGAAACTAAAAGCTTGATTAAGCGATAAAATTTGTACCAAATCTATTAGCACCGTAGAAGAAAGATTCTTTCATAACTTGCTGCAAGTTTCTTTTTCTT
>CAJTWU010000047.1 GCA_910579975.1 uncultured Vampirovibrio sp.
CGCTTCAAAATTTATTGTCAACATCTATTTTTTTGAAGTTTTACATTTCGTTACAATATTCAGAGTTTAATGTGCTATATCATTTCGGCTTTACGGTGGTGTCCTTCTGATAACTCAGCTACCGTTGGCACCTAGTGTAAATCATTTTCTTTGTTCACCTCTTGAAGCGAACTCATTCATTATAAAACACTAAATTTTTAATTGCAAGTGTTTTTTTATATTTTTTTTAAAACAGCCATTTTACTGATTTACAGACTAATCTCCAAACACAACAAATGGCAAATCTCTATCAAGAGCATGTTCAACAAGAAAATTAAATTTTGCATTTTCCTTTACAAAAGATAGTGCATTACCGGCTTCTCCCACTGAAGGATATGCAAAAACACCCATAACTTCCGGGTTAGTCAAATACATCTCGTTGTATTCTCTTTCACCGGTCCGAACACGTGAGTTTATCGTTGCAAATGCTTGTATTATTTTTTCTTTCATCTCTGCTGGTTCTATCTCTAACATAGATTTATTTTCATTTGCTTTTACAAAAGCAACATACTCATCGTCACTCATGCCTGTAACTTTTTTTATTAAATTTGAAACATATAATCTATCCGATTCACGCTCTGCACCAAATAGATATCTGTGCTTAAACTCACTTAAGAATTTTCCGCAACCAGATCCGCTATCAGTTTGACCGCCGCCATGAATATATTTAGTATTAACATCAAGTAACACACCTTGTGTTCTAAAAAATCTAAATTTACTTTCAGGGCGCTCTGCATAACTCACTGATAATAAAACATCTGAATCAATCAAACCAAAAGCATCAAATTTTGCAAGCTGGTTAACGTAATCCAGACCATGAACAAAGAATTTTATATTACCTGTTTCAATTCCAAGCTCTTCAACCTTTGTACCTACAGATGTTGTACCAGAAGGGAAACCAAGAGCTTGCCAATCCTCAACTTCATTGTACTTAACAACAATTAAACCGTTTTCATCTTTATAAACACCTTTGATATTGGTTGAACCATCGGGGTTAACTCTTGTAACAGACTTTGAAATCGTACTTGCTTTTGGAAATTTTGTTACAGGTAATAACGGTTGTGATATTTTCAAATCATTAATATAATTTTTTATTCTTTTTGCATAAATATCAGCTACATTACCATGGCTTATAGGAACTCCGCTCTCATTAAACACACGGTTTTCACCAACAAAACGCGCTCTGTTCTTCCCAATAGTAGTGTCATGGAAAGTATCATCAAGTTTTACGGCTCTTAAATCAGCATGTGTAAACGTCATCGCCATATCAAACAAATTATCCTGACGTAAATCATAAGCAACTGATTGCAATCTTTTAGTTAGTTCTGTTTCATTTTTAGCCGTGTTGACAAAACCGAGCCATTCATGATTACGCATTAATGTATATAATTTTATTTCTTCATCCTTTGTAAGATTAAATTTTTTAGCAATAAAGAATGCATCAAAACTACCTTCTGTTGCATGCGTTTTATCAGAAATTCCTTCGATTTTAGTAATATCATGCAATAAAGCAGATAACAACATGACTTTTTTATCAGACTCGTTCAGAGCTTTGAAATTAGAGTCTTGAGAAATTTTTTGCAGAACTTTTAAAGAATGTTCCAAAACAGTAAAGTCATGGGCACCATGTTGTTTTTTACCAATTTGCGCATGTAATTCTGGAAGCACATCAACAATATCATTTAATAATTTTTCAATACCGGGATTATTACATCTTATATGGTTTTGTTCAGAAAATCTTACAACATCCGACCTTATAGACTCCACCACCGCTTTTGTATTAGGATCATTGATTTCTGCAAGTTTTTTCCCGTTATTAAGATTTACAGGGTAGCCTATAATTGAAAATCCTGTTTCATTAGATTTATTGCGTTTTAATTCAAAGCCAAAATAATCATATACTTTTTGTCTTTCGGCGGAGGATAGATGTTTAACTTTATCTAAAATAGTTTTAATAAACTTTTCTCTATGAAATTCTTGAGTAACATGAAGGTTTGCAAAATCCTCATCTGATATTTTTGCAAGAACATCTGAGAGTCCGCTCAATGTATGGTTGAAAGCACTAACTTTTTTGGGAGACAATGTATTAGTTTCAACACCCATAGAACGAACTAGTGCCGGTAATAATGAGCAATATGACTCCTTGTCGGTAGGAATAAGCGGGAACATTTCTTTCATTTGAGTATTAATATTGAACAATCCGTCATTACATGCAACTAAAGAACGCAGTAATTCTTTTTTACCTGCCACTGGGATTTCGTTGATGCTATGTCTGCCGTAAATATTTACCATCTGACACGCAATTCTTAGTTCAGAGTCCGTTAAATTATTTACAACATCTTTACCTGCAGCATTATTTAATTTTCGCAGTTGTCCATAGTTAATTTCTTTTAAATTTGAAACTAAAAAAGAAATTTGTCCGGGATCTAGTTCTAAATATTTAAACTCCTTGCATAATTTTTCTGCATAAGCAGCCGTTTCTTCATCAACTATTGAACGAAGAATTTCAGTTTTTTGTAACGAGGTAAATGATACATCATCAGCAATGATTTCAGCAATCTTTATATTATGTACATTTACATTACGCAATATTGCTATTTGTGTATCAATAAATACATTCTTATCAATATTTGGTTTCAAATGTTGGTATTGAGTAAAGATTATTTCCGCATATTCAGCAGTTTCTTTGCTTACTATACCAGATAAAAATTCTATTTTTTGTATATTAGTAAATGCAGCATTATCTACAATTCTTGCAACTAAATCTTTATTAAAGAAATTAATGCAAGACAAGATCCGAGTATGCACATCTAGAAATTCTGACTTATCAACATTTGACTTTAAACTATTATAATCGTTATAGAATTTTTCTGCCCAAATAGCTTTATTTTCACTTGTAATATTCTTAATCATTGCAAGTTTTTGTTTATTTAAAAGTTCAGCATTGTTGATAATTTCTCTTGTCAAATTCCCATTATTAAAAGAATTAATAACTCTCAAAATTTCAACACGATCATCTCTAGGTATACTCTTATTCAAACATATCTGTTCTGCAACCGGAACAGCTGTAATAGGTGTATAATATAGTACATCAGAAATTTCTTCATTATTAAACTCTGAATTTCGATATAGCCTATATGTAAGTTCAACAGTTTCTTCTTCAACATGATTCAAAATTGATTGAATATGATTTCTAGGAAAATCTTTATCCTCACAAAGCATTTTAGCTAAACGCAGATTATAAGGACGGAGCTGCTGTAATATCTCCATGCAAACTTTATCAGATAAACCTAGTTCACCGCGTCTGTTAATTATATCCAGCATCAAGTCCTTTGTTTCAGGCTTAAAGAAATCTGAAATCACTTTTACTGAACCATCAATATTATTATTTCTCCAATAAACAGAAGGAATATCATTTAATGACAATGCCTCTTTTTCAATTAAACTTCTTATGAAGCCATCAGACTCTCTTTGTTCAGTAAAAAGTATTCGAAGTAAGAAACCGTCATCAATTTCTTCAAAATCGGCTGAATTTTTTCTAATATCATTTACTATAACATTTAATTTTTCTTGTATTTGTTTTGCACTAAAATTATTACATTCATTATCTGTAAAGTAACGAACATGAGTATCACCATCTAATCCATATTTTTTTAATAATCCATAGATTTCAACACAGTCTGTTTTTTGGGAATTACAAATAAATACTCTATCAGAAACACTAAACTCGTCTTTTGAAACCATTTGTGAGATTTTTTGCAGTCTGGATACTAATTCTTTAAAATTCAATTTCTTCGGGGTCCAACTATAGCGAGAAGTGATAAAATCACGTAAAACTGAGTTTTCTCCAGAACCAGAAAATTCTGCCATGCAATGAATGAATTTAACAGCATTATCATAATCACTGTTTTTAATAATATAATCCTCGATAATATTTGCCTGAGGCCAACATTCAACATCATCAAAAGCTTTTATAAGTTTAAACACACCGTCAAAATCGTTTACACCCTGTTCTTGCAATGCTTTTACAAAATTTGCAGGATGAGACAATATACCAGGCAATCTTTGTGTCTGAAAATCAGCAACAAGGTTATAAATTTCTGTATATAATTTATGATTTTCAGTTAAACCACTATAGGACATTAGATTCAGAATTTGATACCCAAATCGTTCTTTACACTTATCAGAACAGCTATCCATAAAGTGTTTAGCAATAACAGTGTCTTTTTGATTTAAGATTTTTTCTATCACTTCTAGAGGCGTAGCTTTGTACCAGCTGAAATCCAGACCGGCTTTTTCACAACCTTCTACAATATCTGCTAATTTTACAGCATAAGTAACTATATCATCACTATAATCAAGTGTGATACCAAGCTTTCTTGCTTTATTTACATTATTTTCAAATGCATTCAGGAATTCGGATGTAACTATAGACGGATCTGATATATGAGAACAGCTGTATGCGCTAAAGCTCCCCTCTCTTATAATATTATCCATTTTATATTGAACCATAAGTCGTTCCGGAGACATCAATTCTAAATCTTCTAAATTTCTCCAGCGCAACGAGTCAAATATTTCAGCAAAAGAACCACCTACAAGATTATAAATTTCACTTGCTTTGGATAACTGCAAATTAAATTTTTCATCATTTCTGCTCTCATTCAGCAAACTTAATAAAACATCTAAAGGGTCTTTGTCATTTTTACAAAAATATGCCTTAATAATTTCCAAGTTTTCAGCATTCAAATATTTAATAAGCATAGCATCATCCGACTGAGAGATATCTTTAAATGAAGCTAAAAACTTATCTGGCGGCATTTTATCTAATTCAAAATCTCCCGGCCTAAGTTTTCTCAAAGCATCAAATACCATAACAATGCTATTAAAATCTTTTACTTCATTTCTTGTAGCTAAAATTGCTCCATCAGAACAGCCAAAATCTCTTAGAATAGCATTAGCTTCTGCATCAGATATTGTTTCTTTTACAGTCAATATATCAGATAGGCTGTTAATTTTTTCAGGAAGCGAAGGAACTGGTCTTTCTGTAGTATTTGGTATTACCTTATCAGAATTTTTACCAAACATTTTTCCAGCTAATTTGCCGGACATCTTCATACCG
>CAJTWU010000048.1 GCA_910579975.1 uncultured Vampirovibrio sp.
GATACAAAACTTTATAAACAAAAAGAACCTCTTTTAAGAGGTTCTTTTTGTTAGAAATGTTACAGTCTGCAATCACCATACTCACATGTTTCAATTTCGTCAATGGTTTCGCAACGATGCATAGTTAAGGCTGTAACGACGGCACTGATACCGACTAAAGAGTAGACAATTCTTGCTAAAACTGTCATGTCACCAAATATTGCTGCTACAAGGTTAAATCCGAATAAACCTATCAGACCCCAGTTAAGAGCACCAATAAGTGTTAAAATATAAGCTGTGTATTTAAGAAAATTCATAATACACCTCCTTTCAATTCTTATTATTACCGACCTTTCTATTATTAAATTACCTAAAATATCTAAATCATATTGCTAATTTAATGTTAAGTTTTGTAAAATTTTGTAAAGAATTATTAAATTGGAAAATGCATTAATAGGTTTGAGTAGCTTTGTTATATGATTAAATTAGATATTGAAAGGAGCTGAAAATGAAGAAAGATTTCACACAAAGAGAACTTGATATTATTAATTTATTAGCGAAAGGATATAAGAATAAAGAAATTGCTAGTAACTTATATATTTCAATTTCTACTGTTAAAACCCATTTAGAATCAATATCCCTGAAATTAGGAGTATCAGGACGTATGCTTGTTGCATTATCTGCCATAAGATCAGGGATAATTGAATAATATTATTTAATTTTAAATGATATGTTAGCAACTGCTGTGACCTTCTTATCTATAGAAGTTGCATCGTTGATACCCATATCAGAAACGTCAGTAGAATCAACTGGTGTTATTTGATATACACCCATTCTAACTGATTGAATTTTGCCAACACTGTTATGTGTAGCTTTCAACATTGAAGCCGCTCTATTTTTCGCATCTGTTGAAGCTTTTTCAAGAAGTGTTACTTTAAGTTCTGGAAGTTTTGAATAAGCATATGATGGAGAATGTACATTGATATCAACACCCTGGTTAATTAAACTTGAAATATCGGTTGAAATTTCTTTAATAAGTTCTACATTATCTGAACTTATTGTTACCGGTTGTGATAAATTATAGCTTTCGGGAATATTTGTATAACTTCCATTATAATCTCTTTTATAATTATAATATCCATTTACAGTTTTCTTTTCAATTTTTTTAATTTGTTTATCTTGCAAGTATTTTTCTACGATTTTGTATTGCTGTTGGCTTGCTGTGTAAGCTTCTTGTTTTGTCGATTTTTTTGAAACAATATCAAAGCTTAATGTACCAGAGTCGGATTTAACAATTTCATATGCAGAACCTGTTACAGAAATTACATTTCCTGAAAATGATGTTGAAATCATTTTTGTGCATACTAAAATCGTCAATACTACTAAGATACCAACTGTTAAGGCTTGTAGTTTTTCAATTCTTTCTAACATAAAATTCCTCCTATTTGTTTTTCTATTATAAAACTTTTGTAACTTGTTTTGCAAGCTCCTATTTACATCTCACCTCTTTTGTTGTAATGTTTTTTATTGAGGATATATTAGAATAAGGGGATGTATTAATGAATACTAAAATTGAAAAACTTCCTGAAAATGTTGTAAAGGTTGATATAGAAGTTCCAGCGAAAGAGGCTGTGAATTACTATAATAGTGCAGCTAAAAGATTAGCTCAATTTGTGAATATTCCAGGCTTTAGAAAGGGTAAAGCTCCTAGAAATGTTCTTGAGCAGCATATTGGAGAAGAAAGAATTAAACACGAGGCATTAGAAAATGCGCTTCCAAGAATTTTTGCTGATGTAGTAAAAGAGAATGACTTTGATGTTGTTGCTCAACCTTATGTTGAGTCATATACTTTTAATGTTGGTGAAGACTTAAAAATTACAGCTAAGATTGAATTAAGACCAGAAGTGACTTTAGGTGAATATAAAGGTCTAACTATTGAAGTTGAAGAATATAAAACACCTGAAGATGCTTTTCAAAAATCTATAGATAATTTACTTTCACAATCAGCAGAAACTGTTCTAGTTACTGATAGAGTTACAGAAGCAAAAGATATTGTTGTTTTTGATTTTGAAGGATTTGCTAATGGTGAAAAAATCGAACACGGTGATGCTAAAAACTATACCTTAGATTTAGCAAATTCAAGCTTTATTCCAGGATTTGCAGAACAGTTAGTTGGTAAACCTCTTGGAGAAGAATTTGAAATTAATGTTACTTTCCCAGAGTCATACCATGAAAAGAAATTAGCTGGACAACCTGCTGTATTTAAATGTAAAATCAATGAAATTAAAACTAAAGTATTACCGGAATTAACTGATGAGTTTGCTCAGAAAGTTGGTCCTTTCAAAACTGTTGAGGATTTAAAAGCAGATATTCAATCTTATTTAGATACACAAAAATCTGATATCGATAGAACAAATTCTGAAAAAGCTGTATTTGAAAAAGTTGTTGGTGAAGCTAAAGTTGAAATTCAACAGTCTATGATTGATAGAGAAACTGATCAATTAGTTGAAGAATACAAACAAAAACTTCAAATGCAAGGTTTTAATTGGGATCAAGCTGTAGAGGCTCAAGGTTATGAAAATATAATGAAAGAGCTTAAAGAAGACGCTGCTGTTAGAGTTAAAAATTCTTTGGTAATTGATAAAATTGCTAAAGAAGAGAATATAACAGTATCACAAGCTGATTTTGGTGCTAAGCTTTCAGAATTAAGCAGAATGTATCAAATTGATACACCAACTATGATAAAACAATTATCACAGACTCCAGGTGTGTTTAATGCTTTATCTCAGCAAGCATTGAATGAAAAGGTTACTCAATTCCTTGCAGAGAATAATACTGTTAAACTAAAATAGTTTGTTTAAAAAAAGCGGTTGGAAGTATAACTTCCAACCGCTTTTTTTATTTGTTTAAATTCTTCTTGGGTCAGTAACTTTTAATACGGTATTTGATGATTCCCATGTGCGTTGGGCAGGATTTAAATTAACTCCATTGCAGTTTAAATAATTTGCAATTCTAGCTGGAATTCCTTCTCTAAATTTTATACACATTGCTTCTCTTGTGGAACGAAATATACGTGGATTATATTCGTCCTGATTAGTTGTTTCATTTAAGAGTACGCGTCCTCTTTTACCATCTTCAAAATAGAATGTTAGTAAATCTTTGCGATCCTGGATATTATTATTTTGTGATACATTTAGCACATTAGCACTACATGCTGCATTATTGCTGATTAATTCATATGGAAGTAAGAAATTCTCAATATAATTTGGAGTAATTACAAGATTTTCAACATATACCATACATACCGTTTTTGTGGATGATCTTCTGGTTTTAACAGAAGGAACTATCATTCTTATTAAATAACTATTAGTAGGTTTTGTATTGGCTTCAGTTGCTGGTGTTATTGGTTGAATAGGTTCTATATGATAACGTGTGCCATTAGGAGTATCAAAATTGAGTTCACCAGCTCTTCTCAATTCATTCATGTGTCTTCCTGATAATAAGTTAATAATTCTGTTTGTAAATTGGCATGTATTAGCATTATCAAGATTATTATTTATGACACAATCTCTAATTGTGTTGCCTAAACTATCTTCAGCATCTGATAATGCTGCTGATAATGAATAATAACCGGTATAAATATACTGATTATAAGCTCTTTCAATACCTTTTTTAGCTATAGTAAATCCCATTGTTGCAATAATAGCTGCAATAGTAACAGCAATTAAAACTTCTGCAAGAGAAAATCCTTTTTTATTTTTCATTTTAATAGCTCCAGTAATTCTTCATATGTTTTTATTATATCACATGTAATTTGAAAATTCTCGGGTGTTACATTTAATACTGTTTTATTTTCTTTTATGGCATAGATTTTTTTATTAAGTTTTGACATTTCCAGAACAGGTATGCTTCCTATTGAATTATATGGAACAACTAGAAAATCTGTATTATGTATATTCAGGCCTTTTTGTTCAATAAGTGGAGCCTGATTTAATCCTAAAAGAATACAAGGCAAGAATGTCGGGGTAATATATTCTGCAGAACAGCGTGGATCGACTATATCTGATGATATTGTAAAATCACTGAAAGCCGGAGCATGTGCACATGGAACTCTAAGTTCTTTAGAAATATAGTGTGAGATTATGGCTTCAATACCGCCAACAGGGTCAACACCAATTCCTTTTGTGTAGTCATCTCCTTGTTCATCCGGGAAATGGCAAACAATTGCTATGGCATTGCAACCTTTATTTATAAGTTTCTGCGCAGCTTGCTTAAGAGTATCAAGATTTTTTACATTTCCGGTTGATATACCTGATTTATCAATAAAAAATTCAACTCCAACTTCTTGATCCGTTATTGCAATATCGCAAATATTAATATCATAAATAGTTTTAACAGCATTTATAGTATTTATATGAATATTTAATACTTCTTGGGAAATTGATTTATCAAAAACTATCCCGATATTATTATTTATTGATTCTTTAAGACAACAGTTACCTTTAAAAAATTCATCTAAAGTATAACCCTCTACATAAAGCATGTTTTCAGTGATACCTGAAAAACATGCTGCATTAACAACATTTGGGTTTACTATAAGTTTGCAATGCTTTGATAATTTTCTTGCCCATTTACTGGCATCTCCGGCAAAGCCTCCAATAGAAGCGCCGACTCCAGTTGGGACTATAAATGCTCCAATTTTCATAAGTAAATTATATTATAATAAGCTCATGATTGCAAAATGTTTATATGTATTGTAGAATTACAAATGTAATTTTTATAGGTGTATGAGAGTATATGAACCTGACGGATATATTAATTAATATTTTTGTAATAGTATTTTTACTATTTGTTAACGGATTTTTTGTAGCAGCAGAATTTGCGCTGGTTAAAGTAAGAAAAACAAGACTTGAACAGCTTTCCAATGAAGGTAATTCAAATGCTAAAAAAGCATTAAAACTTGTCAATGATACTAATAAAATGCTAGCAGCCGCACAATTGGGTGTAACAATAGCTAGTATTGCTC
>CAJTWU010000049.1 GCA_910579975.1 uncultured Vampirovibrio sp.
ATGCCGCAGGTTCAAGTCCTGTCACCTCGACCAATTTTTTTAATTAAAAATTGTGAATTTTTCAATTCAATATTTCGGGGTGTAGCGCAGGTGGTAGCGCACTAGACTGGGGGTCTAGGGGCCGCAAGTTCAAGTCTTGTCACTCCGACCAAACAAGAAAAATCCGAACTTCATCATCAAAGATGGTGTGTTCGGATTTTTTGTTTATAAATCGTCTTATTTTGATGCACATTAACTTTTTGTTTGACACATATAATAATGTAATCTATAATTAAGTTATGACCTATAAGGAGAATGAAAAATGAGAAGAATTCCATTGAGTGTAAAAAACCAAAGTATTGAGACCTCTGGCATAACTAAAGATTATAGAGAGGCAATTTGTGAATACATTTGGAATGGTTTTGAAGCAAATGCTGAGATTATTGAATTGGAATGGAAACACAACCAGTTAGATGGTGGTGATATTATATCTATTACAGATAATGGTGATGGAATTAATTTTAATAATCTTGATAATACATTTGGGACTTTTTTAGCTTCACAGAAAAATTCCTTATCACTTAAAGCAAAATCTAAAGCAAACAAAGGAAAAGGACGTTTTTCTTTTATGTGTTGTGCTTCTGATGTTCTTTGGAAAACTGTTTATTCTGATACCGAAACTCAAACCAATTTTGAATATGAGTTAAGTTTATCTGATTCAAGCAAAGAGTTTATAGATTGTAATGATCCACAACCTACTAGAAAAAATACAGGTACCATTACTACATTATTGAATGTATTTGGCTTTAATTTGAGTGATCTACAATCGAAAGATTTTAAAAAATATTTATTGATTGAATTTGCTTGGTATCTTTACTTAAATAAAAATATGAGTTTATATGTAAATGGTCAAATATTAGATTATTCATCTCATATTAATACAAATCTAAGCGAAGAAATTAATGTAAATATCCTTGGACATGATTTTAAAATAAATCTGATTGTTTGGAATGCTAAAATCAATGAAAAATTTTGTTGTTATTATTTAGATGATAAAAATTCAATTAAAGGCAAAGATACAACAACCTTTAACAGAAATACAATAGATTTTAATCATAGTGTATTTATTAAATCTAATTTCTTTAATAAATTAAACATTGAAAAAATTGATTCTCCTCAAATGACCTTTGATGGACCAGATGATGGACAAAGAATAATAAAAGAACTTAATAAAATTGTTTTGAATTTAATTTCAAAAACAATTGATACCTATATGTCAGAAAAAGCAGATACTGAAATTGAAAAAATGATTGATGAAAGAAAAACATTTCCAGTGTTTTCAAGTGATTTTTATGGTCAATATCGAAAAAATGATTTGAAAACTGTAACAAAAGCATTATACTGTGCTGAACCAAGAATTTTTTATAAACTCAAGGATGTTCAGGAAAAATCATTATTGGCATTTTTGAATTTGCTATTATCTTCTGAAGAAAGGGAAAATGTTCTTGATATAATAACGCAAATTGTTAACTTATCAACAGAACAGCGTAAACAATTTGCAGATATACTTAATAAAACACAATTGGAAAACATTATTGAGACAATTAGTTTTATTGAAAATAGATATAGGACAATTGAAACATTAAAAACATTAATATATGATTTAGATAAATTTACAAACGAACGCAATCATATCCAAAAAATTGTTGAGCAGAATTATTGGTTATTTGGAGAAAAATATAATCTTGCGAGTGCAGATAAAACAATGACACGAGCTCTTGAAGGTTACACAAATATACTATATGGATCAAATAAACCAGAAACTCCATTAGAACCAGAACAAGAAATAAACAGAAGAATGGATATATTCTTATGTGGTTCTCGTAAAACAGAAAATTCATATGAAACTGCAATTGAAGAGAATATTGTTGTTGAATTAAAAGCGCCTAAAGTCCCATTGACCAAAACTGTATTGAGACAGATTGAGGATTATATGGATTATATACGCCGTAATTCTCCATTCAATGGCTTACACAGAAGATGGAAGTTTATTGCTGTATGTAAGGAAGTTGATGATGATGTCAAAGCAAAATATGACACATTCAAAGACAGAGGCAAACTCGGATTAGTCAATATTACCGAGAATTATGAGATTTATGCTCTTACTTGGGATGATATATTTAAAAGCTTTGAGATCAGTCATAGTTTTTGTTTGGATAAATTAAGACTAGACAGAGATGAAATAATATCAGAAATTCAATCAAATTCAGAGGAAAAAAGCAGAGAAACTGTTGATAAACTTACTAATGCAGTAATTAGTAATAGCGAGGACAATTAAGTCCTCGCTGAATTTTTGTTTATGGCTGTTCTTTCTCCCAATCTTCATAAGCCTTTCTACCTTCTTCAGATTTGAAGTAGGCTTGGATATCGGGGAGAAAGCATCTTACTAATGATTGTAAATTTTCTTTTGATAGATTTAATTCTTCATAAATTTTATTTTTGTTTGCTGCCATAAGGCAACCGTTCTTTTATAGTTTTTCTATATCACTCCTATCGTAATTTGTTTTCTGTATTTGTATTTTTAATTATCATATTTATCCTTTCTTGCCCGGTGAGTAATCACCGGGATTTTTGCTTTTGTTACATAGATGGTCCGTAGTAGAGTTCATTGTTATTCTGATAATGATAGCTATAACTGCAAAAGCTATTCCGATAATAATTTTCTTTTCCATATTCTCTCTCCTTAAAATCTTTTGCTATTATAAAATAATAAGCTCTCTTATATTATAACAGTAGCAAAGCAAAAGTCAACTAAAAGTATACTTGTCAATCTAAAATAAACACAGTAAGAGTATACTGAACACAGGAGAGATTGTTATGATATATTTTGGAACACGGCTTAAAGAATTACGAAAAGAAAAGAAGTTAACACAGCAGGAGCTTGCTGATAAGGTAGACCTTGTGAAAGGCTCTATTTCAGCTTATGAAAAGAGCTTAAAATATCCGTCTGTTGAAGTCCTTATTAAACTGTGTAATTATTTCAATGTATCATCAGATTATCTCTTGGGACTTTCAGATGAAAAAGAAATCAAAAAGTATGATTTAACAGAAGAACAAATGGAATTGGTTACAAAAATGATTATTCAATTTCATCAGTTGAATAATAAATAATAAGCAAAAAATCCCTTATGGTAGTTTACGTTTACAATAAGGGATTTTTTATGTATTATCAGCAACAAAGGCAAACACCTGCTATGCAGGTGGGAAAGAAAAAACTTAAGCAAGGAAAGAAGTGACAAAAAGAAAACACCTTGATATATTAGAGAAGGGTTTGCCGACCAAAACTAAAATATCAAGGAGGTCTTAATCGTGAAAGAGAAAGACATAAATAGTTTAGACCATACAAGGTGGAGATGTCAATACCATGTGGTGTTTGCACCGAAATACGGAAGATGGCAATATACGGAGAAATTAAAGTGGATATAGGAAAGATATCGCGACAGCTGTGCAAACCATTCGTTTATTTATATTAGAAGTTAAATGTTCAGCAAGCCTTCTGAAAGGTAATTGACAAAGAGTTGCATTTCGTTTTTTGAGTTTATTTTGCGGGTTTTATTTATGACTGCTTCTCTTTGGGTACTGCTCAATGATTCAAATTGTTTCATTGCGGTTTCATTTTGTGCAAGTGCTATACCGAAGCCGATTGGTAAATCTGTTTTGTTCATATTATCACCTCGGTATTAGTATTCCTGAATATTTCCTAATTAATATGGAAACATATTATAATATTAATGCTGTTCATAATGAAAAGGCTGATTTTTGTCTAAAAGTTACAATTGTTACAAAAAAGTTACAAAAACCTTGGTTATTATTGCCGTAGATTACAAATTGTGTAATATGTTACAATTCTATGCGATGTTACAAAGGAGTAAAGTTAACTATGAAAAGAACAATCAAGGTAGGTATAATATCACTTATACTTACATTTGTAGTATTAACCGTTTTCCCGACAACAGTATTTGCTAAAGCGTATGAGCCAAGATTAACAGCTCCTAACGGCGAGCCGTACTATACGAGAGAGCTTAACGCTTATTCAAAAACAGGATATGGTATGCCGAACTGTGTAGCATATGCTTATGGCAGAGTTTACGAATTAAACGGTGAGGCACCGAAAATCAGCCGCGGCAATGCAGGCGAATGGTGGTTTATAAACCGGTATAACGATTATTATGATTACGGCAATGAACCAAAGCTTGGTGCGGTTGCTTGTTGGTCTAACCACGTTGCGGTAGTTGAGGAAATTTCCGATGATGGTGCAGTAACAGTGTCAGAGTCACATTGGGGCGGAACTTATTTTGATGTTAAAACCTTCAGTGATATGACAAGCCATTACGGTCAGCGTTTTTATGGATATATTTATACCTATGAAAATATTGAAATTGAGCCTGAAATACCTGAGCCTGCATATAAAATGGAGAATACCTATTTTGAACTGCAGGAAAAGAATTGCTTTACTGCAATGGAATTTGCGAGGAGCAATAATGAAATTATGAATCCGAATAATGCACTGTTTCAAGTGCAGTAATAAAAACAAACCTCGTAGCAATAATGAACAAGTCCGTAAAAAATGGACAATAGAAAAAAGAACCCTCTTGATGTAAA
>CAJTWU010000050.1 GCA_910579975.1 uncultured Vampirovibrio sp.
GCGTTGGGCGTTGGGCGTTGGAGACTTTTTATTATGAGATGGATACAAAACTTTATAAACAAAAAGAACCTCTTAAAAGAGGTTCTTTATATATGAAAAATTATATATTTAATTAGCTTAAAGCTAGTAAAGATTTAACTGAACGAGCATTTTCTTTTACAGCTTCGTCGGAGTGCATATTAATTGTATCATCTAAAATTTTGATGATTTCAGATTTATCTTTAAGTGCAAGAATTTCATTAATTGTACTCATAGCAACTGCCGGAGAAAGGTCATTGATACCTTTTCCCTGGTTGATTATAACAACTTTTAATGAATCGTGAATGTTTTTTCTAACAAGAGCACGAGAAGTATATTCTCTAACTTCGTTGTCCGGAGAATTTGTTCCTAATTCTTCTAAAACTCTGATTGAATCGTTGTCTGCGTGTGCTGTTAATGCATCAATAATTTCCATTACATTCTTATTCATTATGCAGCCACCTCCATATTAGCGATTTCATTTCTCCATGCACTTTCTAAGTCTGAAACAGACATTTCAGAGCTGTATTTATGGCTATGCATTTTAGAAATTAGTCCGGACCAAAGCTCAGTAACATCACTATTTAAGAATTCCATTTTTGAAGAAATTCCTTTGCCAATATCTTTGATATCAGTGTTCAAACCAGAAGAGATATTTTTGCTAATGCCTTTTAATCCATCAATATTAATATTAATTGGTGTGTTCAAAATATCATTAACTTTTTTTACGCCAGGAAGATCAGAAATATTTGTGTTTTTAGCATAATCCCAAGCGTTAGAAATACCACCGCGAACTCTGTTAACGAAGTTCATAATAGGTTCTGTAATGCTGGATTTCATTTTGTTCATACTTCCTGTTACAGAAGATGCAATCATTTTTAATTTGTTTTGTTTTTTAGGTTCGAAACCTTCAAAAACATCTGCAAATTGCAAAGTATTTCCTTCAAAATTTGAAAATTTGAATGGATTTGTGATATTCCCTTGGCGGGAAGTTTTTGCAAGATTAGCAGTTTTTGAGGTAAGTGTAGTGTTCATGGAACCTATTTTGATAATTTTCGCCATACTATTCCTTTCTAATCTAATTGACTTCTTTACACATACCAGAATAACATAATGAATAAATATTAAATCATTAGAATAGAGGATATATTTTGAAAACTTTCTATAACTTTTGTATGGTTTATCCCAAGAATGAACTATATTGGTTCTGGAATTTTGATATAATCATATCCATAGATTTGAATTTGGCTTCAAGTCTAGCCTTATATCTATCAACTGCTTTATTGGCTCTATCAATTTTATCATCAAGTTTGGAAATCTTTTTAGCATAAGATTTTTCAGCACTTGCAAAGTATCCTGAAACTCCGCCCAAAGCCTGTTCTAAAACATCTTCAACTTGCGTTAAAATACCTTTTGAGTCTTCTGTTCCAACAAGAAGTTTTTTTACTGAGGTTAAATCATCACTAAATGCGTTTACAAATTTATCTTTATCAAAAATTAATTGATGAATGTTATCAGTTCTAATATTGCCTGAGCTAGCAGCGCTTAATCCTATTCCTATAGAAGAAAGGTTTTTATAAGTTCCTGTATTTGAGAGTGAGCCGGTCATAAGACTTCTAATTTGATTACGTATAAGTTTTAATGTAGACTCTCCGCTTAAATTACCACCACGAGAAACTTCTTTGTCTATATTTTCAATAAGTTCATTATAAGCATCTACTATATCTGATATAGCTGTTGCAACTGTTTCTTTGTCTTTTTCAATAGTCAAAGTAACAGTTTCGTCTTTTGAAATATCTTTAAGATTAATAGTAACACCTTCAATTCTTGAGATATCACTTGTAACCGTGTTTGAAACAGAAGTAAAATTAGTACCGTTGATAGAAAATCTTGCATTTTGTCCAAGAGTTTGAGCACTAATATTCATTCTTTTTGTTCCGTCTTCAACAAAAGTCATTCCCATAATGTCTGTAAAATTACTTGTTCCTGCTTCAATATTAATCATAGAGGCACCGGTAGCTTTTGATTTAATGACAAATTTACCATCAATACTATCCCAGAAAGCTGTAGCATTGCTATCATCATTGTAATTAATCTGTGAAATAATATCATCTAAAGTAGTATTATTATCAATAGTAATAGTAGCATTACCAACTTTAAAAGTACCTGCTGAAACATTACCGCGAACAAAAAGGCCTGAAGTCATAACTTTAGAGTCATTATTCACGCAATATAAGGCTCTTGAACTTCTGCTATTTTTGTTTTCATCACTATGCATACCGGTAATAGCCGCAAAGTTGCTTGAGTCTGTGGTCGTACCAACAATGACGTCTGCATTGTTTGAACCGATTACGAGTTCTCCATTGTCAAATCTTAAGTAAACATCAGAGAATTTAGCAGCAATTTTGCTTCTTAAATCGTTAAAAGTCTGTTCCGCATCAATATTAATTTCAGCTTTTTCACCATTACGATAAATGTTAAGTGTACCACTTGAAATATTGAGTAAACTTAATTTTGTATTGTAATCAGCATAATTAGCCACAGAATTGTGTTTTTCTTCAACAATGACATCAGTAGTAGTAATCGGTGTGTTAGGATCAGTAGCAGAATACCCACCCAAATCATTGCTGTAAGTCAAATAATTTAATGCATTTCCAGCAGAATCTTTAACTTTAATATCAAGGGTATCAAACCCGCTTTGAAGCACCATTTTTCCATCAGAGAAAGAGGCATTAATACCTAAACTGTTGAATTTATCAA
>CAJTWU010000051.1 GCA_910579975.1 uncultured Vampirovibrio sp.
GACTAGATGTTTTCGCATATGATAGCTTGTTTGCATATTGGTTAGCACGTGCAGCTAGTGGCGGTAATATTCCTACCCCTCATGATAAACATGGTAGCGGGTGTGTAGGTTATTATTTTCATTATCATACGAATCCAAAAAATGGAGCACATGTATTTTATTTATGGTAAATAAAAGGAGTAATTATTATGAAAAATATAAAAAAAAATTTGCATAATGGACAATATCGGTTAAATGAAGAAAAACATATAAATTTGAACTATGCAAAAAATAATTTGCCAGAATGGTATAATCAGTTTTCTTTTCACGATTGTCTTATTTTAAATTTGTATACTACAGATGACTATATTGAGCTTGAAATTTCTTTTAATGATGAGAATGATATTGAATTTTACTTAAGATTTTATTCACCAAATATAATTGAAAATTGTAATTTAATAGGTGGTTGGTGTATCAGTAATGAGTTGTATTTATTTGAAAATAGCTGTGAATTGCATTTAATAATTGAGAATTGCATGAACAAATCAAATAATTTATCTCTTGAACATTTTATAGTTAGTTGTTCAAATATGGAGCTTCTTATAAATAATAAATCTTTTAAAGTTTTTAACAATACTGAGTTTGGTTCAATATGGGATGAATTTGATAAAAAATAGATTACGAGTTCAATTTAAACACCTACAATGATGACGGAAATATCATAGGTGATGAAAACTACACCTATGATGAATGGGGCAAACTTCTGTCAATAGAAACAGCAGAGGAAAACAATGCAGACCAGCTCAAAATAGCAGAAACAAACCCGCTTCGCTACCGAGGTTACTACTACGATAACGAAACAGGGTACTACTATCTCCAAAGTCGTTACTATGACCCAACTCTCGGCAGATTTATTTCTGCTGATGATTTCAGCTATGTTGACACATCACACAAGCTGAATGTGAATGCATACAGCTATTGCTGGAACAGTCCGATAGCATTGGAGGATGCCGAGGGAACAACACCGCAGATATCCATTGACTTATCAGCCTTGCAGCCGCTTGTTGAAGATGCAACCACTGTCATAAAAGCAGGACTAAACAAGTTTGCCGAAAACATCAAAAAGCTGATAAGCAGATATAACGACTTTCTTGATAAGCTGGAGTTTAACATCAATCATCCCGATGTCGTTATAAATAACGGCTTGTCTAAAATACTTGGCAGAGAGGTTTCAATTAAATTTCCTTTAATCAATGCAATCAGAGCATACTTCGGCACCTTTGACATACGAACAGGTGAGCTTGTCGGTGGTGCAGGAGATGGTTATCATACCAATGATTCTGATAATGAAGAAAACGGTATTGCACCATATGGTTATATCAATTCTGATGAGAAAACAAATAATTGGTTTGAGGTTGTTGTAAAAGTACTTACCTTTGGAATAGAAGCTGATTATTTATCACGACTTTTTGAAGCATTTATGCAAGCGTTTAATCCTTTATTTGATTTTAATACTTGGTATGAAAGTTTATCTGTTTTTTTTCAAGATTTATTTAGTGATTTAATAATTGATGGTGTGTCAGCAATGAATACAATTTTTTTGTATTTCTTTGATCAATTTGCGCAAGATCTTACGATGACTACTGTTAATTTCAGTATAGGAAAATTAATAGAAAAAATTCCAAGTAAATATGCAAGTTCACTATTTGATGTATTCAATGTGTTTAAATCTATAGATGAAAACTTTGAAGATTATCATTTAATAGAGTATTCTTTTATATTAACATTTTTAGACATTGGATTATTTTATATAACAATTTCTTCTCCGGGTTTAGCTATTCCGTTAGATATGACAGATGATTTGATAAAAAAAGTTTTTTTGAATCTTGATTCAGGAAGACTTTGGGGGTAAATTTATGAGATATAAATTTAGGTTTTTTGGTATGTTCAAAACAGGTAGTATGATTGCCGGTATTCTACAAAATTTTTGGCTACCATGGTTAATTTTTTATATTCTTTATGTTTTGATTGGTAAAGTTTCAATTTTGATTGGCTTAGATAATTATTTAAGTGATGATATAGTATTATACAGTCTTCAAAGAATAGTATTGATAATTTCAATATCTTCTGTTATCGTTTTCTGTTTCTTTAGAAAAGGTGTTTTTCTTAATGAGAATCATTTAATTATTGCCCGATATACGATTACACCTTTCAACTGGAAATGGTGGATTAAGATTGATTACAGTGATATTGAAAAAGTAAATATTAATTATTTTGACTTAAGCTATATTGATTATCATTTCCGTATGCTGATATTAGGCGGTGACAGAGCCTATAATGTTGAGCTTACACTGAAAAACGGGAAGAAGTATTATTTCAGTATAGAAGACCAGGAAGAATTTTGCGAAAATCTTAGTCAATTAATTGAAAGTAAAAATTAGAATTTTTTAAAAGAAATTTTAAGCCTTTCGACAAAAAATGATATCTTGCAGTAAAACAAAGAATAATCTTTGTTTTGCTGCTCGCTACCGTGGTTACTACTACGATAACGAAACAGGTTACTACTATCTTCAAAGCCGTTACTATGACCCCGACCTCGGCAGATTTAT
>CAJTWU010000052.1 GCA_910579975.1 uncultured Vampirovibrio sp.
TACATCCTGAAGCACCAGCTCCTATAATGGCGATTTTTCTAAATTCTTGTTCCATATAGGCAGACCATTTCAGGGTTTTCAATATCTTCGAACAGTTCTTCTACTGTTTTTCCAAAAACAGGATGGACAAAATCTTCTGCTATTTCAAGCATTGGTACTAATACAAATGCACGTTTGTGAAAATGTTTATGCGGGATAGTTAAATTTGGTGTATTGATTATTTGATTATCATAGCAAATTATATCAATATCAATCGTTCTATCTTTATAACCTGAATTGTTGTCTTGGTGTTTTCTGCCTAAAAAAGTTTCTATTTTTTGACATTCTGCAAGAAGAGTTTCGGGCATGAGTGTGGTTGATATTTGGATAACAGCGTTAACAAACCAAATATCTGAATTCATTTGCCATGGTTCTGATTCGTAGAACGATGAAGTGGATACAATATTAATATTTTCATTAGAACTTAACAAGCTTGTTGCTTGCTGAATAAATCCAACTCTGTCTCCAATATTTGAACCTAATGATAAATAAACTATTGCCATATCTTGATTTTATCGTGAGAAAACATTTTTTGTCAATAAAAAAGAGTTTCTCAATAAGAAACTCTTTTTTATGTTTATATTTTATTAGTTGTTTAAAGAGGGAGAAGGAGGTAAATCAAAACTTTCCAAAGGCTTTGTATTATTGTTTAATACCTCTCTTATGTCATCGGCAAGTTGAGAATTATTACTATAATCATCAACATTTTTGTATTTTAAGTTCGTTCTTGTTTCCAGATATCTTATGCCCATTTCATCAGTAGGTAAAAGAGAGGCATCAGCTGTTACACGAAATGTAAATCTATCAGGCTTTTTGCAATCGTCTATATCATAAGTACAATTATTACCATTAGCAGAACCGTTGATATCTATAATAATATCAGTTTGGTAATTGTTATTATTATTTTGAGGAGGGTTTGCTCTTGTAGTTATCATGAATTCAATTCCATTTTTAGAAGTAAATGAAGGTAGAAAGTCATTTGGTATATTATATGGATGGTATGTATCATCACAAACTCTACGACCATTCATAGGCGAGTTTTGTCTAATAAGAAAAGTATTTTCAATAATATCAAAGTTGTCAGCTAAAACACGACACAATTTATTTGTACCGCCGCGAATGTTATAATTTGCATTAGTGCTATTAATATAATTATCTAAATTTGCAAACGGATATCTTTCAAAAGAAAATATTTCATTGTCTTTTACATAATATGCATCATTGTTAGCTGCAGAAGAAATAGACTCAGCTAATGCATCGTATGTGTTCAGATACAAGATTTTTGTTGTGTCCGGTTTATATTTATTCACCATAGGTAACATAACAGCTGCAAGTACTCCAATAATTCCTACTGCAATGAGTACTTCAGCAAGAGTATAAGCTCTTTGTTTCATACTAGCTCTCCTTTATTAATCTAGGGTAAGTTTACTTAATTATTATATCATGTTTTTATAAAAAAAGAAGGTTTGGAAAACCAAACCTTCTTTTTTTTATTTTGTTCCATAACGCTTTTTAAATCTTTCAACTCTACCTTCAGAGTCAAGGATTTTTTGTTGTCCTGTGTAGAATGGGTGACAGTTTGAACAAATTTCAACTGTTATATTCTCTACTACAGAACCTGTTTCGATTTCGTTACCACATACGCATTTGATAACGGTTTTCTTATAATCAGGATGAATTTCTTTTTTCATTTTGACCTTCTTTCTTTCAAGATTCCAAACTTGAATATTTAATACTTCGACCTATATATATAATAGTTTGCTGAAAATATATTTTCAATAGCAATTGTAACAAATTGTAAATGTTTGTTCTAAAATCCTAAAGTTTTCAAAAAATATGCCGTAATACATAATACAAAGGAAAAAAGAAATAAGGAGTAATGGACATGACAGACGGTATTGGAAGAATATTTGGCGGTAACAGTTATGGCGTAGGCGGATATGTACCTCAAAGAAAAGGTGAAGAAGCACCACAGAATGCTGCTGCTCAAGCACCTGTAGTTAATTATGAAGAAACACAAGTAGATCCATCAAAAGTTATGGCATTTTTAGAATCAAATAATATTTTTGTTGCACCTCAGTCACAGGGAGTTACTCCAACAGGTGTTGACCCTGAAACTCAAGATAGAGTTGCAGGATATATGGAACAATTTGAAATGATTTATGGAATTGTTCAAGAAGAATTCGGCGAAGAGAATGCGCCAATGGTTATGGATTTTGTAATGGATTCTCTAATGGGAATGGTTGCTTAATCCGAGATGTAAGATAAGATTTCCAACGTTCATTAAAACTTCTACACTAATTAATTTTAAGGCTGGTTTACCAGCCTTTTATTTTGTAACAAAAACTTAACAAACCCTAAAGTTTATCTGAAAAACGCCGTTAACTA
>CAJTWU010000053.1 GCA_910579975.1 uncultured Vampirovibrio sp.
AATAAATCTGTGATGATGTAATTTTCTCTGACATAGCTTAACTCCTGATTTTTGTGTGTCCCTTTTTCTAAAAATACAACTCAATACATATTGTGTTGCTTATTATTGTATACGGTTAGAATTGAGCAAAACTTTAGGGTTAAAACAAAAATTGTTACATTTATTTACAAAAGACACATTTACTCTATTCCAACCGATTTGTAATCCGTTCAAAAGTCGGATTTGTAGGTAAACTAAAACCCAGTAGTATTAAGAAATATCCTCTGTTCTTTGTTGAAAAATACAACACAATATGTATTGAGTTGTAAAAAGAGAAAAAAGGGAACTTGAAATTTAGGAGTTAAGCTATGTCAGAGAAAATTACATCATCACAGATTTATTTATTTCTAGCAAAACAAGATGATTGGAAAGAAAAAGCTGATGTTAATAAGAACAATGAAATTACTAAGGGTGAAATGAGAGAATACCTTAGCAGTTCCGATTTTGAAAACTGGACTGGTGTAAGCGTTAAAGACATGTCTGCTGATGTATTTAATAAATTTTGGGCAAGTATTGACTCAAATGTGAGTAATAATAAACTTGATGGCACAGAGTTGGATAAAGTAGAAGCAACTATTAGCAACTATGAGAAGCTTGAAGAGCTAATTACAGCTAACACTCCAAATGGAATTGTTAAGAATGAATATATTGGTTCTTGGAATGGCAAAATGGCTTCTGCTTTGATTGGTATTGTTGAGAATTACAATGAGTCATGCGGTAAGTCATTAGAAGAATTATTAAACGAAGCATTCCCAGCTGCGTACAATAAAGCAACCGCAGAAGTACTTGCTAATCAATATTCATCATCAGCAGCTGTAAAAAGTTTAATCAATGCAGCCGGTATTGAATATGATATTGCAAATGATAAGACTTTATCTACAATTGTGAATAATTACATTCAATCAGAATTGTTAAAAGTTGGTGGCAATGATCAAATTACTCAACTTGGTCCAGCAGATATAGAAACAAAAATCAAAAACTTGATTAACAGCTATTTGAAAACAGCCGGATTAGGTGATGGCGGCAATATTAATGTAAGTAGTTATGGATATGATGCAAGCCAATTAAATGAGGTTCAAAATGCTGTTGTTCTTAAAAAGATATCAGACAAATTATCAGGAGAAAAGTCAAAATTTACAGGATATGAAAAAGAATTTAATGAGGTATTGAATAACTTTGTTGGTAGTTACCTTCAAACATCTAATATTACAGCAGAAGCCGGTAAGTCATTATTTGATACTTTAGTTGGTAAGCTTGATGATATTAAAAATGCATTTACAAATTCTAAAGAATATAAAAATCTTGAAACTACAGTAAATGTTTATAAAAATTACCGCGATAATCTATCAGATGAATTCAAGAGTGCTGTAAAAACAGCTCTTGGAGATAATGCGGATATATTCTTAAATAACTGTAAAACATCTAAAGATTATGAATATGTTCTCCAAGGAATTATTGAAAGAATTAATTCCGGTGATGAAAGTTTAATGTCAAACGGTTCTGTTGACTGGTCAAAAGTTCAATTAGCTGTTGTAGAAGAGATTACATCTTTAGTAAATGGTGCAGCTGGTGGTACCGGCGCCTTAGATAGTATCCAAAAAGATTTTGAACGCAATAGTTCAGATTTGGAAAAAGCTAAAGAAAAAGCAATCAAATACTGTGATGCAGCCAAAGCCTTGGGAGGCGAATATTCATCAGCTGTCGTAAAAGTATTTGGAATTGACCACAAAAGCGCTATCGAAGCATTTGACGATACCATTCAGTTAGCTGCAAAAATGAAAACTTTGTTT
>CAJTWU010000054.1 GCA_910579975.1 uncultured Vampirovibrio sp.
CTACATTACCACTTGCAGCGCAATTGCTTATTATAGCAGAAGAACCGACTGGGATACCAACAAAACCTCCAACAAAGCTTCCGTCACTATATACATTTCCAGTAGTGTAACAGTTGGAGGCGCTGCCGTTTAAGGCTCCTATCATGCCTCCGGTTGTTTGTGCTGTGGAGTTTCCTTGGGATGTAACATTGCCAATAGAGTGACAATTTATAATATTACCGCCATTAACAGAACCGATTAAACCGCCGATTATATTTTTTGAACAGTAAATATTACCGGTTGCAAAACAGTTAACAATTTCTCCATTTGTAATCTGTCCTATTAGTCCTCCGGTTATACCTAAATCTGTTTTAATATCACCTGTTGAAAAACTATTTGAAATATTAGTATTCTCACTAAGTCCTACTAATCCACCGCATTGTTTTCCTGTACTGATGACATTACCAGTTGTATAACAGTAATCAATGGTTCCAGAAGCAAATGTTCTTCCAATAAGTCCGGCATTAGTACCCAGCCATTCTTTATCAGATACTCCTTCATTAATAATATCAATTTTTGTATAACAATTAATAACTGTTGAATTCTTGGCGGCTCCTATTAAACTACCGCTGTTAATATCTCCACAAAGAATTTCTCCGCCTTCAATTCCAAGGTTTTTTATTGTAGCATTTTCTGTATAAGAAAATAATCCTTGGTATCCATTCAAAGTATTAATATATAAATTTGTTATTTTGTGCCCATTTCCATCAAATGTGCCGGTAAAGTGAACAGAATTTCCAATTGGGGTCCATCCTTTTCCAGATGAATAAGCAGATAAGTCGATATCAGCTCCGAGTACAAATTCACTTCTTGCTGTAATCTTTCCTGCGTTTTGCATTCTAGAAAGTTTGGCAAGTTCTTCAGCTGAAGAAATAGAATATGTACCCACAGCAAGTGTTTGATTTTCATCAACATTTGCTAAACTAGTCATTGAGCTTGTGTCTCTAATATTAATATCTTGTAAAAATCCTTGCTCGTTAATAACTAATCTGGAAGCGCCATAAGTGCTTTCATCAATAGGAGATGTTCCAAAAACTTTTTCTCCATTAGAGACGGCACTATTTTTAGTTCTGTATATTTCGTTAATCAAAGCCTCAGCTTCGGCATTCATAGCTTTAATAGATTGTTTTCCATAGGTACCATTAGCAGCTTGTTCGACAAGTGCTCGTAATCTTATCAGATTATTACTTATTAAGTCAAGAGACTCATTAGCTGTATTAATCAAGTCTAATCCCATAACACAGTTGTCTTCGGCGATTTGATAAGCTCCAATTTTTGTAGACATATTATTAGTAATAGAAAAATTTGCAGCATTATCTTTTGTATGGTTAATTTTATATCCTGTAGTCAATCTTTCGATAGAAGTATTAAGCTTAAGAGTAGATGTCTTAAGTGAATTTTGCGCAACTAAACTTTGGAGGTTTGTATTTATGCTAAACATAAAACCTCCTCAAATTCAGTTGTAGAGTGGGTTTTACC